>JAACAK010000114.1:880-101067 GCA_011774835.1 Candidatus Kutchimonas denitrificans | reverse complement strand
ACCGTGCGCGGGTTCGGGGCGTTTCCGTCGCCCAAGCGCCCGAGCGTGGTCTGGGCGGGTATCGAGGCGGATGATGCGCTGCGCACGGTGCACGAACGGGTGGAAGCGGAGCTGGAATCGATCGGCTTTCCCCGGGAGACACGGCCCTTCCATCCGCACCTGACCATCGGTCGAGGCCGGAAGCGGGCGAAGCCGGCCGAGTATCGTGGGCTGGCGGAGGCGCTGTCGGAGCGATCCAACTACTCCGACACGTTCCGCGTCCGGGCGGTGGAGACGATGCAGAGCCGACTCACGCCGAAGGGCGCGATCTACGAGGTGCTGGACAGCGCGGGCCTGGAAGACTGAGAGGTGGTGGGGATGATACGCGGCTGCGCGTCGATGGTCGGTTGCGCCGTGCTGGTCGTAGCGGCGCTCGTCGCGGGCTGGTTCGCCCGGGACGAAATCGAAGAGTTCGCACGGTCGGCGTCCTCCCGGGTGTTCGACGCCCAACCGGACACGGTGGAGCTGGCGGAGTCGATAGGCGCCGACCTGGCGCGTCGCGTCGACGAGAAGGTGATCGCGCTGGGTCAGGGCGCGGCGCGCGAGATCACCCTGGGCTCGGACGAGCTCACCGCATGGATACACCATCGCCTGCGGGGGTTCTTCCCTTCGTTCATCTCGGATGTCCGCGCGTCGGTCAAGGCGGAAGAGCTCGAGCTGGCCGGCCGGGTGGCCACCGCCGCGCTGCCGCGTGACCGGTTGGGTACCGCGGCCAACTTCCTGCCCGACACGGCGGAGGTCTCGGCGGCCGGCCGGCTGGACGGTCTCGAGTTGGGCCGGGGCGTCTATTACATAGAGACGGTGCAGATCGGCGCACTGCCCCTGCCGGATGCTTGGCGCGACGACCTGTTGACCGAGCTGAAGGGGGGCGTCGACGCCGACTTGCCGGCGAACGCCGTCTCGTTCGAGCTGCCGCCGTTCGTCACCGACATCGGCGTACGCGAGGGGGCGGTCGTGTTGCGCGGGGGGCCGCGGGATCGCTGATGCGGATTTTGGCATCCAGGCCGCGGGGTGCTAAGTTCACCGGCGACGGCCGGCGGCGGCGCTGGACCTTGACGAGGGCCGCGGAATCGATTGCTTGGATCGTCTGCCAACGTTCGGCTCGACCGGGGCGGCGCGGGACTTTACCGCCGGCCATGAAACTTTGTGGACCCTGGGGGGCGTTATTTGGTAGTAGAGGCATGGCGAGGTCACCTCGCGCATCGATGAGGCGGTAGAGGGCGATGGCCAAGAGGCGTGATCAGATGAAGCAGAGTGGAAAAGACGCGGCGGAACCACGACCGCGGCGGCGTGCGCAGACGCAGAATACGGGACGCTGGCTGTGGGAGTGGGTCAAGTCGATCTCGGTCGCGATCCTCCTCTTCCTGATCATCCGCACCTTCGTCGTCGAGGCCTTCAAGATCCCGACCGGCTCGATGGAAGACACGCTGCTGGTCGGCGACTTCCTGCTCGTGAACAAAGCGGTATACGGAGCCCAGGTGCCGTTCACCGGTATCCGGCTACCCGCGTTCGATACGCCCGAGCGCGGCGATGTGATCGTGTTCGAGTATCCGCTCGACCGGTCGAAGAACTACGTCAAGCGCGTGGTCGGCCTGCCGGGCGACACCGTCGAGATGCGGAACGGCGAGCTGTACGTGAACAGCAACATACAGGTGGAATCGTACGTGCAGCACACCCAGCCGAACGGCGACTATTACGATCCTTCGTTCGAATGGCAACGGGATTTCCTGCCGGAAAAGGCGCGTCGCAACGGCTACCGCCCGACCCGCGACGACTGGGGCCCAATCATCGTTCCCCCCGACAGATACTTCGTGATGGGTGACAACCGCGACAACTCCCAGGATTCCCGCTACTGGGGGTTCGTCGATCGATCGCTGATCAAAGGGCGACCGCTCATCATCTATTACTCGTTCGATCGCAGCAAGCTACGGCCGTTGCCGTGGCTGACCGAGGTCAGGTGGGATCGCGTCGGCAATAGAGTGGAATAGACCCGACGCCTTGCGCCGGACCGCATCGCTGGCCAGTATCGATGTAGTTGTGGAATCGTTTCGGTCGAACCAGGTGGCGCCGCTTGATCGAAGTGCCCCTTGCCAAAGTCACCACTAACTAAATGAGTCCTGGACCGACTGCGAGGTTTCGCGTTTGAGTCGAGAAGGGAAATCCCACACGACTGACAGCCAGGCCGGAGAGCGGGAGCGTTTCTTGGGAGCCTTTGCCCCAACGCATCGCGCGACCGCACCGGCGGGCTCTCTCGATCAGTACCTGCGGGAGATCAGCGCTTATCCGCTCATCGATCGTGACGAGGAAGCCGTCCTCGCCCGCAAGATCCGGCGCGGCGACCGGACGGCACTGGAGAAGCTGGTCAACTCCAACCTCCGTTTCGTCGTCTCCATCGCCAAGAAATACCAGAACCAGGGCGTCGCGCTGGCCGACCTGATCAACGAGGGGAACCTGGGGCTGATCCGGGCGGCGGAGAAGTTCGACGAGACCCGGGGCGTCAAGTTCATCAGCTACGCCGTCTGGTGGATCCGCCAGGCCATCCTCCAGGCTCTGGCCGAACAGTCGCGCATCGTCCGAGTGCCGCTGAACCGGGCGGGCGAGCTCCACCGGATCGGCAAGCGCTCGAGCGCGCTGGTCCAGGAGTTGGGCCGCGAGCCCACCGTCGGCGAGCTGGCGGAGGGGCTCGAGGTGGAGCCCGACGAGCTCTACAAGACGATGTCGATCGCCATGGCCCACCTGTCGCTGGACGCGCCGCTGGTCCCGGGCGAGGACAACAAGCTGCTCGACTACCTGCCGGACGAGAAGACGGGCCCGGAGCAGGAGGCGTTCGACAAGGCGCTCAAGAACAACGTCGAGGCGGCGCTCTCGACGCTCAAGCCCCGCGAGGCCAAGATCTTACGGCTCTACTACGGGCTCGACGGCGAGGAGGCGATGACCCTCGAGGAGATCGGCCAGCAGCTCGGCGTCACCCGGGAGCGGGTCCGCCAGATCAAGGAGCGGGCGCTGGCCCGGCTCCGGCACGTCTCTCGTGCCCGCTCGCTGGAGAGTTTCCTCGGCGGCTGAGCCCCGACTTCACCGCATTCTTCCTTGACATCACTGAGGCCCCCGGATATCCTTCCCCGCTGTCCCAGAACGTGAGAAGACAGGCCCGCAACGGCCAGCGCCCGCGGGCCCGGTACAGCCTGAAACCAAACAGATGGCCGAGTTACGGACCCAGAACCAGAAGACGATCGTCGCCAAGCCGTCCGATGTCGAGCGGGCCTGGTACCACGTCGACGCCGACGGCGTCGTCTTGGGCCGGCTGGCCGCCCGGGTGGCCCACGTGCTGCGCGGCAAGCACAAGCCGACCTACACGCCGCACGTCGACTGCGGCGACGGCGTGATCGTGGTCAATGCCGAAAAGGTCCGGCTGACGGGTCGGAAGCCGGAGCAGAAAGCCTATTTCCGACACAGCGGCTACGTCGGCGGCGCCAAGCTGATCCCCTTCAAGCAGATGCAGGAGCGGAAGCCGGAGTGGATCATCAAGCGGGCGGTCCAGGGTATGTTGCCGAAGACGACGCTGGGCCGGCAGATGCTGAAGAAGCTGCGGGTCTACGCCGGACCCGAGCACCCGCACAAGGGACTCCAGACCGAGCCGCTCGAGGTGAAGAGCTGACGTCGGTCGAACCCTGAACCTGACGAGGGAAATGGCAGGCAAGACACTGGACGACGGAACCTTTCACGCCGTGGGTCGACGCAAGACCTCGGTGGCCCGTGTATACGTGAGGCGCGGCAAAGGCGAGTGGTCGATCAACGGCCGCCCGCTGGCCGATTACTTCCCCCGTCCCTCGTATCAGGCGCTGGTCGAGAAGCCGCTCCAGACGACCGAGACGCTGGGCGAGTACGACGTCCAGGTCAACGTCCAGGGCGGCGGTCTGACCGGTCAGGCGGGGGCGATCCAGCTGGGCCTGGCGCGGGCCCTGCTGACCGAGGACGAGGACCGGCGCACGGCCCTGCGGCGCGACGGACTGTTGACGCGCGACCCGCGCCGTGTGGAGCGGAAGAAGTACGGTCGGCCGAAGGCGCGGAAGCGCTTCCAGTTCAGCAAGCGGTAGGAGCAGCGTGACCCTGACGACGGATGCGGAAATGGCGGTAGGGCTCCAGGATCTTCTCAAAGCTGGGGTGCATTTCGGACACCAGACCCGCCGTTGGAACCCGAAGATGCGTCGCTACATCTTCGCGGAGCGCGGCGGCATCTACATCATCGATCTGAAGAAGACGCTGCGCGAGCTCGAGCGGGCGAAGGAGCTGATCCGCGAGATGGTTCACCGCGGCGAGTCGGTGCTGTTCGTCTGTACGAAGCCGCAGCTGAAGGGGATCGTGCGGGCCGAAGCCGAGCGCTGCGGCGCCTTCTACGTGACGGAACGCTGGCTGGGCGGCATGCTCACCAACTTCCAGACGATCAAGCGGAACATCCGGCGCCTCAAGGAGCTGGAGCGGGGCGCCGAGGAAGGCGCGTTCGAGTTCTATACCAAGAAGGAGCGGCTGCTGCTCGACCGGGAGCGGGAGAAGCTCGACCGCTACCTGTCGGGCATCAAAGACATGAACCGGCTGCCCGGCTGCCTGTTCGTGGTCGACGCGCGGAAGGAGGAGATCGCGGTCGCCGAGGCGAACAAGCTGGAGATTCCGGTGGTGGCGATCGCCGACACGAACGCCGATCCCGACCTGCTGACGGTCCCGATCGCCGGGAACGACGACGCGATCCGTTCGGTCTCGCTGATCACCAAGGAGCTGGCCGACACGGTGGAAGCGGCGGTGGCCGAGGTCCCGGCCGAGCTGCGGGCGGCGGCGGCGTCGGAAGAGGAAGAGGAGGTCTTCACCTACTCGAGCGACACCGCCGTGGCGGTGCCGGAGCGGGGTGCCGCCGGTGGAAGGCGCGCGCGCAAGCGGCGCCGGCCGAAGCCCGAGGTCATCGCGGCGCATCGCGGCGCGGGCCGGGGCGAAGACGAGGAGGAGATGGACGAGGAGCCGGGTGGGCCTGATGAAGGTGAAGATGATGACGCTGGCGGATCGGACAGCGAAAACTAGACGCTGGCGGGGCCACTTCGGTGGCCCTTTTTGTGGAGGCTAGAAGAAAACGACATGACTGAGATCAGCGCGGGAATCGTCAAGGAGCTTAGGGATCGAACCGGGGCGGGCATGATGGACTGTAAGCGCGCCCTGCAGGAGACCGACGGCGATATGGAAGCCGCCGTCGCATGGCTGCGCAAGAAGGGCGCGGCGGCGGCGGAGAAGCGGGTCGGCAAGGAGGCGAGCGAGGGGATCATCTCCTCCTATATTCATCACTCCGGCAAGATCGGTGTCATGGTCGAGCTGAACTGCGAGACCGACTTCGTGGCCCGGACCGATGACTTCCAGGAGCTGGCCCGCGACCTGGCGATGCAGATCGCGGCCAGCGATCCGCTGGCGGTGTCGAAGGACGACGTTCCGGCGGAGCTGGTGGCGAAGGAGCGGGAGATCTACCTGGACCAGGCGAAGGAAGAAGGGAAGCCGGCCAACATCGCGGAGAAGATCGTCGAGGGCCGGTTGCGGAAGTTCTTCGAAGAGCGCACCCTGCTGGATCAGAAGTACATCAAGGATCCGGAGAAGAGCGTGTCGGACAGGATCGCGGAGACCCAGGCGAAGTTGGGCGAGAAGATCGTCGTGGGCCGCTTCGCGAGGTTCAAGATAGGCGAGTAGGTGACGGCGGCGCCCGAGCTGAAGTACAGACGACTGTTGCTCAAGCTGTCCGGCGAAATGCTGGCCGGCAGCGAGGGAGCGGGCATATCGTTCGAGGCGATCGACCGGCTGACCGAGGAGGTGGTCTCGGTCCACCAGGCCGGCGTCGGCCTCGGCCTGGTCGTCGGCGGCGGCAACATCGTGCGCGGCGCGGCGGCAGCGGAGGCGGGCATGGATCGGGTCTCCGCCGACTACATGGGGATGCTGGCCACCGTGATCAACGCCCTGGCGGTCCAGGACACGCTGGAGCAGAAGGGCGTGGAGACGCGGGTGATGACCGCCATCCGCATGGAGGAGCTGGCCGAGCCGTACATCCGCCGACGCGCCCTGCGCCACCTGGAAAAGGGCCGGATCGTCCTCTTTGCCGGCGGTACCGGCAACCCCTACTTTTCTACCGATACGGCGGCGGTCCTGCGTGCGATCGAGATCGAAGCCGACCTGATCGTCAAGGCGACCAAGGTCGAAGGGGTGCATGACGCCGACCCGATGAAGGATCCCAGCGCCGAGCTGATCCCGGAGATCTCGTTCCTCGAGGTGATGACCCGCGAGCTGCGTGTCATGGACCACACCGCCATCTCGCTGTGCAAGGACAACGACCTGCCGGTCGTCGTGCTCAACATCCAGCGACCCGGCGCCGTGCTCGCGGCGGCGCGCGGCGAACGAGTCGGCACCCGAATCTCGGCGGAGGTGGACTCATGAAGGCGAAGGAGATCAAGGAAACTGAGAGCCGGATGGAAAAGGCGATCGAAGCCATGCGTCGCGAGTTCGCCTCGGTTCGTACCGGCAAGGCGTCGCCCGCGCTACTCGAACACGTCCGCGTGGAAGCGTACGAGACCCACATGCCGCTGGAGCAGCTGGCCACGATCGGCGCGCCCGAGCCGCGGCTGCTCGTCGTCCAGCCGTACGACAAGAGCATCATGGACAACATCGAGAAGGCGATACGCAGCTCGGAGCTGGGGCTGAACCCGTCCAACGACGGGTCGGTGATCCACGTCCCGATTCCGCCGCTCAACGAGGAGCGTCGGCAGGAGCTGGTCAAGGTCCTCCACAAGATGGCCGAAGAAGGTCGGGTCTCGATCCGCTCGGCGCGCCGCGCGGCGAACGACGACATCAAGGAGAAGATGAAGTCCGGCGATATCTCCGAGGACGATGGGCATCGCCTGCTCGAAGAGGTGCAGAAGCTGACCGACGAGTATTCCGGCAAGATCGACGCGTTGCTGAAGGCGAAAGAGGAAGAGGTCATGGAGGTCTGAGCGCCGTCGCTCGCCCCACACGCCGCATCGAGATCCATGCCAGAGCTTCTTCAGCAGATCAAGAGCAGTCCGAGCCGGATCCCGGCCCACGTCGCGATCATCATGGACGGGAACGGGCGCTGGGCGAGCGAGCACGACCTGCCGCGCAGCGAGGGTCATCGCGCGGGGATGAAGTCGGTGCGCGAGGTCGTGGAGGGGAGCATCGAGGCGGGTGTCGACGTCCTGACGCTTTACGCCTTCTCGCAGGAGAACTGGCAGCGGCCCCGCTCCGAGATCGCCTTTCTGATGTCGCTGCTGCAGCGCTATGCCCGCTCCGAGATCGACGACCTGGTGGAAAACGGTGTCGAGGTCCACGTGATCGGTGACGTGGAGCGGATGAACCCGCCGGAGCGCAAGGCGATCGGGATGATCATCGAGAAGACGCGGGGCGGCGCCAATCTGCAGCTGGTGCTGGCGATCTCGTACGGCAGTCGGGCGGAGATCATCCGGGCGGCGCGTCGGCTGGCCGAGGAGGTAGCGGCGGGCGACCTGGAGCCGGCGGAGATCGACGAGACGATATTCGCGCGGTCGCTGTATACGGAGCCGTGGCCGGATCCCGATCTGCTCATCCGGACGTCGGGCGAGTACCGGATCTCGAACTTCCTGCTCTGGCAGTTGGCGTACACCGAGCTCTACACGACCCCCGTGCTCTGGCCGGATTTCACGCGCCGGCATCTGTTCGAGGCGATCCTCGACTACCAGCGCCGCGAGCGGCGTTTCGGCAAAGTCACAGCTTGATGGCCGGGTCCGGCGGCGAGCTCGCGAAGCGAGTGGGCGTGGCCCTGGTCGGCATCCCCCTGACCGCGTTCCTCGCCTATCTGGGCGGCTACTGGCTGGCCAGCCTGGTGGCGATCATCGCCGCGGCCGCGGGCTGGGAGTTCGGCCGCATGCACGTCCGGCGCGGTGTGCCCGCGGCCCCCTGGGTGTCGGGCTGGCTGGCGCTGCTTTACGTGCTGATGGCCGTCGCGATACCGCCGGGCCGCTTCGTGATCTGGGCCGTCGTGTTGACGCTGGCCGTGCTGGCGGGCGAGTCGATCCGACGGCCGGCGGCGGCGCAGCCGGGGCTGGCCACGGTGACCACGGCCTTCGGGGCGGTTTACACCGGTCTGCTCCTCGCCTTCGTGGTCTGGCTGCGGGCGTTAGACCCGCTGGCGGGCACCCGGGGCGCGGCGATCGTCTTCTTCCCGGTGGCGATCACGTGGCTGGGTGACACGGCCGCTTACTTCATCGGAAAGGGGCTGGGCCGCCGCCCGTTCGCACCGACGATCAGCCCGAAGAAGACGTGGGAGGGTGCGATCGCCGGCCTGGTCGCCACGGCGGCTGGCGCCGTGCTCTGGCTGGAGCTGACCGACTCGATAGTCGGGTGGACGATGAGCGTCGGCGCGGCGATCGGCTTCGGCGCGCTGGTCTCGGCCGCGGGGCAGGCGGGCGACCTGTTCGAGTCGCGCTTCAAGCGGGAGTGCGGCGTGAAAGACAGTTCGAACCTGATACCAGGCCACGGCGGCTTTCTCGATCGGGTCGACTCCTTGCTGTTCGCCTTTCCCGTCACATACGCGTACCTGATTCTGGTGGGAGTGTAGAGCGGAATGGAGCGCCGCGGCATCGCGATACTCGGTTCGACCGGGTCGATCGGCAAGACCACCCTCGAGGTGATCGGGGCGCACCCCGACCGCTTCCGTGTGGTCGCGCTGACGGCGAACAAGAGCGCCGACACCCTTCTGGAGCAGGCCCGGAACCAGAACGCCGAGCTCGCGGTTCTGGCGGACGATGACTCGCTGCCCGCCGAACGCGTGGACGGTTGCCGGCTGGCCTGCGGGACCGATGCGGTGCTGGAGGCCGCGACGCATCCCGACGTCGAGATCGTGGTCAACGGGCTGGTGGGGGCCGCCGGGCTCGAACCGACCCTGGTCGCGCTGGAGGGGGGCAAGCGTGTGGCGCTGGCGAACAAGGAGTCGCTGGTCGTCGGCGGCCCGCTGGTGATGCGAGCGCTGGCCGAGAAGGGCGGCGAGCTGATCCCGGTGGACAGCGAGCACAGCGCGGTCTTTCAGTGTCTGCAGGGCTCGGGGGCCGACGCGGTGAGGCGGCTGGTCCTCACCGCATCGGGCGGGCCGTTCCGTGACCGCGATCCGGCGGAGCTGGTGACCGTGACACCGAAAGAGGCGCTACGGCACCCGACCTGGGACATGGGAGCGAAGATCACGATCGATTCGGCCACGCTGGTCAACAAGGCGCTCGAGGTGGTGGAGGCCCATTTCCTGTTCGGCGTGCCGTACGAGCGGGTGGACGTGGTGATCCACCCGCAGTCGATCGTCCACTCGCTGGTCGAGTTCGACGATGGATCCGTGCTGGCGCAGCTGGGGTACCCGACGATGGCGATCCCGGTGCTCTATGCGCTGACGTACCCGGAGAGGCTGCCTTACCCGGCGCGGTCGCTTGACCTGGCCGAGGTCGGTTCGCTTTCTTTCGAGTCGGTCGCGCCCGGCCGTTTCCCCGCCTTCGAGCTGGGATGCGAAGCGGCCCGGTCGGGCGGCACGGCACCCGCCGCGTTCAACGCGGCCAGCGAGGCGGCGGTGGCGGCGTTCCTGGACGGGAAGCTGCCGTTCACGGGGATCGCCCAGGTGATCGGCGACGTGCTGGATCGGCACGAAATAGAGGAAGTCACCTCGCTGGAGGTCGTGCGGCGCGTCGACAGCTGGGCGCGGGAGGCGGCGGCGGCCAGCCTGAAGGCTAGGGAGCCTATGACAGGGCGGAAGCGATAGATGCAGACGGTACTCGCGTTCGTCATCGTTCTCGGCGTGCTGATCTTCGTGCACGAGCTGGGCCACTTCGTGACGGCCAAGCTGGCGGGGATCGCCGTGCCGCGGTTCTCCATCGGTCTCGGCCCGAAGGTCTGGGGTTTTACGATCGGCGAGACCGAATACGTGATCTCGGCCCTGCCGTTGGGCGGCTACGTCAAGATGGCGGGGATGGGCGAGGAAGAGGCGCTGGAGAAGCTGGAGGGTGGCAAGTCGGAGCTCGAGGTGCCGCCGGAGCGTCGCTTCGACTCCAAACCGATCGGGACACGAGCCGTCGTGATCTCGGCCGGCGTGATCATGAACTTCCTGTTCGCGGTCGTCGCCTTCGCCGGCCTGGCCTACTACAACTCGCCCGCGCCCATCATCGGCGAGGTCAGCGAGGATTGGCCGGCGGCGGAAGCGGGCATCGAGCCCGGCGACCGGATCCTGGCCGTCGACGGTGAGGAAGTGACCACCTGGAACGAGTTCGTGGGTGCCGTACAGGATCGACCGGGCGAGAGCGCCCAGCTGCGGATCCGGCGCGACGGCCGGGAGATCCAGCTTACCACCGACATCGCCAGGTTCGACACGGTCGTCACCAACCCGGCGACCGGCGCGGACACCGCCCTCTCCCTGGGCCGGGTCGGCCTGACCCTCGACACCGACAACCCGGTCCGGGGGCTCGGCCTGCCCGAGGCCATGTCGCTGGGCGTGACCCGGACCGGCGAGCTCTCCTGGCTGATCCTCGAGTTTTTGGGTGACGTGGTGACGGGCCAGGCGTCGGCGAGGGACATCGGGGGGCCGGTCCTGATCGGCCAGATGTCGGGCCAGGCAGCGCGTGCCGGCGCGGCGGCGTTCATCGCCTTTATGGCGATTCTCAGCGTGCACCTGGCCGTGCTGAACTTGCTGCCCATCCCGATCCTCGATGGCGGCCATCTCGTCTTCTTAGGGATCGAGGCGGTCCGGGGCAGGGCGCTGTCCCTGGAAGCCCGGGCGCGGATGAGCCAGGTGGGCTTCATCCTGATCATGGCGCTGATGGTATGGGCCTTCACCGCCGACTTCCTGCGAATTTTCGGCGGCTAGCTTCCCGGATCAGAGCTCGGAAAAAAGACCCAGCTGCGGCGTGCGCACGGCGGCGGCCAGGGCGCCGACGTCGAGGTCGGCGAGGGGCTCGTCCTGCAGGGCGACCTTGAGCGGCCCCTCGTATCCCTTCTTCCTCAGCTCGGTCCCTACGGCCTCGGCCGCCAGCTCGGGATCGTTGCACTCCTGGCTCAGGTGGGCCAGTACGATGCCGGCCAGACCCTCGTGCATCAGCTCGAGGCCCAGCTGGGCGGAGGCCCGGTTCGACAGGTGGCCGTGGCGGCCCGCGATGCGCGCCTTCACCGACCACGGGTAGGGCCCTTCCCGCAACATCAGCTCGTCGTGGTTCGCCTCGAGAATGAGCAGGTGGCAGAGCCGCAGCGCGTGACGGACCGAAACGGTCGGCGTCCCGAGGTCAGTGGCGACCCCGACTTTCAACCCGCTGCCGCGCTGACGAATCGTCACGCCGATCGGGTCGATGGCATCGTGGCAGGTCAGGAACGGCTCGATCCGCAGGTCGCCGAGCTCGAACGGCCGCTTCACATCGTAGTGGTGGATCTCCTCCGCGCCGCTGAGCAGGCCCGCGCAGCTGCGGGCCGTCGCGCCCGCGATGTGGATCGGGATCTTCCAGCGACGCGAGAAGATCCCCATCCCCTGGGTGTGATCGCGGTGCTCGTGAGTGATCACCAGCGCCGCGATCGTGTCGGTCGGGATCTCCAGCGCCGCGAGTCGACGCTCGATCGCCCGGCCGCTGAAGCCGGCGTCGACCAGTATGCGTGTTTCGGAAGTATCGAGTAGAATGGAGTTGCCGCGACTGCCGCTGCCCAGCACGTGTACCCGAAAGCTCATCCGCCCCGCCCTTCGTCCCGTCCTCGGCGCCAGCAGCGCTCCAGATGGCGCCGCCCGCGCTCGTCCAGTGTCACCTCACGTCTCGCCATCACCGTTTCCGCGGCTTCCAGGAATTCCGGCAGGCGATACTCTCCCAGCGCGCCGCCCTGCCCCCAGCTGAACGGTGGGACGTAGACCGGCGGCATCTCGTTCCCGTATACATTAGCCCCGGCACCCACCACCGTGCCAGTCCCGAGCAGCAGTCCGATCCCCGTCTTCACGTGATCCCCCAGGAAGCAGCCGATCTTCAGCTGGCCAGTGTCCTGGACGCCACCAGGCGTCCAGACCCGGACCGGGCGGTAGTTGTTCTTCAGATCGCTGTTGGTCGTGAAGGCGCCCAGGTTCACCCAGCGACCGATGTAGGCGTGCCCCAGGTAGCCGTCGTGCGCCTTGTTGCTGTAGCCCAGCACGACGGTTTCCGACACCTCGCCTCGCAGGTACGAGAAGGGACCCGCCGCCAGCCTCGCGAACGAACCGCCCAGCAGGCGCGAGCGGGGTCCGATCCGGGCCGGGCCGTCCAGACGGGTGCCGGCCCGGATCTCCGTTCCCTCTTCGATCAGGATCGGGCCGTCGCGGGTGTCGAACAGCGTGCCCGGCTCGATTCGTACGTCGGCGGCGAGGCGGAGCGGCGCGTCGCCCTGCCGGTAGACCCCGTCGGGCAGCTTCTTGGCCGGCGCCACGCCGCTCTCGGCCAGGTCGCGCCCGAGCTGCTCCGGCGTGTGGAGCATCAGCTCCCAGATCTCCGCGAGACGGCGCCCTTCCACCGGGATGGAAGCGCCGGTCACCGCGGCGGCGCCCGGCTCGTCCAGCGCCGCCGGGTCGGGCAGCGCGCCCGCCGGCGCGTAGAACCCCGCCGGCTCGCCGTCGACCAGGTATGTGGCGGCCCCGTCCGGCGTCGGGAGGCGCTGCCCGAGATCGGGAGCGACCCGAGCGCTCCAGAAGATCAGGTCGCGATCCTGCGGCAGGTCATCGGGCTGCAAAACGGGTCTGCCGCCCGGCTCGTGGAAATCGACCAGATGCTCGGCGGCCAGGTGGCCGAGACACTCGACGCCGAAGACCCGCTCGGCCCGCCGGCCCAGCGTCATCGCGCCGAACACCAGCTCGCCAGCCGGTCGGGTGAGAGCGAACGGCTCCCACGCCTGCGCCACTCGATCGTCGAAAATGACAAGCCCGACGGTCATGCCACTCCCTACCTCCCCGAATCCCCGAATCCCCGAATCCCCGAACCCGCTTCAGCAATTCGGAGAGAACTCGAACTTCCCCAACTCGGAATCCCGACCTCCAACCTCCCGAACTCCCGAACTCCCATCTAAATCTCGCCTTCCCGCAGTTTCTCCGGCAGCTCCGCCAGCAGCCGCTTCAGGTCGGCGCTCCGCTCCAGCGGCGCGACTAACGTGATGCCGAACGCGCGGACCACCAGCAGGTCATCGCAGTCGAAGGTGACCACCGGGCCGTCCTCGGCCCAGATCAGGTTGTTCCGCGAGTCCACCGCTTGGCCGTGGCCGATGAGCAGGTTGCCGTCATCGTCACGGGGGAAGACGCGGAGCAGGGCCGCCCAGGCGCCGACATCGTCCCAGGCGAAGTCCGCTTTGACCGTCGCGATGTGGGGGCTCCGCTCCATCAGGCCGTGATCGATGGTCAGGTTCGGGATCGCGGCGAAGAACCCCTCGATGTCGCCGCGGTCCAGGCGCCCCAGCTCGCCTGCCAGCTCCGGCGCGTGCGCAGCGAGCTGGGCGAGCAGGAAGGTCGGGCGCCAGACGAACATGCCCGAGTTCCAGAGGAAGTCGCCCCTCTCGATGTAACCCTCCGCCGTCTCACGATCCGGCTTCTCGACGAAGCGCCGGATCTCCAGCACGCCCTCGTCCAGCGGCCCGCCCACCTCCATGTAGCCGTAGCCGGTCTCCGGCCGGTCGGGCGTGACGCCGATCGCCAGCAGCCGGTCGAGCCGGCCGGCGGCGTCGACGGCGCGCCCCAGCGTGTCGACGAAACGGTCGACGGGACGGATCACGTGGTCCGAGTGGAGCGAGACCATGACCGCCCGCTCCGGGTCGTCCGCCCGGTCGCGAATCACGGTCGCCGCCCAGGCGAGGGCCGCGGCGGTGCCCCGGGCCTGGGGTTCCAGCAGCAGGCATTCCGACGGGAATTCCGGCAGGTGGCGTTCGATATGAGGCTGCAGCGCCGCTCCCGCGACGATCAGCACCCGGCCAGCGGGCGCCAGCCGCTCGGCGCGATCGACGGTGTCGACGATCAGGGGCCGGGCACCGCCGAGGGCCAGGAACTGCTTCGGGCGTCGCGGCGTGCTCGCCGGCCAGAAGCGCGACCCGATGCCGCCGGCCAGTATGACGACCCAGCGCTCGAAACCGGTGCCGTCGTTCACCCCGAAGCCCCCGGTCCCGTAATCTCGCGTCTCCTAGATGAGCTTGGCGATCTGTTCGCGGTTGTGCCGCAGCTCGTACAGCAGGGCGCCGAACGGCACGCCCGGCTTGACGAACGTCACCAGCAGCATCTCCGGCGAGACGTCGGTTACGATCGCCACCCCGTCGGAGTATTCGACCACGGCCGTTCGCAGCCCCTCATGGCTGGCGGCAACCCCCAGATCCCGCGCGTTGTTCATGAGGTTCGGCGCCATGGCGGCCACCGCTTCGGCGTCGCTGCCGTCCGCACCCGAACGGTCGATCAGCAGGCCGTCCTGCCCCACGACGTAGACGGCTTCGACTTCAGAACGCTTCGAGAGTCTGGCAAGCAGATCCTTGAGTGTCGGCATCCGGCTCCTACAGGTGGTGGGTGGCGGGAATGAGGCAAAGCTAGTCCGCTCGAGTGCCTGAAGTCAAGTTTTCATGGGGTTTTCCCGCTTGACAGTCACCGCGCGGCCAGATAAGGTTGCCCGGTCATCATGAGTATCCGTCGACTTCTCCGCCTGGCGGCCGTGGCTCTGCCGAGCCTGGCCGCGCTGACTGCTTGCGGCGACAGCGGTGACCCGTCCTTCCCGCTGCCGGAGGAGCCGCTGCAGACCACGCTCTACGATCTCGTCGACGGACCCATCGATCGGCCGAGCGCGCTGAACATCGTTTCGGGACGCGGCAACGGGATCCCGACCACACCGCGCGTCGATGTTTCCGGCCAGTGGGATGTGGTGTTCGCCGTGATCGACGGCCAGCCGTCACTGGTCCCGCGTGGCTTCTTCGACGGGCTGGAAGTCTCCAGCGGGGTCCGGGCGCTGCAGCCGTCGTTCGACGACGTGACCGTGGTCACCGGCGAAGCGGAGAACTACGAGGCCGTCGACCCGACACCTGTCGCGGTGGGCCAGACCTACGCGATTCGGAGCCGTCCCGATCCCAGCCTGTCGCTCCCATGCCGGGTGTACGCCAAGCTGGAAGTGCTGGATCTCGAAGGCGACCCGGTACGGTTGCAGTTCCGCATCTTGTGGAACCCCAACTGCGACGAAACCACCTTCTCGGGTTAAGACGGCGGTCCAGGTCCCGGCATGCTCGACCTCAAGCGGATACGGTTCGAGACCGACGCGGTCAAGCAGGAGCTGGCCAAGCGCGGTGATCCGGACGTCGCCGGGCAGATCGACCAGGTGATCGCCCTCGACGCGGAGCGGCGTGCGGTCATCCAGGACGTCGAGGGGCTGAAGGCGCGGCGGAACCAGACATCGAAGGAGATCGCCGATCGCAAGAAGGCCGGCGAGGACGCCGGGGAGCTGATCGCCGCCATGAAGGAGGTGAGCGATCGGATCGGGGAATTCGACAGGCAGCTGACGGCGGCGGAGGCGCAGATCGAGGAGCTGCTGCTCCTGATCCCGAACACGCCGCTGCCCGAGGTTCCGGCGGGCGACGAGTCGGCGAACGAATCGATCCGCTCCTGGGGCGAACCGCTGTCGGCGGCCCCGTGGCGAAAGCCGCACTGGGAGCTGGGCGTGGAGCTGAGCGTCCTCGATCTGGAGCGCGGGGCCCGGCTGTCAGGCTCGGGCTTCCCGGTCTACACCGGTCTCGGCGCGCGTCTGCAGCGGGCGCTGGTCAACCTGATGGTCGACACGCACGTCCGCGAGCACGGCTACCGGGAGGTGACACCGCCGTATTTGGTCCGCGGTCAGGCGATGCGCGGGACCGGCCAGCTGCCGAAGCTCGCCGACGACGCCTACCAGGTGGCCGGCGATGATGATCTCTGGTTGATACCGACCGCCGAAGTTCCCCTCACGAACCTGCACGGTGGTGAGGTGCTGGGCCCCGACGACCTGCCGCGCCGCTTCGTCGGGTATACCCCGTGCTTCCGGCGCGAGGCCGGCGCCGCCGGTCGCGATACCCGGGGCATCATTCGCGTCCACCAGTTCGACAAGGTGGAGATGGTGCGGCTGGAACGGCCCGAGGACTCGGGCGCGGCGCTGGACGAGCTGACCGGCCACGCCGAGCGGATCCTCCAGACGCTGGGTCTGGCCTACCGTGTCATGTTGCTCGCCGCCGGCGACATGGCCGGCAGCAGCGCGATGACCTATGATCTGGAGGTGTGGTCGCCCGGCGTCGAGCGCTGGCTGGAGGTGTCGTCGTGCTCGAACTGCACCGACTACCAGGCCCGGCGCGCCGATATCCGTTTCCGACGCGAAGCCGGCGGGAAGCCCGAGTACGTCCACACGCTGAATGGCTCCGGCCTGGCTCTCCCGCGCACGGTCATCGCCGTCCTGGAGAACTACCAGCGCGAGGATGGAAGCGTCGAGCTGCCCGAAGCTCTGCACCCTTACATGGGGTGCTCGCGAATCGAGCCGTAGTGAAAGCCCGCCTCTGGTCCATAGGACTGTCGCTGCTCTTCGGGGCCGTTCTGGCCTGGTATCTCGTTTATACCAACCAGCTGGTCAGCGCGGTGAACGTGGATGCCGCCGCGATATCCCGCATGTACGCGCGGGTGTTTCGTGGCCTGAGCGATCCGACGGGGGAGCGGAGCGTGACCGCTCTGTTCGAGATGCTGGGTGAGATCGAGCAGTTGGGGATCCCGGTGGTGGTGATCTCGCCGGAAGGCGAGATCACGGCGACGATGAACCTGCCGTTCACCGTCGATCCGAGCGATCCGGCGGACCGGCAGCGCGTCCTCGAGTACGTCGAGGTTCTCGATCGCCGCAACGCCCCGATCTTCGAGCCCGACGTCGGCACCTTCCACTTCGGTATGCCGGCCGTGGTCGAGCGGCTGCGCTGGGTCCCCTGGATCCAGGCGGCGACACTGGTGGTGATCGTCCTGGTCGGGATCTGGATCTTCCGCTCGACGGTGCGTGCCGAGCAGGAGCGCGTCTGGTCGACCATGGCCCGCGAGTCGGCGCACCAGCTCGGGACGCCGCTCAGCTCGCTCGCCGGCTGGGTCGAGATCCTGCGCATGCCGCGGGCCGAGCGGGCCGAGGTCGCCAGCGACGACCGGATCGCGCGCGAGGTCGAGGTCGATGTCGAACGGCTCAACAAGGTGTCCCAGCGCTTCGAGCTCATCGGGCGGCGACCGAGGATGCAGGAGATCGATGTGGGCGACGTGCTGAGGGAGCTGGAAGGCTACTTCTGCGTTCGGCTGCCGCATATGGACCGGTCGATCGAGCTGAAGGTCGAGACCGCGCCCGGGTTGCCGCGGGTGGCCGGCAACAAGGTCCTGCTGGAGTGGGCGTTCGAGAACGTGATCAAGAACTCCATCGATGTGCTGGCCGGGCGCGGTGGCCGGATCGAGGTGCGGGCGGACCCTGCCGACGACGGCAAGCACGTGACGATCGCCTTCCGCGATGATGGGCCCGGCGTGGCGAGCGAGATGCGCAAGTCGATCTTCGAGCCGGGGGTCAGCGGCAAAGGCGGTTGGGGTGTCGGGTTGACCTTGACGCGCCGGATCGTCGACACGCACGGCGGAAAGATCGAGCTGGGGTGGCCGAACGAAGGCGCCGAATTCATCGTCACCTTGCCCATCTCCAGGTCCAAGGCCTGAGCGATGTCCGGCGGCCTGCCGATCGAACGGGCACTCGAGGCGCTCAATCCGGATCAGCGCCAGGCGGTCGAGCACGTCGAGGGACCGCTCCTCGTGCTGGCGGGCGCCGGCTCGGGCAAGACCCGTGTGCTCACCTGTCGCATCGCCCGGCTGATCGAAACCCATGGCGTCGATCCCGGCCTCATCATGGCGGTGACCTTCACCAACAAGGCGGCGGAGGAGATGCGGAACCGGGTCCGGACGCTCCTCGGCTCCGAGCCGTCGGGCATGTGGATCGGCACCTTCCACTCGATCGGCGCCCGGATCCTGCGGCGACACGCCGGACGGATCGGCTTCGGCCCCGGCTTCACGATCCTGGACGCCGATGACAGTCTGCGGGTGATCAAGCGGGTGATGGCGGATCGGAACGTGCCGCAGCGCTGGAAACCGCAGGCGGTGCAGGGGTTCATCTCGAGGGCGAAGGACAACCTGGTCACGCCGGCGGGTTTCGCCGAGTCCGCTGTCGACCCGTTCTCCCGGATCGTCGCCGACATCTATCCGGCCTACCAGGCGCGGCTCAAAGACGGCAACGCGTTCGACTTCGACGATCTGCTGGTCAAGCCGGTGGAGCTGTTCGAGTCGAACCCGAACGTTCTGGAGCGGTTCCAGCGCCGCTTCCAGTTCGTCCTGGTGGACGAGTACCAGGACACCAACCACGCCCAGTACCGGTTCGTCGCGCTGCTGGCCCGCGAGCACGGCAACCTGTGCGTGGTGGGCGACGACGACCAGTCGATCTACGGCTGGCGCGGTGCCGACATCCGGAACATCCTGGAGTTCGAGCGTGACTTTGCCGCCGCCGACATCATCCGGCTGCAGCGGAACTACCGGTCAACCCAGGTCATCCTGCGGGCGGCGAACCGGGTGATCGCCGAGAACGTCAACCGCAAGGGGAAGACGCTCTACACCGAGAACGAGAGCGGCCAACCGATCACGCTGGTCACCGCGGCGGACGAGGTGGACGAAGCGGAGTGGATCGCCGGGACCGTCGCTCTGAAGGTCGAGAGCGAGCCCGACCTGACGCACCGCAGCCTGGTCGTCCTCTACCGGACCAACGCGCAGAGCCGCGCGCTGGAGGAAGCGTTCCGTGACGCCGATCTGCCGTACCGCATCATCGGCGGCGTCCGCTTCTACGAGCGGCGCGAGATCAGAGACGTCATCGCCTACCTGAAACTGATCGCCAACCCTCGGGACAACAGCGCCTTTCTGCGTATCGTCAACTATCCGCGCCGGGGCATCGGCGATTCGACGCTTACCGCCCTGCTCAACGCCGCCGCCGGGCGGGGTGTGACGCCCCTGGAGGCGGCGCGAGCGGCACGTGGCATCGACGGGATGCGCCCCGCCGGCGCGAAGTCGCTGGAGGCGTTCGCCGGCATGATCGATCGCTATCGGGCCCTGACCGCTCACACCCGCGTGCACGAGCTGTTGGCCGAGTTGATCGCCGAGCTCGGATTGCTGGAAAGCCTGCGGGCCGAGGGGTTCGAAGGGATCGACCGGGCTCAGAACGTGGAGGAGCTGGTCGCCGCCGCCTCGGAGTTCGACGCCGCCGCCGCGCTGGAGGCTGAAGACCTGGAGGAGGTGGGTGAGGTGACCGAGCTCGATCTCTTCCTGCAGAAGGTGTCGCTGATCGCCGACGTCGACAATCTGGATCCCGACGCCGATGCGGTCACGCTCATGACGTTGCATAACGCCAAGGGTCTCGAGTTCCCCGTCGTGCTGATCTCCGGACTGGAGGAGGGCCTGTTCCCGCTCTCTCGCTCTTACGACAGCCTGGAGGAGCTGGAGGAGGAACGCCGCCTCTTCTACGTCGGGATCACCCGGGCGCAGAAGAAGCTCTTTCTGACACACGCGATGCGTCGGCGGCGCGGGGGCGAATGGCTGACGTCCAGCCCCTCCAGCTTTCTGGAACCGATCCCGGACGATCTGGTCGAGACGCTGGAGACCGAGCGCTACATCGAGCGGATCAGCCTCCGCCGCCGGGCGGCCGACCGGCTGCACCCCTGGCGGGGCGAGGTGGGCGGGGAGGCCGGCGGTCTGGTCTACGACTACAGCGACTCTCAGGACGTCCCCAACTTGCCGGAATTGGAGGAAGGGGCGCGGGTACGGCATCCGCGCTTCGGGCCGGGTACGGTCATGGCGCTGGACGGTCAGGGGACGGACCTGAAGGCGGTGATCGAGTTCGACGATGAGGGCCGCAAGAAGGTGGTGCTGCGGTACGCGAATCTCGAGCTCGAGTGATCCCGTGGGAATGCTCGAGGCTCGACGGCCAAGGTCTCGACCGAACAGTCGCAATCATCGACACCCAGCCCGCTAACGCCCAACACCCCGGACTCCACATCGAGCGTTAGCGGACTTGATGTCGATGATTATGATTGAAGAGTTGGCCGTTGCTACCTGGAATTGAAGGTTAGCGCTGAACCGAGCGTACCGGACCCAGAGGTCAGATGATCGACAAGCGAGAGATAGAACGGATCGCCGAGCTCGCCCGCCTGCAGCTCGACGCCGAAGAGGCCGCGGGCTTGGCCCGCGATTGCGGCCGCATCCTCGAGCACTTCGCGAAGATCCGGGAGCTCGACGCGGACGGGTCCGGGTCGCCGGGCGCGCCCGAGGGGGCGGCGCCGCTGCGAGAGGACCGCGTGGACGGTGTGCCGCTGGCCCGCGGACCGGAGGAGATGGCGCCGGCCTGGCGCGACGGCTACTACGTGCTCCCGCGGCTGCCCGCGATGGACGGCGGTGAGCCCGGCATCGATGACGTCAAGGAGAGGGACGGCGGATGAGCGAGACCGCCGGTCGGACCGTCGGCGAGCTGCGGACCGCGCTGCAGGGTGGCGATCTGTCGGTGACCGATCTGCTGCAGGCGACCCGAGCGGCGATCGCGGCGGCCGACGCCGATGAGCCGTCCCTCGGTGCCTTCCTCTGGGTGGCCGGCGACGAGCTGGATGCCCGGGCCGCGGAGCTGGATCGGGCGCTGGCCGCCGGAGAGAAGTTGGGTCCGCTGGCCGGCGTCCCGGTGGCGGTCAAGGACAACATCTGCACGCTCGACGGGCCGACGACCTGCGGGTCGCGCATCCTGGAAGACTATCGCTCGCCGTACGAGGCCACCGCGGTGCAACGTTTGCGTCAGGCTGGGGCGCTGATCGTCGCCAAGACGAACCTGGACGAGTTCGGGATGGGCTCGTCGAACGAGAACAGCGCCTTCGGCCCGGCACGCAATCCGGTGGACCTGACCCGGGTGCCCGGCGGTAGCTCGGGCGGTTCAGCCGCAGCTGTGGCGGCTGGCCTCGTCCCCCTGGCGCTGGGCTCGGACACCGGCGGCTCGGTGCGCCAGCCCGCGTCCTTCTGTGGGGTGGTCGGCCTGAAGCCCACCTATGGTCGGGTGAGCCGTCACGGGCTGGTGGCTTTCGCGTCGAGTCTCGAGGGCATTGGCCCCATCGCGGGCCGTGTGGAGGATGCGGCGACGGCGCTCAATGTGATGGCCGGCTTTGACGAGAACGACTCGACGTCGGCCCGTGCCCTGGTCCCCGATTTTTGCGCCGAGCTCGACGCGGGCGTCGACGGCCTCACCGTGGGGGTGCCGCGCGAGTATTTCCCGGACGACCTCGACCCCGGGATCGAGGCGCGCTCCCGGACGGCGCTCGAGTGGCTGGAAGGCGCGGGCGCGAAGCTGCGGGAGATATCGCTCCCCCACACCGAGTACGCCATCGCCACCTACTACCTGGTGGCGAACGCCGAGGCCTCCAGCAACCTGGCGCGCTACGACGGCGTCCGTTACGGCTGGCGCGCGCCCGGCGCCGAAAGCACTTCGGCCGTCTACCGGGAGAGCCGCGGCGGCGGCTTCGGCGGCGAGGTGAAACGGCGCATCGCCCTGGGCACCTACGGGTTATCGGCCGGCTACCACGAGGAGTACTACGGACGCGGTCAGCGGGTCCGCCGGCTGATCGCGGCCGACTTCGAGCGGGCGTTCGACGACGGGATCGACGTCATCTTCACGCCCACATCGCCGACGGTGGCGTTCGAGCTGGGCGAACGTCTCGACGACCCGGTCCAGATGTACCTGGCGGATGTGTTCACCGCCACCGCCAACCTGGCCGGGCTGCCGGCGATCTCGGTCCCCATCGGCGCTCTGGATCGTCTTCCGGTGGGTGGCCAGCTGATCGGGCAGCGATTCGATGAAGCGACGGTTCTGCGGGCCGCGTATGTGTTGGAACACCAGATGAATGCTCGATGATTAACGGGCAAAATAGCCAGGTGGATTGCTCAATGTTCACATCCAAGTCCCAATCTTCAATTCTTTGATGATTGAAGATTGAGTGTGAACATTGCTGCAATCGACTTGAGAATTACCCACTGAACATTGGCGATTCAGGCAGTGTCAGAAGAGAGCCCGGCAAAGCGAAAGGGAATCCCGCACGAGACGGTCATCGGTCTCGAGATTCACGTCCAGCTCAAGACCGCCAGCAAGATGTTCTGCGGCTGCCGGGTGGCGTTCGCCGCACCGCCCAACACGCTGGTCTGCCCCGTCTGTCTCGGCCTCCCCGGCGCTTTGCCCGTCGTGAACGAGCGGGCGGTCGAGCTCGCCGTGCGCGCCGCCGTCGCGCTCGGCTGCACCGTCCACCCGCGCTCGGCCTTCGCGCGCAAGAACTACTTCTACCCGGACCTGCCCAAGGGTTACCAGATCACGCAGTACGATCGGCCGCTGGCGACCGACGGCTCGCTGGATGCCCCGGCGGAAGGTGGCGGAGCGCCACCGGTTCGGATCCGCAGGCTGCACGTCGAGGAGGACTCGGGGAAATCGCTGCACGACCGGTTCCCCGAAACGACGGCGATCGACCTCAACCGGGCCGGCGTCCCCCTGGTCGAGATCGTTACCGAGCCGGACCTGCACTCGCCCGCTCACGCCCGTGCCTTCCTGGTGCGGCTCAAGCAGACGCTGGAGTACCTCGAGGTGAGCGACTGCAACATGGAGGAGGGGAGCCTGCGCGTCGACGCGAACGTCTCGGTCCGCCGGCCGGGCAGCCACGAGCTGGCGACGAAAACCGAGGTGAAGAACATGAACTCGTTCAGCCAGCTGTCGAAGGCGCTGGCGTTCGAGGCGTCGCGGCAGGTCGACCTGCTGGAAGGCGGCGGCGCGGTCGAGCACGAGACGATGCTCTGGGACCCGGTCCGCGGCGCGACGCGTCCCATGCGCGGGAAGGAGGAGGCCCACGATTATCGCTACTTCCCGGAGCCCGATCTGCCGACGCTGGTGTTGCCCGAAGCGCTGATCGATACGGTGACCGATGGTCTGCCGGAGCTGCCGTGGGAGAAGATCCGGAGGTTCGTACAGACGTACGGTCTGCGCGAATACGACGCCGGGGTGCTGAGCGCTGACCGTCGGCTGGCAGCGTTCTTCGAGGCGACGGCGGAAGCGACGCCGGATCCGAAGACGGCGGCGAATTGGGTGATGGGCGAGATGCTGGCGATCTCCAACGAGCTCGGGCAACATGTCGCCGAACTGGGAATCGAGCCCGTCGAGCTGGGGCGGTTGATCGACCGGGTCGAGACCGGCGCGCTCTCCCATACCCTGGGAAAGCAGGTGTTGCGCCGAATGATCGAGACCGGCAAGCCGGCCGACGCCGTCATCGACGAGGAAGGCCTGAGCCTGGTCAGCGATTCCGATCAGATCGACGAGTGGGTAGGCGAAGCGATCCGGGAGAACCCGGCCGAGGTCGAGCGCTATCGCGACGGCGAGGAGAAGCTGCTCGCGTTCTTCATCGGCCAGGTGATGCGCAAGTCTCGGGGCAAGGCGGATCCGGAACGAGTGCGCGACCGTCTGGCGAGGGCGCTGGCGACGGATTGACGGGTTCGGGCTCGGCTCACCCCTCTCGCTCGGCGCCCGATTCCTCTTCCTCCGCCTGCCCGGCGCCGCCCTTCGACCTGCGACCGAGGCGCCGT
Organism: Candidatus Kutchimonas denitrificans; assembly: GCA_011774835.1. Taxonomy (GTDB): domain Bacteria; phylum Gemmatimonadota; class Gemmatimonadetes; order Palauibacterales; family KS3-K002; genus Kutchimonas; species Kutchimonas denitrificans. The sequence goes on along the minus strand of JAACAK010000114.1, from coordinate 77,321 downwards.
TCCCGCGGCCGGATCAGGTGGGCCTTCAGATGGACCAGGTCCACCCACATCCCCTCCGCCGCCAGCCGCTTCTCCCACCAGCCCGGCAGCTCCGCGGGAAGCGGGAACCACTCGTCGGCCAGCCGGGCGAACTCCTCCTGCCGCTGTGTCTTCCGCACGCCGTACTCGCGGTTGAGCATCTTGGCCTTGCTCAGCGCCCGTTCACCGGTGGGGTCGAGCTCCGCGGGGACCGAGTCTTTGCGATCGATCAGATAATCGCAGGCGAAGTCGAACGTGTAGCGCACCCACTTGGCCACTTCGTCGTCGTCGACGTCCCAACGCGAATAGTCGAGCATCCGGTCGAACATCGCCTGCCAGGTGTCGTGGTCGGCGAGTCGAATCATGCCACGGAAGATGCGGCGATTCGTTCGGAAGCTGAACACGGTGCGATCCAGCACGCGGTCGAGCAGCCGATCGTTGTGCAAGTGATCGAAATCGGTGATCAGGTGGAAGGCCGCGCGCAGGTAGGCCTGGCCCAGATGGATGTCCATCCGATGTTCCCAGTAGGAATGGCCAATCGCCTGGGTATTGGCGGAAGTAAGTAGGCGGCGCGGCAGAAAATAGTTGTGCGCGATCGTGTCGCCGGCGAGATGGCAAAGGTAGCCGAGGGCGCAGGCGCGGGTGGCATCGCTGTCGGCCTCATCGTACAGCTCTTCGCCCACGTGCCAGTGGTGGGAGTGCCGGCCGACCGGCGCGTATTTCTTGGCGAACGTGATGTCGGCGGCGATCGATCCGTAGAGGAAGTCCAGCGGGTAGCGGCGAAGGATCTCGGCCACGGCGGCCGGCAACAAGGCCAGCGCGCCCAGCAGCTCGGTTCCGACCAGGATGTGCATCCCGGGCCCCCAGGCATAGGCGGCGTCGGGGATCCAAAGGACGGCGAGAGCTGCGAGACCGAGGATGTGTAGCCAGCGCATCAGCGCAGTAGTTTCCTCCGCTCGCGGCGCAATTTGCGCAGACCTTTCAGGTGGTCGCGCGTCGTTTCGGTGAGCTGCTCGCGGGCGGCCTCGACGTTGGCGGCCAGCTCGTGTGTAAAATCGGAGATCATTTCGCGCCCGGCCCCGCGCAGGTCGCTGAGCGCCGCGCCGCTCGCCCCCCGGGCCCGGTGGTAGCGCCGGGCCAGATAGCGGGGGAGGCCGCGACGACGGCGCCGTTCCGGCAACCAGGTCATGGCGACGCCGATGCCGACCAGGGTGCCGATGCCGAACGCCAGCATCAGGTGGGTCGGGGCCGGCTGCTCGCGGGTGCTCTCGTCGCCGGTGACCTCTGTACTTCTCATGAACTCACTCCTCGGAGCCGTCTGAGTCCGAATCGTCGCTGTCGCTCCCTCGTCGCCGCAGCACCCGGGCGCCGGTGCGTATCCCGCGCAGAGCCGATGTGGCGGTGATCACCGTGTCTTCCACCTCGCCCTGCACCACATCGATCAGCGCGTTGAGATCCTGTACGCGATCCTCCGCCGCCTCGAGCACGTCCTCGAGCCGGTCGTTTGCCAGCGCGATCGTGTCGCTGACGCGATCGACCTCCTTGCGAACCGACATGACGATGAAGTTCAGGTTCTCGCCGATTGCCCGCGCCCGATCGAATACGGGTCGAGCATCGCGACCGATGTCCTGGAGCGATCGCTCCAGCCGCTTGAGACGAATGGTCAGGGATGCCGCGGCCCGTGCCAGGTAGATCATGCCGATGGCCAGCAGGACGATCGCCACGATGCCGACGATCCGTATCGTTGTGAATACCCAGTCTCCCTCCACCGTCGTCCTCCCTCTCTAGGCGCCGCCGGCCGCCGTCGCTCGCGCGAGGCTACGATCGATCTCGTTCGCCCGTTCCAGCACGTTCTTGACGAGGAACGGGCCGATCAGATCGCTGACGCCGACGGCGATCACCACCACAGCGAGAAACATATCCAGCGCGATGCCCACCTCGGGCCCTTCTGGAACGTAGATAAGGAAGAACGAAATCGCCATGGCAAGTGAGATTCCGCCCTGCGGGATCAGCGCCAACCCGAAGCTGCGCGGCAACTCGAGATCAGCGGGCCGCAACGGCGCCGCCGTGAGGCCGCCGACCCATTTCGCCAGGATCCGGGCCGCCAGGTAGGCCGCCGCCAGCGGTACGACCCACCAGGATGGGAAGCGCAGCAGCGCGCCGGCCAACACCAGCAGCATGACGTAGATCGGCTTCTCCCAGTTAGAGAGGGCGGCGTACACGCGGCGGCGCATGGTCGAGAGGTTGCCGATCACGATGCCGGCGATCATGCAGACCAGCAGCGGGGAGAGCTCCAGGAAGAACGCCGTCCCCGCGGCGAAGAGCACCAGGCCGATGAGCAAGAGCATCAGTTCTTCGGCGCGCGGCCAGATGCGGGTGAGCGACAGGAACAGCAGACCGAAGAAGCTGCCGAGCAGGACCGTGACCGCCAGCCACTCGAGAAACGACATCGCCACACCCTGGCCCGACAGCGGGGTGTGATGGGCCGCCTGGGTGAGCCCCAGCGCCACGATCCCCACGGCGGCGTCCAGGCTCCCGGCGTAGAACAGCAGGCGGGTGACCCGGCCCCGGCTTTGGTACGTGTTCGATACGAGTGCGATGGCCGCCGGGGTCGACACGCAGGCCGTGGCGGCGACCGCCAACACGATGCCCCGGACTTCCACCGGCGACCAGGCGTCGGCCAGCAGCTGGCCGACCAGCAGCACGATGATGAAGGCGACCGTGGCCTGAAGCCAGGTGATGACGAGATAGCGTACCGGGAACTGGCGGAGAGCCTCGCGATCGAGCTGCAGGCCGAAGAGCACGCCGATCCAGCCGAGCCCCAGGGCCAGCAGAGGGGTCAGATCCTCGATCGTGGCGGCGGCGAGGACCCGAAGCAGGTGGGGTCCCAGCAGGAAGCCGAGGAACAGGAACGGGAGGCCGGTGGCGACCGCGATCCGCGGGCCCAGCGGTACCGGACGCCGGGCGAAGGTCAGACGGGCGCCGATCAGCCCGATCAGCGCCAGCAGGAGAACGACGAGCAGCGAGTTCACAATTCGCTGTCCCGGCCCAGCTCCGGCGCGACCCCCTCGACCCGGGTGATCGGTATCGTGAACACGATCCCGGTGCCAGGCTCCGACATGTTGCCGACCACGTCCTGGATGACGGCGAACGCCGCATCGACCTTCGCGTCCTCATCGATCACACTGAAGATCGTATAATTCTGCGCGCGCGACCGCGAGATCAGCATCTGAATCCCAGCGAAGATCGGAACATCGTGCGTCAGGATGCGCGCCATCCCCTCGCTGTTGATGATAGTCGCTCCGGTAATGCCCAGCTCGAGGAACCCCGACAGGACATCGTCGAGAGCCTCGGCCTGGTTGATCACCGTCACGAGCAATTGCATGGAGCTTGTGTCCCCGTCGATCCGTTAAGGGTGCAGCTCGTCGAACTGCCGGATCCGCTCGATGATCTGCTCGGATGTCGTCGCCTGCAGCAGATCGTTGAGCACGTTCGGGTGCTTCATCAATCGGGCGATGCGCGCCAGCAACTTGATGTGCGTGCTGCTGCTGGCCGGTGGTGAGAGGAGCAGGAAGAAGGCTTGGACCGGCTCGCCGTCGAGCGCCTTGAAGTCGACGCCGCCCGGCGACAGCGCCAGCTCGATCACAGTCGACTCCAGCGCGGGATAGACCGCGTGCGGGATCGCTACACCGCCGCCGATCCCGGTCGATTGCGCGGCCTCCCGCTCGAGCAAGGCGTCGATGACGGGTTCCTCGTCCTCCAGCTGCCCCTGCTCGACCAGGTTGCGGACCATCCGGCGCAGCGTGCTTTCGACTCCCTCGCTGTTCAGGTCGCGAATAACGAGCGCGGGCTGGAGGTAATGATGAAGTTTCATGGCCGTCCTGAGGTTCGAGGGGCCCTCTTCAGATGGGGCGGCCGGGCAAGGAATGTCAAGGACGGTGTACGGTGTGCGGTGCGTCGGTATGCGGTGGGGGTCCAGCCAGGTTTCCGCTGTCCCCCTGGCAGCGCCACCCCACCGCACACCGACTCACCGCACACCGCACACCGTTATTGATTCCGCCGCGTCGCCGATCTAGTTTCGCCCCCGATGGGTACGTTCATCGTGGAGGGTGGAACCCCCCTCCGAGGACATGTCCGGCCGGCGGGCAACAAGAACGCGGCGCTGCCGATGATGGCGGCGGCGCTGCTCACCGAGGAGCCGGTGCGCCTGTCCAACGTCCCGGACATCCGCGATGTGCACACCATGCTGGAGCTGCTGGAGGCGCTGGGGGTCCGGCACGAGTGGGAAGATCGCGGCGCTCTGATGCTCGAGGCCACGGAGGTCCGCTCCGCGGCTCTCGAGCCCGGGCTGACGGCGCGGATCCGGGCGTCGATTCTGCTGGCAGGTCCCATGTTCGCCCGCACCCACCAGGTGCGTCTGCCACCGCCGGGCGGCGATGTCATCGGACGCCGCCGGCTGGACACCCACTTCGACGCGTTGCAGAAGCTGGGTGCCGAGGTCGAGCTGGGCGAAGGTTTCGTCATCCGTGGCAAGCCGCGGGCTGGCGACGTGTTCCTGGACGAGCCCAGCGTCACCGCCACCGAGAACGCCATCATGGCCGCGGTCCTCGCCCCCGGAACGACCCGGCTGCGAAACGTCGCCGCCGAGCCGCACGTGCAGGATCTGTGCGGTCTGCTGAACGCGATGGGCGCGCGGATCAGTGGTATCGGGACCGGGCAGCTGACCATCGAGGGGGTCGAGCGACTGAGCGGAGCCAGCTTCGCCGTGAGCCCGGACCACATCGAGGTGGGCTCGTTCATCGGTCTGGCGGCGGTGACGCACGCCGACCTGACGATCGGTGACGTCGTCCCGGATCACCTGCGCGGCATGCGGCTCATGTTCGAGCGGCTGGGCGTCTACTGCCAGCTCGACGGCCAGACACTGCGGGTGCCGGCGGAACAGTCGCTGGAGATCTGCATGGACGTGGGCGGACAGATCCCCAAAATCGACGACGGCCCGTGGCCGCTGTTCCCGGCGGACCTGATGAGCATCGCGCTGGTCGTCGCCACCCAGTGCCGGGGGACCGTCCTGATCCACGAGAAGATGTTCGAATCGCGCATGTTCTTCGCCGACAAGCTCACCGGCATGGGGGCTCGCATCGTGATCTGCGATCCGCACCGGGCCGTGGTCGTGGGACCGGCCACGCTGCGGGGCTCGGTGGTGGAGAGTCCGGACATCCGGGCCGGCATGGCCATCCTGATCGCCGCCCTCGGCGCCAGGGGACGGAGCGAGATCCACAACATCGGCCAGATCGAGCGCGGCTACGAGCGGATCGACGAGCGACTGCGCCAGCTCGGTGCCTCGATCGAGCGAGTCGAGTGAGGTTCGAGCGACAAACCGACCTCGGCGGTATCCGCATCTTCCAACAGGCGGAATGGACGGATCGCTTCCCGGGTCTCGTCCAGGGCATTACCGCCCGGGCGCCCGGGCTCGATTTCGGCCTCCCCGGCGCGGATTCCGGGACGGAGGCCGACTCCGGTAACCACACGCTGCGCCGGGCCGCCGGGCTCGAGTCGATGGCCCGCTGCCGCCAGGTCCACGGCGACCGTGTCGTCTGCCTGGACGCGCCCCTCGACCCCGGCCTCAGCGTCGTCGGGGCCGCCGACGCCCTGGTCACTCCGCGGGCCGATCTGCTGCTCGCCGTCACCGTCGCCGACTGCGTGCCGGCCTTCTTCGTCGATCCGGAACACCGCCTGATCGCACTGTCCCACGCCGGCTGGCGGGGGACCGCGGCGGGCGTGATCGAAGCGACGCTGGCCGCGATGCGGACGCGGGGCGGCGTGCCGGCGGCGCTTTTCGCGCACCTGGGGCCCGCGATCTGCGGCCGCTGCTACCAGGTGGGCCCGGAGGTCGCCGCCGCGCTGGGGCTCGAGCCCGCGGAGCATCGTACCGTCGACCTGCGGGCGAACATAGCGGGTCGGCTCGAGGCGGCTGGCCTGCGGGCCGAACGGATCACGGCCAGCGAAGCCTGTACGCGCTGCCACGGGGACGATTACTATTCGTTCCGGGGAGGAGATCGGGGCCACCGCATGTGCGCTTTTCTCGGTTGGTCCGCAGGTTGATTTCCACCGGGGGCGGGTCTATATTTCGGCGTTGTTAGGGGCCGAAGCTACAGGTCTCGAGGCCAGCAGCACGGTCGCGAGGCCGTTTTAAGTAGTGGGGACGCAGTATTGCCCCACTTTTTTATTGCCGGAGACCGTTGCGACGGGCCGGCGCCGGGGTAGGGATGATCGAGAGCAATCGCTCGTTGGACGAGCGAGTGGAGCAGATCGCCGAAACCGTGCTCGGCCGCTTGGGTTACGAGCTGGTCGATCTCGAGCGCGCGGGGGCACGCGCTCGACCGATCGTGCGCCTGCGGATCGACCATCTCGACTCAGAGCCCGGTCGTGGGGTGACGGTCGAGGAATGCGCCCGGGTGAGCCGCGAGCTGGAGGAGGAGCTGGAGGAGCAGGAAGACATGCCGGCCAGCTACATCCTCGAGGTTTCGTCGCCCGGGATCGAACGGCCACTGCGCCGACCCCGCGATTACCAGCGGGCGCTGGGACGCCAGATCGCGCTGCACGGCTACGGGCCGCTGGCCCGCGGATCGAAGCGGCTGCAGGGCGTCCTGCGGTCGGTTGAGGGCGACCCGGGGGAGGAGGAGCTGCGTCTCGAGCTCGACGATGGCTCGGAGATGACGATCCCGCTGTCCGCGGTGGCGAAGGCGAACCTCGTTTTCGATTGGGAACGATTCGATTTCGGCCGCTCGAGCGGCTGAGTGGAGCGGGCAGACAGATCGAGAGCGCGAATGGCGCGGCAGATTCCCGGTCGACCGGGAGCGTTTCGACAACACGGAGTAACGATGGGCAACGCGGCACAGGTTCTGGAAGCTTTTCGGGTGATGACGGCGCACAAGTCGTTGTCGCGCGAGGAGCTGCACGACTTGATCAAAGATGGTATCCACGCTGCCCTGGCCAAGCGATTTGGTCCGAACGTCCAGGCCGAGATCACCATCGACGAAGAGAAAGGTGACATCGGCATCGTCGTGCTGAAGGAGGTCGTCGACGACGTGACGGACCCCTCTCGCGAGGTCAGCGTGACCGAGGCACGTTGGGACGACCCGGATTTCGAGGTCGGCGACCTGCTCGAGATCCCCGTAGATTTCAGCGACTTCGGACGGACCGCCGTTCTGGCCGCGAAGCAGCGGATCATCCAGCGGGTCAGGGAAGGCGAGCGGAACCGCATCCGCGAGGAGTTCAGCGACCGGGTCGGCGAGCTGCTCTCCGGCGAGGTACAGGCGATCGAGCGAGGCAAGCTGGTCGTGATGCTCAACATGCTGCGCGAGGCGGAAGCGATCATACCGTGGCGCGAGCAGAATCCGCGCGAGCGCTTCCGCCAGGGCGAGCCGATCCGCGCCGTCCTCAAGAAGCTGGAGGAGACGCCCAAGGGACCGCGTCTCATCCTGTCGCGCGCCGATCCGCTGTTCGTCGCCGCCCTGTTCAAGCTCGAGGTCCCGGAGATCTACCAGGGCGTGGTGAAGATCTCGGACATCGCCCGCGAGGCGGGCGGTCGGACCAAGATCGCCGTCGTCTCGAACGACGATTCGATCGATCCCGTCGGCGCTTGCGTGGGCCTGAAGGGATCCCGCGTGCAGGCGGTGGTGTCGGAGATGAGCGGCGAGCGAATCGACATCGTCCCGTGGCATCCGGACCCGGAGATCTACGCGAAGCGCGCCCTCGCGCCGGCGAAGGTCGCCAAGGTGATCTCCGACCAGGAGCGCAAGGTGATCACGGCCATCGTCGACGAGGATCAGCTGTCGCTGGCCATCGGACGGAACGGTCAGAACGTGCGACTCGCCTCCCAGCTCATCGGCTGGCAGATCGACCTCTACTCGAGCCGCGAGTGGATGGAGCGTGGCGCCGAGAGCACGTTGTTCCGTGGCGATGAGGAGTACGAGGGCGCGGCGGACTTCTCGCTCAAGGAGCTGGATATTCCGCCCGCCGTCCTGGCGGCCCTCGAGGAGGCGGGACTCAATACCTTCATGGACATCATCGACCTGGAGCGCGAAGAGTTCATGCGGATCCCGTCGATCGGGCCAGAGGAGGCCGACCACCTGGTCAAGCTGATCGAGGACCTGACCGTGGTCGAGGAGCCCGCCGAGCTGGCGGCCGAGGCGCCGGAAGATTCCGCGCCGGTAGCCAGCGGCGGCCCGTTCCGCGATGATGCGGGCGAGGACGAGGCCGAATCGCCGGACGAAGCGGCGGCTTCCGAGGCCGAGGCCAAGGCGGGCGACGCGAGCGTCGCCGTGGCCGAGGGGGAGGAGCCCGCCGAGGAGGAGGAGCCCGCCGAGGAGGAGGCGCCCGCCGAGGTAGAGGGCGAGGCGCCGTCCGAAGCGGAGCACGAGACGGCCGCCGAGGAGCCGGTCGCCGAAGCGGAGGAGGAAGAAGAGGTCACCGCCGAGAAGCGTGAATCTGAGAGCGGCTCCTGATTCCGCTGCGCGCCTGTTGAGCGCCATCGGGCTGGCCGTGCGAGCCGGACGCGCGCGGGCCGGCTATGAGGCGGTGAGTCGCACCGTCCGGAAAGGCGAAGCGGTGGCGGTCCTCGTGGCCGGCGACGCGCCGGCACAGGTCAGGAACAAGCTGGAGCGGTTGCTCGGCTCGTCGGCGACGCCATACCGGGTCGCCCTGGACGGCGATCGTTTGGGTCGGGCCATGGGACGTGAGAGAGTGGTCGCGCTGGCGGTCACCGACGGCTCGTTGGGTCGTCGCGTGATCGAGCTGGCGGACGAATTGAAGAGCTAGGGGATAAGGGAGGTAGTACCCTTGGCAAAGACGCGGGTTTACGAACTGGCGCGGGAATTCGAGATCACCAGCGAGGCTTTGATACACCTCCTGCGTGAGATGGAGATCCCGGTCCGTAGTCACATGTCCTCGCTGGACGACGGGCAGGTCGCCCGGGTGCGGACGCGCATGGAGCGCGACAAGCGCCGACCGGAGAAGGCTGGCAAGAGCGACCAGGCAGCGCGCCGTCGCCGTCGCCGTCGTGTGGTCGAGAAGAAGCCCGAGCCGGCCGAAGTGGAGGTCCTCGAGGAGGCCGAGCTGGTAGCGGCCGAGGAAGAGGCGGAAGAGGTGCCGGAGGAAGCCGTCGAGCCGGTCGAGACCGAGGAGGTCGTGGCTCCGGCTGCCGAAGCGGCGGAGGAAGAGGTGGCCGCCGAGGCCGAGGAAGAGGTCGAGGAAGAGGCCGAAGCCGAGGAGTACGAGGAGAAAGTCGAAGAGCTCGTCGCCGGGGCCGAGGAGTACGAGGAGGAAGAGGAAGTACCGCCGCCGCCCACGCCGGCCGTGCGCCGGCCCGCCGCCGAGAAGCCGGCGGCCAAGGCGCCCGCCGGGCGCGTTCGCATCCAGGCGGAAGGCTATACCCTCGACGGGCGCCGCCGTCGCCGCGGCCGCAAGAAGAAGAAGCGCACTCGCGTCGACCAGGAGGCGGTGCAGGAGAACATCAAGAAGACGCTGGCCAAGATGGAGGGCGCCCCCACGACGACGCGCCGCCGTCGCCGCGATTCCTCCGAGAAGCTCGAACGCGAGGCGGCGGAAGCCGAGCGCCGCGCTGAGGAGGAGCGCTCGACGATTCGCGTACCCGAATTCCTGACCGTCGCCGAGCTGGCCGACCTGATGGGCGTAGCCGCCAACCAGATCATCACCTCGGCGTTCAAGAACCTCGGGATGATGGTGACGATCAACCAGCGGCTCGACTTCGACCAGATCGAGCTCATCTCCGAGGAGCTCGGTTTCAAGGCGGTCCGCGTCGACGAGTACGACACCGACGTGATCAGCGAAGTCCAGGAAGCCGATCCGGAGCGGCTAGAGACGCGTCCGCCGGTGGTTACGGTGATGGGGCACGTCGACCACGGGAAGACGCTGCTGCTGGACCACATCCGCAAAACCAACGTGATCGCCGGCGAGGCCGGCGGCATCACCCAGCACGTCGGCGCCTATCACGTCGACGTCGACGACGGTCGCTCGATCACGTTCCTCGACACACCCGGCCACGCCGCGTTCACCGCCATGCGTGCCCGCGGCGCGGACGTGACCGACATCGTCATCCTGGTGGTCGCCGCCGATGACGGCGTCATGCCGCAGACCAAGGAAGCGATCAGCCACGCGAAGAACGCCGGCAAGCCGATCGTGGTCGCGGTCAACAAGATCGACCTGCCAGCCGCCAACCCGACGAAGGTCAAGCAGGAGCTTCTCGAGCACGAGGTCGTCATCGAGGAGTTCGGCGGCGACGTTCTGGCGTCCGAGATCTCGGCCAAGACGGGCGACGGGATCGACGACCTGCTCGAAAAGGTCCTGCTCCAGGCCGAGCTGCTCGAGCTGCAGGCCGATCCCGACCTGGCGGCGCGCGGTACCGTGATCGAGGCCGAGCTCGACAAGGGAATGGGACCCGTGGCCACCGTGCTGATCACGGCTGGGACGCTCGAGGTCGGCGATGGCTTCGTCTGCGGCGTCTACGCCGGACGCGTCCGCGCCATGCTCGACGAGCGCGGGAACAACGTCGATTCGGCGGGCCCCGGCATGCCGGTCCGGGTCCTCGGCTTCGAGGGCGTACCGCAGGCCGGTGAGAGCCTGATCGTACTCGACTACGACCGGGCCCGCGAGATCACCGGCCGCCGCCAGCAGATCGAGCGCGAGAAGGAGATGCGGCGCAAGAGCCAGGTCAGCCGCCTCGAGGACGTCTTCGAGGCCGTCAAAGCCGGCGAAAAGACCCAGCTGCCGCTGATCATCAAGGGCGATACCGACGGATCGGTGCAGGCGCTGTCCGACGAGCTGGAAGCGCTGTCCACAGACGAGGTCGAGGTCCAGGTCATCCACCGCGCGGTGGGCGCCATCAGCGAGACCGACGTTCTGCTCGCCCAGACCAGCGGCGCGATCATCATCGGCTTCCACGTTCGGCCCGAGCGCAAAGCCCGCGAGCTGGCGGAGCGGGAAGGCGTCGACATCCGATCCTACCGGGTCATCTACGAAGCGGCGGAGGAGATCAAGGCCGCCCTCGAGGGCATGCTGGCCCCGGAGGAGAAGGAAGTCGTCCTCGGCACCGCCGAGGTGCGGCAGCTCTTCCGCGTGCCGAAGGTCGGCACGGTCGCCGGCTGCTACGTGAGCGACGGTGTGATCGAGCGGAATGCTCCGATCCGGGTCCTCCGCGAGCACGTCGTGGTCTACGAAGGTAGGCTCGACAGCCTGAAGCGGTTCAAGGACGACGTCAAGGAAGTGAAATCCGGCTACGAGTGCGGCCTGCACATCGAGAACTACAACGATGTGAAGGTCGGTGACGTGCTGGAGTCGTACCGGATCGAGAAGATCGCGCGAACGCTGGACGGTGGTGTGGGCGCGCAGGCCGAGTGAGAATAGCGATCGACCGTCATGGCCATGGTTGTCCGCGTCATCACGTGGGAGCTGCACCTCGCAGGCTGTAGCTCACTCAAACAGAAGCGGGCGATACTGAGAAGCCTGAAGGACCGGCTGCGCAATCGCCACAACGTCTCCGTGGCGGAAACCGACCATCAGAACACATGGCAGAGGGCCGAAATTTGTGTCGCACTGGTGTCCTCGGACGGGCGCAGGGCGGAGCAGATGCTGAGCCGGCTCGATGCCCTCGTCGCTTCGGCGCCGGGTGTCCGCGTCATAGACACTTACACGATCACTTACTGAATCTGAACGTATCCTTCCGGCCCGCCCGGGGACGTCCGCGCGCGGTCCGGGATGGCCGAGGCGGGGTTTGCCCATGGGCAAGGAATACAGCCGGAGCCAGAGGCTGGCGCAGCTTCTGAAGGAAGAGATCTCGCGCCTCTTGCGGCGCGAGGTGAAGGACGCACGCATCGGTACCGTGATCGTCACCGATGTCGAGGTCACGCCCGACCTGAAGTACGCGACCGTCTACGTGCAGGTCAGCGGAGAGGACGAGCGAGAAGATGAGACGCTCGAAGGGCTGGAGAGCGCCGCCGGCTTCGTGCGGACTCGACTCGGCCGTGAGCTCCGAATTCGCCGCGCCCCGGAGCTCCGGTTCGAGCTCGATCGGACCCAGGAGCGGGCTCGACGCATACACGAGCTCCTCGCCCAGGTCGAGGAGGTCGAGGAGGGCGAAGAGGGCGAGGCGGGCGAGTGAAGCGCGCCGGGCTTCTGCTGGTGGACAAGCCGTCGGGACCGACGTCGCACGATACGATCGCCAGTCTGCGCCGCCTGCTGAGGACCCGTCGGGTCGGTCATACCGGAACGCTCGACCCCTTCGCCACCGGCCTCCTGGTCGTCCCCTTCGGTTGGGCGACCCGGCTCGCCGAATATCTCGGCGGTCTGCCGAAGTCGTATCACGCGGTGGCCTGCCTGGGCGTGCGAACCGACACCGACGACCGCACCGGTCGCGTCCTCGCCAGCAGCGAGGCCTGGCACGAGATCGACGCCGACGACGTGCGTCGCGCTCTCGGTCGGCAGCTGGGCGCGATCGAGCAGCGGCCCCCCGACTATTCGGCCAAGAAGGTATCTGGCAAGCCGGCCTACCGGCTCGCCCGGAGCGGTGAGCCGGCCGAGCTGACGCCGCAGCGCGTGACGATCCACCGGCTGGAGCTGCTCGAGTTCGAGCCGCCGCGAGTCTCGTTCGAGATCGAGTGCTCGAGCGGGACGTACGTGCGGGCGGTGGCCCGGGACCTGGGGGAAACGTTGGGCGTCGGCGCGCACCTCGAGGAACTGCGCCGCACCCGCATCGGGCCGTTCCGGGTCGAGGAGGCGATCCGGCTCGACGAGGAAACCACGGAGGCCGAGATCGAGGCGCGGGCCCTGCCGGCCGCCGCCGCGGTCGGGCACCTGCCGCGGGTGGACTTGGACGACAGAGAGGCCGATTCGCTGCGACACGGCAGGGAAATCGAGTGCGACACGCTGCCGCGCGACGGGACCGTGGCCGTCTTTGTCGGGGATGAACTGGCGGCGGTGGCGGAGGCGCGGGACGGGCGCCTGCGGCCACGCAAAGTCTTCATCGCGGCCTGATTCGGCGAGGGCGCTGCGTGATGAGCCATAACTCTTACGACCTGCACGGGTTGCCCCTCCAGGACAGGGGCGCCGCGATCACCGTGGGTACCTTCGACGGGCTTCACCGTGGCCACTGGTCGGTGCTGCAGCAGCTCGAGGATTCGGCGCGCCGCGACGGACTGCTCAGCGTGCTGGTCACCTTCGATCCCCATCCGCTCAAGATCGTTCGGCCCGATGCCGCGCCCGGGCTGCTGACCACGCCGAACGAGAAGAAGGAGATCCTGACCCTCTCCGGCCTCGACTACGCCGTCTTCCTCTCCTTCACCCGCTCGCTCTCGCTCTACCTTCCGGAGGAGTTCGTCCGCGACGTGCTGCTGGCCCGCTTCGGGTTGCGCAAGCTCGTCGTGGGCTACGATCACGGCTTCGGACGTGACCGTAGCGGCGACGTCGACACGATGCGCGAGATCGGCACACGCCACGGCTTCGGGGTCGAGGTCGTTAGACCGGTGCTCCAGAACGACGACGCCATATCGTCCAGCGGCATCCGGCGCGCGCTCACGGAGGGCGACGTCGAGAAGGCGGCACGCGGGCTCGGTCGACCGTACTCGCTGACCGGCGTGGTGGTCCACGGCGAAGGCCGCGGCCGCACTCTCGGGTTCGCTACCGCCAACGTCGCCGTCCATGGCACCGACAAGCTGCTGCCCCTCGAGGGGATCTACGCGGTCCGCGCGGCGACCCGCTCCCACCTGGGTGTCGGACTCCTCCACCTGGGACCCCGTCCCACCTTCCGTGGCTCACCGCCCTCCATCGAGCTCCACCTGCTCGAGTTCGAAGGCGATCTCTACGGCGAGCAGGTCCGCGTCGAGTTCCTCACCCGATTGCGCGACGTCCAGCCCTTCGGCTCCGCAGCGGAGCTGGTCGAGCAGATGAAGCGAGACCGGGCGAAGGCGGTGCGCTACTTCGAGGATCTTGGCGGCCGCCTTTACAGAGAGGCCGAGTCGGAATAAGTTTCACGGTCTATATGGAGAGGGTAAGATAAAGGACAGAGCCGCATTCGGCGGCTCGGCGGAGAGTGTCTGTAGCATGGTGATGACGAAGGAAGAACGCGACGAGCTCATCCAGAAGTACCAGGCTCATCCCGGCGATCGGGGTTCGACGGCCGTGCAGGTCGCCCTTTTGACCCGTCGGATCGCTGACCTCACGGAGCACCTTCGGACGCATCCCAAAGACCACCACAGTCGGCAAGGCCTGCTCAATTGGGTAGGCAAGCGTCGGCGTCTGTTGCGCTATCTGAGCCGCAAGGACCCCGAGGCGTATCGGCAGCTGACTGCGGACCTCGGTCTGCGAGGCTAGCGCCCAGCGACCCCCGGCCAGACGGTTTCGGGGGTCTCTCCATGCACACCGCTGAAAGAACAATCAGCAAAGAGAAGAAGAGACTATGGCAACGGTAGTAGAGCGTGAGTTCGCGGGACGGACCCTGACGATGGAGTCCGGCCGCATGGCACGACAGGCGGACGGAGCCGTCCTCGTGGGTTTCGGTGGTACGGTCATCCTGGCCACGGTCGTGGCCGACGACAAGCCGACCCACCTGCCTTTCTTCCCGCTGACGGTCGAGTATCGCGAGAAGAGCTACGCCGCGGGCAAGATCCCGGGCGGATTCTTCAAGCGCGAAGGTCGCCCCGGCGAGAAGGAGATCATCTCGGCGCGGCAGATCGACCGTTCGATCCGCCCGCTGTTCCCGAAGGGCTTCATGAACGAGACGCAGGTCGCCATCTACATCCTGTCGGCGGATCAGGAGAACGACGCCGATGTGCTCGGCCTGCTCGGGGCCTCGGCGGCGCTCAACATCTCGAGCGTGCCGTTCCCGCACCCGATCGCCGCGGTCCGCGTCGGCCGGCTCGACGGCAAGTGGGTGCTCAACCCGACCTTCCAGCAGCTCGAGTTTTCCGACGTCGACATCATCGTCTCGGGCTCCGAGGATTCGATCGTCATGGTCGAGGGCGGCGCCCTCGAGCTGGCGGAGGAAGATCTGGTCGAGGCGCTCGAGTTCGCGCACACGGGCATCCGGGAGCTGGTGGAGATGCAGCGCGAGCTGGTCGACCCGATCAAGAAGCCGAAGATGGAGTGGGAGCCCCAGAAGGTCGACGAGCGGGTGACCGAGCGAGTCGGTCAGCTGTCGGCCGAGCGGATCGACGAGGCGATCAACCTGCCCAACAAAGAGGAGCGGCAGCAGGCGCTGTCGGCGCTGCGCGATGACATCGCCGAGCGGCTGGCCGAGGAGGTCGATGTCGAGGAGTTCGAGAACTACGAGTCCGAGGTCGCCCGGGCGATGGACCAGGTCGAGTACGAGACGCTGCGCCGCCAGATCCTCGACCGGGGCGAGCGTGTCGACGGCCGCGGCACCGACGAGATCCGACCGATCTCCGTCGAGGTCGGCCTGTTGCCCCGAACCCATGGCTCGGCGCTGTTCACCCGCGGCAGCACGCAGGCGCTCGCCGTGGTCACGCTCGGCACCAGCCGGGACGAGCAGCGGATCGACTCGATCGACATCCCGCAGGAGACCTCCAAGTCGTTCATGCTGCACTACAACTTCCCGCCCTTCTCGGTCGGCGAGGTCCGGCCGTTCCGCGGGCCGTCGCGCCGCGAGATCGGTCACGGCGCCCTGGCGGAGCGGGCGCTACAGCCGCTGCTGCCGCCGTACGAGGAGTTCCCCTACACGATCCGCATCGTCAGCGACATCCTGGAGTCGAACGGCTCGTCCTCGATGGCCACGGTCTGCGGCGGCTCGCTGGCCCTGATGGATGCCGGCGTCCCCGTCCGCTCGGCCTGCGCCGGGATCGCCATGGGGCTGATCAAGGAGGGGAACCAGGTCAAGGTCCTCACCGACATACTGGGCATCGAGGACCATCTGGGCGATATGGACTTCAAGGTCGCCGGTACTCGCGAGGGGATCACGTCGGTCCAGATGGACATCAAGATCCAGGGCCTGTCGACCGATCTCATGCGCGAGGCCCTCGCCCAGGCCCGCAAGGCTCGGCTGGCCATTCTCGACATCATGGCCAAGACGCTGGCGGAGCCGCGGTCCAAGCTGTCGCCGACGGCGCCGCGGATCATCACGCTGCAGGTCAAGCCGGACAAGATCGGCGACGTGATCGGGCCGAAGGGGAAGACCATACGCGGCATCGAGGAACAGACGGGCGCCGAGGTCAACATCGAGGACAGCGGCCTGGTGACGATCTCGTCGGTGAGCGGCGAAGCGGGCGAGCGGGCGCGGGAGATCGTCGAGTCGCTCGTCCAGGAGCCGGAGATCGGCCGCATCTACGAGGGCGTCGTCAAGAACACGACCTCGTTCGGCGCTTTCGTCGAGATCCTCCCCGGTGTCGAGGCGCTGTGTCACATCTCGGAGCTCGAAGAAGGACGCGTCGAGAAGACCGAGGACGTCCTCAAAACCGGAGACACGGTGAAGGTCAAGCTGATCTCCGTGGACGATCGTGGGCGCATGCGGCTGTCGCGGCGCGCCGCGATGAAGGAGGAGACCGAGGCGGAGACGGCGAAGACGTCGTGAGCCAGGCCGTCGGTCCGGTCTCTGGCGAAGCCTGCTCCGTTCACGCGGGGCAGGCTTTCGCCGTTTTCGGGGGGGCCACACGGCGGCTCGAACCCCCGGCCAACCATCCTGCAGGAGCGACTCGTGCCTGAAACGGTTCAGCTCGACGACCGTGTCTACAGCACCCGGCTCGACGATGGGCCTCGGGTCCTGTCGGAGCATATCCCGGGTCTGCGCTCGGTGGCCGTGGGGATCTGGGTCCCCTGGGGCGCCAGCCACGACGGCGCCGAGCGGATGGGCGCCGCCCACCTGCTCGAGCACATGATCTTCAAAGGGACCGAGCGCCGCAGCGCCCGGGAGATCGCCCTCGAGATCGAAGGGATCGGCGGCGCGCTCGACGCGTACACCTCGCGGGAGCACACCGCCTGCCACGCCCGGGTCCTGGACGAACATCTCCCGATGGCGGTGGACGTGCTCACCGATCTGATCTTCCACCCTCTGCTGCGCCCGGAGGATCTGGAGCTGGAGCGCCAGGTGATCCTCGAGGAGATCGCCGGCGTCGAGGACACGCCGGAGGAGCTGGTGTTCGACCTTCACGCCGCCGCGCTCTGGGACGATCACCCCTACGGCCGTCCCGTTCTGGGCACAGCCGACACGGTTCGGGCGATATCGCGAGACGATCTGGAGACGCTCTGGCGCACGGCCTACCGGCCGGAGACCTGTGTCGTGGCGGCGGCGGGCAACGTGAGCCACGAGGCGCTGCTCGAGCTCGTGGCACGGAACTTCCCCAATAGCGACGGGAACAAGGAAGCTCCCAGCGTTCCGGAGCCGACCCCGGCGGCACCGGAGACGGTCCACATCCGGCGCGACTCCGCCCAGGTCCATATCTGTCTGGGCGCGTCGCTGTTCCCGCGCAGCGACCCCCGCCGCTACGCGGCGATCCTGGTCTCCACCGCGCTGGGCGGCGGCATGAGCAGTCGGCTGTTTCAGCGGGTTCGGGAGGAGCTGGGTCTCGCGTACACGGTCTACTCGTACCAGTCGTTCTACGACCGCGGCGGACACGCGGGCGTCTACATGGCGACGCGGTCGGATACGGCCCTGAGGGCGGTGGACGAGGTAAGGGAGGAGCTGGGTGAGGTGGCGGCGAACGGCATGTCGGAGGAGGAGCTGAGCTCGATCAAGAGGCAGACGAAGGGGCAGGTCGTCCTGTCGCTGGAGTCGTCGTCGGCTCGTTTACAGCGCCTGGCCGGCGTTGCACTTTATGGGGAGCCCTACCTGAAACTGGACGAGATCTGCGCTCGGATCGACGCCGTCAGCGAGGCGGAGGTGGCCCGGATTTGTCGCGAGCATTATGCTCCCGAGCGGCAGACGATCATCAGTCTCGGCCCCGACGGTGGGGCCGCAGCGCAGAATAGAGATCCCGTGCGATTAGAGGATTCCGTCGGCAACAGCGAGAAAGGCTAGAACGATGATCGTAGGGGTACCACAGGAAATCAAACCGGGAGAGAACAGGATCGCCATGGTCCCGGCCGGGGCCGAGCAGCTGGTCGCCCACGGGCACACGCTCCTGATCGAGAAGGGTGCCGGGCTGGGGAGCGGCTTCGATGACGCCGCCTTCGAGGGTGTCGGCGCGAAGATCGTCGATGATGTGGACGCGCTGTGGGCCGAGGCTGAGATGATCGTAAAGGTCAAAGAGCCCATCGCCGTGGAGTATCCCCGCATCAAGCCCGACCACGTCCTCTTCACCTACTTCCATTTCGCCGCGTCGGAGACGTTGACCAAGGCGCTGCTGGAGAGCGGAGCGGTCTCGATCGCCTACGAGACCGTTCAGCTCCCCAACGGCGAGCTGCCCCTGCTGACCCCGATGAGCGAGGTCGCCGGCCGGATGGCCGTCCAGGAAGGCGCCAAGTACCTGGAAAGGACCTACGGCGGTCGCGGTATCCTGCTGGGCGGCGTACCCGGCGTGCCGTCGGCCGAGGTCGTGGTGCTCGGCGGCGGCGTGGTGGGCACCCAGGCCGCGAAGATGGCCGCCGGCCTCGGCGCCCGGGTTACCATCCTCGACGTGAGCCTGCCCCGGCTCCGCTACCTCGACGACGTGATGCCGGCCAACGTCGTCACCGCCTACTCGAACCGGCACAACGTCCTCGACATGATCCAGCACGCCGACCTGCTGGTCGGTGCCGTCTTGCTCCCCGGAGCCAAGGCCCCGCACCTCGTGCTCGAGGAGGATCTCAAGCTCATGCGCGATGGCGCGGTCATCGTCGATGTCGCCGTCGACCAGGGCGGCTGCGTCGAGACCGTGCGACCCACGACTCACGAGGACCCGACCTTCGTCGTCGAGGGCGTCATCCACTACTGCGTCGCCAATATGCCCGGCGCGGTGCCCCGCACCTCGACCCTCGCCCTCACCAACGCCACCATCCCGTACGCACTCAAGCTCGCCGACAATGGGTGGAAAGAGGCCTGTCGCGCCGATCGACCCCTCGCCCTCGGCGTCAACATGGTGGACAATAAGGTGACCTGCGAGGGCGTCGCCGAGGCGTTCGGGCTCGACTATACGCCGATCGAGAGGATACTGTAGGGGCGGCGGGTGTCCGGGTTCCGGGTCTGGCGGGGTTGGGCAGGGTGAGGTATACTACCTCTGGCTCCCCCACCCTTTGCCCCTTTCCGCCTTTCTGTCTACTATTCTCCGCTAGACTGCCCTGTCCCGCCTGCTGTGGGGAGGTGAGGGTTCGGAAGGCGGTGTGCTCCCGTCCATCGCCGGGGAGGAATAGCTAATCCATGGGCTTCGGCTGGTTCGATTCCGGTAGGCTGCTTCCGGTCAACGACATCGCTGTCGATCTGGGCACCGCCAACACGCTGATCTACGTGAAGGGCGAGGGCATCGTTCTCAACGAGCCGTCGGTGGTGGCGGTGGACAAGTCGAACGGCAAGGTGCTGGGTGTGGGGCTGGCGGCGAAGGGGATGCTGGGCCGAACGCCGGGCGGTATCGAGGCGGTACGGCCGCTGAAGGACGGGGTGATCGCCGATGTCGACGTGAGCGAGCTGATGCTCCGTCACTTCCTCAAGATGGTGACGGCGAAGCGCGTCTTTCGGCTGAAGCCGAGAGTGGTGATCGGGGTGCCGTCGGGGATCACCGAGCTGGAGCGCCGGGCGGTGCGGGCCGGAGCGCAGGCGGCGGGCGCCAAAGAGGTGTACATGGTGGCGGAGCCGATGGCGGCGGCGATCGGCGTGGGGCTGCCGGTGGAGACGCCGACCGGGAACATGGTGATCGACATCGGCGGCGGCACGACCGAGATCGCGGTGATCGCGCTGGGCGGCATCGTGTCCGACACGTCGATCCGGGTCGGCGGCGACGAGATCGACGCGGCCATCGTCACCTTCCTGCGCAAGAACTACAACCTGCTGATCGGCGAGCCGACGGCCGAGGCGATCAAGATCCAGATCGGCTCGGCCGCTCCCGTCGGCGAAGAACGGGAGATGGATGTCAAAGGCCGGGATCTGGTGTCCGGCATACCGAAGACCGTGCGGATTCACTCCGAGGAGATACGTGAACACATCCAGGAGCCGATCCAGCAGGTCGTCGAAGCGGTACGGCGCGCCCTGGAGATCACGCCGCCCGAGCTGGCCAGCGACATCGTCGATCGGGGGATCGTCATGACCGGTGGCGGCTCGCTGATCCGCGGGCTCGACCGGCTGTTGCAGGAGGAGACGAACCTGCCCATCCATGTTGACGAAGAGCCTCTCACCTGCGTCGTGCGGGGTGCGGGGCGCATTCTGGATGACCTGCCTAGATACCGCGGAGTGCTGTCCGTCTGAATCGTCCTGGCGGTAACCCGGAGTCCGGAGCGAGGCGCCTGGCGCGCCGCGACCTCCTGTTCCTGTTCCTGCTGCTCCTCGCTGCGGCGGTGCTGATGACGCTGCCCCACGAGCGCCAGCTCGCGGTTTCCACCACTTTGCGCTCGACCGTCCTCGCCCCCGTGCTTCGCCTGCAAAGCTGGTTCTCCGACATGCGAGCGCTCCGCGGCCACATCGATGGGTTGCGTCGCGAGCGCGATTCGCTGGCCGCGCAACTGCTGGCGCTGCAAAACGTCGAAGAGGAGAACCGGCGGCTGCGTGCCCTCATCGATCTGGCGGAGCGCGGTCCGCAATACTTCCTGCCGGCCAACCTCGACCCGGCGGGCCGGGCGGGTGAGGAGGTCAAGCGCTCGTTCGTCCTCGATGCCGGGGCTGGCGACGGCGTTCGGAGGAATTCGCCCGTGGTCACCTCCGGCGGTCTGGTCGGGGTGGTCCGTATGGTGGCTCCTGGCCAGGCGACGGGTGACTTCTGGACCCATCCGGATTTCCGCGTGAGCGCCATGACCGCCGACGGCCGGGTGTTCGGGATCATCCGGCCGCTGAGCGGGGAGGCGCCGGTGATGCAGCTGGAGGGAGCGCCATACCAGGTCGAGCTGGCGGCGGGTACGGAGATCGTCACGTCCGGGATGGGCGGCGTCTTTCCCCGGGGCATCCCGATCGGCCGTGTGATCGAGCTGGTCAGCGCCGAAGCCGGCTGGGCCAAGAGCTATCTCGTCGAGCCGGCGGTCTTGCCCGACGCGGTCCGTGAAGCCATGGTCGTTCTGGATGACGCGGCCGAGGCGGACCTGACCGAGGTCTGGTCGGCCGGAGGGGCGGCGGGTGCGGAGGGCGCGGGGGGTCCGCGATGATCGAGGTCGACCGCAGCGGCGTCAACGTCGTCCTCGTCGTTCTGGTGCTGATCCTCGCCTTCCTTCACTTCCTGTTCGGCCCGCTGTTTGACTCCTGGTTCGCAGCTCCGAACTTATTGGTCTGCGGCGTCCTGGTCGCCGCGCGCCAGCTCCGGCCCGGAGCCGCCGCGGCGCTCGGGTTCGCCTTGGGTCTGCTGGAGGACGCTATGGCGGTCAGCCATTTCGGCCTGGCGACCTTGCTGCTGGTGCTTCTGGGTTATCTCGGCTCGCTGACGCGGGATCTGTTCGTGGGAGAGGAGATTCTGTTCATCGGTACCTATCTGTTCATCGGGACGTGGCTCTTCGAGGTCACGAGCTACCTGGCCATCGGAGGTGACTCGCTCTTCTTCGTCCTGTTGCAGGCGCCCGTAGACGCCATCGCCACCGGCGTCGTCGGGTACATGGTCGTTCCCATCATGGCGAAAGCCTCGTGAGCCCGGTCATCAGCACTCAGGCGACGCAGCGTCAGGGCCGGGCGCTCTTCGCCCGCTGGCTGGCCCTGCTCGCCATCTTCGCCCTCGGCCTCCAGTTTTTCCGCATCCAGGTGCTCAAGCACACGACCTACGTGTTGCGGTCGGACGAGAACCGTATCCGCGCCCTTCCGGTCCCGGCGGCGCGCGGCAGCATCTACGATCGCAACGGCACGGTCATAGCCGAGAACGTGCCCGGCTATTCCATCGTCGCGCTGCCGCTCTCCGCCGACTCGCTGCGGGTCGTGCTCGAGCAGCTGGCCGTGATCCTCGGCCACTCGGACGAAAAGATCGACGGGCTGATGGCGAATTACCGCCAGCACCCCAACCGCCCTGTCGTGGTGGAGAGCGACGCGACGTTCTCCGAGGTCTCGGCCATCGAGGAGCGACGCGCGTACCTGCCGGGCGGCATCGTGATCGAGACGGCGCCGAAGCGGCACTATCCGTGGGGTGAGCTGTTGGCCCACGTCATCGGCTATGTCGGCGAGATCGGGGATGAGGAGCTGCGGCTGGCCGAGTTCGAGGGATACGAGCCAGGCCGCGTGGTGGGACGCTCAGGGATCGAGCGCGTCTACGATCGGCTGCTGGCGGGCACGCCCGGCGTTCGTTACGTGGAGGTCAACGCCCTCGGCCGCCTGGTGGGCGGCTTCAGGGGCCGGGAGCCGATCGCCGCCACCCCCGGCGTCGATATCCACGTCAACATCGATGTCGGGCTGCAGAAGGTTATCGCCGACCTGTTCCCCGACACGATGCGGGGGGCGGTCGTCGCCCTCGAGCCGGCTAGCGGGGCCGTGCTGGCCATGTACAGCGCGCCCAGCTTCGACCCGAACGTCTTCGTCGGCGGAGTGGAGCCGTCTCACTGGCGGACGCTCAACGCCGACCCCGGTCGGCCGCTGTTCAACCGCGCCGTCTCCGCGACCTACGCCCCGGGCTCGACGTTCAAGCTGGTGGTGGCCGGCATCGCCATGGCGGAGGGTGACGCCGATATCGACACGCGGATGCCGATCACCTGTCGCGGCGCGCTGATGTACTACGGACGCGTCTTCAAGTGCTGGACGCCGTCCGGCCACGGGTCGCTCGACCTGAACGGCGCGATCCGTGAGAGCTGCGATGTCTACTTCTACCAACTCGGTCTCAAGATCACGCTGGAAGGGATGCTCGAAGGCGTGCGAGAGTTCGGGTTCACCCGCCCGACCGGGATCGACCTGCCGATCGACAACGCCGGCATCTTTCCGCCCGACACCGCGTGGTACAATCGCCGCTACGGCCCGAGCGGCTGGACGAACTCGGTGGTGCTCAACCTGGCGATCGGGCAGGGAGAGAACGCGCAGAGCCCGCTCAAGATGACCCAGTTCTTCGCCGCCCTCGCCAGCGGCGGCACCCTGCCCACGCCGCGCATCAGCCGCGACGGCCCGCGGGCGGAGCCCTCCGGTTCCCTGCCGCTGTCGGACGAACAGCTGGACCAGCTGAGAAACTCACTGGTCGAGGTTGTCAACGCCCCCGGCGGTACGGCTCGCGGCTCGCGGCTTCGCCGCTGGACCCTGGCGGGAAAGACGGGCACGGCGCAGAACCCGCACGGCGAGGACCACGCATGGTTCCTGGGCTTCGCGCCGGCTGAGGAGCCGGCCATCGTGGCGGCGGCCATCGTCGAGGGGGGCGGTCACGGCTCGTCGGCCGCGGCGCCGATCGTGTCGCGGCTGATCGCCTACTACCTGGAGAACCAGGCCCCGGCGCCGGCCGGGGAGGCGACGGCTCGATGATTCGATCCAAGGAAACTCCGCTGGCTGCCGTGGGTGATGGCGTGATCGTCGCGCTGGCCTTCGCGTTCGCGATCTTCGGCGTGGCGATGATCTACTCGGCCGGCGAGATGGAAGTCCCGTCGTCGATCACCGGCATCTGGCGCAAGCAGGCCATTTGGCTCGTCATCTCGCTGTTTCTCTTCGTGCTCACCCTCAGGGTGTCGATCCGCTGGCTCGAGTGGGTGGCCCCGCTGGCCTACGCGGCTGCGATCCTCGCGCTCATCGTCGTCCTCATCATCGGGGGTGGCAGCGGGCCTCGCAGCTGGATCCGCATCGGTGCCGTCGGCTTCCAGCCTTCCGAGTTCGCCAAGCTGGCCACCATCCTTCTGCTCGCTCGCCTGATCGCGAACCGAGAGCGGCCGCCGGACAACCTGTGGGATCTGTGGCCGCTGGTCGCCGCCGTGCTCCTGCCGTTCGGGCTGATCCTGCTCGAGCCCGATCTCGGCACCGCCTCCGTCTTCGTCGCGATCCTCATCGCCGCGGTCTTCTGGTCCGGCCTCTCGTTGCCCAAGCTCTTGCTCTTCCTCAGCCCGCTGGTGAGCCTGGCGCTCGCCTTCTCCACGCCGCTCTGGGGGCTCTGGTTCCTGTTGCTCGTCGCCTTCCTCTACCTGACCCGGTCCTACCTGACCGAGTCGCTCATGGTGATCTTCGTCAACCTGGCGATGGGCGTGCTCGTTTTGCCGGCCTGGCGCAGTCTCGCGACGTACCAGAAGGTCCGGATCATGGCGTTCATCACCCCGGAAGCCGACCCACAAGGCGCCGGCTGGCACCTGATCCAATCGCAGGTGGCCATCGGATCCGGCGGCTGGTTCGGAAAGGGGTTTCTGCAGGGAACCCAGAAGCGGCTCGCGTTCCTGCCCGAGCAGCACACCGATTTCATCTTTGCCGTGGTCGGTGAAGAGTTCGGGTTCATCGGCAGCGCGCTGATCCTCCTCGGGTTCGTGCTGTTGCTGTGGCGGATCCTGCGGATCGCCGAGCGCACGGAGGACGAGTTCGCCTCGATGGTCACGTTCGGGATATTCGCCCTCTGGTTCGCCCACATCGTGGCGAACATCGGCATGACCGTCGGTCTGCTGCCGATCACCGGCCTGCCGCTGCCGTTTCTGAGCTACGGGGGCAGCTTCCTGGTCATCTCCTTCATCTGCCTGGCCGTGGTGCAGCGGGTGGCGGTGGAGCACCGCCTGGGTCCGTGACCTTCTGTATTTCGCGGTTGGAAATTGGATGTGAGAATTGAGCAATCGACTTGAAGGAGTGGCTATTGGGCGTCGTACGCTCCGCCCATTGCGACTCGACGCGGACTCTTAGATCTTTATTAGTTACCAATTCGACGATTCGGGGCGGTCGCCGTCCCCGCATAAGTACGAAAAAGGGATTCATGGCCTGGTTCCGTAAGGAAAAGAAGCGGCTGACCAAGCAGAAGCGCGAGTTGCCGCCCGATGTTTGGGCGAAATGCGACTCGTGCGGCGAGATCATCTACCGCGAAAAACTGGCCGACAACTTCTTCACCTGTCCGAAATGCGATCATCATTTCCGGATCGGACCGGATGACTACGCCCAGCTTCTCCTCGATGATGGACTCGAGGAGGAGTTCGATGCGGATCTGCGGTCCGTCGATCCGCTGAACTTCGTGGGTCCGACGCGTTACGCCGATCGCTACGAGAAGGCGATCCGCAAGAACGGGCGCAAGGAGGCCGTGGTGACGGGAAGCGGTCGCATCGATGACCTGAACGTGAAGTTCGGCGTGATGGACTTCGGCTTCATCGGCGGTTCGATGGGCTCGGTGGTCGGCGAGAAGATCGCCCGCGTGGCCGAGCGCGCCCTCGACGAGGAGAACCCCCTGATCATCGTCTCCGCCTCGGGCGGTGCCCGTATGATGGAGGGCGTCCTGTCCCTGATGCAGATGGTTAAGACCAGCGCCGCGCTGGGTCGTCTCCACAAGTCGTCCGTACCCTACATCTCGCTGCTCACCCATCCGACGACCGGCGGCGTCACCGCGTCGTTCGCCATGCTCGGCGACGTGATCATCGCCGAGCCCGGCGCGCTGATCGGCTTCGCCGGGCCGCGGGTCATCGAGCAGACCATCCGCCAGGAGCTGCCGGAGGGGTTCCAGCGCTCCGAGTTCCTGCTCGAGCACGGGATGGTCGATATGGTCGTGCCCCGCCCCGAGCTGAAGCCGACGATCTCGAAGCTGTTGCAGCACATGGTGGGCTAGGTCGCGTGACCGCCCGCGACTTGGCAGGCCGGCCGCCCCCGGCCTGATGGCCGCCTACCGTGAAGCGGGCTCGCCACTATAATTAGGCCCCATGTCCATGACTATCTCCGCCGCGAGGAGTCCGGAGCTGGCCGAGCTTCTCGGACTGCAGCCGACGGGCGTCATCCGCTGGGGGCTGGGACGCACCAGGACGATGCTGCACGCCGTCGGCCGCCCCCACATGGCGTTCCGCTCGCTGCACGTCGGTGGCACGAACGGCAAGGGATCGGTGGCGGCCATGCTGGCCAGCGTGCTGGGCGTCGCGGGTCGCCGGGTCGGTCTGTATACGTCACCCCACCTGCTGGATTTTCGGGAGCGCATCCGGATCGATGGTTTCCCGGTGGACGACGCGCTGCTGTCGGCCGCGGCGCGCCGCTTGCGGCCCGAGGCGGAGGCGGTGCGTGGGACGTTCTTCGAGACGGCGACGGCGCTGGCGTTCCTCTGCTTCGCCGAGGCGGGGGTCGAGTTCGTGGTCGCCGAGGTCGGGCTGGGCGGTCGGCTCGATGCGACCAACGTCCTGCTGCCGGAGATCGCGGCGATCACCAACGTCGCCTGGGATCACGCCGATTATCTCGGCAACACGCTGGCGGCCATCGCCCGGGAGAAAGCCGGCATCGTTAAGCCCGGCGTCCCGCTGGTTCTGGGTCGTCTGGACCCCGAGGCCGGGCGCGTGGTCCGCCGGCACGCCGAGGGCGTCGGGGCACCGCTGCTCCAACTGGGCTACGATGCCGCCGTACGTCGGATTCGGATTGGCCGGGAATACACCGAGTTCGGGTACATGGGACCCGACGCCGATAGACCGATCCAGCTGCGCTGCCCGCTGCTGGGCGCGCACCAGGCCTGGAACGCCGGCCTCGCAGCGCTGGCGCTGGAGAGCCTGCCGAACGAGTACCGTCCGACCGCCGATGAGATCGGACTCGGCGTAGCGGGCGTCCGCTGGCCCGGCCGGCTGCAGATCGAGCGTCGTCGCGATCGCACATGGGTGCTGGACGTGGCGCACAACCTGGTGGCGGTGGAGGCGCTGGCCCAGAGCCTCACCAGCCTGGACCTCGAAACGCCGCTGGCGCTGGTGGTGGCGATCCTGGGCGACAAGCCGTGGCCGGAGATGCTGCCGCCGCTACTGGCGCTGGCCGACATTTCGATATTCACGGTGGCGCCGAGCTCGCCGTCGGATCGGTGGTGGGACGCGGCGGCGGTGGCGGAAACCGTGTCGACGTATCCCGTGGAGGTGATCGTCGATTTCGAAGCGGCCCTGGAACGGGCGGCGGAAGTCGCGGCGACCGTGGTGGTGACTGGCTCGAACCATACGGTGGGCGACGCGATGAAACTCCTGGACATACCGGTCGGGTTGCCCGGCGGGCGCCGGGCCGGATAGACCGACGACGATGATGACTGATTTTCAGGGCTTGCCGGGCTTCCGGGACTTCTATCCCGAGGATTTCGTCGTGCGCGCGCACCTGACGCGCATCTGGCGCGATGTTGCCCGGCGCTACGGGTTCGAGGAGTACGACGGGCCGCCGCTCGAGGAGCTCGAGCTCTACACACGGAAGTCGGGCGAGGAGATCGTCGAGCAGCTGTACGAGTTCGAGGACAAGGGCGGCCGCCGCGTGGCCCTCAGGCCCGAGATGACGCCGACCCTGGCCCGCATGGTGGGTGCCCGGGCTCGCGCCCTGCGCAAGCCGATCCGCTGGTACTCGATCCCGCAGCTCTTCCGCTACGAGCGCAAGCAGCGCGGCCGTCTGCGGGAGCACTTCCAGCTCAACATGGACATCATCGGCGTGGCCGATGTGATCGCCGACGCCGAGTTGATCGCAGCGGCCATCGACATCTGCCGTGCCGCCGGTCTCGATGCGAGTCAGATACGTGCCCGCGTCTCCGATCGTCGAGTCCTCGCGGCCATCCTTGGCCACGTCGGCGTCCCGGACGACCGCCTCGAGGCGGTCTACGGCGTCATCGACAGGCTGGATCGCGAGCGACGCGATCGGCTGGAGGAGAAGCTGGCGGGCCTGGGCCTCGATGCCGACGCGATCGAGGCGGTGCTGGAGACGACGGCCACGCGGGGCATCGAAGAGCTGCGGGCTCGCTACGGAGATGTGCCTGCTGTGGCGGAGACGATCGACGAGCTCGACAGGTACCTGGAGCATGTCGACGATCTCGGCGTGGCCGAGTTCGTCGACATCGATCTCTCAGTGGTCCGCGGGCTCGCCTACTACACGGGGATCGTGTTCGAGCTCTGGGACGCGCGCCGTGAGCTGCGCGCCGTTTGCGGGGGCGGCCGTTACGATAGCCTGCTCGACCTGGTGGGCGGCATCGACATGCCGGCGCTCGGGTTCGGGATGGGCGATGTCGTTCTGGCCGAGCTGCTGGCCGACCACGGACTGCTGCCCGATCGGCAGACGGGTATCGATTGCTTCGTCGCCTACATCGGGCCCGAAGGGCGACGACGCGCGCTGCGGGTGGCGCAGCGCCTTCGCCGGGCCGGGCACTCGGCCGTCTACGACTTCCGCGAGCGGCGCCTGGGCAGTCAGCTGAAGAGCGCCGACCAACTGGGCGCACGCCTGGCGATCATCCTGGGCCCGCAGGAGGTCGAGGTCGGCCAGGCCCGGATTCGCAGCATGTCGAGCGGCGATGAGCGAGTGGTGGCTTTGGAAGATGTCGTGGAAGCGTTGAACGAGGGTGACACGAAAGATGAGTGACAGCCTCCGATTCGTAACGGCCGTGCTCGCTGCGGCAGCTCTTGGCGGCGTCGCAGCGTGCGTCGGCGAGCGGTCCGACGACGAGGCCGCCGGGGACGATGTGCCGGCGGTCGAGTTCCCGGAGGACTACCCGAAGGGACGGGCGGGAGTGGACACGGCGGCGCCGGTCGATTACCAGGTCTTCGACAGCGTCGTGCACGAGGAGGACCCGCGGAAAGTGGAGTTTCGAGTGCTGGCGCTTAGTAGCGCGAACCGGTCCTCGCTGTCCAAGACGCTACGCCTGGTCCTCGACTCGATCGGCCGGGCCGATTCGGCCCTCGTCGCCGCCCGTGGCGTAATCTACGTTTACGATCCGACGGCGCCGCGTCGCGGCAATGTGGTGCCGCGCCTCTGGGGCGTTTGGGTGCCCGGGGTCGGCTGGGATAGCGCCACGGCCGAATCTCGAGAAGAGCCGCACGTGGTCTACACGTACGACGTGCCGTCGCAGGGAACGCCGCCCGGCGAAAGGGAGTAGTTGCGAAGATGAACGACAGCGACCTGAAGATTCGAGGCGAAGGGTTTCTCGACCGCGGATTGGGGGCCTGGCACCGCCTGGCGCCGCTCAGCGCCGGCGCCGTCGCCACCGCCGTACTGGCCGTCGGGCTGGGCCGACTCGTTGGAGCCGCGTTAGGACGTGGCGTCCGTCGCGGCCTCGGGTGGTCGGCGGTGGGAACCTTGATCCCCCTTGCCCTGTGGTTGATGACCGGGCCAGCCGATGCGCGGCCGACGACATCGGGAGGCGACTCCGACGAAAGCGAAGGGGAGACGGGGAGCATGGAGAGCGTCGATGGCTGAGCAAAGAGCTCTAACGCCACGGGCCGAGGATTTTTCCGCCTGGTACAACGAAGTCGTCCAGCGCGGCGAGCTGGCCGGATACACGCCGGTGCGGGGATGCATGGTGATCCGCCCCCACGGCTACGCGATCTGGGAGCTGATGCAGAAGGCGCTGGACGCCAGATTCAAGGAGACCGGGCACCAGAACGCGTACTTCCCGCTGTTCATTCCCCAGAGCTTCCTGCACAGGGAAGCCGAGCACGTCGAGGGGTTCGCCCCCGAGACCGCCGTGGTCACCCACGGCGGCGGCAAGGAGCTCGAGGAGCCGCTGGTCGTGCGGCCGACGTCCGAGGCGATCATCTGGCCGATCATGGCGGACTGGATCCAGAGCTATCGCGATCTGCCGCTGCTCATCAACCAGTGGGCCAACGTGGTGCGCTGGGAGATGCGGACGCGGCTGTTCCTGCGCACGCCCGAGTTCCTCTGGCAGGAAGGCCACACCGCGCACGCCTCCCAGGAAGACGCACAGCGCGAGACGCTCCTGATGCTGAGCGTCTATCGTCGGTTCATGGAGGAATGGATGGCGATGCCGCCGCTGACGGGTGTGAAGACCGAGTGGGACAAGTTCGCCGGCGCCGACCGCACCTATGCCTGCGAGGCGCTGATGCAGGACAACTGGGCGCTGCAGGCGGGGACATCGCACAACCTGGGTCAGAACTTCGCCCGTGCCTTCGATGTGAAGTACCAGACCGAAGATGGGTCGCACGAGTATGTCTGGAGCACTTCGTGGGGGGTCTCCACGCGCCTGATCGGCGGATTGGTGATGTCGCACAGCGACGACCTGGGCCTGGTACTGCCGCCGAAGCTCGCACCGATCCAGGCGGTCATCGTACCGATCTACAAGTCGGACGAAGGGCGCGGGCAGGTGCTCGAGGCGGCGGAGAAGCTGGCCGGGCAGCTCCGCGATGTGGTCCGCGTCAGGCTCGACGATCGCGACACCGTGAACCCGGGTGCGAAGTACTACGAGTGGGAAGGGAAGGGCGTGCCAGTCCGTCTGGAGATCGGGCCGAAGGACCTGGAGAAGGGGCAGGTGATGGCGGTGAAACGGTTCGCCCCCGACCCGAAGGCGCGCAAGGTACCCATCCCGGACGGCGAGGTCCGCTCGCGACTCACGGAGATGCTGGACGCCATGCAGAACGAGCTGCTGGCCACGGCGATCAAACGGCGCGAGGACAACTCGCACCGCGGGATCGACGACTACGAGGAGTTCAAAGAGATCATCGCCACGGCCGGCGGCTTCGTCTACACCGGCTACTGCGGAACAGAAGAGTGCGAGGCGAGCGTGAAGGACGAGACCAAGGCCACCATCCGCCTGATGCCGGACGAGGACTTCCGCAGCGATGAGATCCCCGCGAAATGTATCTGCGGCAAGAAGGCGGAGTACGAGGTGGTGTGGGCACGTGCGTACTGACCGGTGTGCTGTATGCGGCACGCCGGTATGCGGTATGCAGGGAGTTGCGGTGACCGTCACGACAGCCGCCGGCCCCGTCACCCACTGCATACCGACGCACCGCACACCGCAACTGGATACGATCCGTGCACTTGATGCAGCTGACTGAGTAATGCTTCCGAAAGACAGAATCCTCATCCTCGACTACGGCTCTCAGTACACCCAGCTGATCGCGCGCCGGGTCCGCGCAGAGCGTGTCTACTGCGAGATCCATCCGCCCACCCGGTCGATCGATTGGCTGCGGGACTGGGCGCCGAGCGGCGTGATCCTTTCGGGCGGCCCCGCCAGCGTCTACGGCGAGGACGTGCCGACGTTGGACGTGGAGCTGCTCTCGCTGGAGCTGCCGATCCTCGGCATCTGCTACGGCATGCAGCTGATCGCTCAGGAGTCCGGGGGCGCGGTGACCGGCTCGGCCCGACGCGAATACGGCCGCGCCGAGCTCGAGGTCACCCAGCCCGACGAGCTGTTCGCTGGCTTCGCGCCCGGCGAGCGGTCCACGGTGTGGATGAGCCACGGCGACCGGGTCGAGAGGCCGCCGCCCGGCTTCGAGGTCTTGGGCGCCACCGAGACCGTGCCCATCGCCGCGTTCCGCGCCATCGACCGGCCGATCTACGGCCTTCAGTTCCATCCCGAGGTCGCCCACACCGCCCGCGGCAGCGATATGCTGGCCAACTTCCTGTTCCGGATCTGCGACTGCGAGCCCAGCTGGACCGCCGGATCGTTTATCGAGAGCCAGGTCGCCGCGATCCGCGAGCAGGTCGGCAAGCGCGACCGGGTCATCGCGGCGCTGTCCGGCGGCGTTGACTCCTCCGTCGCCACGGCCCTGGTCCACCACGCCGTGGGCGACCGGTTGACCTGCATCTTCGTCGATACCGGCCTGCTGAGAAAAGGCGAGGCGGCCTGGGTGGCCCGGACGTTTCGACAGCACCTGGGGATCGAGCTGCGGAGGGTCGACGCCGCCGACCGCTTTCTGACCCAGCTGGAGGGTGTCGAGGAACCGGAGCAGAAGCGCCGCGTCATCGGCCATACGTTCATCGACGTGTTCGAGGAGGAGGCGCGGGCGATCGGCGACGACGTCGCCTTCCTGGTGCAGGGCACGCTCTACCCCGACGTGATCGAGTCGCTCTCGGTGCGGGGCCCGTCGGCCACGATCAAGACGCACCACAACGTCGGCGGCCTGCCGGAGCGGCTGCCGTTCGAGTTGATCGAGCCGCTCCGCGAGCTGTTCAAGGACGAAGTGCGCCAGGTGGGGCGCGAGCTCGGCCTCTCCGAGGAGCTGGTCGGACGGCATCCGTTCCCCGGCCCCGGGCTCGCCGTTCGCGTCCTCGGCGCGGTGACCCGCGAGCGCCTGGAGGTACTGCGGGAAGCCGACGCGATCTACCTGGAGGAGATCCGCGCCGCCGGCCTCTACGACGAGATCTGGCAGGCCTTCGCCGTGCTGCTGCCGGTGCGCACCGTCGGCGTGATGGGCGACGGCCGCACCTACGAGAACGTCATCGCGCTGCGCGCGGTGACCAGCCGCGACGGCATGACCGCCGACTGGTTCCCGTTTCCGCACGATGTGCTGGGCCGCATCGCCACCCGAATCATCAACGAGGTGGCCGGGGTGAATCGCGTCTGCTACGACGTGAGCTCGAAGCCGCCGGCCACCATCGAGTGGGAGTGACCGATGGCCGCAGTCGAGCTCGATCAACTGGTCGCTTATCTCGACGGCTACCTCAATATCGCCGACTATTCGGACGCGCCCGGCGCCCACAACGGCCTGCAGGTCGAAAACAACGGGAGAGTGAGTAACGTGGTCGCCTGTACCGACGCGTGCCAGGCGACGATCGACGCCGCGGTCGAGCTGGGCGCCGACCTGATGATCGTGCACCATGGCCTCTTCTGGGGGCCGGGGGTGACGCCGCTCACCGGCCGCGCCTATCGTCGGATCAAGCCGCTCATCGAGCACGATATCGCCGTCTATTCGTCACATATTCCGCTGGACGCGCACCTCGAGGTGGGGAACAACGCGGAACTGGCGCGGGGGATCGGACTGCAGGAGCTGAAGCCGTTCGGCGAGTACGAGGGGCGCGAGATCGGCTACCGGGGCGCAACGGAAGCGGACCGGCAGGAAGTGGAGCGGCGGCTAGCGGAGCTACTCGGCGTCGATCCGTTCGTGATCCCCGGCGGCCCGGAACGGGTGAGTCAGGTGGGCGTGGTCACCGGCGGCGCCGGCGGATTGATCGGCCAGGCGCGGGACGCCGGGCTCGATACGTTCATCACCGGCGAGGGCGCGCACTATACCTACTTCGATGCGGAGGAGTGGGGGATCAACGTCTTCTATGCCGGCCACTACGCCACCGAGACGCTGGGAGTGAAGGCGCTGGCCGCCCACGTGGCGGAGAGGTTCGCATTGGAGTGGCGGTTCGTGGATCATCCTACGGGACTGTAGGAATCCCTAACTCGGATTTCGGGATTCTGATTTGGGGAATCTCGAGTTCTCTCCGAATCGTCGAACCGGATTCGGGGATTCCGGGGTTCGGGGATTCGGGGAGGTTGGAGGTTGCGGTAGGCGGCATTCTCGCCGGACGGCCTACCTCCTCCCGGGCTGTTGGCTGCCGGCCCCGGTGTCCGCGGGCTGCTTGAGCCGTTCTTCGATCTTTTCCCAGATGCGTGCCAGCTCAGTGGGATCCTCGACGTAGCTTTCCGCGAACTCCATCAGGTCGTCTTCCGTCAGGCCGCGCTCGGCCAGTATCCGGCGCGCGCTGTCGCTGGCCGCGGCCGTGTCGGGCGCCGCTTCCGCCGCACGCAGGATCCTGACGTACGCGTCGATGTACTCCTCGCGGCTGATCGGCCCGGGCTCCCGGTCCGGGCACCCCACAGCAGCCAGAAGGGTGCCCAGGGCCAGCACGACCCCCAGCACCCGGTTCGGCCTGCGCCCGCGTCCCGCGCTCGGCACTACGCGGAAGCGGCCTCGGCGTTCGAGAAGCGGTGGAAGAACCACAGCACCAGCGGGAAGATCAACAAGCCGAGCAGACCCTGCCAGAGCGGATCGCTGACGATGGTCGGCAGCGAGAAGTTGGCGACGATCAGCCCTGCGATCAGCACGCCCATCAAGGCCTCGCCGGCGACGAAGCCCGAGGCGACGAGGATACCGGTGTTGTTGGCCCGCTCCAGCTGCTCCGCCGTATAACGTTTGCGCGCCAACATGCGATCGACGATCCACTTGAAGACACCGCCGACGAAGATCGCGAACGTGCTGTAGATGGGCAGGTACATGCCTACCGCCACGAGCATCGGCGACGGCGATCGGACCAGGATCAGCATGACGCCGAACAGCATCCCCGCCAGGAAGAGCGGCCACACCATCTCGCCGCCCACGATCCCCTGGCTGACCAGCGCCATCAGGCCCGCCTGCGGCGCCGGCAGCGCCGTGGCCGGGTCGGCGCCCGGCGCCCCGGCGAACCCGTAGGCTTTACCCAGGAGCAGCAGCGCGCCGGCCAGCGCCGGCGCCGCGAAAACGACCGAGATCAGCTCGCCCCTCTGCATCGAGGCCGGCGTACCGCCCAGGATGTGCCCGACCTTCAGGTCCTGCATCATGTCACCGGCGATGCCCATGGCGCAGCAGACCACCGCGGCGACGCCCAGCACCGCCAGCACGCCCCGGTCGCCGGTGAGGCCGATGGCCACCATGAGCAGCGCGGCCAGGATCAGGGTGGTCAGGGTCAGTCCGCTGATCGGGTTGTTGCTGCTGCCGATCACGCCCACCAGGTAGCCGGCCACGGCGGCGAACAGAATGCCCGCGATCACCATCACGACGGCCGCCAGCAGCGAGCCGCCGAAGCTCTGGCTGAAGTAATAGTAGAGGATCCAGATCGGGATGATCAGGCCGATGATGCCCCAGACGATGTAGCGGTAGCGCAGATCGAGCTCCAGGCGGTTCTCCACCTGCATCCCCCCCTTCACCTGCTTCACGTCGGCCAGCACCCGTCCCAGCCCGGTGAGCAGGCTGGTCCGCATGCTCCACAGCGTCCACACCGCGCCGACCACCATGGTGCCCACCGCCAGCGGCCGGACCATCGACTGCCAAACGACGTTCACCATCGCGAAGCTCCACCCCTGGGTCTCGGCCAACCCGATCAGGTCCCGGTTGACGAAAGCCATCACCGGGGCCAGGCACCACCAGCCCAGCACGCCGCCGGCGAACACGACGGCGGAAAGGCGCGGGCCGATGATGTAACCCACGCCCAGCAACGCCGGCGATGCAGACGGCGTCGACATGTAGATGCCGCCGGTGTAGGGCTCCGGCAACGCCGCCCCCTGGCCGATCCGGGTCGATCCCCAGGACCAGAATCCGGCCATGTTCGAGGCCAGGACCCGCAGGCCCGAAGCGTTTTTGATCAGCTCGATGAAGCCCGCCGTCACGCCGGCCAGCACCAGGTACTTCCCGCCGGTCGCCCCGGCCTGGCCCGCCTTGTGGATTTCGCCCGCCGCCACCGACTCCGGGAAGGGCAGCCCCGCGTCCTCCACCAGCGTGCGCCGCAGGATGATCACGAACAGGACACCCAGCACGCCGCCCACCAGCATGATGAACGCCGAGATCCAGAAGTTCACCGTCTCCCACACCCCGGCGATCACGAAGGCGGGGATGGTGAAGATGGCGCCCGCCACCAGCGCCTCGCCCACCGATGCCGTGGTTCGGGCGATGTTCTCCTCCAGGATCGTCCCGGCCATCGGTCGCAGGACGGCCATCGCCACGACGGCCGCCGGGAAGGTGGCGGCGATCGTCAGGCCAGCCACCATGCCGATGTACGCGTTGGCGGCGCCCAGGATCACGGCCATGACCACGCCGAGGACCACGGCTCTCAGCGTGAACTCGGTCATTCGGGTATCCGCCGGCACGTAAGGCTTGTGCGGTTTGGGGTCCATCGAGGGCCTCCTGGTCTGGGGATTCGCCTCGAATCGGCGGCGGCGGACGGCCCACGCCCGCGGCCACCGTCGTGCTTGTGCTGGTTGGGTAGAGCTAGTGAAGCCGCGTCAGCCTAGGCCGGCGCGCCCGGCATGTCAAGCGGCGCCATGGCCGCTACGGGATGAGCAGCAGCCCGAGCGCCGTGCGATAGACGATGTGGTGGCCGGCGACCGAGACGAAGAGGATGTCGAAAGGCGAGGCGGCGAGTCCCCGGGGGTCGGGCAGCGGCGTCACGGCGGCGCTCAGCAAGTCGCCCTGGAACTCGGACGCGCCGGTCCCGCTGAAGGTGGTGATCACCCCCGAGTCCAGCCGTACCGAGCGGACCCTGTCGTTGCCCGTTTCGGCGACGAACAGTACCTGTCGGTCCGCCGTGACCGTCAGCGTCACCGGATCGTTGAGCAGGGCGTCGACCGCTGGCCCACCGTCACCGCCGAATCCGGTGCCGCCGGAGCCGGCCACGGTGGAGATCGTCGAGTTCACGAGATCGATAGCCCGCACCCGCTGGTTGCCGCTGTCGGCGACGTAGAGGACCTCACCGGCGAGGGCGAGGCCTTGCGGCGCGTCGAGCCGTGCGTCAGAGGCGCCGCCGCCGTCCCCGGCGAAGCCCGGCGTACCGTCCCCGGCGATGGTGGCGATCGACCCGTCGGCCCCGACGCGGCGAACGCGATGACCCGAACGTTCCGAAACGTAGAAGGCGCCGTCGGCCCCGGCGGCGACTCCGGCCGGCGCCTCGAGTTCGGTCTCCAGCGCCCGGGTCGTGTCACCGGAGGCTGCACCGCCGGTCCCGGCCACCGGCATGGCGTCCCGGCTCTCCAGCTCGATACGCCAGACCCGGCCGCCCTCGGGGTCCGCCACCAGCAGGCCGCCGACGCTGTCCAGAGCCAGACCGCCGGGCCGGCGGAGCTGGGGCTCCCGCGAGCGGTCGCCGTGATCGATCACGACCTGGGCTCTGCCGTCCGGCCGGATCCGCAGCACCCGCGCGTTCCTGCTGTCGGCCAGGTACAGCGTCCCGTCCGCGCCGGCGGCCACACCGCTCGGCTCGTGGAGCAGGCTCTCCGTGGCCCGCTCGCCCAGGCTGTCGCCTGCGACCTCCGGGACCCCGGCGACAATGCGCATGACGCCGGGGGCGTCGCCGGTGATGATCAGCGTGTCGCCGCAGCCGGCCAGGCCGAGCAGCAGGGCCGAGTGAGCTAGGGCTCGAGCGTGGTGACCCATACGTCGTACGTTCCCGCGTTGCCGCGGCGCGTGAAGGCGAGGAATCGACCGTCGGGCGAGACGGCCGGCTCGTGACCGCCCTCGGTGTCCGGCACCGGGACCGCGTTCGAGCCGTCGGGCTCGCTTCGCCAGATGCGGCCCTCCCGGTGGAAGTAGAGCGCCGAGCCGTCCGGCGACCAGGCTGGCTCGTCCCCGTCGCCCAGATCGAGCAGCCCGGTCCCGTCGGCGCGTATCCGCATCAGCGCGTGACGACCCACCGTGTACTCGGTTCGTTCCTGCTGGCAGATCAGCGCCCCCATCTCGTCCGTGTAGAGACAGGTGGCGCCGGTCGAGTCGGCGCGTTCGAGCCGGGTGAACGCGATCCATTCGCAGCCGGGGCTCCAGGCGGGCCAGACGCCGTCCTGAGTGTTCGGGATCGTCACGGCGCTGTCGGCGCCCACCGTCCAGGTGCGGAGCCGCAGGCCGTCGCTCAGCACCAGCCGGCTGCTGCAGGGTGACCAGGAGGCGCGGAACCCGACCGCCGCATCATCGGCGAAATGCCGGAGGTACGGATAGACATTCACAATGGCGGTGCGAATACCCTCCGAGTCGATCCTCACGCCCGGCGCGTCCATGACCACCGATGTGTCCTCGGCCGTCGGGTTCGGCACATCCACACCCCGAACCCGCACGGCGACCCGGCGCGGCGGCGGCAACCGCGCCTCGACCTCGCTCAGCGGTGGGTTGCAGCCGCTGAACGGGGTCGAACAGGGGTGCAGCGTCCAGGTCGTCACGATCTCCACGTAGGCCAGCCGCTCGCCGGACGGGTCCGGCGCCGGGGCCAGCAGCCAGTGCTCGGTGACGCTGCCGGCTCCCTGGACGTTGGGCAACAGCGGCGCAGCCGACCCGCTGGTCCGCGGCACTCGGAGAAGCACGCCGGGCGTGCCCGGCTGCGTCTCGAATGTCTCAGCGCTGTAGTAGACGCTGTCGCCGTCGGCGGACCAGGCCGGGCTCCGCTCGTTGCCCGGGCTGTAAGTGAGCCGCACGGTGCTCCCGGGTACGGGACGCTGGTCAGGCAGGAACGGGTCGACGTCGTCGCGGCAGGCCGGCGGTGCCAGCAGCACTACGAGAAGCGACAGGGCGAGAACCCGACCTGCGCGGATCATTAGAAGCGCACCTCGATGCCCAGCCGCATCGCGCTGCCGGACCCGAAGAAGAGCGACGGGTCGTTGCGGTCCAGCGCGGCGGCGAGGCGACCGGTTCGCATCTCATCCGCCGTGATCAGTCCGCTTCCGTCCAGATCCACGTTCGCGCTGTAGTTCGGCGACTCGAGTGGTATCGGCTGGAAATCGAACGGTATCTCGTCCGCGATGGCCTCCAGCTCGGCCGTTGGCGGCGCCAGGGTCCCGGTGTCGCGCCGCAGCGCGATGATGTTGTCCCGGTTCAGCAGGTTGCGACCGTCGAACACCGCCCGCCACGTGCAGCCGCCGCACAGCGGCAGCTCGCCGAACTGCCAGCTCGTTCGCAGGTTCAGCGTCCCGATCCATGGCAGCCGCTCCCCCACCTCCGGCTCCACCCCCTCTTCGATGCTGGTGAACGTCCGGTTGAGCGGATATCCGCTCCGCGCTGCGCCCGTCACGCTGACAGACCACCGGGTCTCCACTCCCGCGGCGCGGCCGGCCAGAGCAGTCAGGTCGAACTGGTGGCGGCTGTCGAAGGCGAGCGGGAACTCCAGCCGTCGCTCCGTGAGCCCTTCGCCTGGATCCTCGAACGCGCTCGAGGTCACGCCCTTGGCGCTCTGCAGCGTGTAGCCGGCCCGCAGATCGATCCAACCCCAACGGCCTCGCACCGTCAGCGCCAGCCCCTGCACCGTGCCGAAGTCGCCCGTCGTGAACTGGTTCTCGGCGAAGCCCGAGAACGTCAGGCTGCTGGTAACCAGGTTGTGCAACTGCTTCAGATAACCCGTCGCGCCGACCGATAGCCGATCGGTCACCAGCATGTCGGCGCCGACCTCCCACGAGGTCCCTCGCTCGAACGCCAGGTTCGGATTTCCCTGGCGCCGGATGTTGGCACGCAGTGAGTCGCCCAGTGTGGTGTCGAGGAAGAAGCGGAAGTCGGGCGCCTGGGCGACCAGGCCGTAATTGAAGCGGAACATGAGGCGACCGAACGTGCCCGGGACGGGGACCGCCATCCCGAGGCGCGGCATCACCTCGGTGTGCCATTCGGCGTCGACGATCGGGCTCAACAGGTTCGCTCGATCCTCTCGGAACGAGATGCCCGATTGGAACGACTCGATCCGCAGCCCCAGCTCGAGCGTGACATCGTGCGCGGCCAGCAGCGACGCCTCGGCGTATCCGGCGATCGTCGTCGGGTAGAACCGTGCGAAGCTCGGCAGGTTTCCCGTCAGATAGCCCAGCGCCCGCTCGTAGCTCTCCACCCGGTAGAACCGGCCGTTCAGTCCGGCCCGTAGCGCGTGGCCTTCCGCCGATAGGAGCGACCCTGTCAGGTCGGTGGCCAGGTAGTCGGTCCGGTTCCAGTTCGCGATCCCGGGCGTCCCCTCGGTAAAGAATATCCCCTCAGCCGCCGGCCCGAACGGCGAGCCCACCGTCCCTCCCGGTATCGCATACCCGGGCACCGCGGCGCCCGACTCCAGCTGCTCCTCGATGGGCGAGCGGGTGAAGTCCTCGCCGAGAAAGCGGAAGTTCGAGAGTCCGAACCCGGCGACCCGGCTCCGCTCGCTGAACGTGCTCGGGTCCAGGACGCCCAGGTAGCGGTCCAGCCGCACCAGCGCGGCCCGGCCGATCAGGTTGTAGATGCGACCCTCGTGCTGGGCCGACCAATCGAGGGTCAGATTGGCCAGGAAGCCCTCGGTGCGCTGGCCCAGCTGGTGCTCCAGGTTGTACTTGAACTCCGGCGTGTAGAGCTCCAGCTGTCTCCGGTTGTACAGGAAGCTGGCCATCAGTTCGACGTTCGACCCCAGCTGCTGGTCGAGGCGCAGGAAGCCGATCGTCTTGTCACCGCGCTGATGCGGGATGCGCTCCGAAGTGTACGGACAGTAGAGGTGCGCGGCGGACGGTGTGTCGCGCAATCGCGCGATCGTTTCCGCCAGCTGCGCGTCACCGTCCTCCGGACGCAGGCAGGTGAGACCACGGGCGCGCGGGTCGGCGTCGATCAGGCCCTGGAACAGCAGGTCGGCGAAAAGGGTCGTACCCTCGCCCATGAAGCGGAGGGGGCCGCCGGCCGAGGCCGAAAGCTCCGTAAAACCCCACGCGTAGCTGTCCGGCGCCAGGTGGTCGCCCAGCAGCTGAACGCGGCCGTCCCACCGCTCCGGATTGCCGCGCCGGGTCACATAATTCACCACGCCGGACAGCGCGGCCCCGTTGTCGGCCCCGAAGCCGCCCACCACCACGTCGATCTCCGCCACCGCGCTCGGCGCCAGCTCCAGTCCCGTGCCCGTCGTCGCGGCCTCGGCCTGGTTCTTCACCTCGAGGCCGTCGATCCGGTAGACTTCTTGCCCGACCCGGCCGCCCCGGAAGCGGCCCTCGCTGACCCCTGTCGTCAGTTCGACGGCCTCCTCCACGTCGTCCACCGGCAGCTCGCGCAGCTCCTCGCCACGCAGCACCTGGTGCGACTCGATCACGTCCGGCTCGATCAGCCGCACCCGCTCGACTTCGACGCCGATCCCCTCGACCTCCACCGGCGCCGTCGGCAGCTCCACGTTCAGCCGCGTGGCCCGGGCCGCCCGGACCAGAACGTTGAGCACGACCGGACGATACCCGATCCGTTCGACCTTCAGCCGATGCTCGCCGATCGGCACGCTGGACAGGATGAAGTCGCCGCGCTCCGTGGTCAGCGTCGTCAGGTCGGTGTTCTCGATGCGCACTTCCGCCGCCACCACCGGCTCCCGCGTGTCCGCGTCGAGCACGCGCCCGATGACGCGCCCGGTGGCCTGCGCCGTCGCCGCCGTCGCGGCCAGGGCCAGCAGGCTCGGGCAGACGGCGAGCGCCTGCAGGAGGCGCCGGATGCAATGGAAAGGTGCTGGGTCGGTGCAGACTGCCATAAGATTCGGGATCCGACGCGGCGTCACACGCAGGGTCGGTTGTTGGAACGTTGACTCACTGTGGATGTGCGCTCCCGCCCGCGCCCCCGGGGCTCAGTCGCCTGTTTTCGGCCAGCGACGAGCGTTATAGTAGAGCAGAACGCCAACTCCTGACAACCCATGCCCGACCGCCAGTACGATCCGAAAGAGATCATCACGCCGGACGCTTTCTCGGTGGCGGACGAGCTGCTGGGAACACCCCTCGCCCGGCCGTGGCGCCGGGGTGTGGCCATGGGGGTGGACCTGTCGATCATCGGCATCGTCACGAGCCTCGGACTCTCCTGGCTTCTGTTGTTTCTGGCGGTCACCGTGTTGGCCGTACGGGCCGCGCTACGTCCGGCGGCGGATCGGCTGCGGAAAGGCGGTCGCTGGGCGATCTTCGGTTCGCTGGCCGTGTTGGCCGGGATCGCCACGCTGATCGCGGCCGTCCAGTTCTACTCCGGTTTCGGCGCCATCCCGGGTCTGACAGAGATGGCCAGGGATCGCGCCGCTTCCGAGGTGGCGAACCCGGAGATCTTCGAAGCGGTGCAGGTGGGGGCCGACGCCGCGGCGATCGAATCGGCCAGCACGCCGGAAGAGCTGAGGAGCCGGTCCGAGTCGCTGGTGGCCCGGCTCGAGCGGTTGGGTGTTTCCCGGTCCAAGATCGAGGAAACCATCGAGGCGATAGCCGCGGAGCGCGAGGAGGAGTGGGCCCGGGAAGCGCTACTCTCCGCCCTCGACCGCGAGGCTGACGAAGTCCGCGCCGACCCCGACTCCCTGGCACTCGCGTACGCCGCCGCGCTGCAGGCGAACGATTCGGCCCGCATCGCCGAGCTGCGCGAGCCGTTGACCGCGGGCCTGGCCGCCGATCGGATCGATCGGCTCCAGCGACGCAACGAACGGCTCGAGGAGGACAACCGGGAGCTGCGGAACGAGCTGGAAGCGGAAGAGGAGCGTGGGCTGCTTAATCTGATCCTGAGGGTGGCGAACGAGGTCGGGATCGACATCGGCTGGTCGGCCCTCTATTTCACTCTGTTCCCGCTGTTCTGGGGCGGCCGCACGCCAGGCAAGCGACTGATGGGCATACGGATCGTGCGGCTCGATGCCGAGCCGTTGGGCTGGTGGCCCGCGCTCAACCGGTTTGGCGGCTACGCCGCTTCGGTCTTCACCGGCCTGCTCGGCTTCCTCGAGATGTTCTGGGATGAGAACCGACAGGCGATGCAGGACCGGATCGCTTCCACGGTCGTCGTCCGGGAATCGGGACCGGGTCGAAACTGGGAGGGCGGGGGAACGTAGAGATCGGTGAGCGGTAATGCGGAGGCAACCGGTGTGCAGTGTGCGGTGCATCGGTGCGCGGTGGATGTGGACGAGGTCCAGGACCGTACACCGATGATCTCCGCAAACCGGCGCACCGCACACGGCATACCGAGCAGGAGGTTGTGGTGAACGAGAAGAGCTCTGAGAAATCGTCAGGCCGCGGCGCACTGGCCGAGCTGAAGGAGGCCGTGGGGAACCTCGTCGATTCCGTGGTCGGCATGGCGCCCGATTTCGGGATCCGCCCCGAATGGCCGCGACACGAGCTGATCGTCGAGGACGACGGCTACCGCGTGCAGGTCGAGCTGCCGGGGTTCAGCCGCGAAGCGGTCGACGTCTCCGTCGCCGGCCGCAACTTGAGCGTGGCGGGCGAGCGGAAAAAGTTCGAGCCGCCCGCGGGCGCCCGCTTGCTCCGCAGCGAGCGGCCTTCGGGCAAATTCGACCTGTCGATCCGGCTCCCCGCCGACGTAGACGCTCTGGGCGTCGTCGCCCAGATGCGCGAGGGGATACTCGAGATCAAGTTGCCCAAGACGCGCGGGCGCGGCCGCCCGATCGATATCGAGTCGGTCGACGAGGCCAGCGGTGAGACCGAGGTCAGGCGCGAGCCCGGAACAGGCGGCGCGAGTCCCGGTCAGGAGACCCCGAAGGCCGATCCGGGCGCCGGCACCGGGGAGGAGATCTGAGATGAACGGCGAACGCGACGAGCTCCGCGACGTCGAGAGCACCGTTTCCCCCAAAGAGCAGCGGGCAGAACACTTCCGGCGGCGCAATTTCGTTCGACCCAACGTCGACATCTACTCCACCGAATCCGACATGGTCGTGGTCGGCGATCTGCCGGGCGTTCACAAGAGCGACCTCGACATCACCATCGAGCGCGATGATCTGGTCATTGAGGCGCCCGTCGCCGGCCGCGCCGAGGCCGAGAGCGCGTTACCCTGGGGGTACTACCGTCGCTTCCGACTTCGCACCAACTTCGACCGCGATCGCATCTCGGCCCACATGGAAGGCGGCGTGCTCACCGTC
Source organism: Candidatus Kutchimonas denitrificans (assembly GCA_011774835.1). Classification (GTDB taxonomy): domain Bacteria; phylum Gemmatimonadota; class Gemmatimonadetes; order Palauibacterales; family KS3-K002; genus Kutchimonas; species Kutchimonas denitrificans. Next base: position 33,883 of record JAACAK010000114.1, on the reverse strand, counting down.
ACCCTCCCCAAGGCCGCCAGCGAGAAAACCCGGAAGGTCTCGGTCGAGTAACGGTATGCGGTGTGCCGTGTGCCGGTATGCGGTGGCTGGGATCGAGTCCGGCCACCGCACACCGCCTGCCGCATAACCGGTACCTTCCGCCCACCGACGCACCGCATACCGCACACTGGGCCCCCTCATATGCCAAAGTGGCAGTGATTCCGTGGCACGCCTGTTGCCTTTACTAATGGTGGATAGAAGACTACAAGCGAACGTCCGCCGTAGCGCCGGCTGGCGACGCGGTCCGACGTTCGTGCGAATATTTTCTCGAATATGTTCTGAGGAAGTGGCGACAGGATGATTTCGTTCGATCGATTGACGGTAAAAGCAGGCGAAGCGCTTCAGGCGGCGATAGGCCTGGCGGCGTCCCGGGGCAACCCGGCGGTGGAGGACGTCCACTTGCTGGGGGCGCTCCTCGACCAGGAGGGCGGTGTAGCGGGTCCGATCCTGGGCCGGTTGAACGTGCGGGTCGAGGCGGCGAGGGAGAAGCTGGACGAGGCGCTGGACCGTCTGGCGCGGCAGGAAGGCGGATCGGCGCCGGCGCCGTCCCGGGAGCTGGGTCAGGTGCTGGACGAGGCGGACAACGAGGCTCGCGAGTTGGGCGATCAATTCATCTCGACCGAGCACCTGCTTCTGGCTCTCGCGTCCGAGAGGGCGAGCACGACCGGATCGCTACTCAAGGGTCTGGGCGTGACGCGGAAGGCGCTGGGCCAGGCGATCGCGGCGATGCGTGGCCCGCATCGGGTGACGGATCGAGAGGCCGAGGAGAAGTATCAGACGATCCAGAAGTACACGATCGACCTGACCGACATGGCGCGGCGCGGCAAGCTGGATCCGGTGATCGGCCGCGACGAGGAGATCCGGCGCGTCATCCAGGTGCTGTCGCGGCGCACGAAGAACAACCCGGTGCTGATCGGCGAGCCGGGCGTGGGCAAGACGGCGATCGTCGAGGGTCTGGCCCAGCGGATCGTCGACGGCGACGTCCCGGAGTCGCTGCGCAACAAGCAGCTCATCCAGGTCGACATCGCCGGGATGGTGGCGGGGACCAAGTACCGCGGCCAGTTCGAGGAGCGGTTCAAGGCGCTGCTGCGAGAGATCGCCGAGAGCGAGGGGCAGTACGTGGTCTTCATCGACGAGCTCCACAACATCGTCGGGGCCGGCGCCGCCGAGGGCGCCGTCGACGCGGGCAACATGATGAAGCCGCTGCTGGCCCGGGGTCAGCTGCGGGTGGTGGGTGCCACCACGCTGAACGAGTACCGCGAGCACGTGGAGAAGGACACGGCGCTGGAGCGCCGCTTCCAGCCGATCTTCACCTCGGAGCCCAGCGTCGAGGACACGGTCGCCATCCTGCGGGGGCTCAAGGAGCGCTACGAGGTGCACCACGGCGTCCGGATCACCGACGGCGCGATCGTGGCGGCGGCGCGCCTCTCGAACCGCTACATCACCGACCGGTTCCTGCCCGACAAGGCGATCGACCTGATCGACGAGGCCGCGTCGATGCTGCGGATCGAGATCGACTCGATGCCGCTGGAGATCGACGAGGTCGAGCGGCGCATCGTCCAGCTCGAGATCGAGAAGCAGGCGCTCCAGAAAGAGGAGGATCGTGAGAGCAAGAAGCGGCTGGAGCGGCTGGAGAAGGAGCTGGCCGAGCTGCGCGAGCAGTCTACCGGCATGAAGGCGAAGTGGCAGGCGGAGAAGGAGGCGATCGAGAACATCCGGACGCTGAAGAGCCTGATCGAGAACCTGCGGGTCGAGGCCGAGCAGGCGACGCGCAGCGGCGAGCACGGGCGTGCGGCGGAGATCATCCACGGCCGGATCCCGTCGCTGGAGAAGGAGCTGGAGACGGCCAGCGAGAAGCTCGCCGAGCTGCAGGCCGACTCCCGGTACCTGAAGGAGGAGGTCACCGAGGAGGACGTCGCCGCCGTGGTCTCGCGCTGGACCGGCATCCCGATCACGAAGATGATGGAGAGCGATCGGGAGAAGCTGGCGCATCTCGAGGACCACCTGCACCTGCGGGTGGTGAACCAGAACCAGGCGATCGACGCGGTGGCGGACGCGGTGCGGCGCAACCGGGCCGGGCTGCAGGACCCCGACCGGCCGGTGGGCAGCTTCATCTTCCTCGGACCGACGGGCGTCGGCAAGACCGAGACGGCCCGAGCGCTGGCCGAGTTCCTGTTCGACGACGAGGAGGCCATGGTGCGGATCGACATGTCCGAGTACATGGAGAAGCACGCCGTGGCCCGGCTGATCGGCGCGCCGCCCGGATACGTCGGCTACGAGGAGGGCGGCCAGCTGACCGAGCGCGTGCGGCGGCGCCCCTACAGCGTGATCCTGTTCGACGAGATCGAGAAGGCGCACCCCGAGGTCTTCAACATCCTGCTCCAGGTCCTGGACGACGGGCGGCTCACCGACAGCCACGGGCGGACCGTCGACTTCCGCAACGCCGTCGTCATCATGACGTCGAACATCGGCAGCCAGTACATCCTGGAGGTCCAGGAATCGGCCGGCTGGGAGGAGGTCGAGAAGCGGGTGTGGGACGGGCTGCGGGCGACGTTCCGACCGGAGTTCCTGAATCGGGTGGACGACATCATCATCTACAAGCCGCTGGGCCGCGAGGAGCTCCGGCAGATCGTCGATCTGCAGCTGAAGCGGGTGGAGCGCCTGATCGCGGACCAGGAGCTGCGGCTCGAAGTCAGCGACGCGGCGCGCGATCTGATCGCCGCCGAGGGTTACGATCCCGCCTTCGGGGCGCGTCCGCTGAAGCGCGCGATGCAGCGCCTGCTCCTCAACCCGTTGTCGGCGGATGTCATCGCCGGCAAGTTCGGCGAGGGGGATACGGTCGTGGTCGATGCGGGCGCTGACGGCAAAGGTCTCGAATTCCGCCGCGGGGAGAAGGTGGCGACGGCGGCGGACTGACCTCGTCCGACTGTCGACGCGGCCGCCTTCCACCTGTTACTCTATTGTACCATTGTACCGAGTGAGCAGTTACTCAGACCGGGAGAGGCATCGCGTGCACAAGGCTGAACGGTTGGTGGTGGGGTTGGTGCTGGCGGCGGTCGCCGGGTGCGGTGGCGGAAGAGCGGGCGGCAGCGCGGGAGCCGAGGTTCCCGAAGGTGCCTCGTCGCCCGAGACGGCGGTCGAGAACTTCCTGTCGGCGGCGAAAGAGGCGTACGAGACCCGGCGCGCCGGCGACTTCCCGGCCGCGGACCGGGCTTACGCCAGGATGGCGGCCGTGTTCGGTACGGAGCATGGGTCTATCCGACGCAGCTTCCCGGGAGAGGAGGTCCGGAGTCGGATGATCGTCCTGTCGACCTGCCTGCGGCCGGTGCAGTACACGATCATCTCGCGCCCGGACCCTGACGCCTGGCGAAACGAGGCGACCACCGTCACCGTCGATCTCGATCGCCCCGAGGCGGGAACCTCGAGCCTGCCCTTCAGCGTCGTGCTGGGACGCGACGATCGCTGGTTCATAGAGCGGATCGACCTGACCGATTTCGCCTGCTGACGCCCGGGACGGCTATTGGCCCCGGCCGTACAGCCGCGCCAGGCGTCGCGGCGCCACCCCGGTGAGGAAAAGCAGTCGCAGGGTCAGGTGCGTGATGATCGTCCTCAGGTAACCGTCGGCGCGCCAGCGGCGATCCGAGGTCCGGACCGGCGGCTTCAGCACCACGACGGTACCCAGACGGCGTAGCCGCCGGTAGAACAGCACGTCCTCGAACAACTCCTCCGAGCCGAAGCCGCCGGCCCGCAGATAGACCTCACGCCGACAGAAGATCGCCTGATCACCCGTCGCGGTGCGGAGGATACGGCTGCGCAGATTGATGGCCGCCGCCAGGAGACGGGCGCGCCAGCTGTCGGCCGTCGGCCCCTGCAAGCTGAGCTCGAAACACCCGCCGACCACCCCGGACCGGTCCAGCGCCCGGTCCAGCGCCGCACCGGTTCCCGGGCCGAGTCGGGTGTCGGCGTGCAGGAACAGCAGTGCCTGCCCCCGGGCCAGCTCGGCTCCCGCCGCCAGCTGCCGTCCTCGACCGGCGATCGACTCGACGAGCCGAGCACGGGACGCGGCGACGCGCCGCGTCCCGTCGCGGCTGCCGCCATCGACCACGAGGATCTCCGCTGAGGGACCCAACGCCGATTCGATCGAATCCAGCGTCGCCGGCAGCTCGTCGGCCTCGTCGAGCGCCGGGATGACGACGGAGAAGGTGGGTGACGGGCCGTTCAGGGCTCGTCCGCCCGCTGCGACAGCTCCAGCAGCACGCCACCCGTGCCGCCGGGGTGGAGAAACGCCACCTTGCGTCGGCCCGCCCCGGTTCGGGGCGCTTCGCCTACGGTCTCCAGACCCGCCGCCCGGCAGCGCTCGATCGCGCCCTCGATGTCGGGCACTTCGAGGGCGATGTGGTGGAGGCCGGGGCCACGCCGCTCCAGGAAACGACCGATCGGGGTGTCCGGGCCCGTGGGTTCCAGGAGCTCCAGCCGCGGGCCGTCGAGCTCGAAGAAGGCGACCCGGACGCCTTCCGACTCGACGTGCTCTCGGCCGGCGACGGCGCGACCGAGGATCGTGCTGTAGACCTGCACGGCGGCTTCCAGATCGGGAACGGCAATTGCCACATGCTCCAGACGGGCCTGCGAATCCATCGGGAACCCCTCGCGTCGATGCGATGTTGTTACGCCGGCGGTCGTTGCCGGGGTGACTAACGGCGCGATCGGGATAGATTAGTGCCACCACGCGACGAAAGGAAAGGGCCGGCGGCGCACACCGGCGGCCGAGAACGTCAGAAGGGTATGGGGAAAGCATGTCAAGTGTGATGGAAGTTACCGACGAGACCTTTGCCAACGAGGTGGAGGGAGTCGAGGGGCTGGCGATGGTCGATTTCTGGGCCGCCTGGTGCGGCCCGTGTCGGCTCGTTTCGCCGATCGTCGACGAGCTGGCGCAGGAGTACGCCGGCAAGGTCAAGGTCGCGAAGGTTGATGTCGATGCCAGCCAGCGAACGGCCATGCGCTTCAACATCCGATCGATCCCGAGCATCCTGTTCTTCAAGGATGGGGAGCATGTGGACACGGTGATGGGCGCGGTGCCGAGACAGGTGCTGGAGGGCAAGCTGCAGCAGCATCTCGACTGAGGTCGGGTATCGGGGATTCGGTGATTCGGTGATTCGGGGCGGTGGAGAGACCGGAGCCTGGTCGACCTCGCACCGCTCCAACTTACCGAATCCCGAGCCCGCTTTCCTCCTCGAATTCCGCCCGTCCGTTTCTCCTTCCGGTCTCCCTTGCTCCAGAATTCGAGAATTCGTAATTCCCAACCATGGCAGGCACTTTGTTCCTCGTGAGCACCCCCATCGGAAACCTCGACGACATGACGTACCGTGCCGTCGAGGTGTTGGGCTCGGTGGACACCGTGCTTGCCGAAGACACGCGCCGTACCCGCATCCTGCTGGATCATTATCGAATCGCGGTCGACTCGTTGCTCTCCTACCACGAGCACAACGAAGCAGCCCGGACGCAGGAGATGAGGACGGCCCTGGCCGCCGGCGCCAGCGTCGCGCTGGTCAGCGATTCCGGAACCCCTCTGATCTCGGACCCGGGGTTGCGGCTCGTTCGAGCCGCCCTCGAGGTCGGCGCCCGGGTCGTGCCGATACCCGGCCCCTCCGCCGTGCTCGGCGCGCTCGTCGCGTCTGGCCTCGACCCACAGCCGTTCAGCTTCTTCGGGTTCGTTCCTCGCAGCGGTCGCGAGCGCACGGCGCTGGCCGCCAGCCTGGCGCGCCTCCCACACACAGCGGTGCTCTACGAGTCGCCCCAGCGCCTGGTCCGCACCCTCGAATGGCTGGCCGAAATGCTGGGCGCCGAGAGGCCGGCTGTCGTCGCTCGGGAACTCACCAAGATCCACGAGGAGTTCAGAGCCGGGACGCTGGCCGGGCTGGCCGGTCACTATCGACAGCACGCGCCGCGGGGCGAGGTCGTGATCTGCCTGGCCGGCGCGAGCCTGGACGCCGATTATGGCGAAGAGGAGATCCGGGCCGCCGCTCGCAACCTGGCGGCGGACGGTGCCAGCACCCGGGAGATCGTTCAGACGCTGCGTGACCGGTTCGGCCTCGAGCGAAACCGGGCTTACGAGATCGCGCTGCAGTCGGGGGAGGAGGCAGGAACGTGATACGTTCGTTCTGCGTGTGGCCGCTGGTCGTCGCGTTCGCCCTGACCGCGCTGACCTCGGCGATGGGCGTGCAGCAGGCCGATCCGACGCGCCTCACCATCGGCCGTCTCCATTACGGCGGCGGCGGCGATTGGTACGCGAACCCGTCGTCGCTTCGCAACCTGCTGGAACGGATCGCCCGCGACACCCGATTGCCCATGGCCGGCCGTGAAGCGGAGGTCACCCCGCTCAGCCCCGACCTGCACGATTACCCGTATCTGTACATGACGGGGCACGGTAACGTGCGCTTTACCGAGGAGGAGGCGGAAGCGCTGCGCGAGTACCTGGTGTCGGGTGGCTTTCTCCACGCCGATGACAATTACGGCATGGACGAGTCGTTTCGCCGCGAGGTCAAGCGCCTCTTCCCGGAGTTGGAGCTGGTGGCGATCCCTCACACCCATCCCGTGTATAACATCCTGTACTCGTTACCCGATGGGCTTCCCAAGGTGCACGAGCACGACGGTCTGCCCGCGCAGGGGCTGGGCATCTTTTACGAGGGGCGAATCGTCATCTTTTATAGCTACCAGTCGGATCTGGGCGACGGGTGGGAGGACCCGGAGGTGCACGAAGATCCTCCGCCCGTGCGGGAAGCGGCGCTGAGGATGGGTGTCAACCTGTTCACCTACGCGGTGACGCAACGGAAACCTGGATGAGTGCGCACAGGCACGACCCGGCACGAGAGCCTGCCGTCAGGGTGCTCGCCCTGTGGCGACGCGTCGCCCTCTATCTGGCTCTTGCGGCGCTGGCGGGCGTGCTCGCGGCCGTCGGCGCGGTGCTGGTGGCCAGTTGGGCGGCCGGCGGCAGCCCCGCCTGGCAACGGCCCTCGCCGCTGCCGCTCCTGTTCTGGATCCTCGCCGCCGCCGTTGCGGCGGCCTGGCTCGTCACCGTGGTCGTTGCCGCGCGCCGCTGGAGCCAGCGGCGCGCGGCCGAAGAGGTGGAGCGTCGCGCCGGTCTGCGCCGCGGCGCCGTGCTCGCCGCGATCGAGCCGGGCGCCGAGCAACCCGGCACGTCCGCAGAGCTGCTTCAGCTGCATCGGGCCCGGATCGGAGAACGGTTGAGCGATCGTCGCGTTTCGGAGCTCGGCTATGCCTTCGCGGGCCGGGCCCGGTCGCGTGCGATGCTCTCCGTCGGCGCCGCACTGCTGCTGCTGCTCGGTTCGCTGGCGGTCTGGATGGTGGGTCGTGACTCCGCGGCCCAGGCGTGGGCCGCGGCCGCCCATCCGATTCGGCACCTGCAGGCCCCGCCTCTGCCCCCGCTACGCATCGCCGCCCTGCTGGAACGGGTCGAGCGTGGCGAGGATCTGCCGCTGATCGTCGGTGCGCCAGAGCGAGATTCGGTGCTCATAGCCTGGAAGCCCCGGGGTGACGTCGCGACACGCAGCTGGCATCGGGTGACGGCAGATCGGGTCGATGCCGTGGTCCCGAACATCGAGGCACCGACGCGTATCTGGGCCTCGGCACCCGACGGCGCGATGACCGACACGCTGGCGGTGACCCCATTCGATCCGCTGTTGCTCATCGACGTGCGCATCGACCTGCGCTTTCCGCCCCACACGCGGCGCGAGCGCGAGGTCTACTCGACGCCCGTGCCGGCGCTCACGGTGCCCGAGGGGACCTGGGCGACCGTAACCGGGACCGCGACCCGGCAGGTGCGGCGTGCCGCTCTCCGGTCGCGGTCTGGCGCGACGCTCGGCTTCGAGCTGACGGGCGAGCGCCGGTTCCGCCGCGGCTTCACGGTACGACCGGGCGCCTGGGGCTGGCAGATCGTGGGTGCCGAGGGCGAGCCGCTGGAGGGCGAGCCGGATTCGCTCCACTTCTTCACCGTCGCCGACAGCGCGCCCCGGATCGATGTCGTCTACCCCGGTGTCGACACCCTCCTCGACACGTCGATGACGCAGCCGCTGGTGATCGAGGCGGCTGACGACTACGGCCTCTCGGACGCGGAGCTGGTGAGCTGGCGGGTCTCCGCCTGGGGCGAGGCCTGGCCCGAACGAGTCGAGCCGCTGGAGGTCGATGGCGAGCCGCATCGGGTCAGCCTGTCGGCGCTCCTCGATGCCCGCGGGCGCGGCTTCCTGCCCGGCGACACGCTGTACTATTACGTCCGGGCCTACGACAACGCCCCCGATCGGCACGAGGGGCGGAGCCGTGAATACCGGCTGCGGCTCCCCACCCTGGACGAGGTCCGGGAACGAGCCATCGTCGAAGCGCAAGAGCTGGTCGGTGAGACCGAAGCGTTGGCCGAACGGGCGCGCCGTCAGGAGGAGGCGATGCAGGCGCTGGAGCGGTCGACCCGGACCCAGCCCGCCCCGGGCCAGCAACTGGCGCCGCCTGGCAGCGAGGGCGACGTGGAGTTCCGCGAGACCGAGGCGGCCCGTCGGGCCGTCGATGAAGCCAGCCGCCTGCTCGAGGAGTCCCGCGAGATACAGCAGGCGGTTCGGGAGCTGCAGGAGGCGGTGGAAGCTTCGGGGCTGAACGACACGACCGTGCTCGAGCGGCTGCGCGAGATCGAAGCGCTTTACGAGCGGATCCTCACGCCGGAGCTGCGGGAACGGATCGAGGAGCTGCGCGAAGCTCTGGCCGAGCTCGATCCGCAACGGATCCAGGAGGCGATCCGACAGCTCGCCGAGGGGAGCGTCGACTTCAGGGAGCGCGTGGAGCAGACCCTGGAGCTGCTGAGGCGCGCTGCCCTCGAGCAGGAGTTCGCCAGGCTCGAGACTCAGGCCGCGGAGCTGGCCGACGAGCACGAGCAGCTGGCCGATCGTGTGGACGATTCGGACGCGGCCTCCGACTCGGCGGCGCGCAGGCTCGAAGCGCAGGCGCGGGAGCTCGCCCGACGCAGCGAGGAGCTGTCCGAGCGCAGCGCCGAGCTCGCCCGCCAGCTGCAGCGGGCCGCCGAAGACGCGGCCGGCAAACAGGCGGCGGAGGCGGAACGGGCGGCCGCCGGGGCGGCGGGCTCCGATCAGAGCACCGCGTCGTCGTTGCAACGGGGGAGCCAGCGCCAGGCCAGCCGGTCCGCGGCGCAGGCGGCGGCGCAGATGCGTCAGGTCGCCGACGCGCTGCGCCAGGGTCGGGAGGGGATGCAGGCCAGCTGGCGGCAGGAGGTGGTTCAGGCGCTCCAGCGCACCGGCACCGAGGCGCTCGAGCTGGCCGAGCGTCAGGGCGAGCTGACCGAGCAGATGCGCTCGGCCGACGCCGCCGACCGTGAGGAAGCGCGATCTCAGCAGGCGGCGCTGAAGCGAGGCGTCGACCAGATGGGAGAGACGCTCTTGGAGATGGCCAGGCGGTCGTTGCTGGTCGATCGGGGCTTGGGCGGTCAGATCGACGAGGTCTCCGAGCTGTTGGAGAGGCTGCTGGCCCAGATGGGCGATGGGACGCGCTCGGGCGGCGCCGATCCCAGCTTGAGCGAGCGTGCTGCGGAAGCGTTGAACGAGATCGCTTACCGGGCGATGCGCGCCGGCCAGAACGCGGGCTCGGCCAGCTCCGGCACCGGGCTGCAGGAGGCGCTGCAACAGCTGGCCGAATTGGCCCAGCAACAGGGCGACCTGAACGCGCAGGCCGGCGGCTTGCAGCCCGGCGATGCCACCGACCTGCTGCTCCAGCAGCTGCGCCAGCTGGCGGCTCGGCAGCGCGCCATCGGGGAGGACCTGGAGAACCTGAGCCGGGACCTCGGGCCTCGTGGTCAGGTGCTGGGACGGATCGACGAGTTGGGGCGCGAGGCCGAGGAGCTGGCCCGGGACCTGGAACGTGGCCGCATCGATCGGGAGATCGTCGAACGACAGAACCGGCTGTACAACCGGTTGCTCGATGCCGGGCGGACGCTGGAGCGGGACGAGTTCGAGAGGGACCGCCGCGCCGAGCGCCCACGAGAGGTGGAGGTGCTGCGGCCCGGCGAGCTCCCGGCCGAGTTGCTGAAGGGACCCGAGTACCCGCTGCCCGACAGCGAGACGTTGAGCCGCTATCCGCCGGCGTTGCGCCGTCTCATCCTCGAGTACTTCGACCGGCTGAACCGTGGCCCGTCGTCTCGTGCCCCGTAGCCTCAGCCTCGCCCTGGCTCTCGCCCTCGCCATCGGGGGCGGCGACCTCCGGGCCCAGACCGACAGGGCCCAGATGCGGGCCCAGCTCCGCGAGGCCATCGCCCTGGAGAGCGCCGGTCAGCTCGGCCGCGCTTATATCGAGCTTCAGACCATCCTCCGCGACTATCCAGCCGAGCCCGGCGCCGTTCTGGCGTTCGAGCGAGTTTGCCGTCGGCTCAGCATCCTGAGCGACGCGCTGCCCGCCATCCGGCGCGCGGTCGAACACGACCCAGGAAACGCGCTGCTGCGGCAGGCCGAGCTTCGCGTGCTGGCCGACCTGGGCCGGCTGGCGGAGCTCATCGAAGCGGGCGAACGCTGGCTCCAGCGGGCGCCGGGCCTCGAGGCGGCGTACCGCGAGTACGCACAGGCGCTCAGCAGCCTGGGCGAGTTCGAGCGGGCGGAGGCCGTCCTCCTCGAAGGGCAGCGACACGTCGGCGCGTCGGGTGGCCTCGCCATCGCCCTCGCCGACCTTTACATGATGAGCGGCGCCCGCTGGACCGATGCCGCCCGCGCCTGGCTAGCCATCTTCGAGTCGTCACCCGAGTTGGCATGGGATGTATTGATCACGCGGATCCGATCGCCAGGCTTGGATGCCCGGGCGTTCGGCGAAGCGGTGCTCGATCTGATCGGGGGTGAGCCGGTGGCCCCGGGAGCGGCCCGGCTCGCGGCCATCGCCGCGATCCAGGTCGGCGACGAGTCGCTGGCCCGGGAGATGGTGCAGGTCGCACTCGAGCCGATGAGCTCCGGCGAACGCCGGCGGTTCATCCAGGGTATCGCCAGGCTGTCCGCCACGCTCCAGCAGCCCGCCCTCGTCGCCTGGTCTTACCGTCTTCTGCTGCGCGAGGCGCCCGAAGAGAGGGTGGCCTGGGACATGGCGCGGCAGATCGTTCGGCACGATCTCGGCAGCGGAGACACGGCGGCCGCCTTCGCCACGCTCGACCGGTTCCTCGACCGCACCCAGCCCGGCTCGGCCGCCCACCGCTGGGCCGGCGCCCGGCGGCTCCGCCTGTTGGCCGCTGGCGCCGACGCCGACGCCGCGGCCCGAGCCTTCCAGGAGCACGCGGCATTGTACACCGAGGATCGCGATCTGCCGGCTCTCGCCCTCCTCGTTGCCGAGGCTTTCCTCCGCGAGGGGCGGCTCGACGAGTCGCGCCGGATCCTGGAGCATCTGCCCGCCGCAGCCGACGGCCGCCTCGAGGGCACGACCGCCGTGCTCCGCGCCTATCTGGCCCTCTACGCTGGCGAGTTCGACGAGGCGCGCCAGAACTTCGAAACGGCGGCGGCGGTCCTCACCGGCCCCGAACGCGGCGACGCGATCCGCATGCTTCGCATCCTGCAGGACGCCAGCCCGGCGGAGCTGGAGGCCGTGTCCACCGCGCACCGCGCGACCCTGCAGGGACAGCTCCGCGAGGCGTACCGGGGCATGCTCGACGCGTTCGCCGGGACCCCGGCCTCGGCCGCCCGGCCGGCGCTGCTGGTCTGGGCCGGGGAGCTGGCGATCGAAGCCGGGGATCTGGAGCCGGCCCGTGAGGTCATGCTCCGCGTGCCCGAACGGTTCCCCGACTCCGGCGCGGCGCCGGTGGCGCTGATCACGCTGGCCGAGGCGATGGCTGCCGCCGATCGCCGCGGCGAGGCGATCGCGTTGCTCGAAACCCTGATCATCGAGTATCCGGGCTCGGCCCTGACCCCCATCGGCCGGCGACGGCTCGCCGAGCTTGAAGGCGAGGTTCCCCGCTCATGAACCGGCGCCGCCTCAACCGAATCGCCGTCGTCATCGCCATCGGGTTCGCCGCGTTCCGCCCGGGTCCCGCGGTCGCCCAGCACCTCCTCGTCCCCATGGACAACGCCCAGGCCAACCACCTGAAGGCGTACGGCCTCGCCTACTGGACCCTCCAGCGCGACGCGACGGTGGAGTGGCTGCTCAACTACCGGGCCGGCTCGTTCCTGCTCCCCGACGGCTCGACGATTCGTCGTGAGGCCGCGCTGCGCGGCGTGACCGTGGAGCCGATCAGCGCCGGCCGGCTGTCGGCGGTCCGGGCGGAGATCGAGGCGTCGAACATGGAGTCGGTCATTCTCGAGACGGCGCCGAAGATCGCGGTCTACACGGTGCCCGGCGCCCGGCCATGGGACGACGCGGTCACCCTGGCCCTCACGTACGCGGGGATAGAGTACGATCAGCTCTGGGATCCGGCGGTCGTCGAGGGCGCGCTGGACCGTTACGACTGGCTCCACCTGCACCACGAGGACTTCACCGGCCAGTACTCGAAGTTCTACATCACCTACGCCGGCTCGGCCTGGCTGCAGACCGAGGTGACGCGGAATCGCCGGGTCGCGGCCGAGCTCGGCTTCGACGATGTGCCCGCCCTCAAGAAGGGCGTAGCCGAGGAGATTCGCGCCTACGTCGAGAACGGCGGCTTCGTCTTCGCCATGTGCACCGCCACCGAGACGATCGACCTGGCGCTGGCGGCGATCGGCGTCGATATCGCGGCCAGCTACGCCGACGGTGACGGCCCCGATCCCAACGCCGCTCAGCGACTCGATTGGGAACGCACCTTCGCCTTCGAGGACGCCGAGCTCATCACCGATCCGTCCCTCTCCGCGTTCAGCGATATCGATGGACATCTGGTCAACACGCCGTTGCGGCAACCGCTCGGCGCCTTCCGCCTCTTCGACTTCAGCGCCAAGATCGATCCCGTCGCCGCCATGCTGACCCAGAGCCACGAGCGCGTCATCGCCGATTTCTACGGGCTCACCACCAGCTACCGGCGCTCGCGCGTCAAGCGGTCGGTCACCGTGCTGGCCGAAGAGTCGGGCGCCCCCTGGGTCAAGTACATCCACGGCAACTACGGGCAGGGGACCTGGACCTTCCTCGGCGGCCACGACCCGGAGGACCCGCAGCACGTGATCGGCGATCCGCCCACCGACCTCGACCTCCACCCCCACTCGCCGGGCTACCGCCTCATCCTCAACAACGTGCTCTTCCCGGCGGCCAAGAAGAAGCATCTGAAGACCTGACTGGCCACACGTCCGCCGGACCCATAGCTTTCACCTCCCGGCTGCGAAAGCCCTGACTCAGACCGTGATCGCCGGGCGGCTCGCGCCCTGGCGCGGCCGCGATGTGGGTCTGAACAGGAAGGACTCCACACGGAACAGGGAGCAGCGAGAAATTACACGGAACACGCTCATCATGAGTGCGAGTCGACGTTTGAGCGTTCCGTGTTCAGTGTTCAACTGTTCCGTGTTCAATTGTTCGTAAGGGTGAGCTAGTCATGCCAGATTTCTCGGAACGTTTCTCATCGCTGCCGCCGTACGCGCTGGCCGACGTGCCCAAGATCAAAGCGGACCTCATCGAGAAGGGTGTCGACGTCATCGATCTCGGTGCCGGAGATGCCGACCAGATGCCTCCGCCCGAGACGATCCGGGCGATTCAGCAGGCGGTGACCGAAGAGCGGATGAGCCGTTACCCGTTCCAGCGCGGCCTGCCCGAGTTCCGGCTCGAGATCGCCAAATGGATGAAGGCGCGGTTCGGCTTCGAGCTCGATCCGTTCGACGAGGTGCTGCCGCTGATCGGGACAAAGGAGGGGATCGCCCATCTGCCTCTCGTCTACATCGATCCCGGCGACGGCGCCATCGTGCCGGATCCCGGCTACTATCCCTACTTCGGCGGCACCCACATGCTGGGCGCCGATGTCATCCAGGTGCCGTTGCGCCCGGAGCGGGACTTCCTGCTCGATTGGTCCGAGGTGCCCGAGAAGAAGCTCGCGCGCGCCAAGCTGCTTTATCTCAACTACCCGAACAACCCGACCGGTGCCACGGCGTCGGAGGACTACCTGCGCGAGGCCATCGCCTTCTGCCACGAGCACGACCTGCTCCTCGTCCACGACAACGCCTATTCGGAGATCGCCTTTGACGGTTACCAGCCGCCAAGTGTCTTACAGTTTGACGGCGCGCGTGACGTCGCGGTCGAGTACCATTCGCTGTCGAAGACGTTCAACATGACCGGGTGGCGGATCGGTTGGGTCGCGGGGAACTCAACGGCCATCCAGGCGCTTTCTAAGGTGAAGACGTATTACGATACCGGCGTCTTCCTCGCCTGCCAGGCGGCTGGCGTTGCCAGCCTCGAAGCTTGGGAGAGATTCCTCCCCCGGCAGGTCGCCGTTTTTCAGGAGCGACGCGATGCGGCGGTGGAGGGGTTCCGCGCCGCTGGTTTCGACGTCGAGCCGCCTCGGGCGACCATGTATCTGTGGATCCCGATCCCCAGCGGCGAGCCGTCGGTCGAGTTCGCCCGGCGGATTCTGCAGGAGTCCGGCGTGGTTCTTTTTCCGGGCTCCGGAATGGGAACAGGCGGGGAAGGCTTTTTCCGGGTCGCGCTGACCAAGCCGCCGGAACGGCTGCACGAGGCCGCGACGCGGGTGGCCAAAGTCTTGTAGAAGGAACAGGATGGAGCATCGGGAGTATCAGCGGTTGTGATCTTATCGACCATTCTGAAGCCACCGGAGGCCCCCTCCGAGGAGCGGCCTCCGGCGGCGTCGCCACGACACGGTCCGCTCGAGGCCTATCGACGGCGCTCGCGCCGCTACGATCGCGCTCTGGCCATCGGGGTCGTCGTGTCGGTGTTGGCCCACGTGGTCTTCGTGCTCATGTCGAGGGCGCTGGTCGCCTACCTGCAGCCGAACTACGCGGTGCTGCCGGCCGGCGAGCCGCGCCGGATCCGGGCCGAGGGCACCGAGGTGGTGGAGATCCTGCCCACCGAGACGGTGGAGGTCGAGCCTGAGCGTGTGCCGGAGCCGCAGCCCGAGCCCACGGCGCCGGCCGTGGAAGGAGAGCCCGAGGCGACGCCGACGCTCTCGACGGCCGAGCGTCTGCGTCCCCGGGCCGGCGACCTGCGGTTGTGGCTGATCCCGACGATCCTGCCCAGCCGGCTCGACATGACGCCGAAGGAGCGAGCGGAGGAGCTGCGTGACCGGCTCTACGCGCTGATCGAGGCCCGCAACGACAGCCTGGCGGCCGCATTGGCGGCCGAGGCCGAGCGCATGGACTGGACCGTCGGCGAGGAGGGGAACAAGTGGGGAGTATCGCCGGGGCAGATCCACCTGGGCCCCATCACGCTCCCACTGCCGTTCTATTTTGGGCCGACCCGCGAGGACGCGGTCACGGCCGAGGAATGGGCCGAGATCCAGCGTCAGGCCGGCCAGGGGAACATCGACGAGACGTTCGAGGAGCGGGTCCGGGCGATCCGCGAACGGAAAGCCCGGGAAGAGGCCCAGCGCGACACATCCGGCGGTGGTTGAGTGATCCGATCGCCGATCGGCCGATTGCCACACCGTTCGTTCAAGATAAGTTACACCTGATCAAACCGTTCGTCGGCGTGCGTCGCCCGCGGTGCCGCCCGGGTCGTCCGGGAGGGATGCGGCGGCGGCCGCGTCTTTCGTTGACCGATAGCCATGTTGTCGATGTCGAGAGGTAAAAAGCCGACAGAGCTGGCGCCGCGCTTCCAGCCGCGCGCTTTCGAGGCCGGCACCTACGAGCGCTGGTGGAAAGCCGGCTATTTCGGTGCCGACCCGCGGGGCGATGGAGCCGCCTACGTCATCGTGATGCCGCCACCCAACGTCACCGCCGAGCTCCACATGGGCCACGGCCTCAACAACACTGTCCAGGACGTGCTCATCCGCTGGCGCCGCATGCAGGGTCGCAACGCGCTCTGGGTTCCCGGAACCGACCACGCCGGTATCGCCACCCAGAACGTCGTCGAGCGCCGCCTGGCCGCCGAGGGACAGACGCGCTGGGACCTGGGCCGCGAGGCGTTCGTCGAGCGGGTCTGGGATTGGGTGCACGAGACCGGCGGCACCATCCTGGACCAGCTCAAGGCCATCGGCTCGTCCGCCGACTGGGATCGCACCTGCTTCACCCTCGACCCCGGCCCCAGCCGGGCGGTGCGGGAGGTCTTCGTCAGGTTGTACGAGAAGGGACTCGTCTATCGGGGCGAGTACATCGTCAACTGGTGTCCGCGCTGCGCCACGGCGCTGGCCAACGAGGAGGTGGAGCACGAGGAGACCGAGGGCGCGCTCTATTATCAGCGCTATCCGCTCGCCGGCGAGGAGTCGCGCTACATCGTCGTCGCCACAACCCGGCCCGAGACGATGCTCGGCGATACGGCCGTCGCCGTCCATCCCGACGATCCCCGCCATAAGGACATGATCGGCAAGTCCGTCATCCTGCCGCTGGCCGAGCGAGAGATCCCGATCATCGCCGACGAGTTCGTCGACCCCGAGTTCGGCACCGGGTTCGTGAAGGTGACGCCGGCCCACGACCCCAACGACTTCGAGATCGGCCGCCGCCACGACCTGGAGCTGGTCGACATCTTCGAGCCCGACGCCACCCTGAGCGACGCGGTGCCCGCCCGCTTCCGCGGCCTCGATCGCTTCACCGCCCGCGAAGCCGTCGTCAAGGAGCTCGGGGAGAAGGACCTGCTCGAGAAGACCGAGCCCCACGTTCACTCGGTCGGCCACTGTTATCGGTGCGATACCGTGGTCGAACCCCGCGTTTCCGAACAGTGGTTCGTCCGCATGAAACCGCTGGCCGAGCCGGCGCTCGCCGCCTACCGCGACGGTACGATCCGCTTCACCCCCGAGCATTGGGGTGGCGTCTACGAGCACTGGCTCGAGAACGTCCGCGACTGGTGCATCTCGCGCCAGCTGTGGTGGGGCCACCGCATCCCCGTCTGGTACTGCCGTGCCTGCGACGCCACGCTGGTCCGGCCCGAGGATCCCGACGCCTGCGGAGAGTGCGGCGCTGACGAGCTCGAGCAGGATCCCGACGTCCTCGACACCTGGTTCTCCTCCTGGCTCTGGCCGTTCAGCACGCTGGGCTGGCCGGAGGAGACGCCGGACCTGAAGGCGTTCTATCCCGGCCACACGCTGGTCACCGCGCCCGAGATCCTCTTCTTCTGGGTCGCCCGCATGATCATGGCGGGCTACGAGTTCATGGGCGCGGAGCCCTTCCGTCACGTCTACCTGACCGGCACGGTCCGCGACCACACGGGGCGGCGCATGTCGAAGTCGCTCGGCAACGGGATCGACCCGCTCGAGGTCGTAGAGCTGTTCGGTGCCGACGCGCTCCGCTTCACGCTGACGAACAAGATGGGGATCGGCGCCGACCTGCTGCTCAACAACGAGGACCTGGAGGAGTCGTTCCACGTCGGGCGCAACTTCGGCAACAAGATCTGGAACGCGGCGCGCCTCGCGCTCCCGCACCTCGAGGGTCCGGTGGACCCGCTGCCCGAACGCGGGTCGCTCGATCTGGCGGACCGCTGGATACTGTCGCGCCTCAACCGCACCTGCCGCGAGGTGACCGATGACCTCGAGCGCTTTCGCCTGCACGAGGCGGCGGCGGAGCTCTACCGGTTCTTCTGGAGCGAGCTGTGCGACTGGTACCTCGAGCTGATCAAGCCGCGCCTCTACGACGAGTCCGGTGGCGCGGGGCGCGACGTGGCACGCGCGGTTCTCCGCGAAGTTCTCGATCGCAGCCTGCGCCTGCTGCACCCGATCATGCCGTTCATCACCGAGGAGCTGTGGCTGCGCCTGCCCAACCGGGACGCGGACAGCATCATGATCGCGCCGTGGCCGGCTCCCGAGGCGGACTGGGACGACGCCGAGGCGGAAGACCAGGTCGGCACGTTGCAGGACGCGCTGACGGCCGTCCGCAACATCCGCAGCGAGTACAACGTCGCTCACGGCCGCGCGATCGATGTCATGGTGCGCGGCGCCGACGACGCGCTGCGTAGAGCCTTCGAGGCCGAAGGCGTGGCCGCCCTGAAGCTCGCTGGCATCGACGGCCTGTCGTTCGACGGCGAGCTGCAGGGCGTCGAGGCCACGGCGGTCCTCGCCTCGGGCGCCGAGATCCATGTCCCACTCGAGGGGTTGATCGATCTGGAACGCGAGCGCGACCGGCTGGAGAAACAGGCATCGGAACTGCGCGACCTGGTCATCCGCTCGGAAAAGCGACTTGCCAACAAGGATTTCGTGGACAAGGCGCCGGACCACGTGGTCGATCAGGCGCGCGAGAAGCTGTCGGGGCTCAAGGAGCAGCTGGAGAAGATCGAGCAGAAGCGGGCCGGGCTCGAGGCTCGTTGATGGGAGACGTCGAATAGCAATTGGGGAGTCGGGGATCCGGGGAGCCGGAGAACGCCGGAGGGGGATCGTGCCGCGACCGCTGATCGCCGGTTTCGTCGCCGTGGCGATCTCGCTCTTTCTGGCAGCATTGAGCGGTCTCCAGGGGTGCGCTCATGTCTCGGCGCCGCGGGGCGGCCCGCCCGACACGACACCGCCGAGCCTGGTGCTCGTCGAGCCCGACAGCTTCGCGGTCGTCACCGAATTCCGCGGTTCCCACGGCTCGGTCCGCTTCGAGTTCGATGAGCCGATCAGCGAGCGCAACATCCTGGGCGTCGTCCTCATGTATCCCTTCGATCGGCGGCCGGACGTCGACAAGGGGAAGCGCGACCTGAAGGTGCGGCCGCGGATCGGCTGGGTGGACGACCGCATCTATCACATCCGGATCCAGCCGCAGCTCCAGGACTACTTCAACAACGCGATCCCGGATCCGATCGAGCATGTCGTCTCCACCGGGCTGCCCATCCCCGACAACCGGATGATCGGCGTGGTCTACGATCGCATCACCGGCCAGGTCCACCGCTCGGCCCGAGTCGATGCGGTTCACCTTCCCGATACGCTGCGCTATGGCTTGCCCGCCGATACCAGCGGCCGTTTCACCCTCGCCAGACTGCCGCCCGGCGATTATCTCGCCATCGGATACGAGGACGTGAACAACAATCTCCGGGCCGACGCCTTCGATCGCTCCGACACGATACAGGTGGGCCTGGCGGCCGATGACAGCGTGACCCTCGAGTTTCGCGTCTTCAAGCACGATACCGTGGGCCCGGTCCTCAGCGAGGTCGAGCTCCTCGACTCGATGATGATCTCACTCGGGTTCGACGGCTACCTCGACCCCGAGGCCCCGGTAGGCGTCGAGAACGTCGAGATCGTTTCGCTGCCCGACAGTATCCCGCTCGCCATCGATACCGTGATGCACCAATCGGGATACCAGGCCTATCAGGACTCGATCCGTGAGGCAGAGCAGGCGCGGCGCGATTCACTCGCCGCCGCCGAAGCCGCCGCCGCGGCCGATACGGGGGGCGTGGCGCAGGAGGCCGCTCCGCCACCGACCCGGCGCCAGGCGGGCCGCGAAGCGCCGCCGGCACAGGAGCCGGCCGTCGCCGGGCCGTTGCCCGATCAGCGCATCGTGGCCTTCCTCGCGTCGCCGCTTCCACCGGGCTCGTACGTGGCGCGTGTCTCGGATATCGTGAACCTGAGCGGCCTGACCGGCGGCGGTGAGCTGGAATTCGAACGCGAAGCGCCCGAAGACGAGACGGAGGAGCCGCCGCCGCAGGGGGAGGGCGCTTCGTGAACGATTCGCGGCGGAAGATCCCCAGCGTCGACTCGCTCCTGGGCCGCGAGGAGTTCGCGGCCATCCTCGATGCGCGGCCGCGCTGGCTCGTCGTCGACGCGGTGCGTCGCGCGCTCCAGCGGCTCCGCGCCGACCTGGCCGCCGGCCGCCGCCCCGATGCGCCCACGGCAGCGGAAGTCGCCGCCGCCACACGAACCGAGATCGAGGCCATGGAGCGGCCGTCATTGCGCCGGGTGATCAACGCGACCGGGATACCGCTCCACACCAACCTCGGGCGGGCTCCGCTCCCGGCCCGGGCGCGCTGGGCCCTGGAAGACGCGGCTCTCGGCTACAGCAACCTCGAATACGACCTGGAGGCCGGCGCCCGCGGTTCCCGCTACGATCACTGCGCGGACCTGCTGAAGGAGCTGACCGGCGCCGAGGACGCGCTGGTCGTCAACAACAACGCGGCGGCGGTTGTCCTCGTCCTCAACGAGTTGGCCCGGGAGAGAGGTGTAATCGTCTCCCGCGGCGAGCTGGTGGAGATCGGCGGCTCGTTCCGCGTGCCCGACATCATCGCGAAGAGCGGTGCTCGGATCGTCGAGGTGGGCGCCACCAACCGGACACATCCGGAGGACTACGAACGGGCGATCGGGCCCGATACGGGCGCCCTGCTCAAGGTGCACCGATCCAACTTCAGGCAGTCGGGCTTCGTCGCCGAAGTGTCGATCGGGCAGCTCGTCGCCCTCGCTCGAAAGCACGAGGTCCCGGTGATCCACGACATCGGATCCGGGCTGCTGCCCGACGCGAGCAAGATCCCGGAGCTGCCCTGGGAACCGAGCGTCAGCGGTTCGCTGAGCGCCGGCGTCGATGTCGTCACGTTCAGCGGAGACAAGCTGTTGGGCGGCCCGCAGGCCGGCATCATCGTCGGCCGCGGCGCGATCGTCGCCGGGCTCCGCGCCAACCCCTTGCTCCGGGCGCTCCGGGTCGACAAGCTGACCCTCGCGGCGCTCGAGGCGACGCTGCGACTGTGGCGCGATCCGGCGACCGCGGCGACCGAGGTCCCGGCGCTGGCGATGATCACCCAGAGCGGCGACGCCTCGCGCCGACGGGCCGAGAACATCGCATCCGCCCTGCGCGAGCGGGTCCGTGACGCCGAGATCGTCCTGGTCCGTGACGCGGCGGAAGTCGGCGGCGGCTCGTACCCCGGCGTGCAGCTGGAGACGTGGACGCTCAAGATTCGCCTGCCCGGCACGGGCGAGAGCCAGCTCGAGGCTCGTTGCCGCGCTGCCACGCCGCCGGTAATCGCCCGCGTCAGCGACGGCGCCCTCTGCGTCGACCCGCGCACCGTGCTGCCGCACGAGGAGCCCGAGCTCATCGATGTCCTCTCCAATGCTTTGACCGCTGATGATGACCCGAGACGACCATAGACGAGCCGCCGCCTTCGTCGATCGCGACGGAACCCTGATCTACGAGCGTGGGGATCTCGGCGACCCCGACGGCGTCGAACTCATTCCCGGCGCCGCCGACGCGCTGGCCCGGTTGAAAGCGGCCGGGCTTCCCGTCATACTGGTCACGAATCAATCGGGCATCGCTCGCGGCCTGTTCAGCGAGGAGGACTTCGGGGCCGTCCAGCGCCGGCTGGTCGACCTGCTGGCCGCCGAGGGCGTGGAGCTGGACGCGGTCTACTACTGCCCCCACCACCCCGATGTGGACGGGCCGTGTGACTGCCGTAAGCCGGCGCCTGGCATGTACTTGCGAGCCCGGGACGAGCTCGGCCTCGACCTGGCCAGCTCGTTCTATGTCGGCGACCGCTGGCGCGACGTGGCGGTCACCGAAGAGGTTGGCGGCACGCCGTTCCTGATCGAGACCGGGGCCGGCGGAGCCGGGGCGCCGGAGGGCATCGAGAAGGTACGGGATCTCGGGGAGGCGGTGGAGGGGATGCTGGCCAGTCTCGAGAATCGGGAGTTGAACCGTGGCTGAAATACCCGCGGTGGCGGTCTTCGCCTCCGGTGGCGGCACGAACCTGCAGGCGTTACTCGATACGTTCGGCGCCGACGGACGGCCGGATCCGTCCTGTCGCATCGCGCTGGTCGTCAGCGATCGGCCGGGGGTGGGCGCGCTGGACCGTGCTGAGCGCGCCGGTGTTCCCGACGCGATCGTGCGGCCCAAGGATTACGAGGACGCCGACGCCTTCGGCCGGGCGCTGCTCGAGGTGCTGCGCGAGCACGGGATCGAGCTGATCGCCCTCGCCGGCTATCTGAAGCTGGTCCCCGAGAGCGTCGTGGGCGCCTACCGCGGCCGCATCGTCAACATCCACCCCGGTCCGCTGCCGGCCTTCGGCGGCAGCGGCATGTGGGGGCATCACGTGCACGAGGCCGTGATCGCGTCCAACGCCCAGGTGTCCGGCCCCACCGTCCACTTTGTGGACGAACGCTATGATACCGGCCCGATCATCGCTCAGTGGCCGGTCCCGGTGTTCAGCGACGATACGCCCGATAGCCTGGCGGCCCGGGTCCTCAAGTACGAGCATCGGCTCTACCCGTCGGTGCTCAGCGCCCTCGCTCGCGGCGACATCACCCTCGACGACGACGGACGCGTCCGCCGCGGCGCCGGGCTCGAATCGCTGGGTTTTCAGTTGACCGCGGAAGACGATGCGCTCGCCTCCAGCGAGCGCGGCTGGCAACGCTGACCGCAACGCAGGAGGGAGAAGGTGCCACGCGCCGTACTGAGTGTCTATGACAAGACCGGAATCGCCGAATTCGCCCGCGGCCTGGTCGACCTGGGCTACGAGATCCTGTCCACCGGCGGCACCGCCCGGGCGTTGCGCGAGGCGGACGTCGATGTCAGAGGGGTGGGCGACGCCACCGACTTCCCGGAGATCCTGGGCGGCCGCGTGAAGACGCTGCATCCGGTCATCGCCGGCGGCATCCTGGCGCGGCGCGACGTCGATAGCGACATGAAGGAGCTCAAGAAGCAGAAGATCGAGCCCATCGACGTCGTCGCGGTCAACCTGTATCCGTTCGAGGAGACGATCGCCGGGCCCGACGTGACCCTGGCCGACGCGCTGGAGCAGATCGACATCGGCGGACCGACCATGCTCCGCGAGGCGGCGAAGAACCATCCGCACGTCATCGTGCTGTGCGATCCGGCCGACTACGAGGAGGCGTTGGCGAAGCTGGGTTCCGGCGTGGTCGACCCCGAATGGCGACGCGCTCTGGCCGTCAAGGTGTTCCGCCACACCAGCGGATACGATTCGGCCATCTCCCACTACCTCGCCGCCGGCTCCGACGAGTTCCCGTCGGAGTTCTCGCTGCGCCTGCAGAAGATCCAGGACCTGCGCTACGGCGAGAACCCGGACCAGCGGGCGGCGTTCTACCGGATCGGCGATACGCCGGGCCACCGCGGCGTCGCCGCCCTCGAGCAGCACCACGGCAAGGAGCTTTCCTACAACAACATCCTCGACCTCGACGGCGCGCTGATGTCGCTGTCGCCCTTCGCCCGTTCACAGCGGCCGGCCTGCGCGATCATCAAGCACACCACTCCCTGCGGCCTGGCCGTCGGCGATACCGTGGTCGAGGCGTACAAACGTGCGCTCTCCACCGATCCCACCAGCGCCTTCGGATCGGTCATCGCCATCACCCACCAGGTCGATGCGGAGACCGCCGAGTCATTGGCCGAGCTGTTCGTCGAGTGCGTGGTGGCGCCGTCCTACGACGACGGGGCGATGGAGGTGCTGACGGGCAAGAAGAACCTCCGGATCCTCAGCTTCCCCGAGGCCTCCGCCGGCTATCTGGTCGACCGCGGCCACCTGGCGGGCGCCCTCGAACTCCGCGGCGTACCCGGCGGCGCTTTGCTGCAGAGCCGCTCCGATCCGCCCTGGCCCGGCGAGGACGAAGGGTGGCGCACCGTTACGAAGCGGAAACCGACCGACGACGAGATGCGCGACCTGCGCTTCGCCTGGGCCGCCATCTGGGGGGTCAAGTCGAACGCCATCCTGCTCGCCCGCGACGAGATGGCGATCGGGATCGGCGCCGGCCAGATGAGCCGGGTCGATGCGTCGAAGCTGGCCGCGATGAAGGCCGAGGAGGCCGGGCACAAACCGGCCAAGGGATGCGTTATGTCGTCGGACGCCTTCTTCCCGTTCCGCGACGGCATCGACGCCGCCGCGGCGGCCGGCGTCCGGGCCATCGTTCAGCCCGGCGGCTCGATCCGGGACGAAGAGGTCATCGCCGCGGCCGACGAGCACGACATGGCCATGGTCCTCACCGGCCGGCGCCTGTTCCGGCACTGAGCGAGCCCGAGCGAGAGGTGATCGAGTCATGACCAACGGCGGTTCCGGAGCTGTCGCTACCCTGGCCGGCGGCTGCTTCTGGTGTCTCGAGGCGGTGTACGAGCAGCTCCAGGGGGTGAAGAGCGTCAAGTCGGGTTACTCCGGCGGCCACGTTCCCGACCCCACCTACCAGCAGGTCTGCACCGGCACGACCGGCCACGCCGAGGTCGTCCAGGTCGAGTTCGACCCGGAGATGATCTCGTTCCGCGAGCTGCTGGAGGTCTTCTTCTCGATCCACGACCCGACGACGCTCAACCGACAGGGCAACGATGTCGGTCCCCAGTATCGCTCCGTCATCTTCTATCACGACCCGGAGCAGAAGGCGGCCGCCGAGGCGATGATCGCCGAGCTGGAAAAGGAAGGGGTGTTCGACGACCCGATCGTCACCGAGGTGACCGAATTCGACACCTTCTACCCGGCGGAGGACTACCACGACGAGTACTTCCGCAACAACCCGAACCAGCCGTACTGCCAGGCGGTCATCAGCCCGAAACTGGCAAAGTTCCGGCGGGAATTCGGGAATCGGTTGAAGGCTGAATATGAGGAGGGGAAGTAGGGAATCCCGAGTTCGGAATCGATATTGGGAGGTTGGAGGTCGGGAGTTCGGGAGTTCGGGATTGTACATTCGGGGATTCGGTGATTCGGGGAAGGCGGGAATCTGGGAAGCGGAAGGCGATTCGGGGATCGGGAGGTAGCGCGCTCACTCCCCGCTTCCCATTCCCAACTCCCCACCTATCATTCCCCACTTCCCGTCCACCCCGAACCCCTGAATAACCAATCCCGAACTCCCGATATCAAAACCTGAATCCCGAATCGGGAATCCTCATTCCCCAATTCCCGCCAACAGCTCGGACGAGTTTGCCATCTCCACCAAACGAATGAACTCGGATCGGTAGCCTTCCCGGTCCGCGCCCATCGCTTCCCGGGCCTGCTCCAGGACGTCGGCCAGCGTCCAGTCGCCCCGATACTCGGAGTCGCGCAGGATCATCCCGAACCCGGCCACCGCCGACGCGAACTGAAGGTCCACCGACGCGGCGCCGCTCTCGTCGGCCACCGGCCGGGTGATCAGCCGGCTCTCGTCGCCATCGGGCGCCTTGTAGCGCAGCTTGACGAAGAGCAGCTCGTCGCTCTCTGACGCGGCCGCCGTCGCCTCCTGCGACCCGTAGCGCAGCGGGTCCACCTCGGGGATGGCGTACGGACTCTCGAGCCCGACCGGGATGACCTCGTAAAGGGCCGTCACCGAATGGCCGGCGCCCAGCTCGCCCGCGTCCTTCGTGTCGTCGTTGAAGTCCTCGTTCGCCAGCAGGCGGTTCTCGTAGCCGATCAGCCGGTACGCCTGGACGCGGGCGGGGTTGAACTCCACCTGGATCTTCACGTCCTTGGCGATGGTCAGCAGCGTGCCGCCCATCTCGGTGACCAGCACCTTCCGCGCCTCCATCAGGTTGTCGATGTAGGCGAAGTTGCCGTTCCCGTGGTCGGCCAGCTTCTCCATCTTCGAGTCCTTCAGGTTGCCGGTGCCGAAGCCGAGCACGGTGAGGAAGGTGCCCTGCTCCCGCTTCTCCTCGATCAGCCGGACCAGCTCGCCGTCGCTGGAGACGCCGACGTTGAAGTCGCCGTCGGTGGCCAGGATCACCCGGTTGTTGCCGCCCTCGATGTGGTTCTCGCGGGCGACCTCGTAGGCCAGGCGGATCCCGGCGGCGCCGGCGGTCGAACCGCCGGCTTGGAGCGCCTCGATCGCGTCGAGGATCACGTCCTTCTCGTCGCCCGGTGTCGAGTCCAGCACCAGGCCCGCCGCGCCGGCGTAGACGGCGATCGCCACCCGGTCCTGCGGCCGCAGCTCGTTCACCAGCAGCCGGAACGACGACTTGAGCAGCGCCAGCTTGTTGGCGCTCCGCATCGAGCCCGACACGTCGATCAGGAAGACCAGGTTACTGGGCGGCAGGTCAGCCGTCTCGACCCGCTGGCCCTGGACCCCGATCCGGACCAGCCGGTGCGCCGGCTGCCACGGCGCGTCCGTCACTTCGGTCGTGATCGAGAACGGATGTTCACCTTCCGGTTCCGGAAGGTCGTAGCTGAAGTAGTTGATCATCTCCTCGATCCGGACAGCGTCGATCGGCGGCCGCTGACCGCTCCTGATGAATCGCCGGATGTTGCTGTAGCTTGCCCGGTCCACATCGATCGAGAAGGTGGAAAGCGGGTTGTCGACGGCGAGCCGGAACCCGTTCTCGGCGATGTGCTCGTACGACTCGGTGTTGAAGTTGGGGTTGTACCGTCCCGCCAGGTCCGGCCGGGCCGTCGTTGCCATGTCGGTCAGGACCGCGGCTTCCGCGACGGCCTGCTGCGCCCGCTTTTCGGCCGCCCGCGCGACCTCCGGCTCGGCGGCCGGCGGATTGGGCCGCGGATCCGACGGCGTCTCGTTCTGGGTCGACGTGGCCGTACCCGCGTCGGGCTCGACTTCGTCGGCGTCCCGGCCGCGCTGCGAGGTGCAGGCGGCGTAGACGATGGCGATAACCGCCACCAGCGCTGTCAGTCTGTGGATCTTCACGATTCTCGCTCCTTCCCGTTACACGTCTCCTGGCGGGTCGCTCAGCCATGGAGACGCGTGGGTCCAGAATCGTTGCACAGATGGCGATGGCGGCGGTGAGGAATGAAGGTTGATTCGGACGTTGGACGTTGGAGGTTGGACGTTGGATGTTGGATGTTCAGCTACCTCTCACTGCTGAAAACCGCCTCGCCCAACACCTCCATCCGCGGCCGCACCCCGAGCCCTGGCTCCGACGAGGCGCTCAGCCGGCCGCCTGCCCGCTGCGGCGCGCCGTCCGCGATGCTCACGGTGACGTAGCTGTTGAAGTCGGTCGCGGTGAACAGGAACTGCGGCGGCGTGCTGTGGGCCAGGTGGGCGATGGCGGCGGTGACGATGTCGCCGCCCCAGCTGTCCTCGATCGTCATCGCGATCCCCAGCTCGACACACAGATCACGGGCCTGCCGCGCCTTCGTCAGGCCGCCGAACTTGCTGATCTTGATGTTCACCACGTCCATCGCCCCATCGGCGTGACCGCGCAGCAGGATCGGGATCCCGTCGATGATCTCGTCGAGAACGAACGGATGGTCGGTGCGCCGCCGGATCGACAGACACTCTTCGTAGGTGGCGCAAGGCTGTTCGATATAGATATCCACATCCCGCACGCCCCGGACGACGCGGGCCGCCTCGTGCGGCAGCCATCCGGTGTTCGCGTCCGCCACCACCACGTCGCCTGGCTCCAGCGCCTCGCTCACCGCCCGGATCCGGGCGATATCGGTCTCCACATCGCTGCCGACCTTCAGCTGGAAGCGGCGGTAGCCCTCAGCGCGATAGCCGGCGACGCTTTTCGCCATCTCGTCCGGCTCGCCCTGCGAGATCGCCCGGTAGAGCACGAAGTCGCTGCCGTAACGGCCGCCCAGCAGCTCGCAGACCGGGAAACCCGCCGCCTGGCCGAGGATGTCCCAGCACGCCATATCGATGGCCGACTTCACGTAAGGGTGGCCTTGCAGCGCCGCGTCCATGCGGCGGTTCAGCCGCGCCAGCTTCGTCGGGTCTTCATCCAACAGGTGCGGCGCCAGCTCGGCGATGCCGGTCCGGGCGCCCGCCGCGTAGGCCGGCAGGTAGAAGGGACCCAGTGGGCAGATCTCGCCGTGGCCGGCCAGGCCGGCGTCGGTCTCGATCCGTACGACCGTGCTGTCGAAGACCTCCACCGACTTGCCGCCGGACCATCTGTAGCTTCCTTCGTGCAACGGCAGTTCGACTCGATAGGCGGCGATTCGCGTGATCTTCATGGCTCGTGGTACGTGTTGAAGCTGGCCGGCGCGATCGGGACGCTTCTGCTCCGGGTACGCGACGGCGGTGGCTTGCGCCGGTGTCAAGATAGCTCCCTTACCGGACCGTGTCTGCTCCAGCCAGTGAATCCAATCCAGCTGCGGTTGCGTACGGTTCGGCGGTACGTCAGAATCCGGGACCCTGCACCGACCGGAGCGCAGGGCGTTGCGCGGGGGCGCGAACGGAGGCCGTTCCGAAGGGAGGGACGCGATGAACGACTCGGGAACGACCACGGCCCGTGCCGTCCGGCCGATCGCGCGCCGGCGTCGAGCGCACGCGCTGGTGCTGTCGCTTGCCATGCTTACCGCCCACGCCTGTACCGAGGCGCCGCTGCCCGGCATCGATGCGAAGTTCCGGGGTGGCCCGCGAGGGCAGGGCGTCTATGCGCCGTCCGGCCCCGCCGGCCGCGGCGTGATCGAGTGGAGCTTCGAAACCGAGGGGCCAGTGCGCGCGTCGGCGCTGGTGGACTCGGAGCTGGTCTATATCGGCAGCGGAGACGGGAACTTCTACGCCATCGATCGGGGGACCGGTCACGAGCGATGGCGCTTCTCGGCGGCCGGCCCGATCCATTCATCCGCCGCGGCTCGTGGCGATCTCGTCTATTTCGGCGATCGGTCGAACGCGTTCTACGCCCTCGACCGTCGCGACGGGCGCTTGCGCTGGAAGGTGGAGACGGGAAGCGACCACCCATGGGCCTGGGGGGACGAGGGATGGGACTACATCACGTCGTCGCCCGTTGTCGCGGGAGACCAGGTGATCGTCGGGTCGGGCGACGGCAACGTCTACGCCTTCGATGCGGAGACGGGCGCGGAACGCTGGCGCGTGGCTACGGGCGGTCGGGTCCGATCATCGGCCGCCGTGGCCGACGGCAACGCCTATGTGGGCAGCGCCGACGGCTTCCTCTACGCCATCGACCTCGAGAGCGGCGAAACGCGCTGGCGCTTCGCCACCGAGGGTGTCGATCTGAGCTCCGCCGAGTTCGGCTTCGACCGCAAGACGATCCAGTCGTCACCTGCCGTGGCCGACGGGACGGTCCTGTTCGGGTCCCGGGATGGGAAGTTTTACGCCGTCGATGTCGCGTCGGGCGAGCTTCGCTGGCGCTACGACAACGGGATGCCCTGGGTGGTGTCCTCTCCGGCCGTCTTCGACAGTATGGCCATCGTCGGCTCGTCCGACGGTCTCTATGTACACGCCCTCAGCCTGGCGACGGGCGCCGAGGTCTGGCGGTTCGTCACGGGCAACCGGGTCTTCGCGTCGCCCGCACTGGCCAGCGACATCGCCTATGTGGGCAACCATGCCGGCCGCTTCCTGGCCCTCGATGCCGATAGCGGTGCTCTGAGCTGGGAGCTCAGGCTGAACGCCGCCATCACCTCCTCCGCTGTCGTCGCCAGCGGCCGCATCTACGTCGGCTGCGACGACGGCGGCGTCTACGCGGTACGGCTCGAGGCCGGGCCGCCGCCACGGCGCGCCGTGTACTGGGACGAAGAGCGGGAGGGGTGGAACACCCTGGCCGGACACGAGCGGGTCCGCGATTACTTCGGTTCTTTCGGCTACGAGGTCGTGGACCGGTTCCAACTGTCGAGCTTCATGCAGGCATCCATAGAGGACGGAGCGCCCAGCGTGATCGTATTCGCCATGGACGATTTGCCGGCCACGGTCGCCCCGCTGCCGTCGGATACCGTCCTCGCCAGGCGGTACCTGGATGCCGGGGGCAAGATCGTCTGGCTGGGCCTGCCGCCGCTCATGGTGGCCCGCAACGCCGAGGGTCGGATCACGGGTGTCGATCGCGGACGGCCGGCGGCCCTGCTCGACATCGATCTCGACGGCTACAACGTGGATCGGTACGGCGCGTTCCCGACCCACGAGGGCCGACGCTGGGGGCTCGCCGACTGGTGGGTCGGCGTCTCGGGGATCGAGGCCCCGGGCGTGACGACCGTGCTGGCGCTGGATGAGAAGGGCGACGCCTCCGCCTGGGTGAAGGCCTACGGCGGACCGCCGGGCTCCGGGTTCGTCTTCGTCTGGGGCACCTTCGAGCCGCTGCCCAGGGATCGCTACGAGGGAGTGCGGCGCGTCGCCGAATACGGAATCGGCATCGCTGCCGACCACAGATGAACGGTTTGCTGTGTGCGGTGCGTCGGTATGCAGTACACCGCACACCGAAGCCATTTGAACCCTCAGACCAGGTGACCTTTCCCCATGATCAGTCTCTGGCAGGACCTGCGCTACAGCGTCCGGATGCTTCGCCGAAGCCCGGGCTTCACCGCGACGGCGGTTCTCACACTCGCCCTCGGCATCGGGGCGACCAGCGCGATCTTCTCGGTGGTCAACGGCGTCATGCTGCGGCCGTTCCCGTACCGCGAGCCCGATCGGTTGGTGGTGGTTTGGGAGCAGAACCTGGAGCGCGGCCTGCCGTACATGTACGCCGCGCCGCCGAACTACGCCGACTGGCGCGGCTCGAACAGCGTGTTCGACGATATGGGCGCGTTCGCCTGGACACGGCTCGTCTTCGAGGCAGACGGCACCCCGCAGCTCGTCCGCGGCGCCGAGGTCACCGCGAGCATGTTCGATGTGGTCGGGGCCACGCCGCGGATCGGCCGGAGCTTCACGGCGGCGGACGATCGGCCGGACGCCGATCCCGTAATCATCCTCAGCCACGCGATGTGGGAGAATCGCTTCGGCGCCGATCCGGAGATCATCGGGCGATCGATCCGACTGGGCGGTACGAATTACAGTGTGATCGGCGTCATGCCCCCCGATTTCGAGTTTCCGCCGCCCATCGTGCTGGAAGGTGCGATCCCCACCGAGCCGACGGAATTCTGGATACCGTTCGCCATGGAGATGGCGGGTGGCAACCGGGGCGCTCATTTCATGAACGTCATCGCCCGGCTCGAGCCCGGTGTGGAGCTGGCGGAGGCGGAGGCCGAGCTGAGCACCATCGCCCGCCGCCTGCAGCAAGAGTACCCGTCGAGCAACGCCGGTTGGGACGTCGTGCTGACGCCCTTCGACCATCAGGTTCTGGGCGACGCCCGCATCCAGCTGCTGATCCTCCTGGGCGCCGTCGGCCTGGTGCTGCTGATCGCCTGCGTCAACGTCGCCAACCTGCTGCTCGCCCGAGGCACGACCCGGGTCCGGGAGTTCGCGCTGCGTGCCTCGCTGGGGGCCGAACGGGGCCGTCTCGTGCGCCAGCTGCTCACCGAGAGCATCGGCCTGTCGGCCATCGCCGGCATCGCCGGTCTGATCATCGCCGTCTTCGGCGCCCGCTTGCTGGTCCAGCTGGCGCCGCAAGACATCCCGCGGCTCCACGAAGTCGGACTCGATAGTCGGGTCCTCGCCTTCACGCTGATCGTCTCGATCCTCACCGGTGTCCTGTTCGGGCTGGCGCCCGCCTTCCAGGGCATCACCGAGAACCTGAGCGAACGGTTGCGCGAGGGCGGTCGCGGCCAGGCAGGTGGCGGCGCCGGCTCCCGCTTGCGCTCGGGTCTGGTGGTCGCCGAGGTGGCGCTCTCGCTGGTGCTGCTGGTCGGCGCCGGCCTGCTGCTCGAGAGTTTCGTCAACCTGCGGGGTGTGGAGACCGGGTTCGAGGCTATGGACCGGGTCACGATGCGGGTCACGCTCCCCAGTTCACGCTACGAGGATCGGGCGAGCCTGATCACTGCCTACGGGGAGTTGGAGGAGCGCCTCAACGCCGCGCCGGGGATCGCGGCCGCCGGGTTCGTCTCGGAGGTCCCGCTCGCCGCGGACCGGGGCGGCACGTCGTTTCTGAAGGAAGGCGAATCAGACATCCCGGAAGGTGAGAACCGGACGGTCAACTTCGCGGTGGTCACGCCCACCTACTTCCAGGCGATGGGGGTGCCGCTCCGACAGGGCCGCGGGTTCACCGCCGCCGACGGTCCCGACGCGGAGCCGGTGGTGGTGGTCAACGATGCCTTCGTCCGCCAGCATTTCGCCGGCGTGGACCCCATCGGTCGGCGCATCGGCTTCCCCGGCCGGTGGTTCCGGATCGTCGGCGTGGTCACCGGCGTCCGGCATGCCAGTCTGCGGGACGATCCCAACCCCAGCATCTACGTGGCCTACGCCCAGTTCCCACAGTCTCGCAGCATGTCGCTGGTCGTCTCCAGCGACGTGCGGCCGGACGCGGCCCTCGGCGCCGCGCGCGCGGCGATTCACGAGTACGATTCGGCCGTGCCCATCTACGACGTCATGACGATGGAGCAGGTGCTGGGCGAGTCGCTCGCCCGTGCACGCTTCTCCACCTGGCTCATGGCCCTGTTCGCGCTCATCGCGCTCGTTCTCGCCGCCGTGGGGATCTACGGCGTCATCGCCTACGCGGTCAGCCGCCGGACCCAGGAGATCGGCGTCCGGGTCGCCATCGGTGCCCGGGCCGCCGACGTGCTGAGGCTCGTGCTGGGGCAGGGGATGCGGCTGGCGGCGCTGGGCATCGTCGTCGGCGTTCTGGTCGCGGTGGCGCTGGCCCGGGTCCTTCAGAGCCAGCTGTACGGTGTGGGGGCCGCCGACCCGCTCGTCCTGGCGGCGGTGATCGTGATACTGAGCGGGATCGCCGCGCTCGCCTGCTACGTGCCGGCCCGGCGCGCCACCCGGGTGAACCCGGTGGAGGCGCTGCGGCACGAATAACAGTAGGCAGTGTGCGGTGCGTCGGTCTGCAGTTCTTCACTGCACACCGACGCACCGCACACTGCCTACCGACTAGCGAGTCCGCCGGCGGTCTCCCCGCCGTCGATCACGTAGACCTGGCCGGTGATGTACGCGGCGTCGTCGGAGGCCAGGAAGGCGAACAGCGCCGCCACCTCCTCGGGCCGGCCGTGTCGGCCCAGCGGGATCTTGCGGTTGACCTCCTCGATCATCTCGGGCGTGTACTCGGCCTCCTGCATCGGCGTCAGGATGTAGCCCGGGCAGACGGCGTTCACCCGCACCCTGGGCGCCAGCTCCAGCGCCATCGACCGCGTCAGCTCGACGACCCCGGCCTTCGACGCGTTGTAGTCCGCGTAGTGGCGATAGCCGACCAGCGCGTTGGTCGAGCCCATGTTCAATATCACGCCGCCGCCGCCGGCCAGCATGCG
>JAACAK010000114.1:0-875 GCA_011774835.1 Candidatus Kutchimonas denitrificans | reverse complement strand
TCGGCTGGCGTGATGTCCAGCAGGTCGTGCCGGATGCTGATCCCCGCGTTGTTGATCAGCACGTCGAGGGAATCGAGGAGCCCGTCGACCTCGTCGAAGGCCTTCGCCACCTCCGTGGGGTTCGCGACGTCCGCCCGGACGACTCCGGCCAGACCGGCCAGCTCGGCCTGCACTCGCTTCAGACCGGCGGCGTCCTTGTCCAGCACGGCGACCCGGGCACCTTCATCGACGAACCGTCGGGCCGTGGCCGCCCCGATCCCGCTGGCACCGCCGGTGATCAATACCTGCCTGTCTTGCAGCCTTCCCATGGGACTCGCTCCTCAGCCGTAGCCGGCCAGGCCGCCGCCGTCCACGACCAGCGCGACGCCCGTGATCGCCGCCGCACCATCGCCCGCCAGGTAGAGCGCGGCCTCCGCCACGTCGGCCGGCCGGATGACCCGGCCCAGCGGCCGTTTCGCTGACTCCGCCAGCAACTCGTCGATCGGCACGCCCAGCTCCGCCGCCTCGGCTCGCAGCATGGCCGTGTCGGTGTCGCCCGGACAGAGGCAGTTGACCCGGATCGCCGGGCCGTGGTCCAGCGCCATCGCCCGGGTCAGGTTCACGGCCGCGCCCTTCGAGGCGCAGTACGCCGCGGCCCGGGCGCCGCCGGTCAGGCCCCAACCCGAGGCCACGTTGATGATCGATCCGCCACCGCCCCCTGTCATGACCGGGATCGCGTGTCTCGACATCAGATAGATCGATTTCGCGTTCACTGCCATCACCCGGTCCCAATCCGCCTCATCCAGTTCGGTGACCGAAGCCCGGCTGATGATGCCGGCGTTGTTGACTAGGACATCCAGTGCGCCGAACGCGTCGACCGTACGCTCGACCGCGCG
>JAACAK010000040.1:948-1124 GCA_011774835.1 Candidatus Kutchimonas denitrificans | reverse complement strand
GGCCAGCACGGCGTGGCCGCCCCACAGCCAGGTCGCCTCGTCATTGCCGGGAGGCGGCGCGCCGGCCGCGCCGGGGCGCTTGCCGCCGGGCTTGCCGGGGCGTTTCGACGCGGATGGCCGGCGACCGGGCGCGTTGGACGGGCCGCCGTGGGGGTTGGACTTGCGCTTGACCATGG
>JAACAK010000040.1:0-889 GCA_011774835.1 Candidatus Kutchimonas denitrificans | reverse complement strand
GCTGAACCGAAGATCGGCTCGGCCGGGCGGTTCGTCGCGTTTTCTTTGGTGTTAGACGTTGACAGCGAAGGGTGATTCGCCATAGTCACTGCCGCTGTCCGAGCTGGGGTCGCTCCGAGCCGTCTCGGAGGGGTGCCCGAGTGGTTAAAGGGGACGGACTGTAAATCCGTTGGCTTTGCCTACGTTGGTTCGAATCCAACCCCCTCCACCAACACGCCTCCGGCGCCGCGCGTCGGGGACGGGACCTTGGCGAGGCACAGTGGGTCGTGGCGAACCGAACCGTGCGGGTGTAGCTCAATGGTAGAGCCCCAGCCTTCCAAGCTGGTT
The DNA here is from genome assembly GCA_011774835.1 of Candidatus Kutchimonas denitrificans. Taxonomy (GTDB): domain Bacteria; phylum Gemmatimonadota; class Gemmatimonadetes; order Palauibacterales; family KS3-K002; genus Kutchimonas; species Kutchimonas denitrificans. The sequence continues at coordinate 562 of JAACAK010000040.1, read as the reverse complement.
ACGTGGGTTCGATTCCCATCACCCGCTCCACACGACCGCTGACACAGCGTGATACAGCGAACGNNTGTGCTGAGCGCCGAGGTGCCGCTGGCCAACATGTTCGGCTACGTCAACACGCTGCGCTCGATGAGCCAGGGCCGGGCCCAGTTCACCATGCACTTCGACCACTACGAGCGCGTGCCGCAGGCGGTGGCCGACGAAGTCATGTCCAAGATGGCCTGAGCCGACGGCGCAGGCGAAACGAGAAACGCTCTAGAGATACCCGGAACGGAGACAACATCCCATGGGCAAGCAGAAGTTCGAGCGCGATAAGCCGCACTGCAACATTGGCACGATTGGTCACGTGGACCACGGCAAGACGACGCTGACGGCGGCGATCACGAAGGTTCTGGCGGAGGCCGGCGGGGCGCAGTTCATGGCGTACGACGAGATCGACAAGGCGCCGGAGGAGAAGGCGCGCGGGATCACGATCTCGACGGCGCACGTGGAGTACGAGACGGCGAACCGTCACTACGCGCACGTGGACTGCCCGGGTCACGCCGACTACGTGAAGAACATGATC
>JAACAK010000018.1:325-91869 GCA_011774835.1 Candidatus Kutchimonas denitrificans | reverse complement strand
AACAGGGCGGAGATCAGAACCAGCGCCGCAAGGGCCACCAGCGCGATTCGCCGCATGATCGATCAGAAAAAGAGAAAGCGGGCGCCAGCCGCCGGTCGGAGGCCGAACCTCGGCTGTGACCCGTCGAGATCCTGAATGACGGGAATCTGCACGCTCGCCTCGATCAGGAGTTGGGGAAGCGGCACCCATTGGAGCGCGGGACTGAGGAAAGCCATGTGACCACCGCTGTCTTCGACGCGGCTGCCATCGGCGCGGTCCGAGGCACGTAGCGATCCGTTCAACTCCAGGTAGAGCTGTAGCGTGGAAGTGCGAATCGTCTCGACACGCTTCGGGAAGCGAAGACCGATCGCGAGATCGTAACGCGTGGCGGCGCCGAACCTGTATCCCTTACCGCTCGCATGCCGCGTCTGGCCCAGGCTGATCGATATCCCCCAGCGGCCTCTGATCGCCGTACCCGCCAGAATAGCGCCTGCCGCAAAGGCGCCCGCCCCTAGCTGGAGCGGGCGGGGGGCTGCCCGCCCATCGACAAAGGTCGCGTCCGTCGAGCCCGTCGGGAAGGAGGCCTGGACCGCCAGAGCGAGGCGCGTGGTGCCCGCAAACCGATTGCGGATGAAGAAAGCCCACTTCACAGCCACACTGACGTCCCCGAGGCCGCCGTTGCTGTAGAGTTCGTCCCCTCCTCCGTTCGGGGACTCCAATTCCTTGTGCAGTACCGGGATTACGATTTTCGTCGTCACCCGCTCGTGCGGCGCGAAGGGGAGCACGACCAGGGGTGCGACGAACGAGGTGATACGCTCGCGAGGACTATAGATGAGAAACGTGCGGAGCCCTCGCTCCTCGAACGCCGTCGTGAGCGCTGTCTCCGCGTGAAACGGGAGACCCTGCGCGGCCAGCCCGTCGGGGACCAGCAGCGCAGGCAGGAGCAAGCCCAACCGAACGCCTCGCATCAGCCGTCGGTGCGCTCGATCTCCCGAAGGCTGAAGCCCGCCCGCTTCACCGCTTCATTCAATTTCTCATCGCTCAACGTCTCGCCTTCCTTCAAGCGGATCCGAACCAGCCCATCGCTTACGCGGATCACCAGAGAATCGACGGCGGACAGCTTCATCAGACGCTTCTCGAGCCCGTAGGCGCAGAAGGGGCACGACATTCCATCGACCTCGAGCGTTATGCTCGCCCCCTCGAGTTGAGGCGCTTCCGCAGCTTTCTCGTCCGTTTCATCGCTCCCCTGGGCACGCGCGGCCGGCGTCCCGAGAAGCAGAGCCGGACCCGCGGCGCAAGCGACAGCGAGAAGCTTAAGAACATCTACGAATCGCATCTCGAACCTCCTAAGACCCTGGATGACTTGCCACAACTCCACTCATTCATTCTAAGGTTAGAGTTGGGTATAAGGTCAAGGCGTGGCAGGCCCCGAGGTGACGCTGGAGACTGCGGCCAGATCGACGCTCGTCGGGGAGAGAGGCCAAGAGCGAGTAACGGCACACAGGGTCAAAGCTCGGATCGGCCGACTGCGCCTGCTCCCGCCAACAGCCTCAGGGTCGGCGCGGCCGGAACTCAGCCAGTTGCGCGTCCAGGCGGCGATACCGCGTCTCGACCATCTCCCGGCTCGCATCGACGTCCAGATCGCGCAACTCCGACCGGTCGACCCACGCGCGCCGGCAGCGCTCGACGCTGGCCAGCAGCGGCCGGGACCCGGCGCGGGTATCGCCTTCGCCGGCGACCCCACCCGCGGGCTTCTCCGGCTGGGCCCGCTCCACCGCCTCGGCGAACGACGCGCGAGCGGCGCCCATGTCTCCCCGTTTCCAGGCGATGTACCCCTCGAGGAAGTGGGCCTCGACGCTGGAGGCGTCGGAGCCCAACACGTGGTCGAGATAACGCGAGGCCGCCGCCATGTCGCCACGCGCCAGGGCGAGTTCGGCCAGCCCCAAACGCGGACCCGTCTGTTCCTGGTTCAGCTCCAGGGCGCTACGGTATTGCGCCGCCGCACGGTCGAGGTCGAAAAGGCCGGTGGGCTCGGGACAAGAGTACAGCGCGGCCAGCCGCGAGTGGGCCCGCCCGCTGGACGGATTCACCTCCAGCAACCGTTTCCAGTTCTTTTCGGCTTCGCCGAAATCGCCGAGCTCGAGCTGCATGCTGCCCAGATAATAGAGCGCGTCCTCGTGCCGGCCGTTCAGCTCGAGGGCGCGCGCGTAGGCTTCCGCCGCCTCGCGGACCCGGCCCGCCGTCCGGTGTTCCGTCGCCTCGCGGTAGATTTCCCAGAAGTGCAGAACCCGTTGTCGCTCGGTCGCCGAAACCGCATCGGCCGCCCCCTCCCCATCGCCGTCCGGAGCACGGAGCTTGACCAGGCTGATGACGGCGAAGAGTCCGGCGAGCACGAGCGCGAAGATGGCACCTGCCTTCCTCAATTCGGTCGCTCTCCCTCGGTGATTCGCAGCAGCCGGTTCGTGGCGACCGAGCGGAAGATCTGGCGCTCTCCGCTGGGCCACACGACGCTGAGGCTGTCGACGCGGCTCAGCTCCCCGAGCCCGAAATGGGCGACGGGCTCGTTCTGTGAGAGATACGAGCTTTGCGATCCGATCTCGTGTCCCTGAACGCGTCCGCCGGCGAACAGCTTCAGCTTGACGCCCAGACCCTGCCGCTGGCTGGCGCGCCCTTCAGCCACCACCTGGAGCCAGCGGTTCTGGTTGCCGCCGTCGTTGCGCAACAGGACGCCGCGGCCGCCGTTGTTCACGATGAACACGTCGATGTCACCGTCACGATCGTAATCGGCGAACGCGGCGCCGCGCCCGACATGCTGTTCGGCGAAGTAGTCGCCGCTCACTGACGACACGTCGTAGAATCCGGCCTCCGGCCCGCGGTTCCAGAACAGCTGATCGGGCATCGGTATGAGCCGCTGGGGATTCTCTCTCTGCTGGATGGTGCTGCCGTTCACGACCAACAGGTCCAGGTAGCCGTCGTTGTCGTAATCTACGAACGAAGTTCCCCACCCGACGTAATCGAGGGCGATCTGGCCCAGCCCGTGCCGGTCCGCCTCGTCGATGTATTGCAGCGGCGCGCTCTCCGAGCCGGCTTCACGAAGCTGTGTCGACATGTTGCTGTAGAGCGCGTTCTCCTGGGCAATCCAGTGCGTGATGAACAGGTCCGGGTCGCCGTCGACGTCCCAATCACCGACCGCGATGCCCATTGCCCCTCGATAGTCCGCAACCCGGGCGCCGTAGCGCACATCCTCGAACGTGCCGTCGCCCGAGTTGCGATAAAGCGCGTTGTCGGAAACGTCATTGGCGACGTAGAGGTCGGGCCAAACGTCGCCGTCCAGGTCGGCCCAGGCGGCGGACAGGCTGCGGCCCGGCAGTCCGGCAACGCCCGCCGGAACTCCGAGCTCGGTGAAGGTGCCGTCCCCGTTGTTGCGGTACAGAAGATTCAACTCCGGCGCGAACGACGACGGGTTGAGGCTGGCCGGCTCCTCCGTGTCGTAGTGAACCGAGACGGCGTCGCCCACATCCTCGTACCTGACGTACCCGGCCACGTACAGGTCGGCGAAACCGTCCCGGTCGTAATCGCCCCACGAGGCGCCGGCCCAGAAACCGACCCGGTCCGCCAGGCCCGCCTCCCGAGTTCGCTCGCTGAACGTGCCGTCCCCGTTGTTGCGATAGAACGTGTTGGCGCCGTAGGCCGAGACGAACAGATCGATCCAACCGTCGTTGTCGTGGTCTCCCCACGCCGCCGCCATCCCCCAACCGCGATGTTGAACGCCGGCCTCGGCGCTGACTTCGCTGAACGTGCCGTCGCCGTTGTTGTGATACAGAGCCGAATGGGCCGGTGAAGCCGCCACCTGTTCCGCCGTCAGCGTGAGCGGGCCGGCCATGTTGACCACGTACAGGTCGGGCCAGCCGTCGTTGTCGTAGTCGCCCCAGGCCGCGCCCGACCCCATGTCCTCGGGCAGCTGGGTCGAACGCGACTTCCAGAAGTGGCGAAACGCGATGCCGGCGCTGTCGGTCACGTCGCGGAAGACGACGCGTGGATAGTTCTCGGGCACCGATCGGGCGAGCTCAGCGGTCAGACCGGCGACGTCACCGCCGGGCCGATATGTGGGCTCGGGACGGAGTACGAGCCAGATGACGACGACGGTGGCGGCAATGAACAGGCCGGCCAGGACGGCCGTGATGGCGACCGCCCGCTGCCGGCGCGACAGCGAGCCGAGCATGGAAACGACGATCAGCCCTCGACCACCCGGATGACCGCCTCGTCCTCTGACATCACCGTCACCGGCGCGGTCAGCCCGGCATCCTCCCCGAACAGGAAGTTCAGCAGAAACTGATCGACCTTCCGGTACATGAGCCTGGCCGAGACGTGAAGGGTCGTGCCGTCGCCGGGGGCGCGCAGCTCCACCTCCTCGTCCAGCGGCACCTGGCCGCCACCGTCGCCCGTCGCCGCGACCAGCGTCGCCGGACACGAGAAGACGAACTCCGCCCGGTCAGAGAACCCGGGGAACATGGCCCGTCGATAACGGACGCCCACCATCTCCCACAGGTTGTGCCGGTCGATCAGGTTGCCGTACTGGTCGACGGGCTCCGCCTTGAAGATGAACGAGCCCGGCTCGATGAAATGGCGTGCGTCCTTGCGCCCCGATTCGTAGATCACGCTGCCGTCCGAATCCGTGACGACGATCTCGACCCACGCCTGGATGATGTCCAGCGGCCCGGTGGGAAAATCGTGGCCCACCTTGTTGTTCGTCAGCACCGCCTGGATCCGCACCTGGCCGCCGGGCTCGACGCGTTCGGGCACGACCAGTTCGATCGGCACCGCCGGACCCTCGCGCCACTTGTCGGCGATCTCGGGGATCTCGATCTCGCCGCGCAGCCACTTCTCGGTCAGCTCGACATGCTCTTCCCCGCCCTCGAGCTCGAGCGCCAGCGGCATGAACTGGTTCGCGGCCAGGAAGCGATGGCTGCGATGTTTTCCGTCGTCGGCCGTGCGGTTGTAGTCGAGCGGGTCACCGTGCGCCGGATCGTACGAGTCAGAGAGCGGCATGTGGCACTCGCGACACTCGATCGTGACCGTCGGGTCGCCCGGCTCGTTCCAGCGGCTCTTGCGCCAGTTGTCGTACTGGTTCTGCAGCTGCACCCAGCCGACCTGGTTGATCTCCTCGTCGATGAACTGCTTGTGGCAGGCGGCGCAGAACTCCGGGCTCTTGAACAGCCGATGCTGGAGCGACTCGACGTGATGGCGCGGATAGGCGCGGATCAGGAAGTCCCTGACGAAGCGGGCCGACGTGCCGTCACGTAGCGCGAACATGTAGCGCCGGGGCTGGGTGATGACGTAGTTCGCGTTACCCTGGACATCGGTTTCCTTGATGGCGTGGGTCATGGGACAGCTTCTGCTGGCCTACGACCTCAGCCACGCCGCCGAGCCCGCGCTGCTGAACGCCGCGTCGCTCGCGCCCAATGACGCGCGTTGGGCGTACTACCTCGCCCACCTGTATTGGGAGGAGGGCGAACCCGAGCCGGCCGTCCATTATCTCGAGCGCACACTTGAGCTCGATCCCGACTACACGCCGGCTCGCATGGGTCTCGCCAAGATGTACCTTGACCTCGGCCGTGAGACCGAAGCGGAGGCGCTTCTGAACGAGAGCCTGCGACGGAACCCTGACAACGCCTTCGCCCACCTTCTCCTCGGCCATCTGGCCGCCTCGGACGACCCGCGCCGGGCGATTGAACACTACGAGACCGTCCTGCGGCTACAGCCCGAGGCCTCAGTCGTCCACTACCCACTTGCCCTCGCCTACCGTCGGGCCGGTGACGTGGATCGAAGCCGCGAACACATGATGAAGCGCGGCGGACGGTCGGTGCCGATGCCGGACCCCTTGGCTGACGAGCTGACACGGATACGCAAGGGTCCCGGCGCAAGGATCGCCTATGGCAACGAGCTGGTAACTCGAGGCCAGTTCGCCCAGGCTGCCAGGGAGTTCGAGGCGGCCCTCGCCGCAGACTCCACTAACGTTTCAGCTCACCTCGATCTGGCGCTCGCCCTCGCCCAGCTCGGCGACTTCGACCAGGCGACCGAGCACCTCGATCAAGCGATTCAACTCGATCCGTCGAACACTCACGCGCTATACAGCATGGGCCTCGTTGTCGCCCGCTCGGGCGCGAACGACGGACCTCAGCGCGCTGGCGAATACTTCCGTCGGGCCATCGCGGCTGACCCGGGGAACGCCGCGGCGCGCCTCGCCCTGGCGAACCTGCTCTGGCGCCAGGGAGACTGCCGGGAGGCAATCGACGAGTTCGAGAACGTCCTGGCCGAGGCGTCGGGAAACATCGAGGCTCGAATCCGGCAGGCGGTCTGCCACGCCCACGTCGAACAGTACTCACGGGCCCGGGAACTGCTCGAGAGCGGGCACGAAGCCTGGCCCGACGAGCCACGGATCAAGAACGCCCTCGTCCGAATTCCCGCGGCGAGTCCGGACCGCAGGGTTCGTGACGGAGAGCGGGCGGTCGCATTGGCCGAGGAGCTGGCCGCCGCCTATCGACAAGTCCCGGTTTTCGAAGGCCTCGCCATGGCCTACGCCGAGCAGGGTCGGTTCGAGGAGGCCGTGGGCTATCAGCAGCAGGTAGTAGCGGCCGCCGAAGCGCAGAACGCGAGACCTGAAATGATCGACTACCTGCGAGAGAACCTCCGACTGTATCAGCGAGAGCGTCCGAGCCGCACGCCGTGGCCGCCTGCCGTGTTCCGGGAGTAACGCGGCGTCTCGCGCCGGGCAGCTACCGATTGGATGATTGGGCCGGACGGTTCAGACCCCGTAGGGGAAGGTTTCCGGCGGCTCCATCTTGTCGCCGCGCCTCAGCGGCGTCACCGCTTTAGTCTCGTCGAACCAGATGTACTCGTCGAACTGGTCCGGGAGCGAGGCGTGGAAGTAGTGGCTCTGGAGCTCGGTCTCGGACCGGTAGATGACGCCGATCGCCCGTTCCAGCCGCTCGGCCCTTAGAGTCTCCCGTACGTCCGCGTTCCGCCCTACCGGCAAAACGAAGCCCTCGATGCGTGACTCGTGGCAGAGCCGCTCGTGGCTGCGGGGGTGGGCGGGTCGGACGTCCATGATCTCCATCGGGCCGTCCCACTCCGACGCGGCGGCCACCGTCCCGTGGTCGGTGCCGAACCCGACCAGACGGGCCTCATCGCCGAAGCGCTCCCGACAGAGCTGCCCGACGTTCAGCTGGCCGCGGGCGCTCATCTCGGTGGCCCGTGCATCGCCGATGTGCGAGTTGTGCTCCCAGACTACGGCGCGGGATTCCGGGCCTCGGAACTTCAGGATGGCCTCGAGGGTCTCGAACATGTGACGATCGCGCAGGTTCCACGACTCGCTGGAGCCGTAATACATGGTCCGGTAGTATTTCTCGGCGTTCGCGATCAGGCGCGCGTTCTGGGACGCGTCGAAGAAGCGTTCGCCGTCGCGAGCGGCGTACTCCAGCCGGTTCCTCAGCAGATCGCTCAGCATGGCCACCACCTGGGACTCGCAGTCGCGATAGCGGCCGCTGAGGGCGGCGGCGCCGTACGAGACGGGATCGGCCTCCCAGGGGGTCAGGCAGCCGTAGCGCTGACGGGCGACCCGGGCGCTCTCCGGATCGACCTCGTCCAGATACTCGAGGACGGCGGCGATCGACACGTAAAGGCTGTAGAGATCGAGGCCGTAGAAGCCCACCCCGGTGGCCGCCTCGTCGAGACTCTCGTTGTACGTCTTCAGCCAACCCACAAAGCGGGCCACCTGCCCGTTCGCCCACATCCAGGCCGGAAAGCGGGTGAACGGCTGGATGTCTTCGACGGTGACCGGGGTTCCCCTTACGTGGCGATCGATCTGGGCCGCGTCCGGCCAGTCGGCCTCCACGGCGACGATGTTGAAGCCGTGGCGCTGGACGAGCTCTCGAGTTATCCGGGCGCGCATATCGTAGAACTCGGCCGTCCCGTGCGACGCCTCGCCCAGCAGCACCACACGCGCGCTACCGATACGATCCAGCAACGGCGTCAGATCCGTCTCGTCGATCGAGTAGACCGGCTCGGCCGCGCCCTGGATGACCTCCACCGTTGGATCGACCGCCGTACCGCCGGCGCGCCGCGTCGCGGAGCCGCCCTTCGCGGCGCGGGTGGCAGCGCCCGACGTACCCGACCCGGAACCGCCATCTCCGCCACGGCGGAACCCGGCCCCGACCAGCGGCACGAAGGCGACCGAGCCGATCTCCTCGCGCTCGTAATCGTCCCGGCCGGTCCGGCGTATCCTCACCAGTTCCTGCAGCCGTCCCGGACCCACGGGGATCACCATGCGGCCGCCGACCTTCAACTGCTGGAGGAGCGGCTCGGGCACGTCGGGGCCGCCCGCCGAGACGACGATCGCGTCGTAAGGGGCCCGCTCCGGCCAGCCCAGCGTTCCGTCGGCGTGGACTACCCGGGCGTTTTCGTAGCCCAGCGACCGCAGCCGTTCGCCGGCGTTCGAAGCGAGGCTCGCGTGGCGCTCGATCGCCACGACCGCTTCGGCGATCTCCGCCAGGACCGCGGCGGCGTACCCGGAACCGGCACCGATCTCCAGCACGCGGTCCGAGGCGTCGATCTCCGCCGCCTGGGCCATAAGCGCCACGATGTACGGCTGCGAGATGGTCTGCTCCTCTTCGATCGGAAGCGCCGAGTCCTGGTACGCGAACTCCCGCAATTCCTCCGGAACGAAGCGCTCCCGGGGCACCGAGCGCATGGCATCGAGAACCTTTTCGTCCTCTATCCCGCGGGATCGGAGCTGGCTCTTCACCATAGCTTCTCGATCTCGGGTCGTGTCGATCATGCCGAACTCCTCGCTCGCGCCCGCGGGGCTCCGCGGCCGCTGCAGGCGCGTTGACTGCTGTGATCGGGGTACGAATCGAAACCTAGGTTGCCAGATCGCGCCGCCGAATCGGGATAAGCCCCATCCCGGGTTGGGGGGATTTCGCCAGCCACTTCTCTCTCATTACGACTATATGGCGGCCCCTCGCCCGATTCTTATCATCAAGAGTCGAAGCGTAGAGACCAATAACGCCAACGAGAGTCGATATCGCCAATCTGCAACTGAGGAGGGAGCGTGAATTGGCTCTATCTGATCGGTCGAATCCTGTTTGGCCTGATCTTCATCGTCGCCGGGATCTTCGGGCACTTCTTCGATCTCTCGGCGACGGCTCAGTACGCCGAGGGCGCGGGTGTGCCGCTGCCCACCCTGGCGGTCATTGTGTCCGGCGTGATGATCACCCTCGGGGGGCTCAGCCTCTGGCTCGGCTTCATGATGGAGATCGGGACGTGGCTGCTCATCATCTTCCTGGTCGTCGCCGCCTTCCTGGTCCACGACTTCTGGACGGTGAGCGACCCTGCGATGATGGCGGTCCAGAGGGCGGCGTTCCTCAAGAACCTGTCGGTGACGGGCGGCGCCCTGATCCTGTTCTGGGTGGTGCGGGCGCACGGCTACGGTCCGTTCGCGCTGGGCAGACGGATGGGCGGTGGCGCCGGCCGAGCCGCGCCGTCGCCGGAACCGTCGGCGCCCGGTGGCGAGGTCGGAACCGGCATCTGAGCGAAACCCGAAGGCTCTGACGCAAGACGGGGCTGGCCTCTGGCCGGGCCCGGTTGCATCATCGCGGGGTTGGTAGGCCCATAGGGGAGGCGAACGAGGTTCGTCATTCCGAATCGCGCCCGTTCGCCTCCGCTGCCGCGACGAGGAGGCCGATCTGCACAGCTCCGTCCGGATGCAGGCTCGCTTCGGAACGCTCGCGGCCGTGGCCTGTATCGTCGCCTGCGGCGGCGGAGACGAGGACGGCCGCCAGGTCATCACGTTCCCGGCCAGCGCCGTGGGCGCCGAGGCGGAGCTGCTGCAGGAGCAGCTCGAGCGGTTCATGCTCGAGCGCCCGGACGTCCGGATCGTCCGGCGCGAGACCCCGGACGCCGCCGACCAGCGCCACCAGCTGTACGTCCAATGGCTGAACGCCCGGGCCAGCGATCCCGACATCCTCCAGCTGGACGTGATCTGGACGCCGGAGTTCGCCGCCGCCGGCTGGATCTTACCCCTCGATGCGTTCGCCCCCCCGGTCTCCGAGTATTTTCCCGCGACGGTCGCGGCCAACCGCTGGGACGGCGCGCTGTACGCGCTGCCCTGGTTCGTCGACGTCGGGATGCTCTACTGGCGCACGGACCTGTTCGAGCGTCCGCCGGCGAGCCTCGAGGAGCTCTCCCGAGCGGCGGCGCGCTCGCGGTCCGACGGCACCCGGTACGGGATGGTGTGGCAGGGCGCCCGTTACGAGGGGCTGGTGACCGTGTTCCTGGAGCACCTGGGCGCCTTCGGCGGCCAGATCATGGATGCGGACGGTCGCGTCGTCGTCGATTCGAACGCCGCCGTTCGCGCTCTCCGCTTCATGGCCGATGAGATCTACGAGACCGGGAACGTGCCACGGGCGGCCCTGACCTGGCAGGAGGAGCAGACGCGCTTCGTCTTCCAGAACGGGCAGGCGGCGTTCATGCGTAACTGGCCCTACGCCTACCCGCTGCTCCGGGACAGCGCCGCTTCCCGGGTCGCCGGCCGTTTCGCCGTGGCGCCCATGCCCGCCGCCCCCGAAGGCGAGCCGACGGCGACGTTGGGCGGTTCGCAGCTGGCCATCAACGCCAACACCGAGAACCCCGAGGCCGCGTACGCCGTCATCGAGTACCTGACGCGCCCGGAGCAGATGCTGGAGCGGGCACGGGTCGTGGGCCAGTACCCCACACGGCCCGCCCTCTACGGGCGGCCCGAGCTGGCCCGGGGGCTGTCGGTGCCGCCCGACAGGGCGCGCCGAATCATCGAGCGCGCCGTGCCCCGACCGGTGACCCCGGTCTACACGCAGCTCTCGCAGCTCCTCCAGATCCGCCTCCACCGGGCGCTCACGGGTCAGCAGGAGCCCCGCGCCGCACTCGAGGCGGCGGCGGCCGAGATGCGAGCCCTGCTCGAGAAGGTCGGCCTGGCGCCGGGGGAGAGTGCCGGTGCGCGACGCTGATCGGACCGTGGGGGCGGAGTCTCGCGAGGCGCGGCTCGCCTGGGCGTTCGTCCTGCCCGCTCTGGCGACGATCTTCCTGATCGCGCTCTTCCCGCTGGCCTGGACGGTTTGGGAGTCACTCCACGTCCACGACCTGCGGATGCCCTGGCGCGGTCAGCCCTTCGTCTGGCTGGCCAACTACGCCGAAGCGATGACCGACGGCCGCTTCTGGGGCGCCATGCTGCACACGGCCATCTTCACCGTCGGGACCGTCACCCTCGAGCTGGTTCTCGGGCTCATCCTCGCGCTGGCGCTGAATCGAGCTTACCGGGGCCGCGGGCTGGTGCGCGCCGCCGTGCTCGTACCCTGGGCCATCCCCACCGTCGTCGCGGCGCTTCTCTGGCGCTTCATGTTCGATGCCCAGGCCGGGATCGCCAACGCGGTGCTCATCGACATCGGGCTCATGGAGCGCCCGTTCGTCTGGCTCATCCATGCCTGGGCGGCCTGGGCCCCGGTCATCCTGGCCGACGTTTGGAAGATGACCCCGTTCGTCGCCCTCCTCCTGCTGGCCGGGCTGCAGAACATCGACGACTCGCTCTACGAGGCGGCCCGGATCGACGGGGCCGGGCCCTGGCGCCAGTTCATCCACGTCACCTTGCCGCTCCTCAAACCGGCCATCCTGGTGGCCCTCATCTTCCGTACGTTGGATGCCTTCCGGGTGTTCGACCTGATATACGTCCTCACCGGCGGCGGCCCCGGCACGTCCACCGAGCCCATCGCGCTCTACACGTTCAACGCGCTGCTCCAGAACCTCCGCTTCGGCTACGGTTCGGCTCTTTCGGTGATCGTGTTCGTCGTCACCTTCGGGCTCGCCATGTTCTACATCCGCGTCCTCGACGTCGACCTCACGGAGGCCGGTGAATGAGACGTCTCGGCCGGTGGGGTCCGGTGATCGTCGTCGGCCTGCTGGTCCTGGCCATCGCCTTCCCGTTCTACTGGGCGGTCGTCTCGTCGCTTACACCCGAGGCGCGACTATTCGAAGCGCCATCTCTTTTCCCTAGGCAGCTCGTGTTCGATCACTACCGCGCGTTGTTCGACGAGCGGAACTTCTGGATCCCGATCCGCAACTCGCTGATCGTCGCCGGCAACACCACCGCGTTCTGCGTGCTGGTCGGATCGCTCTGCGCCTACGCGCTGGCGCGGCTGCAATTTCGCTGGAAGCGGCCCATCCTCGCCTTCATCCTGGCGGTGACGATGTTCCCGCAGATCTCCATCGTCTCGCCGCTTTACCTGCTGCTCAGAGCGCTCGGGTTGATCAACACCTACCCGGGGCTGGTGCTCCCCTACCTGACGTTCGCCATGCCCCTCACCGTCTGGCTGCTGGTCAGCTTCTTCCGCCAGTTGCCGGCCGAGCTGGAGGAGGCGGCGATGGCCGACGGCGCGAGCCGCCTGCGAGCCTTCTGGGAGATCATCCTCCCCCTCTCGTTGCCCGGCCTCGCCACCACCGCCATCCTGACCCTGGTTTACTGCTGGAACGAGTTCCTGTTCGCCCTCTCGTTCACGCTGGGGCCCGAGCGGCAGACGGTGCCGGTGGCGATCGCGCTGTTCCGGGGTCAGTATCAGGTACCGTGGGGGCAGATCCTGGCGGCGGCGGTGGTGGCCACGGCGCCAGTCGCGCTCCTGGTGCTCCTCTTCCAGCGCAAGATTGTTCAGGGGCTCACCGCGGGCACGGTGAAGGGATAGTCGATGGCCAGCGTCACGTTAGAAAACGTCGGAAAGACCTACCCCAACGGGCAGGTGGCGGCCCGGGACATGGACCTGGCGATCCAGGACGGCGAGCTGGTCGTGCTGGTGGGCCCGTCCGGCTGCGGCAAGAGCACGACGCTGCGCATGGTGGCCGGACTCGAGACCCCGACCGCCGGCCGCATCCTGATCGGCGGAAAGGACGTGACGGCGACCCCGCCGCAAGACCGGGACATCGCCATGGTGTTCCAGACCTACGCGCTCTACCCCCACAAGACCGTGAGGGACAATCTGGCCTTCGGGCTCCGCATGCGACGGCTGGCCGCCGACGAGATCGGCCGGCGCGTGAGGGAGGCCGCCCGCACCCTGGGGCTCGAGGAGCTCCTGGATCGCAAGCCGGCCCAGCTGTCCGGCGGCCAGCGGCAGCGGGTCGCGCTGGGCCGGGCCATCGTTCGCGAGCCGAAGGCGTTCCTGCTGGACGAACCGCTGTCGAACCTGGACGCCAAGCTCCGCCTGCAGACGCGCGCCGAACTGGCCCGCATCCACAAGCAGTTGGGCGCCACCATGCTGTACGTCACGCACGATCAGGAGGAGGCCATGACGCTGGGCGATCGCGTTGCCGTCCTGGAGGACGGTCGCCTTCAGCAGGTCGCGTCGCCCGCCGAGGTCTACCGACGGCCCGCCAACGTGTTCGTCGCCGGCTTCATAGGCTCGCCGGCCATGAACCTCTTCCGCGGCCTTCTGCAAACCGACGACGAGGGCCCCAGGTTCGAGTCCAGCGGGTGTACGCTGACCAGCGGAGTCGGCACGATCCCGGGCCGATCGGGTCCGGCGATCCTCGGGGTGCGGCCGCCGGATATCGAGCTTTGCGATCGCGAGAGCGCCGACCTGTCGGCCCGGGTCGAGGTGATCGAGCTGCTCGGCAGCGCCATATTGGTGCACCTGCGAGCGACGGCCGCAGAGGAGCAGACCATCCGGGCGGTGGGTCCCGAAGACTGGGAAGTCGCCGAGGATGAGGTCATCGGGGTGCGCTTCAACCGCGAACGACTCCACTTCTTCGACGGCGACGGCGGGCGCCGCCTCAACTGATCAGTCGGCGCTCACCTCGCTCATCAGCGCCAGCACGTGCCCGTCCGGGTCACGCAGAAAAGCCAGCCACAGCTCGTGGTCCTCCTCCCTGTGGGCACGGCGCGGCTCACGTTCGACCTCGGCTCCCCGCTCACGCAGCGTCTCGAACGCCGCCTCGATGTCATCGACCTGGTAATAGATGATCGTCCCCGGACGATCGTCGACGGCCTCGCCTCCTGCCGTCCCCAGCATCAGCCGCACATCGCCGCAGGCGAAGAACGCCATACCCGGCGCCTCGAAGAGCAGGCGCATGCCGAGCACCTGGCTGTAGTAGGCGACGGCGCGGTCGAGATCGGTGACGGTGAGGGCGATCTGGCCGATATGCGAGAGCGCGATGTCGGAGTGCTTCATCTGCGAGGCCTCCCCTGAATGGCGCCGCGCCTTGACCGGCCGCTGACGCCATGCCATTATTAGTTACTTACTCTAACTAACTAATTAAAATGACTCCTCGCTCACGTCAACCGGCCCGCTCCACCTCCCTCACTCGCACCGCCGATCGGCTCCATTCCGCCGCCATCCATCTCCTCCGCCGGCTCCGCGTCGAGGACCAGGCCACCGGTCTCTCCGCACCGCGACTCTCGGCCCTCTCGGTCGTCGTCTTCGCCGGACCGATCACGATCGGCGACCTGGCAGCCGCCGAGGGCGTCCGCCCACCCACGGTATCGCGTTTGGTGAAGGGCCTCGAGGAGGACGGTCTGGTCGCTCGTCGACGCGACCCCGATGACCGACGGGTCCAGTGGATTCGGGCGACGATCCGGGGCCGTCGGGCGCTGGAGAAGGGTCAGGACCGCCGGGTGGCCCGGCTTGCCGCTGAGCTGGCGCGGCTCCCTCGGGAGGAGCAGCGGCTGTTGGCCGACGCGTCCCGGGTGCTCCAGCGGCTCACCGGGTCCGCCGAGAGGGGCTAACCGGCGCCCCGCTCTGCCAGATAGCTATCCTGCAGCCGTAACTGCACGTCCCGGAGCTGTACGCGGGCGTTGTCTTTCAGGCGCCGCTCGAGCAGAGCTCTCTGTAAACCGCCGACCTTCCCGTCGAAGCGCTTGCGTGAGAGCATCGTCAGATAGATGTTCCCTTCCCCGGCGTCGGCGACGCTGATGAACGTCACGGCGGCCTGAAAGTAGTGGCTGGCATAGATCTGTTTCCGGGCCAGCAGGGCATCCGAGATCGCCGCGCCACGGGGCTGGTAGATGATGGTGTGGTAAAGGTGGGTGACCGGCTTCAGCCCGAAGTCCTCGACGCTCCAGTAGAAGAAGCTCTCCGCGCCCTCGAGCTCGATCTCCGTAAAGCGATCGAGGTATTCGTGGAGCTCGGGCGTGTATTCCAAAAGGATCGGTGATTCCCTGAGCAGCATGTGGAAGCCCTCGCCGACGCTCAGAGGTTCGTCCTTGTCATCGTAGGTGGCCAGCGCCGAGTCACCGCTGCGCCTGTAGCGGTTCAGGTAGTCGAGCAGCCAGCGCCGCATCACCCGGCTGGCCTGCCGCTGCACGTCGGACCTCGACCAATCCACCGCGGCCCGAACCTGTTCCATCGCGTCGGCCGGCAGCTTCACATCGCAGTCGCCCGGACGGCATTCGCGAAGTGCCCGAACGTCGCCGCGGGGGAGGGAGAAACCGGCCATGTCGTCGAAGCCGGGTTCTTCGCTGAAGCGGCCGATCTGCTGTGCGACGTGGCCGCCGGCGATCACGGTCTCGATGTGACGCAAGCGATCGATCGCGAAGTCAGCGGGCACCGCCACGCGTACCACGCCGAGGACCACGATTTCGCGGTCGTCCGCGGCGTCCGGGAGCTTCACGACCGTCTCGCCCTCGGCCAGCTGCCTGAGATCCGAGCTCGAGAAGTCGGCCTGTTCTCTCAGCAGCCCGACCAGGGTCTGCTGAGCCGCCGCCGCCGGCGGGCTGAGGACGGCAAACCCGGTCAGGCAACAGGCGGACAACGCGGCAGTGTACGACATGGCTCCCGTCCTTGGGGTTCTATCGGCCAATCGTTTCGGGCACGCCCGGCAATACACGCGAGGCCGGCGTCAGGGTCCCGGACGGCGGCGGGGGCGACGGGTGGGGGGCGGAACCGGCCCGGCCGGGCGGGGTAAACGGGTACGCGGCCAGGGACGTACGTCCTTGTGATATCCGCGCTTATGCCTAATTTAGTGGCAACTCCCCTTGCCCGCAGTCCTGCTTCGAAAGACCCGTTTCCGTCGGAACAGTCGAGGAGGCTAATGGCTGATAAGGGTGATGGCGGCTGGCGCCGCGCGATCAACAAGTACATTGGACTGGGTACGGCGATCGTCGGCATGGCGATCGTGTTGAGCAGCTTCCTGTTCCTCGACAACCTGTTCGCCTGGTACGCCACCGTGATCGTCGGCCTGCTCATCGTGCTGGCCGGCTTTCTGTACGGGGCTCACCCGTTCCTCACCAGCGAGCGGCGCTTCCACGCGTTGCGGCAGGAGGTCGACGACTTCATCGGACTGGTCCGTCGTCTGAACGCGGCGGCGACCGAGGAGCAGCGGGAGGAGTTTCAGCGGGTCAAAGCCGAGATGGTGGCTTCCGTCGAGCGGATGGGCGAACTGGCCGGTAAGCCCGACGAGCCCATGCCCTGACCGCGCAAGTTGCCGATCACGCTCCGAGACGGTCGACGGGTCGGCCTCCGGCGGCTTCCCATCGCGCCATCAGCATCTATAGAACTCCACCGCGCTAGCACCCTTTGACCGGGCCCCGTTCCAAGGGCCAAGATGCCGACCGGTCAGCCGGTCTGTTCGTGTCATCGGTAAGGGGGGGACACATGGACGCCGAGCCCGTTGCAACGAGCCGTTTCGCCTCCATCGTCAACCTGGCGCGGAACGCGCGCGCCACGTTCGAGCGGTTCCCCTTCACTCTGCTGACGGCATTCGGCGCCGCGCTGATGGCCCACTACCTGATCGAGACTGACTTCGAATCGGGCGACGCGGCCATGCGTGTGCTGGTCACTGCTATCCTCGGCATCCCTCTTCTCTTCTCGCTCCGCGTACTGGCTGAAGGACGACGATGGTCCAGAACGGTCGGGGCGATCGCCGCCGCCGCCGGTCTCGTCGCCCTGTTCCTCTTCTACCTCAGCCTGTCGGAGTCGCTCATCGGCGCCGACGTGTATCGGTTCTTCCTGCTGGTCGCCGCCGCACATCTGTTCGCGTCGTTCGCGCCGTTTTTGGTGCGTCGCGGCCAGGAGAACGGCTTCTGGCAGTACAACCGAAGCCTGCTGCTTCGTTTCACACTGGCGGCGTTTTACTCGCTGGTCCTGTTCATCGGGCTCAGCCTGGCGTTGCTCGCATGCGAGACGCTGCTCGAGTTCGACATCGAGGGTCACACCTACGGCCAGCTCTGGGTCTGGATCGCGTTCCTGTACAACACCTGGTTCTTCCTCGCCGGCATCCCGGAGGACTTCGAGGCGCTCGAGCAGGACGACGACTATCCCACCGGACTCCGCATTTTTACCCAATACGTGCTGATCCCGCTCGTCGCGGTCTATCTGGTCATCCTGTACGCCTACGTCATCAGGATCATCGTCGAATGGGATCTGCCGAAAGGATGGGTGACGTATCCGGTGATCGGTGTCTCGATCACCGGCATGCTGGCGCTGCTGCTCGTCTACCCGATCCGCGGTCGCAGCGGCAGCGCCTGGATCTCCCACTACGCCCACCTGTTCTTCTGGACGCTCTATCCCCTCATCGTCCTCGTCGCCGTGGCGATATGGACGCGCATCGCGGAGTACGGCGTAACCGAGCGTCGTTACCTCGTGGTGGTGGCGACGGGGTGGCTGCTGGGGATCGCGCTCTACTTCACGCTCAGGCAGACGCGGGACATCCGCACCATACCCCTCTCTCTCTGCGCGGTCTCGCTTCTGGCGGTGCTCGGACCCTGGAGTGGGACGTCGGTGTCGAAGCTCAGCCAGCTGGACCGGCTACGCGATCTGCTGACCGCCGAGCAGGTAATGACCGGCGGCGCGCTGGACGCCGAGGCCAAGAACATCCCGTTCGAGCAGGAGCACGAGATCAGCAGCATCGTCAGGTACCTGGACGACGTGCACGGGCTCGAGGCCATCCGCAACTGGTACGCCCGGGGCGAGGACCTGCCCGACGAGCTGACGCCCAGCGTCGCGCTCGAGAAGATGGGGCTCAATTATCGAGCGCGCTGGGAATCCGCCGAAAGCTTCGATTTCAACATCACGCCGCCCAGCCCGCTGTCGGTGGCCGGTTTCGATTATATGTACAATCTGATGGAGCACGGCAGCGACAGGGGGATCCGGGAATCGGCGGAGCTGGACAGCACCACGTTCCTGACGCTGAGCGGCACCGTGATCACGATCGGCGACCCGGCCGACCCGGCCAGCCAGATCCGGATCGATCTCGCTCCGCGGCTGCTGGACCTGCGCGCCAAGCGCCGCGCCGGCTCGACTCTCGATCAGGCGGATGGAACGCTGATCCGCACCAACCCGGCCTACCGAGCGGTCATCCACCTGGCGAACGTCGGTGCCGACGTGGCCGGCGATTCGCTCACCTTGCGCCATATCAACGCCAGGGTGCTGGTCGACGTCCGACGGCGGTAGTGGTCAGACGAACAGGGGGTAGGGAAAGAGCGCCGCCGCGATACCTGGCGCGGCGGCCGCCCGATGCTGTCGGGCTCAGGCTACCGGCGCCGCCGCCGGCTCGATGGCCAGGTCCGCCGGCGCCTGCCGGCGTGCTCGCTCCGTCTGTCGCCGGCCCAGCCAGAAGCCGATGGTCAGCCAGATCGCCGACAGGGGTACGGCCACGAACGCGATCCCCGACATCGTCAGCCCCAGCCAGCCCATGGCGGCGTACGACCAGGCGCCGATCTGATCGCCGCCCCGATACACGAACGTGTCGATGAAGTTCTTCGCCTTGTAGCGGTCCTCGCGGCTGACCACCGTGTACAGCACCTCCCGCGTGGGTCGGGCCACCGCGTAGTTCCCCGCCCGACGCAGCGTCTGGAAGACGACCAGTACCGCGATCGTGGGCGCGAACCCCAGGGTCGCGAAGCCGGCCACGCAGATGAGCGGCAGGAGCGTCAGCGTCACCGCGACGCCCAGCCACTTGATGATCCGTCCCGTTAGGAACCCCTGGGTCATGATGGCCAGGATGTTCACCGCCAGATCGATCTTGGCGAAGAACGCGGTGCGTACGGCCCGATCGACGAACTCCCGCTCGGCGATCGTCGCCTGCTGGAAGTAGAGGAACGTCGCGGCGATGGTGTAGAGCAGCATGTAGCCGCAGATGCCCAGCAGGTAGGGCGAACGAAAGACATGGGTGATCCCGGCCAGCACGCTGCCGCCGATCGTCTTCTCGCCATCGGCCCCAGCCGGGCGCACACCGTAGCCGCGCCCCGGCTCGGTCTCCGGGACGCCGCTCACTTGCGGGCCCGCCTCCTCCGGCAGCACCCGCTCCCTCCGCGGTGAGTGGCGCGCCAGCCAGCGGACGCAGGCCACGCCCAGCTCCAGCAGGGCCACCGAGATCAGTATCAGGTAGACGGCGCCGATCCGCTCCACCANNAAGCCGAACATCCGCTTCCCCTGCGCGTTGGTGAACACGTCCGCCATGAAGGCCCAGAAGATCGAGACCACGAACAGGTTGAAGACGCTGACCCACCAGTAGAAGGCGCGGCCGATCCAGATATTCCAATCCGGCGGCGCGAAGCGGAGCAGCGCGAAAAAGATCAGCAGGTTCAGCCCGAAGAAGCGATAGGTGATCGAGACGAAACGGGTGCGCGGCAGCTTGACCACCAGCGCGGCGTACGGCGTGTGGACCAGCAGCATCAGGATCAGCGTGCCCGTGAACAGGAAGGGGAGCGTCTCCACGCCGCTGGCCACCGCCATCTCGTCGCGGATCGGCCGCAGGACGTAATAGGCGGAGAGGATGAAAAAATGATAGGCGCACGACAGCAGCAGTGCTCCGACCTCGTGCGGCTCAACATCCACCGCTCGGGACAGAAGCCGTGTCGTCTGTTCTCGCACCTTCGTCACGCTCTACCTCTCAGGAACCTAGAAGTTGGAAGTTGGAAGTTGGACGATGAACGTTGGAAGTTCGGCTTGGAAGTTGATCTCTGGTCATTTGGCGTTGAGAAGTCTCAGTGATCGAGTTTCGACGTCCAGGTCGAACGTTCAGTGCTCATCCTCCGACTCCCAACTCTGGGCTGGTTCGTCCGAACGCCATAAAGCAGCCCGAAGCGCCCAAGGTAAGGAGGCCGGCCACAACGCGCCACGCCGTTCGAGTTGCAGGACCCGCTGGAGACCCTAGCTTGTTTGACTGTTCAACATGACTCGGACTCAGCCACGGAGGTCTTCGTGCGTCGACTCGCCTTGGCCCGCGCCGCCCTGGTCGCACCCATCGCAGCCGCGATACTCGGACCGCAGCCTGTTTCCGCGCAGAGCGAAGCGATCGATCGCGCTGTCGAGGAGGTGGCCGACACCATCATCGAGATTCGCCATCACATCCACCAGTACCCGGAGCTCAGCAATCGGGAGTTCGAAACCGCGGCGCTGGTGGCCGATCACCTGCGAGCGCTGGGGCTCGAGGTGGAGACCGAGGTCGCCCACACCGGCGTGGTCGGCATCCTGAGAGGCGACCGGCCGGGCCCCACCGTCGCCGCCCGGGCCGACATGGACGCGCTCCCGGTCACCGAAGAGACGCCCTATCCGTTCAGGTCGGAGGTGCGGACGACCTACCTGGGCCAAGAGGTGGGCGTCAGCCACGCCTGCGGACACGATGTCCACACCGCCGCCCTGCTCGGCGTGGCCTCGGTGCTCTCGTCGATGCGCGAGGAGCTGCCCGGGACCGTGGTCTTCATCTTCCAGCCGGCCGAGGAGGGGCCGCCGCCCGGCGAAGAGGGCGGCGCCCCCCTGATGATCGAGGAGGGGGTGCTGAAGAACCCACGCCCCGAGGCGATCTTCGGCCTCCACACCAACCCTTCCCTCGAGGTCGGCCAGCTGGGCTACGTCGTCGGCCCCATCATGGCCTCCTCCGACCACTTCCGCATCCGGCTCCATGGCAAGCAGTCCCACGGCGCCGCACCGGAGAAGAGCGTCGACCCCGTGGTCATGGCCTCGCAGGTGGTGATGGCCCTGCAGACCATCCGCTCGCGCAACCTCCCCCCGCTCCAGCCCAGCGTCATCTCCGTCGGCATCGTCCGCGGCGGCGAGCGGTTCAACATCATCCCCAACGAGGTCCTGCTCGAAGGGACCGTCCGCACCTATGACAACGACGTCCGCGACACCATCGTTCAGCGCATGGACGAGATCCTGGCCGGCATCACCGCCGCCGCCGGCGGCAGCTATGAGCTCGACTACCAGCGCGGCGCGCCCCCCACCATCAACGACGAGGACCTCGCCCGGCAGGCCGTCCCCTCCCTCCAGCGCGCCGTCGGCGCCGAGAACGTCATCGAGGTCGACCCGCTGATGGTCGCCGAGGACTTCGCCTACTTCGCCCAGATCGTCCCCGGCTTCTACTTCCAGCTCGGCACCACCAAACCCGGCACGACCTCCGGCTTCAACCACACCCCCGACTTCATGGCCGACGACTCCTCGGTGCCCGTCGCCATCCAGGCTATGTCCCGCGTGGTGATCGACTACCTCGAGGCCAACTCCCCCAGCACGGGCCGTTAGCGTCCCCAACCCCCGATAAACGGGACGGGCTGTGGGATCCCCACAGCCCGGTTGTCCCACACCGCCCATCCTCGTCGAGGCGCCGTGCCGTCCCTAATTAGACAAGTACTTGACAACTACCCCAACGCCCGGCATATTGGCACCTGAAACTGGACAAGAAGTAGACAAAAGAGCACCGATCAACTGGAGGAAAGGGACATGATTCGCAAACCCGCTACATTTTTCGCCACCGTCCTGGCGATGGCGATGGGCGTCGCCGCCTGTGACGACGACGACAACAACACGACCGGCCCGACGCCGGAGGGTCCGACCTTCGCCCTCCGGGTCGTGCACGCGTCGCCGGACGCGCCGTCGGTGGACATCTGGGCCGAGGGTGTGAACGCCCCGCTGTTCGAGGATGTCGCCTACGGTGACGCCACCGACTACCTCGACATCCCCGAGGGCACGTACAACATCCAGATCCGCGCCGCCGGCTCTGCCGCGTCGTCAACCCCGGTCTTTGAGACGGGCGACCTGACGCTGTCGGAAGGCGACAGGGTGACGGCAGTGGCCGCCGGGTTCCTGGCCTCGTCGAACGCTGACGACCAGTTCCGCGTGCTGCCGTTCTTCGAGGACTTCGGCGCCACCGGTACCGGCGCCCTCGTGCGTATCGTGCACGCCTCGCCGGACGCGCCGACCGTGGCCATCGATGTGGGCAACGACGGCACGCCCGAGATCCAGTCCCTGGCTCGCTTCGAGGACACGGGTCAGGCGGGCGTCGAGCTGCCGGCCGGCCAGGCGCTGCAAATCGGCATCTGGGCGGGCAACCCGCTGCAGCGCGTCACCGCGTTCACGACACCTCAGCTGCCCGTCGGCGGCGAGCTGTTCGTGATCGCTACGGGCTCGCTGGCCAAGCTGCCGCGTGAGACCGATGGCTTCGCGCTGTTGGCGGTGGCCCCGGCGGGCGCGATCGGCTTCGTGCGCCAGAACCCCACGGTCTATGCGCTGCACGCCGGCCCCGACGCTCCGGCCGTCGACATCTTCGCCGGCTCGCTCGAGCTGGTCGACAACATCTCGTTCGGCGATCTGTCTGGTGGGATCCAGGTTCCGCCGGGAACGTACACGCTGGACTTCTTCCCGACGTCCGCGGGCTCCACTCGTCCGGGCGGTTCGCCGGCGGCGAGCCTCGACACGCCGATGCTGGACGCGGGCGAGCGTTATGTCGCGGTGGCGACGGGCTTCCTGGCGCCGGACATGGGCGAGCAGCCCTTCCAGCTGCTGGCCTATCCCGAGGGCTTCGCCTTCGACCCGGCCAACACGCGCGCTCGGGCGATCCACGCTTCTCCCGACGCGCCCGCGGTGGACATCGGAACGGCTAGCGGCAGCACCATCGACGCCGTCGTCTTCGAGGATCTGGCGTTCGCCGAGGGGTCTGACGCGGCGGGCACGGCGATCCCCGCGACGTCTCTGACCCTGGGCGTGGCACCCACGGGCAGCACCGCAGCGGTCGCCACGTTCGACGTGACGACGGTGGGTGACCTGCGTGCCTTCACCATCGCCGTAGGTGCTCTGGCTCCCGACACCGGCGAGGAGGGTTTCCGGCTGGTGCTGGTGAACACTTCCGTTTCGCCGTGGACGGCGTCGGAGATCGCTGCGAACTAACTAGAAGAAGGGTTCCAAAGTTCCCTCCGTGGCTGGGTGAGCGGGGCGGCACCGAGCGGTGCAGCTTGCCCAGCCACTTCCCCTTTTAGAGAATACCAAGAGGCCCCGCCGCGTTGCGCGATGGGGCCTCTTTGATTGGCTGGCTACTCCGCTCTTAACCAACGTATACTGGAGAGTCGATTACGCTTTGCTCTCCGCTGGTCGGTTGACCTCGTGGCCGGCCTTCATCCACTCCTTTATGCCGCCCTCGAAGTCGTAAACGTTCGAGAAGCCGGCTCCGTCCAGCTTGCGGGCCGCCTTCGGCGACGCCTCGCAGTCGAAGCTGGCGCAATAGACAACGATCGTATCGTCCTTATCGCTCACCAGCTCCTCGACACGCTCGGCGAAGTCGTCACGGTCCACCGGCACGTTCTCGGAGCCCGGGATGTGTGCTCGCTCGAAATCCTCCCGGCCCAGCACGTTAGATGAGCGTCATATCCCAACTCTCATCGATCATCGACTTCAGCTGCTCAACGGTAAGTGTCTGCATCTCGTCTAAGGCACCTCCTGCCTCGGTTGTCATCTATGAGTGCTTCAAGTTGTTGTGGTATAACAACTTAACGGTTTAGCTTCACGCTGTCAAACCAGGCGGCCCCTACGATTCCCACTCGGGGGCGAACGACGGGTCGATGAGCCGTTTGCCGCTGGCCAGCCCGGCGATGCGCTCCATCTCACCGTCGGAGAGCTCGAAATCGAAGATCTCGAAGTTCTCCTTGCGGCGCTCGGCGCTGGACGACCGCGGGATCGCGGCCACCGGATCCCGCTGCATCTGCCAGCGCAGGGCCACCTGGGCCGGGGACTTGCCGTGGTCCGTCCCGATCTCGGTCAGGGTCTCGTCGTCGGCGACGGTGCCGCGGGCCAGTGGCGAGTAGGCGGTGAGCATGAGGTCAAGCCCCTGCGCCTGTCGCCGCAGCTTCTCCTGGGCCAGATAGGGGTGACACTCTACCTGGTTACAGAAGAGCGGCGCGTACTCTCGCGCTTCCTCGACCAGCGAAGGGGTGAAGTTGCTGACACCGAGGTGGCGTGCCTTGCCTTCGTCTTGCAGCTCGAGCATCGCCTCCACCGACCGCTCCAACTCGACGCCGGGGTTCGGCCAGTGGATCAGCAGCAGGTCGACGTAATCGGTATCGAGCTTGCGCAGGCTCGTTTCGGCCGATCGCCGCAACCGTTTGGGCTCCAGGTTCTCGGGCCAGACTTTGGTCACGAGAAAGATCTCGTTCCTGGAGACGCCGGAGTCTTTGATCCCGCGCCCCACCGCTTTCTCGTTGTCGTACGCCTCCGCGGTGTCGATATGCCGGTAACCCAGCTGGATCGCATCGCGCACCGCGTCGACGCAATCCTGGCCCAACAGCTCCCAGGTACCCAATCCCAACGCGGGCACTTTCTCGTCATGGATCTCTAGATACTTCAAGCGGGAATCTCCTCCGAATCCTCTGTGGTCATCAATTGCATATTCAGCACGTCACGTTCCTCGAGCGTGCATCACTCGCGTGAAATAGAACATGGATGCGTCGAACGCCCGTGAGGCGAGCGTTAAGGGAAGAAGCAAGCGAGGGCCTATCGGCCTCCGCCCGAGATCATGACATGCGCCCACGGCTTGCCGGGGAACATCAGCCACGGTCGGCCCCGGGACGGATCGGTCGAGATCCCCGTCGACTCCTCGGTCGCATAGGGAACGTACACGACGTACAGTGCCGACGCGCCACTCACCGCGCCGGTCGTCGGGTCGAAGCTGTCCGGCGGCCCGGTCAGCGAATAGAGCGCCGCCGGCGCGATGGGAAACTCCAGTTCGCCTGACTCGATCGCCTCTTCCCGCGCCGCGTCGATGGCCGAGCGGTCCGTGATCCCTTCCGTCCGCAGCCTGCGCCCCATCGCCATGAAGGGCTCCAGCGACTCGTGGTAGCAGGCGACATGCCAGTTGTCATCGCCGGGATGATCCGCCAGGCAGATCATCATGTTGGATCCTTCCCGCAGCGTCACCAGCTCGCCGCCCCGGTAGCCATAGACCGTGGCACCCCCCTGCAGCGGCCCGGGCAGCGGCGCCACCGCCTCGGCGATCTGCTGCGCTTCCGGTTTCTCCTGCGGCTTGGCGGTTCCGGCACAGGCCACGACGGCGACCAGCACGAACGACGCGAGTCTCGACATGTTTCGTCTCTCTCCAGGTTGGGGATGTGCAGGCAGGGATGATACGGGTAGGGAGCACCGCCGCCAAGTGACGCCGGCTCAGCTGATTCGTTCCAGCTCCTCCTCGACTGCCGCCTGGCGCTCCACGGCTCCCAGCCGTCGGTACGTTCCTGCCGCCGCCTGCAGGTCGGCCAGCGCCAGCGCCGTTTGCCCCGACTCGCGATGCAGGCGGCCGCGCTCCTCCAGGATCTCGGCCTCGAGTAGCGGGTTCACCTGCTGGCGTGCGATCTTCAGAGCGCGGTCGAAGGACGCCAGCGCGTCATCCGGTCGGGCCGCCGCCCGCGCGACGCTGCCCAGCAATTTCAGCGCGTCGGCGCGGCCCAGCTCGTCACCGATCTCGTCGTACGCCTCCAGGGCCAGCCGCGCCTCCACTTCGGCGTATACGTGATCGCCGCGCAGCTGAGAGATCTCCGCCAGCCCCACGCGTCCCATGGCCGCCAGCCGTTCGTCACCCAGCTGGCGGGCCCGGCGCTGGGCGCTGCGGAAATGTCGCTCCGCCTCGCGCCAGTAGCCGAGATCTCGATGCACGATGCCCAGGTTGTGGTCCGCCTGCGCCAGACCCGCCATGAACCCCACCTTTTGGTAGGCCGGAATCGACAACCGGAACAGCGACAGCGCTCGCTCGTGCTCACCACGCAGGCTGGCGATCGCGCCCAGGTTGTTGGTCGCCCGCCCCACCATGCCGTCGTCTCCCCGCTCCCGGGCCAGCTCCAGCAGATCCGAGAACCGTTCCTCCGCCGCCGCCAGATCGCCCAGCTCGAACTGCACTGCGCCCGCCAGGTTCAGAGCCGGCAACAGATTCAGATGGTCCTGACGCGAGCGGAACTCCGCCTCCGCCGCCAGCGCCAGGTTGAGCGCCCGCTCCGCGCGACCGAGATGCAAGAGCCCCTCCGCCGCCAGGTACGCCACCTTCGGATCGGACATCAGCGCCGTGTCATCCAGCGCCTCGACGCGATCCTTGATTTCGACCCAGCGACGTTCTTCAGCGAGCTGCTCGAGCTCGGATCGGAGGCCCTCCACCTCGTCGGACGCCGCGACCATCTGCCCGCTGCCTCAGCGACCGACCGCCAGCGCGTACCGAGTGAAACCGAAGATCAGGATCTCGATCTCGTCCAGCTCCTCGACCTGCACCGACCCCACGCGAAACCAGGGATCGCCCGTCGCTTCCTGCCGCCACGCGTCGAACTCCGACTCGCGGGCCAAGAACTCCTCTTCCGCCTCATCGTAGTCCAGCTCCAGCACCGCCGGTCTCTCCGGGTTGAACACCAATCCGCTGGGCTCCAGGTTCACCAGGAAGAGCGTCGAGTCGACCTGTACCGAAATCTCGATCGAGTCGCCCACGGCGAAGAGGGTGCCGTCAGGGCGCCGTAGCAGGCTTTCGTCGTCCACCTCGAACTCCAGAAACTTCTTTCCCGTACCCTCACCCGTGTAGCGAATCTCGAGGCGACGCTCCTCGCCTCTCACCGCCCAAAACGACGTGTCCCTCGTCTGCACGGCCGGCGCCGTCGCCCGTCGGGGAACGAAGTCCAGCTCCGATTCGTCCACCATGTCGGGTGGCGTGTTGCCGGTCGAGTCGGCGCAGCCGGCCAGCGCCAGCAGACCCAGCAGCGCCAGCCCTGCCCAACGGCCCATCCTGCATCGATTCGTCACGCTACCGCCTCCTATTGACTGTCTTTCCAGCGACTCAGAGGCCTCGCCCTCGAGGCCTCACGCCGTTACCCAGCTCCTGCAACTGCCGTACCCCACTTAAATCACTATTTGGCAACGAATTACATGATCCCGGCCTGTCCCGTTTTCGTCCGACTGTATCGATTCACTACACTTCGCCGCCGCCCGGACCGCTTTCCTCTATCCGTTTCACCGCCCGATGGAGCCGCGAGCGGGAGATTCCGAGGCGCCGGGCCGCGGCGCTTTTGTTGCCATCGGTCTCTTCCAGCATGGCGCGGACGGCGGCGAGCTCGATCTGTTCCATCGACGCCGGGAAGGGAAGGGGCGAGCCCTCGCTGCGGGCGGCGGGCGCCGGCTGCTGTTCGCCGAATAGATTTTCCGGCCGCAGCTCGGCGCCGCCGCTCAGCAGCAGGCCGCGCTCGATGGCGTTGCGCAGTTCTCGGATGTTGCCGGGCCACGAGTGGGAGAGGAGCCGATCCTGCAAGGCCCGGGTCAGGTCCGGGCGTGGTAGGTCGTACTCGTCGCAGAGGCCGGCGATGAAATGCTCCGCCAGCAGGATGACATCGTCCCCCCGCTCGCGGAGCGACGGCAGATGGATGGGGATGACCGAGAGGCGATAGTAGAGGTCCTCGCGAAAGCGTTTGCCCCCGACTTCCGCGAGCAGATCGCGGTGCGTGGCGGCGATGATCCGGACGTCCACTTCCTGCGACCGTGTGCCACCCACCCGGCGCACCTGCTTGTCCTCCAGCACCTTGAGCAGCTTCCCCTGCAGCTCGAACGGCAGCTCGCCGATCTCGTCCAGGAAGAGCGTGCCGCCGTCGGCCACCTCCAGCAGACCGGGCTTGGCGTGCCGGGCATCGGTGAACGCTCCCCGCTCGTGCCCGAACAGCTCGGACTCCAGCAGGTTCGCCGGGATCGCGGAGCAGTTGAGCTCGACGAACGGGCCCTGGCTCCTCGGCCCGTTGTAGTGGATCGCCTGCGCCAGAAGCTGCTTGCCCGTACCGGTCTCGCCGGTCAGCAGGATCGTGGCCGACCCCCGCGGGATGATCCGCGCCGCCCTCTCCAGCGCCTCCCGCACCGGCCGGCTCTCGCCCACCATTCGCGAGAAGTCGAAGTCACGACGCTCAGACTCGGCGAACTCCGTTCGCGCCTCCCGACCACGCGCCGCCTCCGCCCGGGCCCGAGCGTAGTCCTTCAGTCGCTCCGACTCGGCGGGCAGCACGAAATAGTCGTCCGCCCCGGCCCGCACCGTCGCCACCGCGACCCGATGGTCGGCCCGGGTCCCCACCACCACCGGCGGATCCACCGTCACGGCCCGGGCATCCCGCACACGATCCGCCGCCCCTTCCTCGGTGCCCGGACACGAGATGATGACCAGCGCGCTCCCGCCCGCCTCACCCAGATCTCGAACGAACTCCGGGCTCAGCCCCGTCGCCTCGGCCAGTTCCTCATAGAACTCGCGGAACGACTCCGACTCACTGTGAACCACCAGGCGATCTTTCACGTGGCCTCCTCCTCCGGTCGACCCGAAATGATACACTTTTCGGGCCAACCCCTCAAATGGCCCGCTGCGATACAGAGCTGGCGGGAGCTGCCGGGGGTTCAGGCGTCCTGGGGCGGCACCAGGCGAACGTGCCACCCCCGTTCTGGGTGTATTGATTCGCTACATCAAAAGCGACCTGTCGCTTTTCGATACGAGCAGAGGCCACCGTGTCGGACCCGGGTCGGCGGGGCAAGTTCATGAACCCCAACGACTTCCGGACCAAATCGCCCGACGGCACCCCCGTTGCTCATTCAGCCCACCGAGCGTTGCGGTATCGACAGAGAAGTGTTGAACGAGAGGAGACAGAAAATGGGAACGAATGGAATCGGAGCCGGGGCGCTGGCACGTGCCGGAGGCATGCTGCTGGCCGTGGTAACGGGTCTTCTGGTGGGTTGCAGCGATGCGACCGGCCCGGGAGGCACAGAGGCGGTAAGCCTGTCGTTTGGCTTGAGTGGCGGGTCAGCGTCTCCGGCCCCAGGGCTGTTCGCCGCCGAGCTACAGCTGAGCGACGGCACGAACACGCTGGTGGTGCAGAGCGCCGAGCTGGTCCTGCGGGAGCTGGAGCTGGAGAAGATTGAAACGGCCGGTTGCGACTCGGAGCCTAGCGATGACAACTGCGAGGAGTTCGAGATCGGTCCGTTTCTGGTTTCGCTCCCGCTGGATGGTAGCACGAGCCAGACGATCACGGCGCAAGTGGACCCGGGCATCTACGACGAGATCGAGTTCGACATCCACAAGCCGGAGGACAACACGGCGGGCGATCTCGATTTCATCGCGGCGAACCCGAACTTCGCCGACATCAGCATCCGGGTGACCGGGACGTACAACGGGCAGAGCTTCCTGTACACGAGTGACCTGAACGAGGAGCAGGAGATCGAGCTGACCAGCCCGTTGACGGTCGGTTCGGAACCGACGAACGTCACCCTGACGATCGACATCTCGACCTGGTTCGCGTCCACGTCCGGCGCCCTCATCGATCCGCGCACGGCCAACAAGGGCGAACCCAACGAGCAGTTGGTGAAGAACAACATCAGGCTCTCGATCGAGGGATTCCGGGACGACGACCACGACGGTATGCCGCACGACGACGACCCGGACGAGAGCATCAGCTGACGCGGCATCTCGAACCTTCCGAACGGAGGAAGGGCGGCCGCTGCGGCCGCCCTTCGCTCATCGCTGCCCGGATCACCAGGGACGGCTCAGTTGTGCACCGTCCATTCGTGAAGGTTCTGCAGCAGCCCGTAGGTGTCCATGCGGGTGTTCCGCACCTTTTCGTTCACCGCGACGATGTCGTCGTAATACCAGAGGAAGGCATAGGGCCGACCGGCGGCGATCGTGCGCGCCGCCTCGCGCCAGTAGGGAGCCGCGGCGCTCGCGTTCGGCGCGGCCAGCGCCTCGGGGATCAATCGATCAAGCTCCGCGCTGGCATAGCCGGTGATGTTGTAAGGGTGGCCGGGCGGCCAGAAGAAGCCGGCCAGGTAGTTCGGCGCGAGGGCGACCTGCCAGCCCATCAACACGGCTTCGAAATCACGCCCTTCGAACATCAGGCCCAACAGCGCGTTGAATTCCACCGGCCTGATTCGCATATCGATGCCGATCTCACGGTAGGCCGCCTGGATGATCTGGGCCGCCGAGTTGCGTCTCTCGTTGCCCGCCTGAGTCAGCAGCGTGAAGCTGAACGGGGTGCCCTCACGGTCCAGCAGGCCGTCACCGTCGCTGTCACGCCAGCCCTGCGCCGCCAGGACCGCCCGGGCGCTGTCGGGCAGGTACGGGTCCGGCTCGAGGGACGGGTCGCTGACCTCGGCGAAGATGGGCGGGTAGGGGCCGGCGGCGGGTCTGGCGAATCGATCCAGGCCCTGCCCGTCGATGATCCCGCGGCGGTCGATGGCCAGCGAAAGAGCTCGCCTGACGTGGGGATCCGCGAAGGGCGGGTACTCCGACCCGTTCCAGGCGATGTAATCGTAGAAACGGTCGTCCATCGTCTCGATTCGGAACCGGGGATCTTCCTCGATCTCCTGCGCCTGGGAGACCTCCAGCGGCGTCGTCACGTCCAGCTCGCCGTTTTCGAATTCCAGCAGGCGTGTGGTCTCGTCCGGGATCAGGCGCAGGACAACCGTGTCGGTGGCCGGTCGTGTTGTGAACGCCCGTGGATTCTCCACCAGCAGCAGGCGCTCACCGCGCACCCAACGGCCGATGCTGTATGGCCCGCTGACCACGAGCTCGGGCCCCGGCTCCAGCAGTGACGGGTGGCTGGTGAGGGAGGCCTGCCCGACGGTGTATTCCTCGTAGATGTGCTGCGGGATGATCCCGATCCCTGTGTGGAACAGCATGCCCGGATAGCGGCGCCTGAAATGGAACGCCACCGTGTGGTCGTCCACTACGGCGACGGAGTCGAGATGCTCCCACGAGTCGGCGTATACCGATCCGATTTCCGGCCGCCGCACCAGCTGGAAGGTGAACCGCACATCCTCCGCGTCGATCGGCTCGCCGTCCGACCAGACGGCCTCCTCCCGCAGGTGGTACGTCAACACGGTGGAATCGCGGCTGTAGGTCCAGCGTTCGGCCAGCGACAGCTCGTCGACCAGGTAGTCGAGCGCACCGTTGACCCAACGCGCCGAATTCAGCTTCAGGTACAGCTGGGCGTTGATCTCGCCATCGAGCGCGCTGGCCTCGGCGACCGGCAGCAGCACGCCCGGCTCGGTCCCGAGTCCGATGACCAGAACATCGCGCCCGGCCGGCGACTCACACCCGTTGAAGATGAGCGCCGCGGCAGCAGCGGCGAACAGAACGGTCCTCACGTGTCCCCCTTCATCTGTCACTCTCCATTGTCATTGGCGTCTCGACGCCCCACATCTTACGCCCGGCAGACCGACGACGATAGCGCCGCCACGAAGAGGGCACCATGGATCGTGGCATGGCAGCGGCCGGGGTGCTATCGTAGAGCCCTACCCCGAATCGGCAAGACCACACAACCGAACCGGGAGGCCTCGCATGGAACGCAGAGATTTTTTGAAGGCGGGCCTGGCGCTGGGGGCCGCGGCCGGCGGCGGCATCGTCACGCTGGCGAACGCGAAAACCGCTCCCGACCTCCGCCCCGGTGAAACACTCAGGCTCAATTCGAACGAGAACCCGCTGGGCCTGTCCCCCGCCGCGCGCCGCGCGATCCTGGACGGCCTGGACGAGGCGAACCGCTACCCGCGTGACAGCCGGGTGCAGCTGATCGAGGCCCTGGCCGCGCTGCACGGCGTCGAGCCTGAGAACATCGTCCTGGGCAACGGCTCCACGGAGGTGCTCCAGATGTCCGTGCAGGCCCTGGCGACGCCCAGGAGCCGGCTGGTCCTCGCCGATCCCACGTTCGAGGACGTTCCGTGGTACGCCCTCCCCTTCCCGTACGAGCTGGTCCGGGTGCCCCTCGACGGACGCTTCGCCCACGACCTCGAGGCGATGCGGCGCGCCGCCTCGTCGGCCGCCGGGCCGGCGCTGGTCTACATCTGCAACCCGAACAACCCCACCGGCACCCTGACGCCCAGTGCGGAGATCGACGATTGGATCGAGGCCGCGCCGGAGACGGTCAGCTTCCTCGTCGACGAGGCCTACTTCGAGTATTGCGAGGATCCGGCCTACTGGTCGTGCGTCAAATGGGTCGATAAGCCCAACGTGATCGTCGCCCGCAGCTTCTCCAAGATCTACGGCATGGCGGGGATCAGGCTCGGCTACGGCGTGGCGCACGACGAGACCGCCGGGCGACTGCGCCAGTTCATCGGGAAAAACAACGCCAACCACCTGGTCCTGGTGGCGGCGCTGGCGGCGCTGAACGACGAGGGGTTGATCCCTCGCAGCCGCGCCGCCAACGCCGAGGGGATGAACATCCTGCACCGGGCCCTCGACGAGCTCGGACTCGAGTACCTGCCCAGCCACACCAACTTCGTGATGCACCGGATCCGCGGCGAGCTCGATACCTACCGGGAGCGGATGGCGGCGCACGGGGTCAGGGTCGGCCGCCCATTCCCTCCGATGCTCGACTACAACCGGCTATCGATCGGGCTGCCGGAAGAGATGTCGCGCTTCGTGGAGGTGCTGCGGGAGTTCAGAAGCGCGGGCTGGGTATGACCGCGGTCCGGGGCGGCACTAGCCGGGTTCGACGATCTCCTCGATGAGATCCACGACCGCCTGCACATCCTCCAGGCCGTCGACCACTGCCGCCGCCCCGCTGAAGTCGTGCAGGACGTTGAACTCGTGTCGCACCGCGATGGCACTCACCCCGGCCGCGGCGGCGGAGGCCACGCCCGACTCGGTGTCTTCCACCACGACCGCCGTTCGCTCCGGCGCCAGGTCGAGCTCGGCCAGCGCCTTCAGGTACGGGTCCGGCGCCGGCTTCTCGGCCGACACGTCGTCGCCAGAGATGTCGGCGTCGAAGTGCTCGGCCAGCCCAGCCCGGGCGAGCACGGTGTCCATCATCCAGCGCAGGCTCGAGCTCACCACCGCCAGGCGATAGCCCCGGGCCCGGAGCGTCCGCACGAGCGAGCGCGCGCCCGGCATCAGCTCGACGCCCTCCTCCAAAGCTCGACCGTATGTCGCGCGGAAGATCTCGGCGTAGCGTACGTGCTCGAACGGTATTCCGCCGACCTCGGAGAACGCCTTCGCCGCCAGGTAGTGCGACTTGCCCATCACCTGCGAGTAGTAGCCCGGATCGAGCGAGCCGCCCAGGCGCTCCACCGTCTCGGCGTGGGCCCGCGCCTTCAGCTTCTCGGTCGCCACCAGCACGCCGTCCAGGTCGAACAGAACGCCTGCCGCGCTCACCGCGCCTCAGTAGCGAAGGGTGGCGACCACCGGGTAGTGATCGGAGGGGTAGCTGCCTCCCATCTGTGTCCGCACGATCCCCGCGGACTCGACGCGCCAGCTTTCGTCCACGAGCACGTAATCGATCTTGGGGCCCGTGCTCTCTCCACGAAACGCGTTGAACGTGCCGACCTCGACCGCGTCCGGGTGCACGACCCGGAAGCTGTCCCGCAGCCCCGGGCCGGCGTCGCCGGCGAGGAAACGCATCGCGGAGTTCCCTTCCCCGGCGTTGAAATCGCCCGTCACGATCACGGGATCGGGATGTGCGCGTGCGGCGATCCGCTCGGCCAGCAGCTGGACGCTCCGTTCGCGGGATTCCTGCGATCGGTGGTCGAGATGGACGTTGTAGATGTAGAAGGCGCGATCGGCCTCCCGATCGAAGAGCCGCCCCCAGGTGCAGATCCGCGGGAGATTCGCCCCCCAATCGACCGAGCCCGGTAAGTCCGGCGTGTCCGCGAACCAAAAGGTGCCCGACGACAGGAGCTCGAAGCGGGCCTCGCGGTAGAGGATCGCCGCGTACTCGCCCGCCGCGCTCCCGTCATCGCGACCCACCNNCGACCCACCCCGATCTCGGCGTAGCCCTCCAGCGCCAGCCCCAGCTCGTCCAGCTGGAAGCGAAGCGCTTCCTGCAGGCCCAGCACGTCCGGCGCCTCTTCCCGGATGATCTCGAAGACGAGTCTCCTGCGGAACGGCCAGCCATCCGCGCCGTCGTCCGCCGTGCCGTAGCGGATGTTGAACGTCATGACGGTCAGCGACGGCTTCGACTCCTGGGTCGGCATGCCGACGCCGGCAGCCAGCGCGACGGCCAGGACCAGTTGCTTCAATTCGAGCACCTCACCAGCACGGTGGCGATCTCGTACGGATGGATCTCGAGGTGCAGCCTGTCGCCATCGACGGGCAGCGGTTCGCCGGCGTCCTCCAGCAGGTTGGCGCGGCGCGCCGATTCGATCGAGCAGCCGAGCCGCACCTCGGCCGGGGAGGCACGGCCGTGCCACTCCACCAGGCGGAGCACCCAGGCCTCGGAATCCTCGGCGCGCTTCAACCAGGCCAACTCCACGTTCGGCGCGTCGGCCGCGGCGAACGAGACGCGCCTGCCTAGCGGCCCGTCGTGCGGCGGTTCGAGCGCGGCGAGCAACGGCGTGTTGTACTCGGCGGCAAGACGCACCGTGCCCGCGGCACGCCAGTCGCCGGCGTGGGGATACACGGCGAAGCGGAAACGGTGAGCCCCCCGATCGGCGGTGGAGTCCGGCCAGATGGGCGACTTGAGCAGGGTCAGCCGCAGCACGTTCCCCCGGTAGTCCCAACCGTACTTGCTGTCGTTCAGGATGCTGACGCCGTAGTCGGCCTCCGACACATCGGCCCAACGCTGGCCCGGCACCTCGAACTTGGCTCGTTCCGCTTTGGTCCGTGGCCTGCCGCTACGTCCCATGGTGCCGTACGGGATCTCGTAGGTAGCGGAGTCCGATTCGACGTTCAGCCCGAAGGCGACCTTGAGCGCCTTGCGGCGCTCGTGCCACCCCACGTCGTTCAGCACCTCCAGGTATGGGGACGCGCGACCGAGTACCAGCGTCTGCCGAAAGGTCGAGCTGCCCCAATGACGCTCGAGATGGAGCCGGGCCTCCCAGGCATCGGCCTCCGACTCCCACGTCCGGACGTCCGTCACCTCCCACATCGGACCGCTGGTCACGATGTTCCACGCGTCCCACGCGCCGGGCCGGTCGTCGAACACCTGCAGCACGTTGCCCTCGGCACCCCGCGCCAGCGCCTCGCGACCGTTCGCCTTGTCGAAGATCCGCCGGATCGTACCGGTCAGCGTGTCGACCTCGACCCACAGGAACGCGTTCTCGATCCACCCTGGACCGGCGCTGGGCGCGGCGAAGCGGCGCAGCTCGTCGGGCAGCCGACGGTCGTCGGGCCGGACGACCCGCGCGCCGTACGCCGGCACAGCGGTCACCGCGGTCCGCTCCAGCTGACCGTCGGCATTCGGCAGCTGGACCACCCTGGGTCCGCTGCGCTCCCAACCGAGGGAGTTGAAGACGACGATCGCCGGGCCGTCGCCACGGGTGTCCATCCTGCGGCGGAGGTCGGCGAAGCCCGTCCGGGTCAGCGAGTCGAGCGCCAACCAGGCCCGGTCGTAGAACGCGTCGGCATCTTCGTAGACCTCGCGGATGCTGGAGCCCGGCAGGATATCGTGGAACTGGTTGAACAGGACCAGCCGCCAGACCTCCTGCAACCGTCGGCGCGGATACGGCCGTGTCCCGACCGCCAGCAGCGCTTCCGTCGTGTGCAGCATCGTCTCGCTCACCCGGTTGCGCCGTTTCACCTCCGCCTGCGACGTGTAGGTGCCGCGGTGGTATTCGAGGTACAGCTCGTCGCCCCACACCGGGAGGTCCGCCTTGTTCGGCCCCCAACCCTGAACCGCCTGCAGCGCCTCGAGCGGCTCGTCGTACACCATGGTCGGGAAGGTCGGCACGCGGCGCAGATCCCCGGCCCGCTCCAGCATCTCGATCGTCGGGCCGCCGCCGTGGTCGCCGACACCGTAGAGAACCAGCTGGTGGTTCGAACCGGTCCTACGCCGGTCCTCGATTCGCTGGCGCACCAGCGCCTCGGGGTTCAGGTCGTGCGTGTACCCATACGGGTTGTAGGCGAGCACGCGCGACCCGTCGAGCCCTTCCCAATAGAACGCGTTGTAAGGCAGCTCGGTGGAATCGTTCCAGCGGATCTTCTGCGTGACGAAGTAGTCCAGCCCCGAGCCCTTGAGAATCTGCGGTACGCTCCAGGGATAGCCGAAAGCGTCGGGCGTCCAGGCGACGCGGGACCGGAAGCCGAATCGGTCCTCGAAGTAGCGCTGCCCGTACAGCCCCTGACGCACCAGCGATTCGCCGGCCGGCAAGTTCAGGTCGGACTCGACCCACCAACCGCCGACCGGGACCCAATGGCCCGCCTCCACCGCGGCGACGAGCGAATCGGCGAGCGTCGGCTCGATTCGATCCATGGCATCGTAGAAGGCCGCCGAGCTGGCCGTGAAGACGTAGCCGGGGAATATCTCCGCCAGCTTGAGCGAGGTGCGCCACGTGTCCCGGATCACGTCGATCGTCTCGCTCCACGGCCACAGCCACGCCGCGTCGATGTGCGAGTTGCCGATGAGGTGGAGCGTGTCTCCCCGGATCTCGGCCGCCAGCGGCGCGTACGCGCGCGTGTATTCGTCGATCAGACGTCGATAGGCGCTGGCCTCACCCAGCGCCGCCAGCCACTCCCGGGCGTCGGGCCGCCGGATCGCCGGCGCCCTGCCCGCCAGCTCCAAGGCGTAATCGTAGCCGTCGGCGTACTCCCGGTACCCGACTTCCCGAATCCGCACGACCGGCGTCAGCCACAACGGTCGGCCCGGCTCGGGCACGATCTCCAGCCGCAATTCGTTGTTCGCCCGACACGGACGGCACAGCTCCACGACCCCATCGCGCCAGACCGCCGGACGGCCGTTCACCCGATACGCCGCACCGGGCCCCAGACCCCGGGCCAGCAGGTCGACGCCGAGCCCGTCGAACGCCGGAGGCACGACGAGCTCCGCTGAAAGCTGCAGGACATCGCTCCCGGCGGAATCGACCTGAAGCGAGCCGATCTCGATCCGGCCGCCCACCAGCCGCATCAGCAGGTCGGGCGCCACGGCGACGGGTCGGCGGAGCGAGCCGCCACGCCAGCGGGTCGCCGCGACGATTGGCGTAGCCCCCAGGCTGGCCCGGCGCAGTTCGCGGAAAGGCAGCTCGATCTCCACCTCGACCGGCTGGCCGGGGGCGAGGGCGGTGAAGCTGGAACGCGGCCAGGTACGGTCACCCTGCCGCAACTCCACGGTGGCCTGCCGCAGCGTGTCCGGGCCCCAGGCCGCCACCGGTATGGCGGCGGCCGGCTCCAGCTCGCCGGCCACCCAGCGCAACACGCCGCTCCAGCGAACCGGCCCCACGGTCACGGCGGATTCCGGGTAATTGTGGCTGACCAACCCCGGCGGCCGAACGATGCTGAGCTCGAGGCCCTCGAGGTCCGATGCGCCGGCGGCCGGCGCCAACCGGGCCAGGACGCCGAAGCCGCCGCCGCGGTTGAGGGGCTTCAGCATCAGGCTGTTCCAGCCCGCGCCCAGCCTGATCATCATCGTGTCCCGGCCAAACCCGAGGCCCCGGGCGACCTCGTGTACCCAGAGTCGCTGCCCGTTCAGCCGGACCACGAGGTCGTCATCGCTGTCGGCGATCAGAAGAACCGTTCGGTCCTCGGGCGCGAAGACGTAGGTGTGAGCGTAGGCCGCGCTCCACTCGGTCGTGCCGCCGGCGAAGACACGGTTCAGATCGAGGCGAGCCGCCGAATCGGCGCTGGCCTCCAACCACCCTTCATCACCCAGGGTTGGCATCGCCGACGCCGCGCCGTCCAGATAGTCTCGCACCACCCGGGCCGACCCGGCCGGCGCCGGGACGGGCCCGTAGACCAGCCAGCGTCTGACGTCGATCTCCTGCGCCAGTACTGTCGACGTCAGAGTGAACAGAAGAGCGAGAGCGGTAAGCGACCCGCGGGTCGGCCAGCGGTATGATCGTGTCATCAGAACGAGTACCCGACGCGCAGACCGACGCCGAGACGGGGCAGCCGACCCACGCCCACCTGCAGCCGTCCGACCGGGACCTCGACCCAGCGCGGACCCGCGATCGCCTTGTGGATCGTGCTGCCCGCCCAGTAGCCCCCCAAGCCTCCGATCGTAGCCCCGCCCACGACAGCCAGATTGCGGATCAGGCTGCTGGCGTCGTCGGCCAGCTCGCCTGCCGCCGCCGCCCCGATCACACCGCCCGTCAGCACACCGAACACCGCGCCGACACGAGCCATCGGCTCGCGCTTCACTTCCAGGTTCGCGATCGACACCAGCGGAATCCGGGTTTCTCCGGCCGCCGCCGTGACGTTTTCCAGGAACAGCGTATCCGATCGTATCCCCACGACCCGCCCTTCCAGCGGTTCGGCACCTGCCGGTGCCGTGACCCTCACGATATCGCCGGGCGCCAGCAAGGAACGGTCGCCCCGCGGCCGCGGTCCCAGAGGCGGAGCATCCTGCGCCCGGAGCTCGGCCTGCGATCCGGTCGCAACGATAAGGGCCAACATGACGATCGATCGGCTGTTCATACGCGCGCCCGCTCTAAAGCTCATAGCGTTCCAGGAGCTTGCGCTCCCCTTCACCCACCATGAGCGCCTCGAGCTCGATGTACGGTTCGAGGCCACTCCCGATCAGCTTGTTCCTGAACAGTTCATCCAGCTGGTAGACGCCGGCGGAGTTCGACATCTCGATCACCACCCGGATCGGCTTCTTCGTCCCCGATTCGAGCCGCAGCTCCTCGATCGCCGCCGCCGATACCGAGTGGATGCTCACCGAACCGGCCTCGAACGGGATACGGGAGCGCCCCTTGGCGATGTCGAGCGCGTCCGCCACCCGGATGATCCCCGCCTCCAGGGTGAGCGGGGTACCGCCGGCGCGGTGCGCGATGATCGCGTGCTGGACCTCCGCCCGCACGATCGTCGCCTCGGCCGGGTCGTACAGATCGGCCAGCAGCGCCTTCAGGTGCGGCTGCGCGACGAACAGCGAGAAGGCTTCGTGGTCTTCCCGGTGGATCGACATGCCCACATCGTGGAAGAGCGCCGCCAGCGCCACCACCACCTCCGCATCCTCCGCCGCCAGGCCGTAATCCCTCACGACGGAGGGCTCGACGCCGTGCCCCAACAGCATGCGCAGCATGCGCACCGCGAGGTTCATCACGATCTTCACGTGGACGGGGCCGTGATCGCTCATCGCCAATCGGTCGATCGCGGTCACGTTCGCCGCCGTCAAGAGGGCGTAAAGCTCGTCGTCCCCATTCACCTTACCTATCAGGGCACGCAGCTTCTCGTTGTGCCGGTCAGGCACGACCATCTCGACGCGGGCCCCGAGCCTCGCGCCCATCGTTCGCCCGCGGCTTTCCGCCGCCTCGCCGTTCATTGTCACCGGCTTCCGTCCTTCAAGCGATCCATGAGTAGCCTCCGCCCACCATGCTGGACCGCGGCTCTCGCCGGCGCAAGCCCGCGGCGTGCTTGAACGTGGCGGCGCCCACACGCATCATCCCCGGACGACACAATGGCCACCAACGCTCCAGACGTCGATCGAAGCTATCGCGAACGGGCCGACCGGTTCGCTCAGCGCCGCGACGCGTACGCGGCGCGGGCGCGCGCCATCGGGCATGCCCGCCTGATCTCTTTCCTCGCCGCGGGCGCAGCCTTCGCCTGGCTCCTCGAGCCGGGAGGGATCGTCGCGCTGGAGATCACGGCCGCCGGCGCTCTCTTGTGTTTATTCATCGGCCTGGTGGTCTATCAGCACCGCGTGGATGACCGCCGCCGCTGGCACGAAGACATGGCAGCGCTCAACCGTGAAGCACTGGCTCGGCGCGACCGCGATTGGGCGGCCCTGCCCGACCATCCCCGCATCGGGCGCGACTCGACTCCACCTTTCGCCGACGACCTGGACCTCTTCGGCACCGCTTCGCTGTTCGGTCTGCTGGGCACGGTCGCCACTCCACCGGGCGTGGCCAGGCTCCAGAGCTGGATGCTCCAGACCGCCAGTGCCGAGACCGTCGCCCGGCGGCAAGGCGGCGTCCGCCAGCTCGCCCCTCACATCGATGTCCGGCAGGAGGTGACGGCAGCGGGCCGCCGAATCGCCACCGCGAACCTGGCCGGGGTCGAGCGGTTCCTCGCCTGGGCCGAAAGCGAGCCGTGGCTGGCGAGTCGCCGCTGGGTCATCTGGACCGCCCGGGCCCTGACGCTCGCCACCGTCGCGTTGGTCGTCGCGAACGTCCTCGGAGTCGTCTCCTACCAGGCCTGGCTGGCCGCGATCGCGGTCAACCTCGCGTTCAGCCATACCGTCGGCAAAGGCATCCATCGCACTTTCGATCGCGCGTTCACCCGGGAGTCGGCGTTCAAGAGCTACGCCAGGATCTTCGAGCTGTTCGTCGCCACACCCTTCAGCGCGCCGCGCTTGCAGGAGCTCCAGTCCGAGCTGATCGCCGGCGACGCCATCGCGCACCGGGAGATCGAGCGGCTGCACAGGCTACTCTCGCTTTCCGAGGTTCGGTTCTCGATGCCTTACGTCGCGATCCAGGCGTTCAGCCTCTGGGACTTCCACGTCCTCGCCAGGCTGGAAGGCTGGCAGGTCCGGGCCGGGCACCGCGCGCGCCGCTGGCTCGACGCGCTGGCCGAGCTCGACGCCATCGCCGCGCTGGCCGCGCTCCACTACGACAATCCCGATTGGGCTTTTCCCGTCGTGAGGCCCCAGAAGCGGCCGGTCATCGGCGCGGCCGGTCTCGGGCACCCGCTCATCCCCGACGATCGGCGCGTGGTCAACGACGTTTCGATCGGTCCGCCGGGCACGTTCCTGCTCGTCACCGGGTCCAA
The DNA here is from genome assembly GCA_011774835.1 of Candidatus Kutchimonas denitrificans. GTDB lineage: Bacteria > Gemmatimonadota > Gemmatimonadetes > Palauibacterales > KS3-K002 > Kutchimonas > Kutchimonas denitrificans. The sequence goes on along the minus strand of JAACAK010000018.1, from coordinate 51,006 downwards.
CATGTCGGGTAAGAGCACGCTGCTGAGGGCGATCGGCACCAACGTGATCCTGGCCCGGGCCGGCGCGCCGGTCTGCGCCACGTCGATGCGGCTGCCGCCCATCGCGCTCGAGACGAGCATGCGGGTGCACGACTCGCTGCAGGCGGGTCTCTCGCACTTCATGGCGGAGCTCGAGCGACTGAAGCGAGTGGTCGCGGCGGCGCGCCAAGCTGGCTCCGACCCTGACGTCACGCTGCTCTATCTCCTCGACGACATCTTCCAGGGGACGAACACGGCGGAGCGGCAGATCGCGGCTCGGAAGGTGGTCGATCACCTGCTCGAGGCCGGCGCGATCGGGGCCGTCACCTCGCACGATCTGGCGCTGGCCGACACCGACCGACTGTCCGGGGCGTGCGACCCCGTGCACTTCACCGAGAGCATCGTCGATGCCGCCGAGGGCCCCCGCATCACGTTCGACTACAAACTGCAGCCGGGCATAGCCACATCGAGAAACGCGCTGCGACTGCTCGAGATCGTCGGGCTCGGTTCCTCGACCGACGGGCCTCCTACAGCCAACGATTCCCGGCCGTGGTCACCCGAGGCGGCCGATACCGGGCCGGACCGACAGCAGAAGGGAGAATGACCGGCGGCCGCCGCTCGTCAGTGGGTGGGTGTACTCTGCAGAAGCCGCCGCGCCGTCTCGCGCCCGTCCTTCACGCAGTCGGGGATCCCGATGCCGCGGAAGCCGCTCCCGGTCACGAACAGCCCCGGCACGCCGGCGAGGGCGGCGTCGATCTCCTCGGCGCGCCTCGCGTGTCCGACGTCGTACTGCGGGTTCGAAGATCTCCACCGGTAGACCCGACCGAACAGGGGGTCCGCATCGATCCCCGCGATCTCTCGGAGCTCGTCGCGACAGATCCGAATCAAGTCGGCGTCGTCCCTTTCCAGCACCTCCGCCGTGCGATCACCGCCGACGAAGCAGCGGGCCAGGAAGCCGTCCTCCGGCGAACGGCCCTCGAACTTGTTGGTGATCCAGGTGGCCCCGTTGATCCGTCGCCCCTCGCGGCTCGGCACGAGGAACCCGTAGCCCCGGGCCCGATCGGCCACTTCATCCCGACGATAAGCGAAAAAGACCGTGCCGGAGCTGACGTACCGGATGGAAGCCATCCGCGCGGCGACCTCCGGGAAGTCACCGCCGAGCAAGTCCGCCGCGATCGGGGCCGGCACGGCGAGGATCACCTCGCTGTACGAAGGGCGGGATCCGCTGGCCGTGCGAAGCTCGTAGCCCGAGCCGACTCGCGTCAGCGATTCCACCCGGGCGTTCAGGTGGATGGCCGCACCTTGAAGCCGCGCCTCCAGCGCCTCCACCAGTTGGGCCAAGCCGCGCCTCAACGAACAGAAGACCGGGAGCGTTCGGGTCCCGGACCGACCGCTCTGCGGCGCCTTCAACAGCGACAGCAGGATGCTCCGATTCCTGGCCACCATCTGGGGAAAGCGCGGAAAGGTGCTCATGATGCTGAGCCGGTCCGGGTCACCGGAATAGATCCCGGCGATGAGCGGGTCGACGATCCGATCCACCGCCTCGTGCCCCAACCGCCGACCGAAGAAGTCCGCCATCGATTCGTCGTCGGCCTGCGGGCCGCGTGGGATTACCAGGTCGGCCGCCATGCGAAGCTTCGACCGCCACGAGACCACACCGCTCGACGCGTAAGCGAAGATCTTGCGCAGCCAGCTGCTGCCCGTTCCGTACGGCAGCGGCCTGAGCTTGCCTCGCGAGTAGAGGGCGACGCCGCGATCCTCGTCGCGGGTCGGGATGATCTCGTCTTCGATCCCGAGCTCGCGGCAAAGCTCCAGCGCCGCCGGCTTCAGGGTGAGGATCGCGTCCGGCCCCGCGTCGAGGACATAGCCGTCCACGTAGTCGGTCCGGATCACACCGCCCAGCCGCTCGCGCGCTTCGTAGAGATCGACGCTCAACCCGGCGTCGTCCGGCTCGCTGACCAGCTCGTACGCCGCCGCCAGCCCGGCGATGCCGCCCCCGACCACCGCGACACGTCTTCCCGACCGCGTCGCCTCCGCTGCGTTCTCCACCGACACGCCGCTCGGCCTCACGAATACGTCGGATAGGTGGGAGCCTGCAGCGCTTCCTCCGGCAACCGCACGACCGCCTCGTGCTGGCCGGCCTCCGCCTTCCGCACCACCGCCGCCAGCGCCGCGATGTATTTCGGGCTCGTGCCCAGCGCCGGCGCCCGGTAGAACGCCAGGCCACGCTGCCGGGCATCCTCTGCCCCCTCGATATCGAAGTCGTACAGCGTCTCCAGGTGCTCTGACACGAAACCCACCGTGCAGCACATCACCGCGTCGTGGCCGGCCGCCGCCACCTCGTCCAGCGCCTCCGCCAACGTCGGCCCCAACCAGCGGTCCTTCGTCTCACCCTGGCTGGTGAACGCGAACCGCCACTCGAGCCCGTCGAAGCGCTCGCCCACCAACCGCGATGTCTCCAGCAACTGCTCGCGATATGGATCGTCCTCTTTGAGGATCTTCTCCGGCAGGCTGTGCGCGGTGAAGATGACCGGCAGCCCGTCGCGCTGCGTCGGCGGAACGGCGTTCATCGCCTCTCCCAGCTTTTCAGCCAGCGCGTCGATGAAGAGCGGCTCGTCGTGGTACGACTTGATGCACAACATCTCGACAGGCCGCTCTGCATCGTTCAGACCCTGGCGCACGTAGTTCAGGTATTGGGCGATGCTCATCGTCGAGTAGTGGGGCGCCAGCGTGATCGCCACCGCGCGCTCGATCCCGTCCGCCGCCATACGCTGCACCGCGTCCGCTACGAACGGCCGCCAGTGCTTCATCCCCAGGTAGCCGCGGTAGGAACCGTCGCCGGCGTTGAGCGCGCCTTCCAGCGCCTTCATCTGGTCGACGGTCGTCTGGTACAACGGCGACGGTCCACCGATCAGTTCGTAGCGCTCCATCAGGTCCTTCACCGCCTCATGTGACGGCTCGTTCCCATGTCGGATGTGGGTCAGGTACGGGCGCACGTCATCCAACGACTCCGGCGTCCCGTACGCCATCACCAGCAGTCCCTTGACTGCGTTCTCAGCCATTCGATGTCTATCCTTCAGTCACAAGTGCTCAAATCCACCGCACACCGACACACCGCACACCGCACACCGCATACTGCACACCGCATACCGCATACCGAATTCCCCGTCACCACCCATGCACCGTTTCGATCACCGCGTCCACGCTCTCCATCGGTGTCGGCGGTAGCACGCCGTGTCCCAAATTGAAGATGTAGCCGTTCTTCGCGTCGGCGGCGGCCAGTATCTCACCGACCCGTTTCACCAGCAGCTCCGGCGGCGCCATGAGCAGGGCCGGGTCCAGGTTGCCCTGAACGGCGAAGTCGGACCCGATGATCCGGCGCGCCACGTCGATCGGCAGCCGCCAATCGACCCCGATCACCTCCGAATCCACCTCCTTCATCGCCTCCAGCAGGGTGGCCGTGTTGGTCCCGAAGTGGATCCGCGGCACGTCGTAGGAGGCCAGCCCCTCGAACACCCAGGCGGAGTGGGGGAGCACGTACTCGCGATAGTCCTCGGGTGACAGGCAGCCCACCCAACTGTCGAACATCTGGACCGCCTGGGCGCCGGCCTCGATCTGGGCCGCCAGGTAGTCGCGGGTCATCTCGCGCACCCGACGCATCAGTTCATGCCAGGCGTCCGGCTGCCGATACATGAACGACTTCATCTCCAGGTAGTTCTTCGAGCCGCCGCCCTCGATCATGTAGCTGGCCAGCGTGAACGGCGCGCCGGCGAAGCCGATGAGCGGTGCGCGCCCCTCGAGCTTCGACCGCACGATCTTGATCGCCTCCAGCACGTAGTCCAACCCTACGGTCGGGTCGAACTTCTGCAGCGCCTTCACGTCGGCGGCCGTACGGACCGGTCTCTCGATCACCGGGCCCTCGCCCTTCTCGAAATGAAAGCCGACCCCCAGCGGCTCCAATGGCAGCAGGATGTCGGCGAAGATGATGGCGGCGTCCAGGTCGAAACGATCGATCGGCTGCAGCGTGACCTCGGCGGCCAGCTCCGGCGTTCGGCACAGCTCGAGTATCGTGTGTTTCTCGCGCAGGGCGCGGTACTCGGGCATGTAGCGGCCGGCCTGCCGCATGAGCCACACGGGCACCCGGCTCACCGGCTCGCGCCGGCAGGCGCGGAGAAAGGGATACTCTCTATCCATGGTCCGCAGAAACTATCCGGGGGGACCAGGCCGGGCCACCCCCGCGGCGCCACCCGCTCGAGCGAGCCCCGGTCCTGCCGAACGGCTGCCCGGAGCGTAGATTCCCGCGTTAACTGATCATCAACGACGTACGGCTGGGGATGCGGGCCGAGATCACGGGCACGCCGTCGTTTCTGTTCAACGTCGCCGGCTCGTTCAGCGGTGACGTGAAATTCTACGGCAACCAGCCGCTGGAGGAGTTCGAACGGGCGCTGGCGGACGTGATGGATGGCGAAGGCGGAGGGGAGGACTGATCGCTCCGCGGGTCACCGATCGCGGCCCGACTTGAGGGCCTCGGAGGCCGGCACGCCCGATTCGTACAGCTCGTAGTCCAGCTCGGTGCCCCGTGCGCTGTGCGGGATCACGTATACCCCCAGCATCACCAGCGCCGCCAGCGTGACCGCCGCCCGCGGAACCCGCTCGTGCCGGCGTGATGGCCTGAGGGCGATCACGAGGCACGCCGCCACCCACACCAGCCACATGAGCAGCACCTTGTTGTCGGTGAGGTCGGAATCGAACGGCCACCCGGTCCAGAAGGCGCCGAACGCGTAGTACTGTGCGATCGGACCCAACACCAGGCCGCCCACGGTGATGACCGCCAGGCTCGTCCACGCCAGCCGCCGCATCCTGGCGGGCGCGAACAGGGCGCCCAGGCCAGCGCGAACGCCGATCAGCATCGCCGTGAACATAAACGCGATGTGCGGGACCAGAAAGTGCGGGGGAACGGGGTCTTTGAAGCGAACGACGACGCTGCCGCCGGAACGCGGGATCAGGCGCGTTCCGTTGGGCGTGTCCAGGATAACGAAGTACTCGAGCTTGCCGGCCGGCGGCTGAGTCGGTAGCGCCGCCACCAGCTGCCCGACCCGACGCTCGAGCGGAACGGAGACGAACTCGTCGTCCGTCCGGTACCGACGATGGAGCACCCGTCCCGTCAGCCCGTCAGCCGCGGGCAGCCTGACCTCCGCTCCCTCCGCCGTCGTCGCGGCCCGGACCAATTCGAATTCGTACTGCGATCCGGCCACGCTGAAGCTGCCCCGTTCCGGGTAAGACGGCCCCGTCATCCGCTGGTAGCCGGCGGCCGCCAGCGTCAACAGCAAGGCGGCGAGCCAGAGTAGGATACCGACGCGTCTGCGACGCCTTCGGACCTCGCTTCCAGGCCGAGACACGCTTCCTGCGGTCATGAACCACACCGATCGGTCGTCGGGTCGGAGCGCGCGAGGATCCCCACCGCGGTTGACGCAAAGGGCGTGCCCATCATCTTCAACCCCGGTAGACCCCATGAGACAATCGCGACTCTCCCGAAACCGATGGCAGCGCGCGATCGGCGCGCTCGCACTCGTTTTCGTTTCCGGCCCCATCGCGGCGTGCGAGCGCCGCCCCCAGAACGGGCCCGACGAGTACCGTGGCAGGGTCTTGCCGGAGCCGATCGAAAAGTTCGACTTCACCCTCGACGATACCGAGGGCCAGCCCTTCAACTTCATCGAGGAGACCGAAGGGCGCGTGACGCTGGTCTTCTTCGGCTATACGAACTGCCCCGACGTCTGCCCCATCCACATGGCGAACATCGCCGCGGTCATGCGCGACTTCCCCTTCGACCTGAAGCAGCAGTTCCGCGTCGTGTTCATCTCGACCGACCCGGAGCGCGACACGCCGGAGCGGATCCGGGAGTGGCTCGACAACTTCGACCCGTCGTTCCTGGGGCTCAGGGGATCCGTGGAGGAGGTCAACGACATCGCCGCCCGCATGGGCGTCCCACCCGCACAGCGGGTGGAAGTCGAGACCGGAGATTACCTGGTCGGCCACTCGGCCAGCGTGATCGCGTTTACACGAGACGACATGGCCCACCTCATGTACCCTTTCGGGACGCGTCAGGCCGACTGGGCCCACGACCTGCCCCGGCTGGCAACGGAAACGTGGGACGAGTGACCCGGAATGCCGTAGCGGGCGCGGCGACCCTCGCGGTCGTCGCCACCCTTCTCGCCGTGGCGTGTGGCGATCGCGGCGCCGGGGGATACGCCAGCATCGAAATCACCGGCGTCTACGTGGCCGAGCCGGTGAGCGGCGCGCGCACGGCCATGTACTTCACCGTGGCCAACCACGGCGAAACCGACGATGAGCTGCTGTCGGTCTCTACGCCCGTCGCCGGACGGGCCGAGATCCATCACACGTACGCCGACGGCGGAATGATGCGGATGGAGCCGGTCGCCTCTCTGCCCGTCGGCGCCGGGGAGGTCGTTCGCCTGGCGCCCGGCGGCGTCCATGTCATGTTGCTCGACTTGCGAGAGCCGCTGTGGGCGGGCGACCGAATCGAAGCCACGCTCCGGTTCCGCACCCTGGGAGAGGTCGCGGTTCGGGCGCGTGTCGTCGGTTACGAAGAGATCGAGGAACGCCTCGAACGGGCCAACGACTCGGTCGGAAGCGAAAGCCGCTGACCGATGCAGCTCTGGTGCTCGGCCGCGGGCGGCGCGGCGTGGACCTGGACGTGGCAGCCTTATCTGGGCGCCTGGCTTTTCGTTCTCGCCATCGCGGTAGCTTATGCATGGCAGCTCCGTCGGCTGGGTCCGCCCACCGATGCCGCCGCGCGGAACCGCTGGAAGATCTTCTTCGCCGCCGGTCTGGTTCTCCTGTGGCTCGCTCTCGACTGGCCCCTCGCCGCCCTGGGCGCCGGCTACCTCGCCAGCGTTCACATGGCGCGTTACCTGCTCATCGCGCTGCTGGCACCGCCGCTGTTGCTCCTCGGCCTTCCGGCCGCGGTGTTCGAGGGGCTGGAGCGGCGCCCGCGCCTGATGGCGGTCCTTCGCAACCTGACCCAGCCGCTCGTCGCCTTCTTCGTCTTCAACGTGGTCATCAGCGTCGCCCACTGGCCTTCGGTGGTCGATCTGCTGATGAGCAACCAGCTGGGCGCCTTCGTTCTGGACATCAGCTGGCTGCTGGCGGGCCTGATCTTCTGGTGGCCCGTGATCTGTCCCGTTCCGAAGTGGCCCCGCTTCACGCCGCTCTGGAAGCTGGCCTACCTGGGGCTGAACGGTATCCTGATCCGGCCCGTCTTTCTGTATCTCCTCTTCGCCCGGTTCCCCGCTTACGCCACGTACGAGCTGGCGCCACCGATCGCCGGCACGACCGCGCTCTCCGACCAGCAGCTCGCCGCGGGAATCATGAAGCTCGGCACCGCTCTGGTCATGGTGGTGGCCATGGCGATCGTCTTTCACGAATGGGCAAAACGCAGCCGCGACGCGGTCGGGGGCCCGACGCGTGCGGCCCAACGTTGACAGGCAGGCGGCGCGGGCGTATTCTGAAACTTCACAAGTGAGTAGCAGGCGGGCGGAACAACACGGAAGCCGGTGAGAATCCGGCACGGCCCCGCCACTGTGTGAGGCCCGGCCTTCGCGCCGGAAGTAGCCACTCACCATGCCACTGGGACGGATCGCCAGTCCTGGGAAGGCGAGTTCGGCTGCCTCGAGTCAGGAGACCTGTTCCGCACGCATGGCCATGGCACTCTTCCAGGGCGAGACGTGCGGGCTTTATTGATGCAACAGGTCGGCTTCAGCGGACGGACGGGTCGCGGCAATGGCGCGCCCCCGTCCCGGTCCCGACTCCCTTCCTTTGTTTCGATCCTTCGACTCACCCTCGGTCCGCCACCCTTCCGCCGAGCGGTCTTCGCCCTGAGCCTTCTCGCCTTCGTGCTGTGCCCGAGCGACGCCACGGCGCAGTTTCCCGGCGAGCTGACGGGTCGGGTGAGCGACGCGGTGACTGGGCTCCCGGTGGAGCTCGCGCTCATCGAGGTGCTCGGCACGAACGGAATGGCCCTGTCCGATGCCAGCGGCGCCTTTCACATCCGGGGTTTGGAGCCGGGCCGCCACCGGTTGCGGATCTCGCGGCTGGGATACGAGCCGCAGGTGCGAACCGTAGAGATCCATAACGGCCGGACGGCGTGGCTGGCCGTGAAACTGGGCGTGAGACCCGTCGCCGTCGACGAGCTCGCCGTCGAAGCGTGGAACGACGCCACACCGGGCCGCCTGACGATGTCGCGCCCACAGATCGAGGCGGCCGGTGACCTGACGGCCGCCGGTCTGCTGGACGGCTGGGCCGGTCTGGTCGTGCAACGGCGCGGTGCGGGCGGACGGCAAACGGTCAGTATCCGCGGGGGCTCGGCCGACGAGGTGTTGGTCCTGCTCGATGGGGCGCCGCTCAACGATCCGCTCACCGGAGAGGCCGACCTGTCGACGGTCCCCGCGTCGCAGATCGAGTCGATCGAGGTGCTGAAGGGAAGCCAGACGGCGACCTACGGTCCACGCGCCGTTGCCGGGGTCGTGCTCATCGAGTCGCGTGCCAGCGCCGCACCGCTGCGCCTGGCGCTCGAGACGGGGTCGCTGGGCTACTGGTCCGGCAGCGCCGAGACCGGTGGCGGCGCTCTCGGCTGGGAATGGTCCGCTGGCGTTCGGGCGCGAATCGCGGATGGCAGCTTCGAGTTCGCCCGCCCGGACGAGCTGGGCGGCGGCCGCAGCACGCGCCTCAACACCGACAACGAGGAACTCTCCGCCTTCGTCGCCGCCGACGGCGGTGCCGCCGGAGGACGGCTGAGGTTGCGCGGCGGCTTCCTCGACCTCGATCGCGGGATCCCCGGTCCCAGCTTCCTGCCGACCACCACCGCCCGTGAGGAGCTGTCCCGTTGGCGTGGCCAGGCGGCGTGGGAGCGCGGCGGACACCTTTGGCGGCTCTCGACGCGGCTCCACGGCGTCTGGCAAAGCGCCCGTTTCCATGACTCCGAGCCGCCGGTCGGGCTGCCGTACGACAGCCACTCCGACGCCCTGGCCCTCGGCGCGCGTCTGGCCACGGAGCTGGCACCCGAGGCGGGCCCCGTGCGATCGCTTTCCGGCGGATTCGAACTCCGCGGCCAACGATACGAGAGCGCGGCGCTCGGCGCCGGGGCGCCGGACGGTCGACTCGACTTCGGCATCTTCCTCGGCGGCGAGCTGGCCCCCGATCCCGCGTCGCGCACGCGCCTCGTGGCCGCCCTCCGCCTCGACCGGGACGACCTGGGCGACCGGTTCCACCTGACCCACGAACTGGGCCTCCACACCGGGATCGGGCCGGCGACTTTCCGCGTCCGCCATGCCGCCAGCTACAGCCCGCCCACCTTCGGGGACCAGTTCTTCCGCGAAGGGGTGGCGGTGCAGCCCAACCCCGATCTCCGGGCCGAACGCGTCCCCGACGAGTGGACCGTCGCCGTCGACCTCTCCGGGCGGATCGGCTCGGAAGCGACGGGCGGCCTGTCGGTCGAAGGCTACATCGCCGACGTGCGCGACATGATCATCTGGGCTCCCGACTTCCGATTCGTCTGGAGCCCTCGGAACTTCCACGTCGAGCGCCGGGGCGTGGACGTCCAGGCGCGCATCGCTTTTCCGCTCCACCAGATCGAGCTCGACGGCAGCTACAGCCTGGCGCGGGCCACTTACGATCGCGACGACGACGTCCAGGTGCTGTACCGGCCGCGGCACAGCGCCGCCCTGAGCTTCGCCTGGCGGCCCGGAAGCTGGGACGTTCGCGGCGAGGCACGCTTCGTCGGAACGCGCTACCCGGTACCCGCCCGGCTCAACGCCCTCGACCCCTACTGGAGCGTCGACCTGCGGGTTCGCCACCGCTTCGACATGGAAGCCTGGCGACTGACGGCGGCGCTCGTCGTCGATCGCTTGCTCGACACCGAGGCGTCGCTGATCTACGGGTACCCGGAACCCGGCAGGGTCCTGCGTTTCGAGCTCGCTGCCAGCCCGCAGCTGACCAAAATGAACGAAGCGAAAGGAGAAGGCCGATGAAGCTCGCTCAATTCGCGGCATCGATCACGGTACTCGTGGCCCCGGCCTTCCTGGCCTGTGACGACGGGACGGGACCGAATCTGCCGACCGGGACCGAGACCGCTGTGGTCGTCAACAGCATCGATCTCTCGATCACCGTCTTTCCGACCGATACTCCCACGAAGACCCTGGCCATCGGCCTGGCACCGACCGGCTCACCGGTCAGCGTGGCGGCACGCAACAACCTGGTCGTCGTGCCGATGGGCTTCCTCGCCGCCGCCGCCATCATCGATCTGCGGACCGGCATGGTGACCACGGTACCTCTGCCCGAGAATTCCGGCGCCACCGGCGCCGCATTTCTGAACGACTCCATCGTCTACGTGGGCAACCCGAACCTGAACACCGTATCGCGAATAAACGTGCAGTCCGGCACGCACGAGGCGGAGATCGATGTCGGGATCTATCCGCAGGCCATCGCCGTCACGGTCGAGCGCATCCTGGTAATGAACGCCGAGCTCGACGAGAACTTTCAACCGGCGCGGGAGGGCGTGGTCTCGGTCATCGATCCGAGTTCGAATTCGGTCGTCGGGTCGTTCTCCCTCGGCGGCTTCAACCCATCTGCCGCCGAGTTCCGCGATGGGTTACTTTATATAGTGAACTCCGGACGGTTCGGGATGGGCGATGGGAGCCTCTCTGTGGTGAACCCCAGCACACCGGACGAGATCGAGCACCACGTCGGCTTCGGCGAGTTTCCCGGCGACATTGCTTTCGACGACGCGGGGGACGCGTACGTGAGCTCGTTCTTCTACGGCATCGCCGTCTGGGACGCGGCGGCCGAATCGTTCGTGCACCCGCCCGACGATCCGCTGGTCATCGGCGGCCACACGACGGCCAGCGGGCTCGGGTTCGATGCCGACGGCCGTCTCTATTCCCTGGCACCCGGCGACTGCGTCTCACCCGGCGTCGTGGTCCGCGCCGAAGCCGACCTCAGCTTCGATCGCGAGATCGAGGTCGGTGTGTGTCCGATCGCTATAGCTTTCACCCACGTCCAGGGGCCATGATCAACTCACACGTCGCCACGCGTGCCATCGCCCTCGCCCTCGCTCTCGCCATGGGTGGCTGCGGAGGTGAAGCCGGCGACGCCAACAGCGAAAAGCTCCAGGAGCAGGCCGCCGGCACTCAGACCCCGCAGCGCATCATCTCGCTCATCCCGTCGGTGACCGAAACGATCGTCGCGCTGGGCGCGACGGACCGGCTGGTCGCCCGGAGCCAGTACGACGTCGACCCCCGTCTGGACGACCTACCCTCCGTCGGCCAGGGGCTGACGCCGAGCCTCGAGCAGCTGGCCAGGCTGGAGCCCGACCTCGTGGTCGCCTGGCCGGACAACCCGATGCGCTCGGTGATCGCGCGCCTCGAGGAGCTCGGCGTCTCGATCTACTCGCCCGAAGTGCAGACGCTCGACGACATGCGCGAGACCGCCCGCGACTTGGGGGCGATGCTGGGACTCGAGACGCGGGCGGATTCGCTCATCGCCACGATCGACCAGGAACTCGACGAGATACGTCAAACGGTGGCCGGCCGGCCGCGCCCGTCGGTCTTCTACGTCGTCTGGTACGCGCCGCCCACCACTTCGGGCAGCGGCACCTACATCGACGAGCTGATCGAGATCGCCGGCGGACAGAACATCTTCGCCGACGCCCCCGGCCTCTGGCCGCAGGTCAGCCTCGAGGAGGCCGTGCGCCGCCAGCCCGACATCATTCTGCTGTCGAAGACACGCGAGCACGCGCCGGACATCGGGCGGCTGCGCGACGAGCCGGGGTGGCGCCAATTGGACGCGATCCAGCGCGGTGACGTGGTTCAGGTGGACGCCAACCTGTACAATCGGCCGGGGCCACGCGTCGTGCGCGCGGCCCGCGAGCTGGCCCATCTTCTGCACCCGGAAGCTTTCCAGGCGAACAGCCCGAGATGAGCGCGCGCGTCGCGTTGCGGCTGGCCATCCTCGCGCTGGCGGTGCTGCTGGCGCTGGTGGCCAGCATGGGGTTCGGCGCCGCCGACATCCCGGTCCCCGAGGTCATGCGGGCGATCGGGGGCCGGGGCGACGAAACGACCCGAACCATCGTCATGGAGCTGCGACTGCCGCGGGCGCTGCTCGCCTTCCTGGTCGGCGGCGCCCTGGGTCTGGCCGGGGCCACGCTTCAGGCGCTGCTTCGCAATCCTCTGGCAGAGCCGTTCCTCCTCGGCGTTTCCAGCGGTGCCGCGGTGGGCGCCGTCGCTGCCGTCGTTCTGGGCTGGAGCGCGTTGGCCGCCTGGACCCTGCCGGTCGCCGCTTTCCTCGGCGCACTGCTCGCGACCTTCCTGGTCCTCTTCGTGGCCAGCCGGACCGGCCGTGGCCTCGACACCCGGGTCCTGCTGCTGGGCGGCGTGGTGATTGGCATGTTCTTCAACGCCGTCATCCTGCTGGTCCTCACCTTCGCCTCCGCGGAAACGTTCCGGTCGGCGATCTTCTGGATGATGGGCAGCCTGGCCGCGGCGGATTGGGGCGCGGCCGTTCTGCTGACCGGCTATACCGTGCCGGCAGTCGCTGTCCTGGTGCTCATGGCGCGCCCGCTCAACGCCCTCTCCGTGGGGGAGGAGACGGCGCTCTACCTGGGTGTCAGGGTCGAGCGGGTCAAGCTGGCGGCCTACATCCTCTCGTCTCTGCTCGTCGCCGCCGCCGTCGCGGTGAGCGGCGTGATCGGCTTCGTCGGGCTCATCATCCCCCACGCTATTCGCCTCGTTTGGGGAAGCGACCATCGTATGCTCCTGCCCGCCTCGATCTTCGCCGGCGGCGGCTTCCTGGTCATCGCCGACACCGTGGCGCGGTCGGCCGCCGGGCCGTCGGAGCTGCCGGTAGGCGTCATCACCGCCCTGGTCGGTGTGCCACTCTTCGTCTTGCTGCTGATCAGGAGGAAGGCATGAGCGCTGGCGCCGCCTTCGAAGTCAGCGATCTATGTTTCGCCTACGAAGGCAGCTCGCGACTCGCCCTCGACGGCGTGTCGTTCGCTGTGGCGCCCGGCGTTCTCTACACCGTGATCGGCCCGAACGGGTCCGGCAAGTCTACCCTGCTCAAGCTACTGCTCGGTGCGCTGCAGCCCGCCCAAGGCCGGGTCGTCTACGCCGGCCGGCCGCTCCCCGGATGGAGCCGGCGCGATCTGGCGCGGCAGATCGGGGTGGTCCCCCAGGGCGGCGAGATCATGTTTCCCGTCACCGTTCGCGAGATCGTCGAGATGGGCCGCTACCCTCACCTCGGCCTGCTCGGTCGACCGGGACGGCTCGACCATGCGGCCGTGGACGAAGCGCTGGAGCGCTGCGACATCGTCGGCCTGGCTGACCGGCCGCTCTCGCGTCTCTCCGGTGGCGAACGCCAGCGGGCCCTGGTCGCCCGGGCCCTGGCACAGCAGCCCGCCACGCTGGTGCTCGATGAGCCCACCATCTCCCTGGATATCCGTCACGAAATGCAGATATTCGAGCTGCTGGCAGAACTCACCCGACAGGACAGCGTCACCGTGGTTCTGGTGACCCACCATCTCAACCTCGCGGCTCGCTACGCCGACCGCATGCTGCTTCTCGATGGGGGCGCCCCGGCGGCGGAGGGGCCGCCCAACCAGGTGCTGCGCCGCGAGGCCGTCGAGCAGGTCTATGGCTGGCCGGTGGCGGTGGGCGCCCATCCCGGCCCGGGCCGCGACGCCGGCGCGCCGCAGATCCTGCCGCTGGCCGGAACCGATCCCTCTGGGGAGCCGGTCGACGGCGGCGCCAGCTAGCCCGATCCGTCGGCGGCGAAGGGCGAGGGCCGCCGCTGGTCCTCGTAGTCGTAGGCGCCCGGGAAATCTGCCGCCTTTCTGTTCATCTTCCCGCTCCAGCTCTCGATCTCGATCCGATACACCGATGTGCGATCGAGCTCCGCCTGGTTCGGCGGCCGGTAGTCCCGGTTCGGCTCCAGCTGCGGAGCGTACTTGTCCATCAGCAGCTGCAACGCGCGGAATTTCTCTTCGTCTTCCTCGACGACCGCGCCCCTGCCGAACACTGTCACCCCGGCGTACTCCACGCTGAAATCCAGCGCGGTATCGGTCGGAAGGATCCGGCCCATCTCGCTCACGCTGAAACAGACCGGCGCGCCACCCTCGAGGTTGGTGCGGGTTCGGCCGCTCCGCGCCGTGTGCAGGTAGATCGCGCCGTTCTCCTCGTCGTACACGTACAGGTTGGTATTGATGAACGGCTGCCCGTCCGCGATCGTCGCCAGCGCGCCCCACGAGCCGGAATGCAGGAACGCGCGTATCCACTCGTCGCTCTGGGCCCGGTCGTGGCGGCGCATCGGGTTCGCCCGGGCTCCGCGGCTCGTTTCGTCTCCAGTCATCTCGACACTCCCGTCGGTCGTACGAATGTCCTATTAATATGACAGATCAGCCGTCGACAGAACGCCGTGAAGCCCCGGTCGGCCCTATCGATCGATCAGGAGCTCCGCCAGATGGCGAAACAGAAGATCTACGCGGGAACCTCGGGCTACTCGTACCCGGAATGGAAGGGGTCCTTCTACCCGGCGGATCTCCCCCAGAAAGGCTTCCTCGAGTACTACGCCGACAGGTTCTCCACGGTCGAGATCAACAACACGTTCTATCGCTTCCCCCGGTCGAGCCTGCTCGAAGGGTGGCGCGACGGAACGCCCGATGGCTTCATCTTCTCCGTGAAAGCCAACCAGGGGATCACCCACAGGGGTCGCCTCCGGGACGTGGAGGAGTTGACCCGCGATTTCGTCGAACGCTGCAAGCTGCTGGGCGACAAGCTGGGTCCCATCCTCTTTCAGCTGCCGCCGAACTTCAAGCGCGACGACGAGCGGCTGGCCGATTTCGCCGATATCCTCGATCCGCGCCTACGCTACGCCTTCGAGTTCCGCCACCCGAGCTGGTTCGATGAGTCGGTGTTCGAGCTGCTCTCGGGTTCGGGCTTCGGGCTCTGCGTCTCGGAAGGTGAGAAGCTGGAGACCCCGCGGGTCGCCACCGGCAAATTCGCTTACATCCGTTTGCGCAAGGACGACTACAGCGACGCCGACCTGGCCGACTGGCACGATTGGATGGAGCGCCAGACCCGGGAGGGACGCGAAGTTTTCGCCTATCTCAAGCACGACGAGGCCGGAGAGTCGCCGGAATACGCGCTGCGCCTGCTGGCCGGCGGCTGATCCACCCCGTTCCACTCCCCGGCTTGCCCCGCCGACCCGCCGGGCGCACATTGTTGCCTTGCCTGTCACCTCGGCCCGAGCCCGCTCCGCCGGGCCGCCCGCAAGATAGGAAGGAAGTCGTTACGACGCCCGTGATCAGGGAGGGAAACCTATGGGCGGCATTTATCGATCGCTCTACTACGCTGACGTCACCGTAGGCAGCGGTGGCCGGCTGACGATCCCCCAGGAAGTGCGCGAGGATCTCAGGATCGAGGATGGCAACACGCTGACTCTCAGAGTCGAGGAAAGCCCCGATGGTCAGCGTCAGATGGTCATCTGGAAGTCGGCCCAGCAGCCGGAGGAGTAGCGGCCCCCGGGTCCGCCCAAGAGCCCCGATCCGCCACGGGGCCGGCGGCCGCCGGCCCCCGGTTGTCTTCTAGGGAGTCGCGTTCACTCCGTGTATGTAGTCCTTCAGCATGCGATTCTCGAACTCGGTCTGGCTGAGATGTGAGTTGACCACATCGCCGATCGAGACGATCCCCACCAGCCCCGACTCGTCCAGCACCGGCAGGTGCCGGATCCGATTCTTGGTCATGACCCCCATCACGTAGTTCAGGTCGTCGTCCGGCACGCCGATGAGGACGTCCTTCGTCATCACATCCGCGACCTTGGTCTCTTTCAGCCGATCGGACCGTTCCGCGCTCTCGCGCAGGATGTCACGCTCGGTAATGATCCCGACTACGCTGCCGTTCGACGCTGTGACCACCAGGCCGCCGATATTGTGATCGACCAGAGCCTGGATCGCATCTTGCACCGAAGCGCTGGGCTCGATCGTGACGACATCGCTGCCTTTCTTGCGAAGGATCTCTCTTATTCGCATGGTCGGGCTTCCTTTCGCCGTTTGGCGGCAGCGAGCGACCCGGCCTCGCCGGTTGGTCGATCGCACTGGGAATCGATTGGTGGCATGAAGATGGCCCGACTCGCGGCAGAGCCGCAAGCCGGATGGCCCAGCCAACGGCTGACTACGTCTTCGCTCAGCGGGCCGCTTCGTAGTAGGGGTTGGTTCCCATCGAGTGGTCGGTTACGTCGATCACATCCTCGATGGTCGGAAACGCTTCCCGCAACATGCGCTCGACACCCTGCTTCAACGTCACCGTCGCCATCCCACACCCCTGGCAACCGCCGGACAGACGCACGAATACCGTATTCTCCCGCACATCGACCAGCGAGATCCGGCCGCCGTGCGAAGCTACGGCCGGGTTGATCCGTGAGTCTATGTACTGCGAGATCCGCTCGGCCAGCTCGCCTGTCGGCGCCTCCGCGCCGATCGGCTTGATGTTGGGGTTCTCGACCTGGAAGCCACCGCCGTGCATGGTCTCCACCCAGTCGACCGTGGCGCCTTCCAGCTTGGCGGCGCTACCCTCGTCGATGTAAACCTTGAATCCGTCCGCGTCTATGACCGTATCGTCCGGCTGCTCGTCCGAAGCGTCAACGAGCATCAGCTCGTACTGGGGGGCCAGCGGGCTGCCCGATTGAACGGCGACGCGCAGGGCGACGGGGCTGTCCTCCTGTTCTATGAATGACAGCACCCGCTCGCGGGCCTTGTCGGTAAGCGTCAACATCGCTGCATCCTCGGGGTTTCTGGATTCCCGCGCGAGGCAAGACAACAGAAACATGAGGGTGGCCCCGCGCCTGCGTGTACCCGTAATATAGCACGGATCCAGTGGCTTGTAGACCCGCAATCAACGAGACGCCGGAGGTTCGTGACGCCATGCCCGAGACGAAGATCAGCGTTGCGCAGGGCGACATCACCGAATTCCAGGGCGACGCCATCGTGAACGCCGCCAACAACCACCTGATCCTCGGCGCCGGCGTGGCCGGCGCGATTCGCAAGAAAGGCGGACCCAGCATCCAGCGGGAGTGCGACGAGCATGGCCCGATCCGCGTCGGGGAGGCCGCGATCACCGGTGCCGGCGACCTGCCGGCTCGTTACGTGATCCACGCCGCCGCCATGGGCGACGAGCCGGCCAGCCGCGACTCGATCGAGGCTTCGACCCGTCACGCCCTCCAGCTGGCCGACGAGAACGGCGTGGATACCATCGCGTTCCCCATTCTCGCGTCGGGGGTGGCCGGCTTCGATTTGGCCGACGCCGCTCGGATCATGATGACCGCGATCCACAACTACCTCGAGAATTACGAGAGCGGGATCGAGGAGATCGTGCTCTACGGCTATTCGGCCGACGACGCCGAGATCGTGCGCCGGGTCGTCGAGGAGTCCTGACGCCGCCGCGTCAGTCGCCGAGGGCCTGCACCACCTCGTCCCCGTGGCCCTTGGGCTTGACCTGCGCGAAGACCTTCTCGATCACGCCGTCTTCATCTATCACGAAGGTCGACCGCAGGATGCCTTCGTAGGTCTTGCCGAACCGTTTCTTCTCACCCCACGCGCCGTAGGCGTCCGCCACCGCGTGATCGGGGTCGCTCAACAGCGTGAACGGCAGCTCGTGCTTGGCTTTGAATCGCTGGTGCGACTTCACCCCGTCGGGGCTCACGCCCAGCACCGTCGCGTTCTTCTCCTCGATCTCCGGGAACCTGTCGCGTAGCTCGCACGCCTCTGTCGTGCAACCGGGCGTGTCGTCCTTTGGGTAGAAGTATAGAACCACCTTCCGACCTCGCAGCTCCGAGAGTCGGATCGTTTTCCCGGAGTCCGATTCCAGCTCGAACTCCGGTGCTTTGGCACCGGCTTCCAACAAAGCGACCTCCTGTTCGGTCTGGTCCAGGGCGTCCCGTTTACACGTAGCCGCGGGAGAGCGGGCTGGCAAGATCCCTTGCGAGCCGACGGTGATTCAAGCTATGGGTACTACAGATCGCACCCGACGCCGAGAGACGGATGAAACCCGATAAGTGGACACCCGAGCGGCTCGAGGAGAGCGCCAACTACTGGGCCGACAGGCTGGTCCTCGAAGCAGCGGCCCTCGACCTACCCGCTCAGCTGGCTCAGGGACCCCTCACCGCCGATGAGCTGGCCGAACGGCTGGGGCTCGATGCCCGCGCCGCGCTCCTCTTCCTCGACGCCCTCGCCGCCCTGGGGCTGCTGAACAAGGAAACCGGACGCTACTCCAACACCGAGGAGGCCGCGCGCTTCCTCGTTCCCGAGTCCCTCGACTATCTGGGTCACCGGCTGCGCGCGGCCCGAGACAGCTGGGAGCTTTGGGCCAGGCTCCCGGAAGCCCTGCGCACCGGCCAGCGGCAGCGGGAAAAGACCCCGTTCCGCGACGACCCGGTCGCGGCGCGCAGCCTGCTGCTCTCGATCCACCGCAACGCTCGCTCGCGCGCCGCCGACATACTTCTGAACGGGTCCGTCGAGCTGGATGACCGTCGCCGGATGCTCGACCTCGGCGGCGGCGCGGGGACCTACTCGGTCGCGTTCTGCCGCGCCTACCAGGAGCTGCATTCGACGCTGGTCGATCGTCCCATCGCGGCCGCAGTCGCTCGCGACGTCGTCGCCTCCGCCGGCCTCGAGGACCGCATCACCATACTCGAGTACGACGTCGACGAAGGCGAGCTGCCGGCCAGCTACGACTTCATCTGGATTTCCAACGTGATCCATAGCCGCAGCTTCAACGCCAACCGGGCGCTCTTCGAGCGGCTGCTGAGCCGTCTCGAGCCCGGCGGCACCATCGCCATTCACGATCTGATCATGGAGAACGATCGGACCACGCCGCCCGCCGCTGCGGTCTTCTCGCTCCACATGCTGTTGAACAACGGGGTCGGTCGCTGCTATACGTTCCAGGAGGTCAACGGCTGGCTGGACGGCGCGGGGTTCCGGGACATTCATTGGATTCGGGACGACGAAGAATTGTCGATCGTCACGGCAA
The DNA here is from genome assembly GCA_011774835.1 of Candidatus Kutchimonas denitrificans. Classification (GTDB taxonomy): domain Bacteria; phylum Gemmatimonadota; class Gemmatimonadetes; order Palauibacterales; family KS3-K002; genus Kutchimonas; species Kutchimonas denitrificans. Next base: position 31,897 of record JAACAK010000018.1, on the reverse strand, counting down.
CGAGATGAGCATGAAGATGACAGACAACGAGCAGGCACGGTTGTTGGACCGACACGAGGCGCACGTCAGGGCATGGAACGATTTCGATCTGGGTGCGCTGGGAGAGATCTACGATTCCAGCTGCCTGATCTTCGATTCCATACCGCCCCCGGTCTTCAAGAACCTGCAGGACTTCCTGGAGCACGTGACGCCGGTGCTCCAAACGTATAACGCTTTCAAGCTGAGAACCTACGACCACAACATCCGGGTCGATGAACGTCGCGACGATCGCATCGGTTGGATAACGTCCCGCTATGACGTGGAGGTCCGCCGCGGGAACGGCGTCCATCGCAAGAGCGGCCGCTGGACCGAGATCTACGAGAAGCGGGTCGACACCTGGAAGCTCATACACCTCCATTCGTCCGACGACCCGGTCGAGGGCTGATCAGAAGAGGGATAGCTGCGGGTTCAGGTCGTCCGGCTCGGTGACCGGCTGGCCCAACACCCTCAACAGTCGCCGCGCGCTCGCCGGCGAATGGCCCTCGTAGTGGTTGTTGAAAAAGCCGTAGATGTCTCGCACCCGTCCGCTCAGCTCCTGAAGGACCCGGGCCCAGGCCCCGATCTCCGTCGAGCGGTCGAATTGCGTGCGCCTGTAGCTGTCCAGGTGGGGACGCTCGCCCAGCCAGCGAAAATACGCCACGTCCGCGGTCGGCTCGAGGGCCGCCCGCATCACCCCGGCGCGGGGGATCCAGGGCCCGTCGGACAGCGCGTGCGCCACTCCGGCGGACTCCAGCAGCCGCAGCGTGTCGGCGCTGAGCCAGTCCGGGTGCCGAAATTCCACGGCGAAACGGAAGCCATCCGGGAGCCGCTCCAGGAACGACTCCAGGGCGGGCCGTTCGGTCGGCGTGAAGTCGGGCGGCAGCTGCACCAGGATGACTCCGAGTCGCCGCTCCAGAACCTCGGCGCGCCGGCAGAACGTCTCGACCACCTCCTGGCCCCCCCGCAACCGATGCTCGTGCGTCACCACGCCCGGCAGCTTGAACGAGAAGCGAAACGATTCTGGCGTCCGCTCGCGCCATCCGATGAAGTGCGACGCCGGCGGCACCGCGTAGAACGAGCTGTCGACCTCGACGGCGGCGAAAGCCTCGGCGTACATCTCGAGGAAGCGAGAGCTGGGCGTCCGCTCCGGGTAGAACGGTCCGGTCCAGTCTGAGTAGGACCAGCCCTGCGTTCCGATGTGAAACCGCGCGCTCATGACCTCTGCTCAACGGCAAATGACTCGGCCCGCGCGTTCCGGGTAGGCATCGAAGCCATCCTCCAGCTGGCAGACCCGACCGCTGGGTCTGTGACGCACGCTCACGGAGTAGCTCTTGCCGGACGAGCTCACCCTGTAATCGGTTTGGTACGGCGCGGGCAGCAAAGTGACTCTCCCGTCGCAGCTCACTTCCTCGCAATAGCGCGAACGCTCGGCGAACTCGCGTTCCTGCTCACGGCGAAACCCGATCAACCAGGTGTACATGATCTGCATCTCAGCCTCGGACGATTCCCTCTCCGGCGACGGCTGTCCAGCGACGCCGTACGTCGGGTTGCATCCCGAGAGCTGAGCCGCCACGGCGCAAAGCGGCAGGATAACGGGGATGATCCTCGCCTTTGTCTCACACATCGATTCCCCCAGGTCAGGGCAAGACCGCCAACCGGTCACCTCCCGACGTCATCGCTTCTTGGGACGCGAGGGCCGGATCTCCACCTTGCTGGGCAGAGACCGCGCGTCGTGATCCAGCAGCTGGAGCACGACCTTGGCCACGTCGTCCGGCGTCAGCTTCCAGGAATCGCTTCCCGGCTTCGACCCGTCGAAATGGGTGTCGACGCTGCCCGGCATCACGCAACTGACCCGGATGTCGTCGTGCCGCACGTCGAGCATCAGCGCCTCGGTGAAGCCGAGCAGGCCGAACTTCGACGCGTTGTAGGCGGTGCCGCCAGCGAAGGTGTTGCGGCCGGCCAGACTGCCGATGGTTATGATCCAGCCGCCGCCTCGTTTCTTGAGAGCGGGAACCGCCTCGTGGCAGCAGTAGTAGACGCCAGTCAGATTCGTATCGATGACCCGGCGCCACTCGTCGGGCTCCAGCTCGTCGATGGGACCGAAGCCGCCCACGCCGGCGTTGGCGACCAGGATGTCGAGGCCGCCGAACTCGTCGGTCGCCGCCGTGATCAGGCGCTTCACGTCGTCGTGCTTTCGCACGTCCACCCCCAGGCCCATCGCCCGACCGCCGTTCGACGCGATGTCGTCCGCCGCGCTCCGCGCTTCGCTCTCGTCCCGCGAGCAGAGCACCACCGACGCGCCTGCATCCGCCAGCGCCGCGGCGATCCCGAGTCCAATCCCTTTGCTGCCTCCTGTCACGATGGCCACCTTGCCGTCCAAGTTCGGCATACCGGTTCTCCTTGTCTACGTTTCGATGTAACGCTCAGAGTCGCTCGCCGTACTTCTCGAAGTGCAGTTCCCTCGCCTGCTCCACCCAACGGTCCCTGACGATCCGGCCCGGAAATGCCTTCAGCTGCGAGCCCACCCACTCGATGTCGGCCGGTGTGAAGCGCGCGATCTGCCGGAAGTGGTAGATCCCCAGATCGTTCAGCAGGTTCGACAGCTTGGGCCCGACCCCGCGGATCCGCTTCAGATCGTCGGCTTCTCCTTCCGGCGCGGCCAGCGCCCAGGCCGGCCTCTCCCGCGGAGGTCCCGGCTTCGGCCGCGCAGGCGCCGCGGGCCGCGAGGTTGCCGCCGCGGACCTGGCGGCCTCGAGGCTCCCGCTCAGCTCCCGTACCCGTTCCTCCCGAACCGCCAGCTCCGATTCCAGAGAGCCGGCGCGCTCCCGGGCGGCGCGCGCCTCCTGGTCCAGCGCCACCACCCGTTCCCGGGACGCGGCCAGTTCCCGCTCGAGCACCTGCTGCCGCGCTTCGTTCTCTGTTGCCTGCCGCCTCGACTCCTCCAGCTGGATCACCAGGCTGTCGTTCCTCGCAGACAGGCGATCGCGCTCCGCCTCCGCCCTCTCCATGGCGGACGTTCGCTGGCTCAACTCGGCCTCGAGCGCGGCCCGACGGGCGGCGGCGCTTTGCCCGCGGAGCAGCCAGCCGAGAAAGCCACCGATCAGCGCCGCGATGAGCACGCAGAAGAGGATCTGGGTCGCCAGGTAGATCATCCAGCCTCCGGTTCGACGAGACGCACCTCGAGGCGACGGTTGAGCGCGCGTCCGCCGGCGGTCGTGTTCGGCGCGACCGGTTCCGACTCTCCGGCGCCGCGAACCACGAGCCGGCCGCTCCCGACGCCGCGGCTCAACAGGTACTCCCGCGCCGCCTCGGCACGCCAGCGGCTCAACTCGCGATTCATCCCACTGGGGCCCTGAGAGTCCGCGTGGCCCACCAGCTCGATCCGCAGCCCGGGGCAGTCGAGCAAAGCGACGACGCGATCGAGGGCGCCGTAGCTCTTCGCGTCCAGCACCGTGCTCCCGACCGGGAAGCGGATCGCGGGAATTTCCGCCACTATCTGATCCGCCCGGTCGCAGATTGGAGCGGCGACAGGCTCCTCACCCTCGCTCACGCCTTCCGGCTCCGCCGCGACGACCTCCTCCGGCGGCGCCAGCTTGGTCTCGTCCTGCAGCGCTCGCACTCCCCAGACCGCCGACACCACCCGGCCGGCACGGGCTCGCTCCGCCGCGCTGGGCGCCAGGCCGGTCAGCGTCAGATCGCGGCCGCTCGCATCGACGCTGGCCCAATCGATGTTCGCGTCGGCCAGGGCGCTCCGCGATCGCGAGGCCAGATCGCGCTCGATACTGCCGCGACTCGCCAGAGCGCAGACCGCCCAGATCGCGGCCAGCGCGAGCACACCGAGCACGAGAGTGACGACTCGGTTCATGTCCTCCTCAGTTGACCCCCACGCGGGACTCGCGCTTCACCAGAATCGGTCTCAGCACCTGCCAGACGTTCTCCGCCACGATCCGCTGCCCCTCCGCCGTGGGATGGTTGCCGTCCGGCTGATTGAGCTCGGGCACTCCGGCCACGCCCTCCAGGAGGAACGGGATCAGCTCGACGTCCCTTTCCTGGGCGAGCTCCACGAAGACCGATTCGAATTCGGCGGTGTACCTGGGGCCCAGGTTCGGCGCCGCCTTCATGCCCGCGAGCACGATCCGCGCTTCCGGATGCGCCGCCCGGGTACGTTCGATGATCTCCTCCAGGTTGGACCGCAGCGCCTCCACGCTCTGCCCCCGCAGCATGTCGTTGGCACCGAGCTCCACCACCAGGACCGCCACCGGCTGGCGCAGCAGCCAATCGATCCGCCGCAGACCGCCGGCCGACGTCTCGCCGCTCACCCCGGCGTTCACGACCCGGTAGGTCAGGCCGGCCGAATCGATCTTCGCCTGGATGAGCGCCGGGTACGCTTGCTCCCGGGCCAACCCCAGGCCTGCCGTCAGGCTGGTGCCCAGGAAGAGCACGACCGGTTTCGCCGCCTGGCTTGCCGAATCGGTCCCGTCCTGCGAGCGTACAGCGACATCGCGCTGATCACTACCGCAGGCCAGAACGAAAGCGGCGACGCCGCAGACCAATATTCTCTGGACCATGATGATCGTTGCTGAGGGACTCGAGCAAACATACATGAGCGGCGGCCGGCCGCTCACCGTGCTATCCGATATCGACCTCGAACTCGAGGAAGGCGACGCCGTGGCCATCGTCGGGCCATCTGGATCCGGCAAGACCACGCTGCTCGGCCTGTTGGCCGGGCTCGACCTGCCGACCTCCGGCCAGGTCACGCTGGATGGCCAGAACCTGAACAGCCTGTCCGAGGACGAGCGGGCCGTGCTGCGAGCGGAAAAGGTAGGCTTCGTCTTCCAGAGTTTCCAGTTGATCCCGACGCTGACGGCCCTCGAGAACGTTCTGGTGCCCATCGAGCTCCAGGGCGACGGCGCCGCCGACCAACAGGAGGCGCGAGTCCGGGCCCGCGAGCTGCTCGAGCGCGTCGGACTGGGCGACCGCACGCACCATTACCCAGCCCAGCTGTCCGGCGGCGAGCAGCAGCGGGTCGGTCTGGCCCGAGCCTTCGCCAACAGGCCGCGGATCCTGATGGCCGACGAGCCTACCGGCAACCTCGACGCCGATACCGGAGCGACCGTCATCGACCTGATGGTCACGTTGAATCGTGAAGAGGGCACGACGCTGGTCCTGGTGACCCACGACGGCGAGTTGGCCGGGCGCGCGCATCGCATCGTCAGGTTGAGCGGTGGCCGGATCGTCGCGGACGAGCGGACGGCGCCGGCATGAGCGCTCGATTCACCCTAGCGATGGCGCGTCGCGAGAGCCGATCGACGCGCCGGCGGCTCGCGCTCTACATCGTGGCGGTGACGCTGGGTGTCGCGGCCCTCGTAGCCATCTCTTCGTTCCGTGCCAATGTCATCTCCGCCGTCACCGACCAGGCCCGGGCGCTGCTGGGCGCCGACCTGGTCCTGGGGAGCCGCTGGGAGTTCGAAGACGATGTGCTGGCCGTCATCGACTCTCTGGAGGCGGAGGGCGCCGAGGTCGCCTGGATGCGCTCCTTCACCTCCATGGCTCTGGCCACGGGGTCCGGGATGACGCGATTGGTCGAGGTCCAGTCCCCCACCGGTGACTACCCGTTCTACGGCCAGATCACCACCGAGCCGCCGGGCGCCTGGGACACTTTCCGAGAGGCGCGCCGCGCCCTGGTGGATCCGGCCGTGCTCGTTCAGCTCGACGCGGAGATCGGCGATACGCTGGCCATCGGTCGGGCTCGCTTCGTCATCGAGGGCACCGTCACGGGCGTGCCCGGTGACATCGGCCTTCGGTCCGCCTTCAGCCCGCGGGTCTACATACCGTCGGACTACCTGGACGACACCGAGCTGCTTCGCTTCGGCAGCATCTCGGTTCGACAGGCCTACATCCAGCTCGAGGAGCCGCAGGCCGCCGAGCGCCTGATCGAGGAGAAAGACTCGCTGCTCGAGGCCAACCGCGTCTGGTCGACGACCGTCGATGAGTACGAGGACGACCTGACCGAGGGGCTCGACGACATGGGAGCTTTCCTGGCGCTCGTCGGGCTGGTGGCTCTGCTGCTCGGCGGCGTGGGCGTTGCCAGCGGCGTGCACGTCTTCGTCAGCGACAAGCTGGACACGGCCGCGGTGCTGCGCTGCATCGGCGCCCGACAGTGGCAGACGTTCGCGATCTATCTGCTCCAGGCCGGCCTGATGGGCCTGGTGGGAGCGACGGTCGGCGTGGCGCTGGGGCTGGGCGTGCAAGCGGCGCTTCCCATCGTGCTGCGCGATTTCCTCCCGCTGGATGTCCCCTTCGATCCCGTGCCCTCGGCGATCCTCGCCGGCTTCGGGATCGGTGTCTGGGTGGCGCTCCTGTTCGCGTTCCTCCCTCTGCTCAAAATCAAGGACGTGGCGCCGCTCCGCGCCCTCCGCCGCGATTACGAGAGTCGCCGCCGGCGCCGCGACCCGTGGCGCCTTTCGACCTACGCCGCCATAGGCCTCACCCTGCTGGCCCTCACGCTCTGGCAGGCGCCGGCCCCGGCCATCGGCTTCGGCTTCGCCGGCGCCGCCGTCGTGACCGCCGCCGCCCTGGGCTTTACCGCCTGGGCGCTGATGAAGCTCACACGCCGTTTCTTCCCGGCCCGGGCCCGCTTCGCCCTGCGCCAGGGCATCGCCAACCTTTTTAGACCGCACAACCAGACGGCCGCCATCACCCTGGCCATCGGGTCCGGCGTCTTCCTCATCGCTCTGGTCTACGTGGTGCAGCGCAACCTGCTGGACCAGATCACGATGGAGACCCGGCCGGATCGACCGAACCTTCTGATGTTCGACGTACAGCCCGATCAGCGGGCCGGCCTCCAGGACCTGCTGACCGAGCGGGGCGCCCCGATCCTGCAGCAAGCGCCGATCGTGCCCGCCCAGCTGGTCCAGGTCGGGGACCGCAGCGTCGAGGAGATCCTCGCCGATACGACCGGACGGCGGATCCCGCGCTGGGCGCTGCTCCGCCAGTACCGCCACACTTATCGCGACTCGCTGGTCGGGTCGGAAGAGCTGGTCGCTGGCTCGTGGTTCGGAGAATCAGCGGAGGATGCGGGGGGCGTCGCCCGCGTATCGATCGAAGAGGAGATCGCCGAGGATCTGCGGGTCGGGATCGGCGACCGGCTGACCTGGAACGTGCAGGGTGTGGCGGTCGAGACCGAGATCGTCAACGTGCGACGCGTCGATTGGGCCCGTTTCGAACCGAACTTCTTCTTCGTCTTCGAGCCCGGCGCGCTGGAGAACGCGCCCCAAAGCCTCGTCATGCTCACCCGGGTGGACGATCCCGTGGCCCGGGCCGAGATCCAGCGCGACATGGTCCAGCGCTTCCCGAACGTCGCCGCCATCGATCTCACCGTCATCATCCAGGCGATCGATACGATCCTCGGCAAGGTCGCCGTCGCGATCCGCTTCATGGCCCTGTTCAGTATCGCCGCCGGTGCGGTCATCCTGATCGGCGCCATCGCCACCTCGCGCTACCAGCGCGCCCGCGAGTCGGTCCTGCTCAAGACCCTCGGTGCTCGCTCCCGCATCATCGCACGCATACTCGCCACCGAGTACTTCGCACTCGGCTCCTTCGCCGGCCTGGCCGGCGTCGCACTCGCCGCGATCGGAGGCTGGGCAGCGGTCGTCTTCCTGTTCGAACTCGATTTCCAACTTCCCGCCCTACCGCTCGTCCTGATCTGGATCGCCACCGCGGTCCTCACCGCCGCCATCGGGATGGCGAACAGCCGCGACGTGCTGCGCCGCACGCCCCTCGCCGGGATGCGCGACTTCGCCGAATAGCGCCGCTCGATGGGGCGGAAACCGAACGCCGAGGGAATCCCGAGATGCCGACTCAACCCATCTAAGAAGTGCTCGAACAGCATGCCGACCAGTGGATGGCCACTCCCGGCGTCGTCGAGGCTGGAATCGGCGAGTGCGACGGCGAGTCCTGCATCAAGATCTTCGTCGCGCGAGACAGCGAAGGGCTTCGGGCCAAGCTGCCGGCGACCGCCGGCGGCTATCCCGTGGAAAATCGAGGAGACGGGACGGTTCCGGGCCGACCCCGGATGACAGTCAGTCGTCGGCCGGCGCGGCACCGCGCTCTTCCTGCCAGCGCACCAGGACCTTGCCGAGCTCCCGCTCCCAGAAGGCGTAAAAGTCCCGCTTCGCCCGCAGCCGCTGCCCTCGCTCCGGTTCGGCCGCCTCCAGCGCCGCCAACGCGCCCTCCGCCAGCTGCCGAATCTCCGCCGTCCCCACGATCCGTTGCCGCATCATCGACTCCAACCCTCCGGGCCGGATGCGATAATGACTCTGGCGCGAATCCGGGATCCCCACCCGCTCCACCAGACCCATACCCTCCAGCAGACGCGTGTTGGTGCTGACCGAACCCTTGCTGACGTGGAGCGCGTCCACCAGCTGCCCGGCCGTCTGTTCCGGCGGGTCGCAGACGTGGAGCCAAGCCCAGATTCGACCCGCCGTCCGGGGGAACCCCCAGCGGTCGAACAGCAGGCCGCACTGCTCGACGTAATGGGAGAGGACGCGATCGAGGTCGGGGCGAGCCATGAGATCTTGATCTTTCAGGTTGTTCAATATATACTGAACATAATCGATACCGTCAACCATCGGGCAGGTGGATGACCGCTGCGGCGCCGGCAGGGACGTCCGTGCCGACCTCGACACCTATCCCTATCTGTCGCGACGTTCAGGGGTTCGACATGGCCAACACCTTTACCCGACTCGCCCGATCCCTCCCCTTCGTTTTCGTCTTTCTGCCAGCCGTCGCCCACGGTCAGGAGACCGCGGAGGAGATCATCGATCGTGTCGACCGGATACTGCGCGGCGAATCGAGCCGCGGCACGGCGACGATGGAGGTGGTGACGGAGCACTGGGAGCGAAGCATGACGATGAAGGTCTGGTCGCTGGGCACCGAGTACTCGCTGGTGCGAATCACGGCGCCGAAGAAGGAAGCGGGAACGGCGACGCTGAAGGCCGGCGACGAGATCTGGAACTACCTGCCCCGAGTCGACCGCACGATCAAGATTCCGCCCTCGATGATGATGGGCTCCTGGATGGGCTCGCACTTCACCAACGACGACCTGGTCAAGGAGAGCCGCCTGGTCGAGGACTACGACATCGAGATCGCCTACGAGGGTGAGCGGGACGGCGTCGCGGTATGGGAGTTCGATCTGAGGCCGAAACAGGAAGCGGCGGTCGTATGGGGACGGATCGAGTACCAGGTGAGGAAGGACGATCTCATGCCCACCTGGGCACGCTACTACGATGAAGACGGCAACCTGGTGCGCATGCTGAACTTCAGCGACTACCGGGTCATGGACGATCGGCTGGTGCCCACCGTCATGACGATGAGGCCCGAGGACAAGCCAGACGAGCATACGACGATTCGTTATCGCGACCTCGAGTTCAACATCGGACTCGACGAGAGCTTCTTCTCGTTGCGGGCTTTGCGGAGCGGAGGACGATAGACGATGCTGAGCTCGGGCCCGTGGTGGCGAATCGGCTGGCGCAACCTGGGCCGCAACCGTCGGCGCACGGCCATCACCGCCGCCGGACTCGCCTTCGGTTACCTGGCCGTGGTGGTCCTCATCGGCTGGATGGACGGGCTCACGGCGGAGATGATCGAAAGCGGCACCAGCACCTTCGCGAGCCAGCTTCAGGTCCACGACCAAGAGTATCGACCGGAACGAAAGATCTACGATACGATCGGTGGCCGGGACGGCGCCGACGTGTACTCACTGGTCCGCGAGGTCGCCGCCGACCCGGCGATCGTGGCAGCGACCCCCCGGGTCTACGCCGGCGGCCTGGTGAGCTCAGGCGAATCGACCACGGCCGGCATCCTGATCGGCATCGACCCGGACCTCGAACCGCAGGTCAGCAAGCTGCTGCGATCGGTTATCGATGGGCGATCGCCGCGAATCGACACGCGAGAAATTCTCATCGGTGTCGAGATGGCCCGCCAGCTCGGAGTGGGACTCGGCGACGAGATCATCCTGGTGGTGCCTGCAGCCGACGGGTCGATGGGGAACGACCTCTACAGTGTTTCGGGCATCTTCCGTAGCGGCCTGGCCGAGCTCGACGCGACCTACGCACTGATGCCGATCGGCTCACTGCAATCACTGGTCGTCCTGTCTACCGATCGGGTGCACGAGATCGCAGCGGCGACGACCGATCCGTGGCTGGCCACCGAGGCCGCCGCGCGGATCGCCGAGCGCCTCGCCCCCCGGGAGCTGGGGATCGAGATCGAGCCGTGGACGCGGCTCCGCCCCGAGATGCTCGACTACGCCCAGCTGGCCGACGCCTGGAACGGCGTGATCATCTTCATCGTCTTCGCCATCGCGATCTTCGGCGTCGCCAACACGATGCTGATGGCCACGTACGAACGGCGCCGCGAGTTCGCCGTGATGCTCGCTCTCGGCACCAGTCCGTTCGCCATCGTTCGCACGGTGCTCGCCGAAGCGCTCAGCCTGGGCGCGATCAGTCTCGTCCTCGGCGCCCTGATCACGACACCCATCATGTTCTGGTTCTACAAAGCGCCGCCCGACCTCGGCTGGTTCTACGGCGATTACACCTTCTTCGGTGCGCTGATCCGGCCGCAGCTCAAGGTCACCCTGAACCCGCCGATGTGGGTCTGGACTGCCCTGGCCCTGCTCCTGACCGCCGTCCTGGCTTCGCTCTATCCGGCGGCCCGGGCCGCCCGCGTGCCGCCCGCCGATACCCTGTCGGGTCTCTGAGCCATGCTGCCTCGAGCCACGACACTCGTTCGCCTGGCTGTCAGAAACCTGCGGCGCTACGCGCGCCGCACCGCGCTCACCGCCGCCGCGATGATCGTGGGCGGCGCCCTGCTCATCTTCTCCCTCTCCATCGCCGACGGCGGCCACGAAGACTGGATCGAGTCCGGCGCCCGGCTGGGCAGCGGCCACATCGCGCTCCAGGCGCCGGGGTTCCAGATGACCCGCAAGATCGAGGATCGCCTCCCGGCGGCCGTCCGCCGTGCCGCCGAGCGCGCCCTCGAGGCGCCCGCCATCGCCGAGCACGTCCAGACGGCCGCGCCCCAGCTGGCGATCGACGGGCTGGCCAGCTCACCCGACGGCGCCCGGCCCGCCGCGATCGTCGGTGTCGATCCCGCCGCCGAGTCACGGTTCTCCATCCTCGACGACAAGCGGGTAGAGGGACGCTACCTGGAGCCCGATGACCGCCTGGCCGCCTACGTCGGCGCCACGTTGGTCGAGAGTCTCGACCTGCGACTCGGTTCGCGACTCGTGCTCACCGCGCAGACCGCGGACGGCGAAATCGCCGGACAGCTGGTCCGGGTCGTCGGCATCTTTCGATCCGGCGTTCCCGAGATCGATGGTTCATTGATCCACATCCCGATCGGCACCGCCAGTTCGTGGCTTCGCGTGGACGACGATGTGACGCGGATCGCGATACTGCTCGACCGTAGCCGGGCGGTGGGGCCGGTCGTCAACGAGCTGCGCCGACGCCTCGCCGACCCGATCGAGGCCGACCAGTTGACCGTGCTGAGCTGGCGCGAGGCCTCGCCCCAGCTGGACGCCGCCGTGCGCATCGACGACCTCGGCAACTACGTCTGGCAGGTCATCATGTTCAGCATCATCGCCCTGGCCATCGTCAACACGGTCCTGATGTCCGTGATGTACCGCAAGCGCGAGTTCGGTCTGCTGCAGGCACTCGGCTACACGCCCGGCCAGACGGGCGGACTGGTCATCACCGAAGGGCTCATATTGACGGCGCTGAGCGGCTTTGTCGGCATCGCGATAGGCCTGTTCGTCACCTGGTTCTTCTGGCGCGATGGGCTCGACTTCTCTTTCACCTGGGGCGAGGACTGGACCTTCTCCGGGATCGTGATCGATCCGGTCATCGTCCCCATGTTCAGCATCCGCAGAATCGTACAGTCGCTGATCTTCATCCTCTTCATCGGCACGATCGCATCCTTGTACCCAGCCTACCGGGCCACACGAATCGACGTCGCCGAAGCGATGAAATTCGAAAGATGAACGATATCCACGAGAAGAACTCCGCCGCCGTCCGGACCGAGGATGTCTGGAAGATCTTCGAGCAGGAGCCGGAGGAGGTCCAGGCCGTGCGCGGCGTGACGATGACGATCGAGTCGGGCGAGTTCACCGCCATGGCGGGCCCATCGGGCTCCGGCAAGACGACGCTGCTCAACCTGATCGGCGGCCTGACCCGACCCTCCCGGGGCGGCGTCTGGGTGGCCGGTAACGACCTCACCGCCATGTCGAATCGCGAGCTGGCACGGCTCCGCCTCGAGCACGTGGGCTTCGTCTTCCAGGCCTACAATCTGCTGCCCGTCCTGACCGCGCTGGAGAACGCCGAGTTCCCGCTGCTCCTCCAGGGGGCCGATGAGTCCGAACGACGACGACGGCTCGAGACGCTGTTCGAGCGGACCGGTCTCAGCGGGCTGGAGGATCGGCGCCCGGGCAAGCTCTCCGGCGGTCAGCAGCAGCGGGTCGCGGTGATTCGTGCGGTAGCCGGCCAGCCGGCGCTGGTCCTGGCCGACGAGCCCACCGCCAACCTGGATTCGTCAGCCAGCGATCAGCTCCTCGACATGATGGAGGAGCTGAATCGCGAACTGGGCACCACGTTCGTCTTCGCCACCCACGACCCGCGGGTGATGGAACGGGCACGACGCCTGGTACGACTGGTCGACGGCGCGATCGCGTCCGACGAGCGACGGCAGCCCGAGCCGAAACGGTGAGACGGGCCGCGGCCTTCGCCCTATTCGTGGTTCTCGGCGGGGCGCGCGCCCTTCACGCCCAGTTGCCGGAGATCCGGGGCTACTATCTCAACGTTCCCACCTGGAGCGACTCGACGGCGTTCGCCACAGGCGGTTTCGGCGACCTGAACCGTCTGCGTCTCATGACCGGGATACGTCACGCCGACTTCGCTCTCGATGTCGCGTACGAGCAGCTGTTGGGATTGACCCAGCGGGCCGGCGGCAACCCGGTCGCTGTCTTCGGCGGCGTCGTTCCCGGCGGCGGCGAGTGGCTGCCGCTGGAATGGACGATCGAGAGCTCCGATCACGTATCCTGGCGCCACCGCTTCGACCGGGTGAGCCTGAGCTGGACACCGGGTCGCACTGCCCGCGCGGTTGCCGGACGACAGGCGATCTCCTGGGCGACCACGCTATACCTCACACCAGCGGACCCGTTCGTCCCGTTCGACCCGTCCGACCCCTTCCGCGAGTATCGGGCGGGCGTGGATGCGATCCGCCTGCAGCTGTTTCCTGGACCGTTGAGCGATATCGACCTCGTCGTCCGTGTCGCCGAGTACTCGATCGGCAGGACGGTCACCGCGCTGGCCCGGGGTCGAACGGTATGGCGGAGCTGGGAGCTCTCCGGCTGGCTGGGTGTCCTGCACGACGAAGCGGCCCTGGCCGTCGGGGCCACCGGCGCGCTGGGTGGTGTGGCCGTCCGCGGCGAGGCGGAGTTGAGGGAGTCGGGCGACGACCTGGTGTTCCGCGGAACCGTCGGGCTCGATGGGCGCGCTCAGGCGTTCGACCGGGATCTCTATTACGTCTTCGAGTATCAACGAGACGGGTTCGGCGCTGCGGGCCCGGAAGAATTGACCCGGGTCGTCGCCTCCGACGCGTTCGCCCGCGGCGAGCTTCAGGTCCTCGGGCGCGACGAGCTGATGGCCCAGGGTTCCTACCAACTCCATCCGCTCTGGACCCTCACCCTCCTCGCGCTGACCAACCTCGACGACCCCAGCCTGCTGCTCACGCCGGGCGTTTCCCATTCGCTGACGGACGAGCTCACGGCAAGCGGCGGCCTTTTCCTCGGTTTCGGCGCCGACACGCCGACCCGCGACGTTCCGCTGCCGTCCGAGTACGGCCTGGTTCCCGCCTTCGTCTACCTGTCCGTCACGGTCTTCTTCTGATACTCGGGCCGCCGGGACGCAGGCGTGATCAGACCTTGAAGGGCTCCTTCTCGTCCGCCGGGCTGGCCGCCACTCGGGCCAGCCCTCTCCGGAACAGCCAGAGGATGAACAGCAAGGCCGCGGCGATCCACAGCATGCCCCAGACGACCGTGGGGATGCCCGTCAGTTCGGCCAGCATGCGGGCGTCGGACGGCAGGTTCGGCCGATCGAGTATGTCGCTCTTGATGTCGAGGATCGCGTAAAGGCAGCTGGTCAGCCCGAGCACGGTCAGCAGCATGGCGTTACCCTGCTCCGGCAGCTGACGGGCCGCTGCGATCAGTAGGCCGCCGAACCCGAAGCCGAACATGAGTCCGAACGCGTTCCGAACCCAGAGCGCCGTGGCGATGACCACCACGACACCGATCGTCGCCGCGGCCGCCCGCGGAACGATGCCCTGACCGCGCGCCGGCCAGAGGATCAGTGCGCCGAACAGCAGACTGCCGAGATAGCCGGCCGACAGAATCAGGAACGGGCTGCCACCGGAGCATTGGCACATGCCGCCCTGCGCCGCGGAGATCGTGATCCGCTCGATCGCGCCCCCGGTCGCCAGCGCCATCACTCCATGACTGACTTCATGCAGCAGGACGACGAAGATCTTGATCGGATAGACGAACGGCGTGTTCCAGAGAACCCAGAGCACTACGAAGTAGACGGCGAACCCCGCCAGGAATCTTACGCGTCGCTTGGTGATATCTTCCATGGCCCGTCAGTCACGACGGACGGGGGACGCCGTCCGCACCTGCCCGCTGTGTCCAACGCGGGCGCTACCGCCAAACAAGTTCAGCCGTCATTACGAGACGCATCCGTTTCGGGTTTCGACAGTGCGCCCGGCACGCGCCACGGCTCAGCGCGTGCCGCCACCTCGTCCACACGACGGCACAGGGTCACGATCCACAGTCCCGCGCCCGCCAGGAGCAGAACGCCAAGAGCCAGACTGCCGGCCCCACCCTCCGGTTCCGGCGGCTCGGCGGCCCCGGTGACCAGCAGCCCCAGCAGGCCGATCCCGTTGTTGATCGCGTGGATCACCACAGCCGGCCGGATGCTGTCCAGCCGCCACGTGACCCAGCCGACGGGCAGGCTCCAGACGAAGAAGAGCACCGCACCCTGCGGCCCGTGGAGCGCACCGAACGCGACCGCGGTGAACCCGATCGCGGTCCACGGACGCACGCGGCGCTCCAACGTCCCCTGCAGCAAACCCCGAAACAACATCTCCTCGATCAACGGCGCCAGCAGACCGATGCTCACCGCCAGGAGTATCCGCTCCGCCGTTCCCTCCGCCGAGATCACGAACTCGATGTCTCGGGTCGGCGGGCCCAGCAGCAGAGAGGCGCCGATGTTCACCAGCAGCAGCACCAGTCCCAGGACCGCAGCCAGGACGTAGATCGAGCGCGGAACGGGCCGTAACCGAAGCGCTCCCCACGGCCGTTGCCGCCGCGCCAGAAGGGTGAGGATGACGCCAGCCAGCAATCCCAGTTCCAACATCAGGGCCGCCACGGCCAGCGATCCCGTGACAAATAACGCGCCGCCGCCCAGAAATACCGCTAGCGTGAGTCCAACCAGGAGGGAGAGCACGACCTGCCCCAGACCGGGCTCGGGACCCGAGGCCCGGTCCGCCGCCTCCCTTTCCGGTGCTCGATCCTGCGGATCTGCCAATCCTGCCAACCGTTCTTTAACGTTTTCCTCGATCCGGACGTCTACTAGACAGGAGCAC
Organism: Candidatus Kutchimonas denitrificans; assembly: GCA_011774835.1. Lineage (GTDB taxonomy): Bacteria > Gemmatimonadota > Gemmatimonadetes > Palauibacterales > KS3-K002 > Kutchimonas > Kutchimonas denitrificans. The sequence goes on along the minus strand of JAACAK010000018.1, from coordinate 16,189 downwards.
AGGCGACACTCCGTGCAATAGCCAAGCCGCCCACGACGAAAGATACAACATGCGACGCCAGATCCTCACAGCGAGCTCGATTCGGCCCCGGCTGGCCATATGGGTTGCGCGCGGCAGGTGGGGATTCAAAACAACACATACGGGCGGCCCTGAAGCGGCGGGTTGGGCCTACGCACGACAGTCGCGCGGTGAACCGCTCGAGCAGCCGACACGCGGTGTGGATGGAAGCTACACGCAGGAGGATGGTCGCAGCGGCTCGAGCGTTCACGGCCTGGATCATAGATCTCGACCGGGAGCATTTCGAAAACACCAACCGACGCCTCAGTGTGTGCCGGGCCCGGAGATTGTACTCAGGGGATGTCTCGAGGGGACACGTATTCGATCTTCTGGCCCGGCACTCCAACACGGCTGGCTTCTCACGATACGACCGACCCCAACATCACTCTCGAAGCGCTGGCCTGTCGCCTCGGTACCTTTCTCTTAGCCGAGTCTTCCCCGGCCTTGGGCCGACGTGAAGACCATCGATCCTTCCGGCAATCTCCTCGCCGGCAGGCCAGCGCCTCGCCTCACCCGCGTCATAGACATCGGTCCCATCGGATCGTAGACTGGCATCATAATCGAACGGCCCGACCATCCGATCCAAATAACGGTTCCACGTAAGCGGGAGGAGACCCATGAAGCTGTCCATCCGCGCCGTATCGTTAGCGTTCGGCATCGTCTGGGGGGCCGCGGTGCTGCTCGTGGGCTTGGCACACCTGATCTGGCCCGGCTATGGCTCCGCCTTTTTGGCGCTGCTCGAATCCATCTACCCCGGCTACGACGTCGGGGGCTTCGGCAGCGTCATCGTCGGGACGCTCTACGCCCTCGTCGATGGCGCCGTCGGTGGCGCGGTCTTCGCCTGGCTCTACAATCGGCTGGCCCGCTGACCCCAGGCTGGGAAGTTGGAAGCGTCGCTTCCAACTTCCTTCCCCCTTCAGCCCCTCGCTGCGAAACCTGCCAGCCCCGGAAATCGTAAAGCCACATACGGGTTATCGAGTGAATTCCAACCTTCTGACGCCAAATCATGTCTAACCGGGCTGAAACGTACCCAATCACGTCGCGCCCCGACGCAGGGGCCGACGCACGCCCTTTTGCGGAGGCATAGTCATGAAAGCACTTCTCAGCGCCCTGCTGACGGCTGGACTCGTCGGCCTGGCCGCCGAGCCGGTCGTTGCCCAGCAAGAGTGGTCCTTCGAGGGCGACGAAGTCCTCGTATCCAACCTGATCGGCGAAGTGACCGTGCGTGGACACGACGGCGCTCGGATCGTTGTCCGGGTCCGGCCTGGCGGCGGCGACGCCGGGATTCTGGACTATCGAGTCAAACAGGGCGGCTCGGCCGAGTTTCACGTCGTCTACCCGCTCGCCGACGTGTTGGATTACGATTACCCGCGTCGTCGCGGCGGCCGCACCGAGATCCGCGTGGGGAACTGGCGACGCGCGAGCTCGTTCATGGAGGACCTCTACTCCGGTGTCTCGAGCCGCGACGAGATCGAGATCCGCGGCGGCCGTGGCGCGGAGGCCTGGGCTGACCTGGAGATACTGGTCCCGCGCGGTGTGAAGACACACGTGCGGTTGGCCGTGGGCGAGGTCGAGGCACGCGATGTACAGGCCGACATCTTCCTCGACACCTACAGCGGCCCGGCGCGGGCCATGAACATCACCGGCAGGACTCACATCGATACGGGCAGTGGGTCCGTGGCCGTCAGCATGATCCGCGGCGATCTCCACGTCGACACCGGCTCCGGACGGGTCGAAGCCGAGGATGTCCAGGGCGATGACATCCTGATCGACACCGGCAGCGGCAGCGTCACCCTCGATCGCGCGACGGGCCGCAGCGTGAAGATCGACACCGGCAGCGGATCGGTCACCGCCTCGGAGATCGACGCCGACGACACGGTGGTCAATACGGGCTCCGGATCGGTGACCCTCGACCTCGTACGCATGGGCACCGGTCGCCATCTCGTCGATACCGGAAGCGGCAGGGTCACCGTCTACCTGCCCGAAGACGCCTCCTGCCGGATTACCGCCGATACCGGCAGCGGCGGCATCGAGCTCGACATCCCCAACGCTCAGCTTCGTCGGATGAGCCGCGACCATATCGAGCTGATGGTGGGAGACGGCGCCGGCGACCTGGAGATCGATACCGGTTCCGGATCCATCGCGATTCGACGCCGCTAGCGCTTGACCAGCTCCGGGTTGCTGCGCTGGCTGGCCCCTGGCCTCGTCGTCGTCTCGTTGGCCGCCTGTCCGGGAGCCGACGACGAGGCCCGCACCGGGCCGGCCGACATGATCGCGGTGGCGCGGCTCATGGCAACCCTCGATCGGCTGATATCGGACGAGGACCTCGAGGAGCTCGTCGACTACATCGCCGATGACGCCGTGCTGATGCCGCCTGGCGAGCCGGCGATCGTCGGGAAGCGCGCCATCGCCGATTGGTACGAGTCGCTCTTCCAGCGCTTCGATATAGAGTTGACCCACGAGGTGCTGGAGATCGACGTAAAGGGCGATTTCATCGTCCACCGTGGCAACGTCAGCGGCGCGCTGACGGCCCGCGATAGCGGCGACCCCATGCCCTTCGACCAGAAGTATCTATTCGTGATCCAGAGGAGCCAGCACGGTCAGCTCCAGGTGTGGCGCCTGATCTTCAACTCCAATCAACCCTGACGCGCGGCGCTCGCTCGGCAGCGGTTCAATCCGTATCCAGCTCGCTTTCCTCTTCGGAAGCGAGCGCCGCCATTTCCTCCGACGAGACCATCAGCTTCCAGAGCCCGAGGCCCAGCAGGGCGTTGACCAGGAAATGGGCCGTGATCGACGGCCACAGACCGGCACCGACGATTACCGGCAGGCAGAGCACGTACCCCATCGCGAACGCTCGCACGATCCCCGCCGGGCCCTGGTAGCCATGCAGCACGCCGAACGCCAGGTTCGCTATCACCGCCGCCAGCCAGCCGTTTCCGAGCCAACCGTTCAGGCCGACCAGCAGGAAGCCGTGGTAGGTGAGTTCCTCGCCGAAGCCGGCGCTCGCCGATACGCCCATGAACAGCCGCCGATCCCGGACCGATCGGGGCATCAGGTGGTAGGTCAGGCGCGACTCGCGCAGGCCCAGCCCGTGCGCGGCCCGGCTGATGACGAAGTTTCCAGCCAGCGTGGCGACGGTCACCGCCACGGTCCAACCGAGGAACCCCGGCAAACTCGTCCCGTGCAATCCGATCGCTGCCAGGCTCGTGTCCTCGAGAATCAGGACGAGGACCGTGATCATCGCCAGAATCAGGATGCCCGCGATGGCGGAAACGTACAGGCTGGATCGGGGCGGCAGCACGAGCTCGCGGTCGTCCGGTTGGAGGAGCGCGAGAAACGGCACGCCGACCAGTAGCACGAACACGAACACGCGTCCGCTCCAGCCGAACTCCACCGCCGGCGCGAGATCCTGAAAGAGGAGTGCCCCGTCGATCACGCCGGATCGCCCGAGAGACCGCCGCCCCGTGGACCCAGCCGTCCGGCCGGGCCGCTATCCCGAACCAGATCGATCGCCCGGTGGATGAGACGTGCGGCGACCTCCGGCGCTATGCGTTCGGTGGGAAGCACCACCGGTGACTCATCCGCGGCTGGCGGCTGGAAGCGATGGTGCATGACGATCACGCCACCGCTGTCGATGGTTTCCTGTCGTGACTCGTTTCGCTGCAGACAGACACGCAACGGACACTTGAGATACACGAGAAGAACGGCGTAGCCGAGGCCGCGCACGCCATCCCGAAGCTCGCGACGAAAGAAGGCGCCATCCAGAATGATGTAAGATGATCGGCTGGCCGCCCGGTCGAGCCGCTGCTTCAGCGCCTCGCGACGGTCCTTCCGAGCACCGATATCGTCGATCGCCAGCACTTCAGTGCTACCCAGCCGCTCCGCCAGCGCGCCCGCTATCGTGCTCTTGCCTGAACCGGGCAGGCCGCACAGCATGATCACGAGCGCCCGTCGATCGGAACCGGGATTACGCGCCATGTCCAACGGGATAGAGCATTCGGTGGCCTACCTCCGCCGCCGGCTGCGCGAGCTGGCGACAGCCGAATCTCGCGAAGCCCAGCAGCGGTTCTTCAAAGGGCCCGTCCATAGCCTCGGGGTGCGTACGCCCGACGTTCGAAAGCTCGCCGGCGCGGCGGCCAGGGAATACCGAGAGCGGCAGCTGTCCCTCGGCGCGATCATCGACCTGGCCTCACGGTTATGGCACGACGGCGTGCTCGAGGAGCGTGTGCTCGCCGTTGTCATCGTCTCCAGGTTCGCGAGCCAGCTCGAACACAGGCATTGGAAGCGCTTCGACGCCTGGGCAAGCTCCCTGTCCAATTGGGGCGAGACCGACGCGCTGTCCGCAGAAATTCTATCCCCGCTGTTAGCACACGAACCGAGCCTCGTCAAGAACCTGAAGAACTGGACCCGCAGCGATTCCCGCTGGCGACGACGGGCCGCGGCCGTGTCCCTGGCGAAGGCGGCGCGGCGCGGCGACCGTCACGACGCCGCGTTCGAGATCTGCGACCGGCTGGCGGAGGACCGCGACGACATGGTCGAAAAGGCCGTGGGCTGGCTGCTCAAGGAGATTTCCCGAACCGACCCAGACGCCGTGCTCCGGTATCTCCTGGCCAACCGTGACCGGCTGTCGCGCACCACGCTCCGCTATGCCGCCGAGAAGCTCCCCGACGAGATGCGCGATCGAGCCCTGTCCGCCTGAAGCCGGCAGGTCTCAACGAGCCACGCCTTCCCGGCCCGCGATGCAGTCGGCGATGACCGACGGTTCCACGTTTCCGCCGCTCACCACGACCGCCACATACTCGCCCACTCCTGAAAAGGCCCCGGACAGCAGCGCTGCAACGCCCACCGCACCCCCACCTTCCACCATCAGCCGGTGCTCCGTCGCCATGAACGCCATGGCTTCCCGGATCTCCGCCTCTCCCACCAGCAGGTGCTCGTCCACGAGATCGTCGACGAGGCGAAACGTGTGCCGGTTCTCATGCCCGATGCCACCGGACAGCGCACTGGCGATGGTCTCTTCTTCGGGATGCTCGATCGGCTGACCCGCCTGCAGGCTGTGGTACATAACCGCGGCGTTCGCCGCTGACACGCTGACCACCCGGAGCTCGGGGCGCTCTCGCTTGAGAGCCACCGTGATCCCGGCGATCAGGCCACCGCCGGACAGCGGTACGATCGCCGTATCCAGCCTCGGCATCCCTTCCAGCAACTCCAGACCGATGGTGCCCTGGCCGGCGATGACCAGCGGATCGTCGAACGGGTGTACGTAGCACAGGCCCCGCTCCTGCTGGATCGCCCACGAGCGGGCCTCGGCCTCGTCGTAAGTACGGCCGTGGATTATCGTCTCGGCCCGATGTCCGCGGATCGCCCTCAGCTTGCCAGGATCCACCCACTCCGGCACGCACACTACCGCCGCGACATCCAGTCTATCCGCTACGTACGCCACCGCCCGGCCGTGGTTGCCGCTCGAGCAGCAGACCACGCCGCGCTCACGCTCCGAGTCTGTCAGCGACAGGATCTTATTCGCCGCTCCCCGCACCTTGAAGGAGCCGGTCACCTGCAGGTTCTCCAGCTTCAGCCCCACGTGGGCACCGGTCCGGGCGTCCAGCTCCGGGGCATCGAGTAGCGGCGTCTCGACCGTGACGCGGGCGATTCGCTGGCGAGCGGCCTGTATGTCGATCTCCGTCACCGTGGATGCACCCGCCGTGCCTCGGGCATCTTCTGTCCTCCGACTCTCCGTTCCTGTCAGCGGTTGGGGCCGCGCGGTAATCTACACGCGCGCCGGTGTAACAACCAAAAAAAGAGGGCGCCCGCCGGCGCCCTCTATCGAGAGGTCGTGTCGATGTCGGTCAGGAACGGCGCAACTGAACGCTGCCGTTCACCGTCTTGACCACCAGTTTCCGACCCCCGTTCCCGATCGTCCCTTTCAGGTGGCGGGGCGAGAAACGCCCTTCAACCGTGATCGGAAAGTCGCTCTGAATGTTCCCGTTGACCGTCTGGATGCTGACCTGGCAGTCGAGATCCGCCGGCATCTCCAGCGTCACACTGCCGTTCACCGTGGTGAAGTCCAGCGTACCGCTCCAGTTCGCCTGGCCCATCGAGACGGTGATCGAACCGTTCACCGTAGTCCCTTCGGCGACCCCGGCCGCGTAGATGTCGATGCCGCCGTTCACCGTGTTGGCCTTTACGTCGGCCCGGATGTCGTGTGCCTCCACATCCCCGTTAACGGTGCTGCCCCGGAAGTTCACTCCATCGGGCACCCGGACGACGAAATCGACCTGCACGTCGTTCTTCTGCACGTTCATGTGGCCCCGGGAACCCGGCTCGCACCGGTTCTCCCGATCCTCGCCTCTCGGCGTCGGGTACACGGCGCAGATCGTCACGCCGTTCTCGTGCTCGAGCACCACCATCTCCACCGAGTTCGGATCGCTGCGCTTGCCGCGCAGTTCCGCCTCGACCTCGACCTCGTTGCCAGAAGCACGCGACGCGTGAATCTCGCCGTTGATCCCCTTGATCTCCAGGAGATCGCCGCGGTCCACCCGGCCTTTCCATTCCCACTGTCTCTGGTCGACCACGCTCGACGTCGCTGGCACGGCAACGGCCCGGCCATCCCGTGAGCCATCGTATCCGCCGTAGCCAACCGGACCATCGAGCGGCATGCCGACCGCCAGCGCCGCTGTGAGCCCTATCGCGCCGAATCTAAACATCCTCGATACCTCCTGTTGCCTGCCCGCTCCCTACCTGCGCAGCAGTTGAATATCGCCATCAAACGTGTGCAGCTCCAGGCGCGCGCTCCCGTTGCCGATCACGAAGCTGAACTTGCGGCTCGCCTGCGTGCCCGGTTCCAGCTGGACCGGGAAATCGGCCTCGAACTCGCCCTCGAACGTGGCGACCGACACGGTCGCGTTCACGTTGCCCCGCAGGGAAATCATCACGTCGCCATCGTGAGTGGACAGCTTATAGCGACCGTTGTCGGCGATGGTCCCCTCGTAGAAGACATCCCCGTCCACCGTTTTCGCCTCGACGCTGGCCGACCGGATGTCCTCCAGCCGGATGTCGCCGTCGATCGACTCGGCGTACGCCTCGCCTTCGAAACCGATCACCGTGACCTCACCGTCCGTACTGTGGATCTGGAACCGCCCGCTCGAACGCTGCAGCGACACGTCGCCTTCCACCGACTGCAGCGAGCTCTCGCCCCTGACGTTCCGGACCTCTATGTCACCTTCGAGTGTCTCGACCCGGACGTTGTTCTGTATGCCGTCCACCAGGATATCGGTGTAGAAGCCCCAGAGATCGACCTCCATCCAGGCCGGGATCGTCAGCTCGTAGTCGACCGCGTCCGGATGTCCGTACCGGGCCTCGGACTTCACCCGCACAGCCGTCGGCGTATGAAAGACCTTGATCCGGTCGTCGCTCGAATAGACCGCCTCGAGCCGGATCTGGTCCCGGTCCCAATGTCGGACCACGATCTCGCCTGCGTGGTTGCGAAGCTCCAGCCGGGCGCCGCGCTCCACGGCGAACGTCGTGTCCATCTCCACGTCCTGGAAGCTCCGCTCGTGGGCAGCGGCGTGCCCATACGCGTACTCGCCTTGCGGGATCTCGATCGTGAAGGATGGGATCGAGATGTCCATGTAGGGGAGGAAGAACTCGGTTCCCTGGTATTGGAATTCGACGCCCGGTCCGCTTGTGCGCAACACGACGACGTATTCCGGGATCTCGATCTCGGGTATCTCAATCTCTATCGCCGGGATCCGGATCTCGTAGACCTCCTCCCGGGTCTCCTGGGGTTCCTGCGGGGCCGCCAGCGCGACCAACGTTCCCATCAACAGCTCGCCATACATGATTTATCCGTCCCTCTAAGTTATCAGCTGACCGCCCCGGTCATCTCCGCAGCCTGCCTCAGAAACTCCAGCTTCTGACGCATCGTACCTACCAGATGCTCGTGCAGGTACGTGCTGGCCGGGTCCTGAGCGAGGGCTCGCTGCGCCTGACCGATCGCCCGGTCGATGATCATCAAGTTCTCTTCGATTACGCGAACGGTCGCAGTATCCAACTGGTCCCGGTTCGCCGCCAGGATCTGCTCCAATTCGACTATGGCCGCATCGTACTCGGTGCTCACGAAGCTCGCCGGAACCGGAGCCGCCGGCGCTTCGGCCGCCGGCGGCTCGCTCTCGGTCGGCCGGGCGGCCCGGCTCATCAGCCAGGCCGTCCCTCCGGAAAGCACCACCAGGGCCACGCTGGCCGCCGCCAGCTGAGGCAACGTAAACGCGAACCGCCGGCGACCGAGGCCGGCGCGCTTGCGATCCCGATACTCGTCCAGGTCGGTCAACGCCGCCGGCGCCTCGCCCGAGGACACGCCGATCCGCTCGGCGATCCCCGGCCACAAATCAGTCGTGGGCGGCTGGTCCTCGAGCACGGCGGCGCGTGCCACCACGCGTCGCAGCTCGTCGAGCGTCGCCGAACACTCGGGACACTCGGCGAGGTGCGCTTCGAGCTCGCGCCGCTCCTCGGCGCTCAGCTCGCCATCCAGGTACTCAGACAGCCGGTCCGTCCAGATGTCGTTCATGTCAATCACCGATCCAGGTAATCGCGGAGTATCATGCGCGCTCGATGTAACTGGGACTTCGATGTCCCCGAACTGATCTCCAGCATCTCCGCGATCTCATCGTGCTTGTAACCTTCCATGTCGTGCAGCACGAACACCTGCCGTGCACCTTCGGGCAGAGTCGCCAGCGCGGACTCGAAATCGATCGCCGTCTCCGCGCCAGGAGGCTTCTGGGACAGCCCGCCCAGCGCTTTCTCGCCATTCACGAACCGCTCTCTGGCGATCCCCAGCTTCTTGCGGCGACCCAGGATCACGTTGATCGCCACCCGGTGGAGCCAGGTTCCGAACGCCGCCTCGCCGCGGAAGCTGTCCAGCTTCCTCCAGGTCCGTACGAAGACGTCCTGGGTAACCTCGTCGGCCAGATCCGGCCCGATCATTCGCCAGGCCAGGCTGTGGATCCGGGCGACATGCCGGTGATAGAGGCGTTCGAATGCCCGCGCGTCTCCGGCGGCGGCCGCCGCCGCATCCTCGGCGTCTGCGGACCGTAAGTCTTTCTGGCGCTTCAGAATGCCCGCTCTCCAGGGTCCCAGACGCTCCTCCTTCCACCCTCTGAGATAGCTCGGGCCGCGGGAGGGTTGGAACCCCTGTTACCGTGCCGCTTTCGCCTCAAACGGCGCCTTCCAGCGCGCCGGGCCGGGTGACGAAGAGAAGCGCCAGCGCCACCGCGGCGCCAGCGGCCATGACCGTCGAGTTCTCCGCCAGCCACCCCAAGATGATGGCCGCCAGTCCCCCACCCTCCGCCACCGCCCAGGAAACCAGCGCGGTGCCGAAGTGGTCGGCCCACCATTGTTCCCGGGAGATGTTCGCGGTCGGGCCCGGTATGCGGGCACGGATCGTATACGAAACCAATGCGGCGATCGCCAGAATCCCCAGGCCGACCCACTTCAGAATCGGCGTCGCCAAGCCGGCGGCGAGCGGGTCCATCCGTGCGCGCAGGAAGAGGAACACCCCGAAAACGACCAGGACACCCACCATGATCGCCGCGTGAACGATCCGGGCGGTCGCCTGCGGCCGGTGTCCCAGCGCGGGACGCTGGTCGGTCATCACGCCTCCGTGACCTCGAGTTCAGAAAACGCGTCGCGAGCACGGGGCCCGCAATCGCTATGTAAAGTGTGGTGTCGAGGGTCGACAGTCGAGGGCGGTCGTCCCCGGGGGCGCGACCGGGGGGTCGGCGCTTCGGCCCCCCGGGCATTCACCTACGGAGGATTAAACCCACCACAGCGCCCCGCCCGGCGAGCGGCAGTTAGGAAAAACTCTGCGGTCCGTGGCGCCGGATCGCTAGTTGAACGGGCGTTCCCACGGCGGCTTGCCACTCGGCCCGTGGATTCGCGTATCGTACACGCGGAAGCCCGTATTCCCGTTCTTCTGAGAGTAGATCTGACCCTGGAACAACCAGTGCCGGGTGTATCCTCGAGCCCCCACGATGCGGCGGTCCTGGTTGATGACGTAGCCCGTGAATCCGTCCGGGCTGTAGATCTTGCCGTCGCTGATCCAGTAGCCGGTATCCATGTCTCACCCGCCTGTGCTAGATTCGGCGGCGCCGCCGCCCTCGCGTCGGGACGACGGCGCCTGAGAAACGGACAGGGACGGTCACCTGGCGGGGTTGCGGTGTCGATCGGCCTGTTTCGCTGTAGGGCGATTTCATTACGGGCAAGAAATGCGCCGTCGTGCCCGGCCCGAGAGAACCACGTTCGCCTGCGATTTCCTCGGCCCCGTTCGTCCCGCCGCCCGCCCGCCGCAATTTCGATCGACAACTCGCTGCAGGTCGCCTGCAAAGTTTTCAAGCCCGGCCTCCAGGCGGTCCAACGCACAGGATCCGCGTCGACGCGGCCGCTGGTCGATCGAACCAGCTCGCCCTACTTTTCTCTGCGATTCGTCCCCGGAATCGGCCCGCTGGGCCACATCCGCGAACGCTCGAGGACTCGATGGGATGAGATCGCTGCCGCGCACCGGAAGGTATCCGCTCATCGCGGGCCTCGTCGCCGCGCTGGTCGTCCACGGATGCGGAGAGGCGCCGCGCAACGACGGCCCGGCCGTCGAGGCCCGGGCCGAATCCGCCGACAGATCGTCCCGGGCACCGGGTCGTCCGGCGGCCTCGCTACGCATCCTGAGCTACAACATCCGTCACGGCGAAGGCTTCGACAGCACGGTCAACCTCAAGCGCGTGGCCCGGCTGATTCGTCGCCTGGACGCCGACGTGGTCGCTCTGCAGGAGGTCGACAGTTTCGTCGAGCGGTCGTTCGGTGTGGACCAGGCGGCGGTTCTCGGGTCGCTCACCGGGATGAACGCCCTATTCGGCGGCTTCTTCGACTACCAGGGCGGCCGCTACGGCATGGCGATCCTCTCCCGTTACCCGATCATCTCTCAGCAGAACGAAACGCTTCCCGAAGGAGCCGAGCCGCGGACGGCGCTGGCCGTTCGAACCCGTCTCCAGCCCGACGGGCCCGAGCTCACCGTGGTCGGGATACACCTTTATGCGACGGACGAGGAGCGCTACGTGCAGGCGCAGCGAATCATCGAATTGTTCGGGGATTTCGACGAACCGGTCGTGCTCGCCGGCGACTTCAATTCGACGCGGGAGTCCAGGGTGATGGCCGTCCTGCGCGATCACTTCACCGTGCCGCTGAAGGCAGACGAAGGCCTCACGTTTCCGGCGCGCGAACCGGAACGCGAGATCGACTATATCCTGTTTCGGCCCGACCACCGCTTTCGCGTCCTGGACCACGAGGTCATGGACGAGCGGCTCATCTCGGACCATCGGCCCGTCATTCTGGACGTCATCATCGAGTAGTAGAGCCATCGATCACCCGGAGCTGCAAAGCCATGACCATCGATCGACGCGACTTCATCAGGGCAAGTGCCGGCGCCGCGCTCGGCGTTTCGTTGTGGCCTGAACCGCTGTCAGCACACGATGCCGCCGCCGCCGACAGGGTGAGGCTCGGCTTCATCGGCGTCGGGGGTCGGGGCACCTGGCTCATGAGGCTGGCGCTCCAGCGAGAAGACTGCGAAGTGAAGGCCGTGTGCGACATCAAGCCGGACCGCGTCGCGCGCGCCCAGGACCTGGCAGACGAGGCCACCGGTCGCCGGCCACGCGGGTTCGCTGAGGGCGAAGAGGATTATCTGAACCTGGTCGAGCGCGATGACATCGATGCCGTGATCATCGCCACGCCGTGGACATGGCACACCCCACAGGCGGTGGCGGCCATGGAGGCCGGCAAGTGGGTTGGGGTCGAAGTGCCCGCCGCCATGACCGTGCAGGGCTGCTGGGATCTGGTCAACACGTCGGAGCGCACCGGCATGCCCTGCATGATCCTCGAGAACGTCTGCTACCGGCGCGACGTGATGGCGGTGCTCAACATGGTCCGCCAGGGGATGTTCGGCGAGCTGATCCACTGCCAATGCGGCTATCAGCACGACTTGCGTGGGATCAAGTTCAATCCCGGCGCCGAATTCGGACCCGGCGCCAACGGTGAGGCCGAGTGGCGTACGGAACATTCGATCCGCCGCAACGGCGATCTGTACCCCACCCACGGCGTCGGCCCCGTGGCCAAGATGCTGAACATAAACTCCGGCAACCGCTTCCTGACACTGACCTCCACGGCGACGAAGAGCCGGGGGCTGCACGACTACGTCGTCCGGGTCGGCAGCGAGGTCCATCCCAACTCGGACATCGAGTTCAAGCTCGGCGACATCGTGACCACGGTCATCAAATGCGCCGGCGGCGAGTCGATCGTCGTCAGCCACGACACGAACCTGCCGCGACCTTACTCCCTCATGTTCCGGGTGCAGGGGACACGCGGCCTCTGGATGAACGACGGCCGCTCCATCTACATCGAGGATGTCAGCCCCCAGCCGCACCGCTGGGAAGATTTCGCAGGTTATCAGCAGCGCTACGACCACCCGCTCTGGCAGCGATACGAGGACCGGGCGGCCGGATCGGGCCACGGCGGCATGGATTTCTTCGTGCTCCACGCCTTCGTCGAGTCGTTCAAGCGCGGCGTCCAGCCGCCCATCGACGTCTACGATGCCGCCGCCTGGAGCGTGATCGCGCCCCTCTCCGAGACCTCGGTCGCCAACGGCAGCGCGCCGGTCCGTTTCCCCGACTTCACCCGGGGCGCCTGGGTTACGCGACGCGAGATCCTCGGCCTTAGCGGCGAGTACTAGCTGCGTCGTCTCCGTCGTTGATCGACGCCGAAAGGAGGATCGCCACGCTGGCCCACACGCCCCATCTCGAGCTCCTGCGGCAGCGGTTCGAGGAGAACTACGGCTCCTCCGAGCGGGCCACGCTCGTCGTCGCTCCGGGCCGCGTCAATCTCATGGGCGACCACATCGACTACAACGGTCTGTCGGTCCTGCCCATGGCGATCCAGCGTCACATGGCGCTGCTTTACCGAGAGCGCGATGACCGCAGCGTTCGGCTCGTGAGCAGCGATCCCCGCTTTCCCAACCGCGAGTTCCAGCTCGCCGACCAGATCGCGCCGGGCGAGGAGGGCGACTGGAGCGACTACGCCAGGGCCGCGTGCCAGGCGATCGTCCAGCGATACCAGGTGGGGCGCGGCTTCGACGCGGTGATTCATTCCGACATACCCATCGCCGCCGGGCTCGCCTCGTCCTCGGCCTTGCTCGTCGCCTCCGCCCTGGCCGCCCTCCACGCCAACGACGTATGGACCGAAAAGATGGAGCTGGCGGTCGTGCTCGCCGAGGCCGAGCACTACGTGGGGACGCGGGGCGGCGGCATGGACCAGGCCATCTGCCTGGCCGCGCGCCGCCATTCGGCCAGCCGGATCGATTTCGATCCGCTGCGGCTCACCGCGCATCCGATACCTCCGGAATGGCATTTCGTCATCGCGTTCAGTCTGGTGCGGGCCGAGAAATCGGGCGCCGCGCTCGAGACGTATAATCTTCGCACCGAGGAGTCCGGGCAGGCGCTGCAGGGGATGACCGACTCGCTGGGCCACTCGGGCGAGATCGATTCGTACTCGGACCTGCTGGCCGAGTACCACGCCAACGAGCTCATCGCGAAGTCGGGCGACGTTCTCGACGAGACGCTCATGCGACGCTTCGTTCATGTCGTCACCGAGGGCATGCGTGTCCGCCAGGCCGAAAAGGCACTGCATTCGTATGACATGAGAGCGTTCGGCGAGCTGATGAGCGAGTCGCACGAGAGCTTGCGGGAGAGCTTCGAGGTGAGCACGCCGGAGCTGGACGAGCTGGTCGAAATCGCCGTCCGAGCCGGTGCCGTCGGCGCGCGTCTCACCGGCGCCGGCCTGGGCGGCAGCGTCGTGGCGTTGTGCTCGGACTCGAAATCGAAGAAGGTTCTCAAAGCCCTGGCCGACCGCTTCTACAAAAAACGCAACAAGAGGCGTGACCTGGGCGCCGCTCTCGACGACCTGATGTTCGTGGCCGAGCCATCGGCCGGCGCTTCGGTCACCCCGCTCTGAACCGCGTGCCGGTAGAGCCGCGCGATCGCGTTTCGCCTCCTCGCGCGTCGAACCGCGCCCGACTCGGCTTCGTCCTGTCCGGGGTCGTGGGGTTGGGCTTCTTCCTGCTGCCCGTGCCGGTCGGCGGCCGGCTCACCGTTCCCTTCGATATCGCGATCGGCTGGATTACGGACAGCGCTCCAGGCGCCGTCGCGCTCTATTGCCTGACCATCATCCTCGCCGGGGCCGTCGTGTCGGTCGCGGCGGCTCGGAAACGGCCAATCGAAGGCACGTTCCTGGATGGGTTTCGAACGGCGCCGGTCATCCTGGCGATGCGTGCACTGGGGGCCGTGCTGGCCCTGGTCTTCTTCTTCGAGATCGGTCCGGCCATGCTGCTGCAGCCGGGGATCGCGGATCTGATGTGGGCGGCGCTCGCCTTTTCGGTGGGCGTGATCATCCCGATCGGAGCGGCTTTTCTGGTCCTGCTCGTCCGCTACGGGGTGCTGGAGTTCATCGGCACGCTAATGCGGCCTGTCATGCGGCCCGCCTTCCGGCTGCCCGGACGCTCGGCGCTCGACAGTGTCACCTCGTGGGTGGGAAGCTACTCGGTAGGGCTTTACCTGACCCGCGAGCTGCTGCACGACGGGTACTACAGCAAGCGTGAGGCGTACACGATCGCGACGTGCTTCTCGACGGTGAGCATCGGGTTCGTTGCGGTGGTCGCTCAGACGCTCGACCTGCTACACCTGTTTCCGCTCATCTTCGTCATCTACTTCGTCTGCATCTACCTGCTCACCGCGATCCTGGCGCGAACCTGGCCCACCACTTCGGTGCCGGACGCGTACCTGGCCGAGCCGCAGCCGGAAGCCGAACGCCCCAGCCACCGCGGGATTCTGCAGGAGGCCTGGACTCGGGCCGTGCGTCAGGCCGAGGACGCGCCGGGGCTCTGGCGCACGCTGGGTCGAGGGTTCGGCGACGGCCTCGTCCTCGCCGCGACGATCCTCGGGAGCATCCTGGCCGTCGGCACCGCCGCCCTGCTGCTGGCTCGGGAGACACCGGCCTTCGAATGGCTCGGGCGACCGCTGGTTCCCGTCCTCTCCGCCCTGGGCATACCCGATGCCGGGACCGTCGGGCCCGCGGTCCTGGTCGGGATCACCGAGATGTACATCCCGGCCCTGCTGGTCACCGAGGCGGCCCTGCCGGCCCGCTTCTTCGTTGCCGTGCTGTCGGTGAGCCAGCTGATCTTCTTCTCGTCGATGGGTCCGATGGTGCTGGACATGTTCCGACGCATCCCGGTGCGCGCCTGGGAGCTGGTGGCGCTGTTCCTGATCCGGACGGCGATCCTGGTACCTCTGCTGGCGGGGACGAACGCGCTCCTGCGCTGGGGCGGGGTACTCTGACGCTACAGCAAAAATCGGCGTGAGGGTGGGAGATCAGATCGCCCGTCGGGCGGCGGAATGCTCTATCTTCAATTTCCAACTTCCAAAGCGAAGGTTCAATGATCACAGTCAATTCTCAATCTTCAAGCAAACTAACGCACTAACGTACTAACGCACCGTTCAGCCCCCGCACCGGACACGCCGGAAGCGAAACTCCCTCCGGTTCCCGCCCGTCCCGTCGTCGATCTCGGCGACCAGCGAGTCGGACGATAGCCGGCGGTAGGTGATCCGACGCGGGTAATCGTGTTCCGGGTTCTCGAACGTCGCCAGACCTTCGGCGACGGCCGTCGACCGGAACTCGGTCACGGCCTGGCTCGATGGGTCGGCTCGATACACCAGCGCCGAG
>JAACAK010000018.1:0-180 GCA_011774835.1 Candidatus Kutchimonas denitrificans | reverse complement strand
CCCGCCGGCTCCTGCGATTCGGCCGGGGCCGGCAGACAGAGCAGGGTCAAAACGACGGCAGCGGGGATACGGGACATGATGCCTCCTTTCATTGGAGTCCGGCGTGAACGGGCCGCGGGCCGGTAGTTCGGCGGCGCTGCACTTGACCCTCACTCGCCAGGGTCATCGAACCGGTAGACC
>JAACAK010000109.1:546-1086 GCA_011774835.1 Candidatus Kutchimonas denitrificans | reverse complement strand
GTACCGGTAGGCCGTGAGCCCCTCGCCCTGCGCGGCCTCGGGCAGCCCGGGGACGCGCTCGAAGATGGAGCGGTAGTACTCCTCCACGCTCACCTTCTCGCCCGGGCGGTAGGGACTCTCGAAGTGCTCGCGGATGCCCAGCGCGCCGTCGGGGTCGATGCGCCAGGACAGCTCGATCCAGAACTCGTCCTCCTCCCACACCTCGCCGGGGTTGGCCTCGTAGGTGTAGGCGACCGGCCGCCCCTGCTCCTCGGCGAAGCGCCGCAGCACCGGCTGGCGGAAGGCGATCCAGGTGCCGGCGTGGGTCTCGTAGCTGTTGAGGTCGTGGCGCTCGGAGGCGTGGGCAGCACGTAGTCGGCGTAGTAGGCCGTCTCGTTCCAGGTCGGCGTCAGCGCGACGTGGGTGCCGATGTGCTTCTCCTCGCGCAGCGCCTCGATCCAGGAGAAGCCGTCGGGGTAGGTCCACACCGGGTTGAAGACCCGGGTGAAGTAGGTGTCGATGCGCCCCCGGCCCTCCTTGAGCATGTGGGGGAGGATCGGG
>JAACAK010000109.1:0-522 GCA_011774835.1 Candidatus Kutchimonas denitrificans | reverse complement strand
GGGGATACTCGGCCGGGTAGTGCAGCTCGTTCCAGAAGGTCTGCGCCGGGCGGTCCTTGAAGAAGGTCGGCTTGAACTTCTGCCAGGCGTTGGGCAGCGTGCCGCCCTTGGTGCCCACCGCCCCGGTGAGCACGCTGAGGAAGTGCAGGCAGCGCGCGATCTGCCAGCCGCCCAGGTTGCCCGTGGCCGGCCCGCGCCAGTTGTGCGCGGCGAAGCGCGTGCCCGCCTCGCCGATGCGCCGCGCCACGGTGACGATCATCTCCGCGTCGATGCCCGCCTCGCGCGCGGCGAACTCCGGGGTGAACTCCGCGTAGGCCGCCAGCAGCCCCTCGATGAACGTCTCCAAGGTGCGCGGGGCGTCGGGATGCTTGGCCGCCAGCCAGTCGCGCCAGTTGACCCAGTGCTCCAGGAAGTGCCGGTTGTAGAGCCCCTCGGCCAGGATCACCCGCGCCATCGCCAGCAGCACGGCCGCCTCCGTGCCGGGATAGGTGGGCATCCAGTACTTGGCCGCGCTGGCCGTGT
>JAACAK010000148.1 GCA_011774835.1 Candidatus Kutchimonas denitrificans | reverse complement strand
GGGATGTGGGACGCTCCCACCGGCCTTCCGACCGTGCCTCGGTGTCCCTGGGGGCCGTGGGTCATGCGGCGAATTCCAGTCCGAACATCCACGTATTCGTGCCACCGGATCCGCTATTCATCGTGAACTCGGTCGTCCTCCAAGACCGCGTGTATCTACGCACCAGATGGATCGACTCGCCCGTGTCGGGGCAGGTTGCGTGGTGCGTGTGGATCGCCCACCGATGGGGTCCGTGGTCGATGCGCGACTGCCTACGGAAGCGCCTGTAGAGGAGACGCGGATGATCGTTGCCGCAACGCGGACAGTTCAGCATGTCGCCGTAGAACTGGATCCATCCCGGGTTGTAGTCCTTCCGGGTCATCTCCGCCTCACTCATCTCTCTCCCTCCACTTGCGCTGTAGGTCTTTCGCTACCTGCCGGAGATCCGTCTTCCACTTGGCATCGAAACGCTCGACGCTGCCGAGGTCGTGCAGGCTCCCGTCGAAATCATGCCGATGGTGGCGCGGGCAGAGGTTGATCGTCTCGGTGTACGGCCCCTTCATGCCCATGCCGCCCGAACCCGGCAGATGCGCGCACTCGCTCGGGTTCTCACAGCCCGGCACGCAGCACTCCATCCGCCCCACAAAAGTGACCCGTTCTTCACTCCCGTATGCCCGCTCCCACCTCTCTCGCTTCTTATCGCCCACGGGGCGGAGGCGCTTGTTCGCACGTAGGGGGGTTCGTCGTCTGAGTGTGCTGTTCCACTGGCGGTAGCCCTTGCGGTCGGTCATGCGGCTTGCTCCTTCTTCATTTCCGCCTGGACGTCCGCGATCCGCTTCCCGATCCACGCCGCGACGGGCACGCTCACGGCGTTACCTAGCATCCGGTAGCGGGGGGTATCGGCCATATCGACGCGCTCGCCGTCTTCGTCCACGCCCCACGCAGTCCAGTCGTCCGGTAGTCCCTGTAGGCGCTCACACTCCCGTGGCGTAAGTCTGCGGGGGATGCCGCGCCCGTCTATCAGCTTGCGTGAGCGGCTTGAGCCCCCGTCACCGGCCCGTAGACTGCCGGCGAGTGTCCCGTCACCGTGCTCCACTTCCGTCCCCCTAGTGCGGTCCTGAAACGCCATTACCCACGGCGTGTTGTCGTGCGAGCTTCCCGCGCCCTGTTCCCGTCCACCGACGCGGAGGGTTTCGGCCACAATGGGGGTGCCGCGGCCCGTACCGTCCTCGCTCGCGTCACACCCCTCCCCGGTAAGCGCATGTGTGTTTCGGCCCAGAACGCTCGCCACGAACGGCACCCCGCCCGTCACGTTCCCGTTGCCCCTACATAGCGCCCCCATCTCGCCCACGTTGGTGCCGTGGCATTGGCCGGCCTGGAGCATCACGTACTTTTCTTCGCTTCCGAGTCCCGGCCCTCCCGGGCGCGACGTTCCAGCGCCGCTTGCAGGAATTGTGGGAGCCTCTTCCCCCTCTGTTCGGCTCGGCGGAGGATTCCACGGCACGCTCTCGGGCTCAAGTAGTATTTCGGGGGGACACGGGCCTCCAAGATGTCCGACAATGAACACACGACGGCGTCTCTGGGGTGGGCCGAAGAATTGTGTGTCAAGCACCCTGTAGGACCACCCATACCCGAGGTCCGCCAGCGTTCCGACGACCGTTCCCATGTCCCGTCCTTCGTTCGATGAAAGAAGGCCAGGGACGTTCTCGATGAGAACCCAACGGGGAGCGAGCGCATCAACGACGCGCATGAACTCGAAGAATAGTCCGGATCGCTCTCCATCCAGTCCCTCACGGCGTCCAGCCACCGAGAGGTCCTGGCAGGGGAATCCCCCGCAGATGAGGTCAACTCGAGCGAGGTTTGATCGTCGTCGTCTTTCACCACTCTTGCCACCTTGCATATCATCGGCTGAAACGCCAGCGACCACCCGCCCGTGTCCTTCGCTTGGATTGTCGGGGCGAGCTCTCTCCAGACCATCCCGTTCTGATCGCTGTACGCCACCCACATCCGTCACGTCCTCGTATCTATCGGCTTCCGGCCAGTGCCTTCGGAGCACCTGCCGGCATTGATCGTCGATCTCCACCTGCCACATCGTTTCCCATCCGGCGAGTTCCAACCCGAGGTCGAAGCCGCCCACGCCAGCGAACAGCGAGCCGACCGTCACCGCTCCTCCCGCTCGCATTTCTTGCACCGATACTGTGTGTCGGGCCGCGTCTGGATCTTGAGCGCCTTCTCCTGCGGGAACGTCTGCCAGTGGCCGCACTCGTCCATGCGAAACCAGCACGTGCCGCGCTCACCGTAGGTCCACGTATCGACGTGGCGGAGGGTCATTGGTTTTCCCGCTCGTATTCCTGGCGGGCGATGCGCCCCCACTCGCAGTCGCAGTCGCGGAAGTCCTTCATCGGTCGCTCATCGAAACTCGCGCAGGCGTGACAAGGGAAGGACGTGCGGGCCAGCAACGGCCTCACGATCCGCTCGTAGACCCACTCGCCCACGCTCACAGCAACGCCTCCTGCTCCTCGGCCTCTGCCGGGTTCTCGGGGTTCGGCTCGGGGTCTTCGCCTTCGTTGGCGATGAGGTCTTTGAGCCACGTCCTTGCGCGCTCCACGCGGCCCTTATCGCCGCTCTCCAGCGCCTCGTGTACGCGTGTGGCCTGTTCCACCGTCACGAGGTCCTGCATCCCTGCCACGTCCAGCAAGCCCTTCACGCGGCTGATGAGCTCCTCGGGGGCGTCCGTCTGGTCATCGGGGTGTGTGCCCCAGATGGGGTGGTCACACTCGCGGCACTTGAAGTCGGGAAACTTCGCGCTCCGCTTGCCCGCCTTCTTGTCGTCGCGGTTGTCCCACATATTCGTCGCCCCACACTCCGGGCAGGCATATCCCGAATCCCCCTGACGCTTCGACCGCCTACTCGGCTTGGCGCCACGGTCGTGCTCCGGGTCGTCCTTGCCCGAGGAGATGAGGAACGTCTTCATCAGCGCGTACTTGAACGCGCCGACGAGCGCCTTGTGGGATCCCTTGTCCTGCGTGTCCTGCCCTTCGCCCCAGACAGTCGCCGTGAAGTTCGATCCGTCCTCGGCGTCCACGAACGTCACGCTCGTGGGGGCGACCACGATCTTCTTGTAGCCGTCCTCATCGTTGCCGTATTCCTCGACGGTGCGTTCT
Source organism: Candidatus Kutchimonas denitrificans (assembly GCA_011774835.1). GTDB lineage: Bacteria > Gemmatimonadota > Gemmatimonadetes > Palauibacterales > KS3-K002 > Kutchimonas > Kutchimonas denitrificans. The sequence goes on along the minus strand of JAACAK010000148.1, from coordinate 53,787 downwards.
CCCTGGCTCACCACCAGCGTCACGCCTCGCTCCGCCAGCAACGGCCGGAGGTGCTCGACGATGACTTGCTCCTCGTGGAAGGCGTAGCCGAAGTGCGGGTTCTTGCCCGTCTTCGGGATCTCCTCGATCTCTGCGAGCACGTCCGCGATCTTGCGGTAGATGCCCGGTCCCCCGTTCATCTCGCTCATGTCTCCTCCCGGGTGGCCTTGGCGATGGCGGCGCGGGCGTGTTCACAGAGCGGCCCGTGCTCGCCCCTGTCACGTCCATAGCATTCGCAGGGCTCGACCAACGCTTTGAGCGCCTTCAGAAGCTCCGGCGCGGCGGCGATGAGGCGGGCGTTGGCTTCGGCTTCTCTTTCGGGTGTGATAGGAGCGACGTGCATCCTCGCCACCGTTGCCCCACCGGCGCACACGCAGGGCTGTGAGCCGCCAATCCCGTCCAACCAACGCGACACCCTCCACGGCCCAGCCGTATGCCTCACCTTCGTCTCTGTGCTCACGTCTCCTCCCTTGATTGTACCTCATGTCTCAGCACGGGCGCGGGCCCGAGCGTGCGCCGTTCGTATCTGCTCTCCCGTTCCGCCATCTCGGCCTCGGTCTCGATGTATTCGAGGGTGTCCTTTAGGTCGCGGCGCTGGCCGTTCTCGTCGATGTGCGGGCGGCCCATGCCGTAGATGCTCACCGCTTGCCCGCCTTGTTCTCCGGCTTCGGCCTCAACAGCCGTCGCGCGTCGCTCACGGTCCTCGCCAGATAGTTGAGGCGGTTCTCGGTCGGCTTCGCGATGACGGGCTCGGCGTCCTGGCAGAGCCATTTCACCATGGACTTGAAATCGCCCTTCTCACGAACCAGGTCGCGTATCTCACCGCGCAGGCGCGCGTTCTCTTTCTGGAGGATGCGGATGCGGATGTCCTCGTAAGTCGGTGGCTTCGGCTTCGGCGGGACCTGCGTCGAGGTTCTCATGCGGTCCTCTCGCGCTGTCTCAGATAGGTCGTGAGCGTCCGTCTGGCCGCGTCCAGCGATGCCTTGTAGCCGTGCCCGCCATACTCCCGGTAGCGATAGAACGCCTCGTTGACGCGCCTGCGTAGCTTCTGCTCGTCCCTGTCGCGGGCGCGGAGGTTGGTGGGGGTGTCGTCAGGCATCGTCTCTCAGGAGCCAGTCGGCCAGTTCGTCTGCGTCCGCGAACCTCAGTTTCTCGGGACGCTGGGCGGGGTTCGTCTTCTGGATCGTGAACGAGCCGTCTTCCCGTCTGTAGATGATGCGCTTATGGGGGAGTCGATCGAGGAGGCCGACGTAGTGCTTCAACGCTTCACCGACTTCCCGATACTCACGGCTCGGCATGGGACCGATCGAGTTCTCACAAACGTCGATCCAGTGCTCCGCACGCTGTCTCGTGGTCCCCTCGGTCGCTTCGCTCACTTCCACCCCCTCAGCACGGCCACGAGGTAGACCACCACGCCGGACCGAATCCGGCCCACCATCCAGCATCCGTTCTTCATATCAGCCTCCGGTTGCCATCCACACGGCCAGCGGGTCAACCATCCCCGCCCACACGAGCGCAATGGGCCTTCTTTCGCTTCCTCATGCGTTCGCGGAATGCTCTCCAGTTGCGCTCACACTCAGCTAGTTTCTCGGGATCCGGCTCGGGGGGGTCGTCCATCGCGCAACCGAGACACACATAGATCTCCCCCCGCCGGACTCGAATCGCAGCCTTTTCACCGCATCGTCCGCACTTCACAACGCACCACCTCCGATCATCCACACGGCCAGTCCCCAGGTCGCGGCCAGGTAGAGAACGGCGCGGATGGGTTGAGGGTGGGTCATTTGAATTGCTCCAGCTTGGGCGGGCGCCCCTCTGCCGCCGCGATGGCCCGTTCGCGTGTCTCGGGCTTCATCGGGAGGGTGCAGACGTTCCCGTTCTTGTCCTTCACCTTGCCGCTCGGAAGAGTGCGCTTGAGCTTGTCGCTGGATCCGCCGCACTGAGAATCCTTGGCCTCGTGGCGCTTGTGCGGGCCGGGATTCTTGCCCTTCGCCCAACCGGGCGCGCCCAACAATCGCTTCCAATGCAGGCTCCTTCGGCTCACATCTCCCTCCTATATCCACGCGGATCGATATGCCGCTCTTCGAGGATCCTCCGTACCGCCGAAAGCTCCGTGAGGACGGCGGCATGGGCCTGGTCCGCGAGGACCTCGCCCTCGGCAGACTCGCCGTTCTGGCGCGCTCGGTTCTGGCGCATCTCGTATTCGTGTTCGGCCTCGGCTAGCTCGTGCCAGCGCTCCACCAGAGCGTGCGCCGGGCGGCCGTGGAGCTTGAGGTATTTCGCGTAGGACGTGACGTGGGCGACGATGGGAAACAGGTCGCCACCGGCCTCGTACACCCGCTCCAACTCGTCCAGGAAGCCGGTGAGCCACGAGCGGTTCTCGCCGTCGCAGTCACGCTGGATCGTCCGCTGCGTAACCCCGCGCCTCTCCGCGAGCGCCGCCGTTGTATCCCTCGGTATCGCCGTCCTGAGCGTCCGTCCCGCGTATCTCCTGCGGTGCGTGTCTGCCACCGGGCCTCGGTCGCTCATCGCGCACCTCCTGTCGATTTTGGGCTCATTCCGACGTGACGCTTCGGGTGCTTCGGTGAACATTCCTGCGCATGGAGCACATATCCGGGCCGCTCAAGAGGGTGTTGGCAGACCTAGAACGGCAGATCGTCCACGTGCCGCCAGTAGTGATAGAGTCCGTCGGGTATTCTTTCCCACGGGATGCGGACGTTGAGCGTGTACCCGTATCCATCGGGGCATTCGTGCCAACGCCACTGCTGGCCCGGGTGTGGGTGCTCTTCCATCATCTCGGGCACCCACTCCTTGAAGCGCGGCCAATTCACGCTGAACAGGCACCGGGGCCGCCACTCGCTGTCGCACGGCACCCAAAAGAGGCGCTGGCAGTCTGTGTGGTGATACCAGCCCCAATCCGTCTCCCACACGGCTTGCACGACCTCTACCAGGAACGCTTCCTCCGCACCGGCCCAGCGCAGGCACTTCTCTTCTACGGGGTGCCATGAAGCATCCGCACGTAGGAGCACGTCGAATTGCGGGCATGCCTGACTGCGGTCCGGCTCCCAGCCTTGGGAGCGATAGAACCGGTCCAGATGCCCTTGGGCGATGGCCTCTCCTTTCTGATTCGCCCGCACCTCCGCCCGGCTCACGCTGCGACCTCGTCACCATGTCCATGCCAGTGCTCGGGAAGCTCGCCGCGAGCAAAAAGCTCAACGCGGTCCACGGACGGCAGGTCGGGCGGGGAATAGAGATCGTCGATCATCTCGCGGAACAGGCGCGGCTTGCGCGAGTGCTCGGTGCGCTCCTCGGATACCACGCTGTCGTAAAGCTTCGGGCGGTCCGGGGTGCAACTCCCCCGGGTCGCCACCAGCAGGAATTCGTGCCGGACCGAGTTGTAGTGGCCGTAGTTGTGGCGGACCTTGTCCCACACGAACGATGCCTTGTAGCTGAAGCCCCAGGCGTCCACCACCGCGAGGCCCTCCCGCAACTTCGGGGACGTGGTCCAGAGAAAGAGCGCCGCATCGTCCGCGACGATCTCCCGCACGCCCATCTCGCAGATGTCTTCGGTGTCCATCGTGGGGTAGTGGAATTCGGCGGGACCGTAACCCTCCACCGACTGTCCGTAGGACCACGGCGGGTCTGCGTAGACGACCCTGTAAATGCCCTTGGGGAGTGGAGGAGCCTCGCCCCGGTCGCCGTCTCTCAGCAGGCGGGTGATGTCCCGCCGCTCCATGTCCGGCGAGATGTGGGGCTCGACCTTCTCCCACTCCTCATCGTCCAGCGTGGAGAGCTTGTAGAGGGTCCTCCAGGCGGGGGGGAGAGCGTTACCGTGGTAACACTCCACCAGCCGGCTGTCGGTGGCGATGGTGCGGAGCATTCGGGCCGTGGAGTCCCCGAACGGAAAGTGCTCCCCCTCCACCCGTTCGCCCTTCGCCGCGAAGAACGTCTGCCACTCGATACCCTCTTCCTTCGCGGCATCGAAAGCGGCCTGAGTATGACGCGCCGCCCTCATGATCCCGTCCACGGTGTCCTGCCATGCGCCCCACGCCTCACGGACGTGGTCCTCGGCCATGACAGGTCCCTTGCCGATTTCCATCGACTTGGCTTGCGCCTCGCGCATCTCGCGAAGCTGGTCGGTCTTCGACATCTCAGGCCACATCCTCGGCCAAGCGGTCGAGCATCTTGCGGCCGGCGGTCACGACTTCTTGGAATGGCTTGTCGCGGAGAAGCCCCGACGCGCCACCCTCCGGCCGGTGGACCTTCACGTAGATATCGATAGCATCCTTCTCAGACGGGGTGACGGCGATGGCCACCTTTTGGGTCCGAGATTCTTGCGTCACCGTGGGGTCACTCGGCATGTTCTACCTCTGGTTTCCCGCACAGCGGCGGGGGTTCTAGGTTGACACTGTGCGAGTATACTGTGCGCCTGCACAGAAGTCAACCCTCATCTCGGTGGAGGGCTGTGCGAGTGCACGGAGGGGTGCCGCCAGAAAGGTTGGGCGACAGAGTGTGTCGTCTCCGGAAGGCCCGAAACCTTACGGTGGGAAAATTGGCAGATCTAGCGCGGGTTCACCGCAATACGCTGTCGAGAATCGAGAACAACCGAAGCAGCCCCGACGACGATACCGTGGCATCACTGGCTAGCGCACTGGGCGTCACACCAGCATTTCTCCGGGAGGGTGCATCTGCACAACCTGCGGAGGGAGAGGAGATGCGCATCGCCGCGAAGTGGATGCGGGTGAAGGCCGATGAATTGGAGGCTGAGGCTAACCAGCCGCATCCCTACCTCGGTTCTCAAGCTCTTGAAGCAACTGAACCAGAAGGCCGAGATGGTGAGGAGCCAGACGGAGATGAGAACGATAACGGATGAGCTTCGCGACGGTGTTGGGCGGGTAGTGTCTGACTACAGAGACGGGATAGGGTCGCTTGTCGAGGAAGAGCACGATGGAGTCACCTGGCCGGGCGACACCCGGGATGGGCTTGATAACCTCGATAGCAACACGCATGGCGGGATGTCCTACGGGGAGGGAAACCCAGCGAAGAACCGGCCCTCTGACAGCCCTCGGGGGGAAAAAGCTTGAGGGCCGGTGCCTACCTATACAAGATTTCAGGAAGGTGTACCGTAGTACAAGACGCGTGTAGGGTCAGTAGGGGGGAGATATGAGCAGGATAGGATGGATGGGACTGGCGGTGGCGTTGCTGGTGGCGTGCGGAGACGCGGGGGAGAGCATCACGGAGGCCAGTTCCGTGACTTTCTCTTCGCTTCAGGTATCCGCCGGGGCGGACCAACTTGCGCCGCCAGAGACACCGCTATCGGATTCGGTTGTGGCGTCCGTTACGGATGGTGCCTCGAATCCCGTGGAAGGCGTGCTCGTCAACTTCGAGGTAGTGGATGGACCCGGTGCCGGCACGTTCGCTACACCGTCGCTTACCACGGACGCCAACGGCCGCGTGTATAACGAACTCACGACGGGCACCCGGGCATGGACGTCACGTATGGAGTCCGGCGAGGATAGTGCCTATACGGCCCGTCTAGTCGCATCCAAGGGGGGGAGGGCAGAAGAGATTGCCACGTTCACATTCGCCGTTGCGGCCGGTCCTCCAGCGGAGCTCACCTTTGATGAGGCACAGAGTCAGGGCGGCCAGATTCATCCGCTCTCGTTGAAAGCCGGCGATGCGTTCAACCCACTCCGAGATTTGGCCGACCTAGACGACACGAACTTCGGCCGGGATGAATGGGGTAACCCGGTTACTCCTGGCACAATCTCGACGCTCTCAACGGAGTGGTATTATTTTCATCCATCGATCGCCGGACCGACCCGGCAGGGTACGGGCTGGGATGCCGGACCGGTCGATCTCCACCGGGACGGCTGGCATCCTTTCGACACGACGGGCGCGACGGATCCGACCAATCTGCCGGATAGCATGGATGTGTCTGGGAGTGTGGAGTTCCAGATATCCGGAGTAACGCCGGGGCCGGGTGGCATTGTAGACCTCACAATCTTTATGCCCGTATGCTGGAGTGCCGACGGTGCGAATTACGTGACCGTCGCTTGGACACAGGGCTGCTGAGTGGCGTTGGTGGGCTACTCACCCTCGCCATTTTGCCCCGGTTCGCCCAACAACCGATACGCAGGCACCTTACGGAGCGAGCCGTCCATCGCGGGTCTACGCACCTTCACGGCTTCCGCCTGGCCGTCGAAGATCAGCGGGCGCAGCTTGCGCCGCACCACCGAGCGGTCCACGTCCATCGCTGCCGCCAACTCCCTCACCGTGTGCGCGTCGGACGGCCCCCAGTCCGGCTCGGCGTCGGTCGCCTCCTGTAGCGCCTCGAGGAGTTCGCTCTCGGTGACTTCTATCCGGTCCATACTGCCCCCCGTTTGGGCTGGTAATACGCCTTGCGGACAAACACTGAGCCGTCCTCGCGGATCGTGGTGATCCAGCCGCCGATGTCGGCCAGCGATTCCGTCGCGATCTTGTGGGCGAACGCGGTCTGTAGCTGCCACGCGCCGGATTGCAAGAGCCGCGTCGGGTAGTGGTCGCCGGAGTCGGCCATCTTGTGACGGTGTGCGCGGAACGCGATGTCGGGTGGTCTCTCACCGTTTAATTGACGCTCCGCCCAGATGTCGAATGCGTAGAGGCGGCTATAGGAGCCGCGCGTATAGGATCGGGTGCCCATGCGGCCGTGGTGGGCGGCGTCGATGCGCTTGCCGTTGATGTCGGCCATCATGTACCACCAGGACGCCGTCTCGGCGGCGGGGTCCTCCTCGAGGGGGTGGCCCATGTCGCGGATATTCTTCGCGAGCGCCTCTTCCTTGGATGCGGATTTGCCGGTGTGGGACTCGGTGCCGCGAATCACGAAGATGTGGTCGGGGCCCAGCCCTAGCGGCTCCTCGATACAGCGCATTGCGATGTCGTGCATCACGCCCGGGTGCTTCGTGATGATCTGCGCGGTGCCGTGGTGGTCGCCGTCGATGAGGTCGCCGAGCAGGATGATGAACAGGTCGGCTTTTTCTTCGTCCCTTACCCGCTCCACCCGGTCCCAATAGTCCGTCCAGCATTGCCACAGCCAGAGTTGCGCTTTCGACGGATGATATTCGCCGCCGTCATCTAAACGAATCGCGCCCGGTGGACAGAGCGCGGTGGTGGATACGGCGTGGATGTCGGATACGATAGCGATGACCGCGTGTGCCACGTGTCCCCCCTAGAGTCTAGTCAGCACAACCGATTTCACGGTTCATGAACCATGAACATGGAGGCGCCCGGACTCGAACCGGGGTCCCGCCGCTCCGTTTCCAGCATGACAGACGGCCGGAGCCGAATTTGACTGGCGGATTCGGCGGTCAATGCCATTCGCCCCCGTGTTGTGATGCGGAGACACTTATCCGCAAGTGTCACCATTTCACGACACCCTCACCGCCAGTCACACCGCTCGGCGGGTGTAGTGCGATTTACATCGTGCTGCCAGTTGGCGGGGGCACTATTGATCGTGGTCTCCCAGCCACCTTTGGAGAGCGGCGCATTCGGCGTTGTGTAGTAGTGCCCATCCATCTCAAAGACAAACCCCGTCGCATACGGGCTCACGTAATTTACTGTCAGGCAGTTGTCGGGCAGGTCAGCCACACCTATTGGTTCCCGCGAGGGCCAGAGATAGACGTGGATGGGTTGTGCGGTATTGTTGATCACACGGAGCGTGAGGTCCGGTGCTCCCACGGGCCGGGTGGAATAGATCGAACGCGGGGTGACTGTGCAGGATAGCACCACGAATGTCAGGGCCAGCGCGAGCGTCTTCATGGCCTCGCCTCTCTGAGATTCCACCAGAAGAAGAGGCAGCGCATGGCCGTGTCCATTGGTGCTGGGCCGTCGTATAAGTCGTGGAGGACCTCGTGGGAGATGTAGTGCCCGCTGAACGCCCACTCTTTCGCGAGGATGATCTGCCGGTAGCCGTCCGTCCCCGACCACATGGATGCCTTGATCTCGCCCGTCTCCGCATCTTCAATGCTCCATGCCATCGACCAGTGGACGCGATCGGGGTCGCCGGAGATGCCGGTACAGCCCTCCATCATTTCGTAGATCGCTATGTGCATCGGCGTGGGCTCGATCGGTGTCCGGCCCTTCACCCGCTTCGCCCCCCAATCGTGCGCCAAGCTATCCGGCGGAGGCTGGACACCCTGTGCCCCGGCACACGACGCGAAGATGAGCCCAAGCACGACGATGACGACGAGTACGAAGACTGCGGCCCACGGTCCCGGCTCACGATTCGGCATCGTTCTGCCCCTGCGGGACCCGCCGCCCGCCAACGCCTGACGCCCAGGGGGGAGCAACCGGACTTGGCGCGGTGGCCACGGCGGACGACGGGCCTTGAGTGCTATTCCCCTTGTATCTCCCTTCTCAGAGCTTGGATGTGCCAACAACCTCTGCTGAGATGACGCGTGCTGTCGTGAGCCTTGCAGTGGGCGACGTCTCCCTTGAGCGTCACGAGCGCGCCGCCCTCGTCCATCACATGACCTTCGTCTTCGACCGCGTAGTAGATTTCGTCCCGATCCGTCTCAGAGAACCCGAGTTCACGGACGACCGGCTTCGTTTTCTGGCTCATCCCATCGCCCGATCTTGTTGCAGAACATGCAGTTGATGCCGTCGTTCGTGTTCTTCTGGCCGCAGAAGTTGCACCACCAGACCGGCGGCGGAGGCGCGCGGCGCACGATGACTGTGCCCCCATCGCCCGCGTCCTCGCTCGTCCGCTGGAACCGGAAGTGCTTGCCCATGTCCGTCACGGTTCGGGGTCGTACTCGACGTGGAGATGATCGCCTTCCCACACCACGTCGAATTCCGATCCGAGCCGTGCCCTGGTTTCGGTCAGGACGGCGCCACGGTCGTCCACGCCGTCGTCTGCATAGTCGGCGGCCCTGCACCTCGGGTCATCCTCGATGCCGAAGTGCAGCGAATGCTCGCCGTGCGCATCTTCCTGGGCGGCAGTGAGCATTGCGTCCTCACCCGTGAACTTGCGGTAGACGCGGTCCACGACCTCGTGCGCGAACAGCATCGCGGGATGCCACTCCACCACCGCGAGCGGCACCCGCCGCCAACTCAGGTACCGGACGCGCATAGCAATGCCTGAATCGTCTTTGTCCTGGCGAGCATCCAGCCGACCGCGAAGCCGGCGAGTGCCGCGATGGCAACACGCCTCATGGGAACACGCGGTCGGCGAGCCCCTTGAGCACGAGGTTCGCCCTGTCGGGGAACACCGCCCGGAGCGCAAGCCCGACGAACGGCCTGAGCCAGCCGGGCAACGCCTTGGTCAGTGCGCGCCTGAGATGGTCCGCCGTCTGCTCCGAGATGAGCACGTCGATCACGTCGTAGACCGTCTCGCGGCCGAGATCTTCCAACTGCTCCGGGATCGTATCGACCTCTACCTGCTGTAGTTCGTCACGCAAACCGATGAACCTCCGTGGTCCGATGAGCGCCTGTGCCTCTCCTGCGAGCTTCGTGTCCATTGTTCTCCCCTATTCGCGGTTCGGTGCGACTTCGACTTCCAGCGTGTCGCCGTTCGGGTGGCGCGTGGTCTCGCCATCGGACCACGTGACCAGGAAATAACCGAGATACATCCCGCTCGACCCGAAGGCGTTGCCGCTCGTGGTCGTGGCTCCTGCCGGCGGGAAGCTGATCTCCTTATTCGCGGAGTCGGAGACGCCCGCCGCCGCCGCGTTCACGAGGTTGGTGTTCTGGCCCTTCCGCCAGAAGTAAGCTTGGACGGTGCTCACGTTGTCGAGGTTCGATTCGCCCCTCGCGCCGATGGTGAGCTCCAGCGGCTCGGTGTCGCCTGCGGTGAGTCCGATTCTCTTCGGCATCACTTCCACCTCGCGTCACGGTCGGGTTCGTCCCACTCGGCGTCGCGGTCCGGATCGACCCAGACGACGTCGCGGTCGGGATCCTTCCATTCAGCCGTGTACGGCGGGCGCCTTGCCATGCTGTCTCCTTGGGATTATTGCTCGCAGCGTTCCCATGTCGGGTTGCTCTCCCGCTGTTCTTCTAGGTGACAAAGGATGCGCTGTAGCCGAGCGTTCGTCGCTTCTTGGTGGCGGTCGAAGCGCAGGTCTTGCACCCTGTTGTATCTGCTGAGGGCGCGCACAGAGTCGGTGTTCGCTTCGACCTGACCGCGCATCTCTGGAAGCTCCAGGACACCAGCCACGCCGGCACCGATGACGAGCAACACGGTGAGAATCTTGACCCACTCGGGAAGCGAGGTGACGAACTCTCCGAGCGTATTCGCGCCGTTCGGATATGGCATGGCTCCAAAAGAAAAAGCGGCCGGGGCCGCTATGGCCCGGGCCGCGCAGATGCGGTGCTCTAGGTTGTCCCTCTAATTTACTACTCGGCGGCGCTCACATAAACCCTACGGGAGCGTCGTGTCCTGTAGGACCTGTTCATCCTCAGTACCCTCAGGCATTGGGATGCTTCGGGTGCAGCGGATACCGGCCCTTGATGTCCATTGCCTGGCTTTGCGCGTCCAGTGCCTTCAGGGCGCTATCCAAGACCACTTCCTCGAAGTCGTCGGGCGTCCAACGGCCGCGCTTGAGCCGGGAGTACCGCACGCTCCACGTACCCGCATCTTCTACAGGCACGCCGTCCCTCAGCACCGGGTCCTTGTTGGAATCGACCTCACGGGCCTCCCACCACAGCGCGAAGCTTCGCTTCTCCTCGCCCCTGCCCGTCGGGCCCTCCTGGAGTAGTACGATGGCGTAACGCCCGGAAGCCGGATCGTGGAAGCCGAACTCCCCGAACTGTAGCGGGTTCAGGTCGGTTGTCTTTTGCCAAGCCATCAGAACCTCCCCCCGTATGAATCGTCACCGCCCGTACCACCACCGCCGACGGGGGGCGTCGTGATTTTGCCGACATAGATCCTGCCGGGCACCTTCACGACGTCCGCGCGCTCATCGCCGACGGTCTCATCGCGCGTCTGGAGCGTGACGTTGCCGCCCTCGTAGGTCGGGTCGTCGAAGAACACGATGTACTCCTCGCTGCAACTCAACAGCGTAGCGGTTGCCTTGTTATACTGGATCACCTTCCCGCTGGCCCCGAACGGGAATTGTATGTCGTGGGCCTCCATCGTGATCGTCGCGTCCTGCGAGCATGTGCCGGTATCGTTGGATTCAGCGGACAGCACCGACCCGCCGGTGACCGTGCTCTCCACGGGCCGCGCTCCCACATTGGCCATCCGAGCGGCCAGGATCTCCCGGAAGTCCTTCACGCGGATCATATGAATGTCGTCGACCCAGAACTGTTCGGTGTCGTCTCCTTGGATCCGGGCAGCCACGCGCACAAAGTGGACATTAGCCCCGATCTCCCAGTTGCCGTGCTTCGTGACCGCCGTGGTCTCGCCGTCGAAATTGATGACCTCGACGTGGGCGGAGAGCTGGTTGCCGCTCTCATCGAACGTCCGGATGCCGACGTCGGCCTGGACACTCGCGCCCGAGACTTTGCCGGTGGCGATAAAGTGCAGGAATCCACTGGGCTGCACCCGGACCTTGGTATTCGTCCCTCCCGAGCTATCGGGGTTCGGGTTGTCGGCCTGTTCGACCAAGTGGACGCCGCCGCCCGCCGGTCCCTCGAGTTCCATCGACGTGCTGCCGCTAATGACGTCGCCACCCGTCTCAAGCCGCCCCGTGCCGGTACCGTTGTTGACCCAAAACTTCCATCCGTCCTCGAAGCCACCGTTGAGCACGAGGTCCTCAAGACCGTTGGGACCCAAGCTGTTCACATCGTAATCCAGCCCGATGCTCTGCTGTACGCCCTGGCCAAAGCCGTTCGTGCGGTTCCAGAACTTGCCCCACAGATAGGCGATGCCGGAGCCGGCGATCGTGACGCCGCTGTCCTCAGAAAACGGCATCTCGCTGTCGTGGACCACGCTCGACGATGTGGTCGGCTCGACGGGTGTGGTCTTGTCGATCTCGTAATAGAAGCGGTCGGCGTCGGGGTCCTGCGTGCCGACGTGCAGGATGATGCGGCCAGTGGAGGTCGACGTGATGCCTGCGGAGCCGCCCGCGAAGCCGTCGAGCGGATCTGCCAGCGGATCGAAGTGGACGGGCTTGGCAGAGATCGTCGGCGTCGCGAAGCTCGTGCCCCATCCCGGGCGCTGGTGGAAGGCGCGGAAATAGCGCGTCGTGTCGTCCATCGGGAACGAGATGCGCTTGCTCGTGCCCTTGATGCCCGAGATCGCGGTCGGCGAGGTGAAGTTCGAGTCCGTGTCGTGGTGAACCACCACGCCGGTGTAATGCTCGGCGTTATGCCATCCGACCTCGATGCCGGTACCGACGGCGACCGAGATCGGTGAGCCGGGATCGGTGTCTCCGCGACCCTGGCGCACCGTGAAGTTCTTCGGCGTCTTGAGCACTGTGCCGGTGCTCGTGGTGTCCGAGGTCGTCGTCGTCGTCGAATCACCGCCGAAGCGATCGACGTGCTTCACGCCGGGCGTGTAGGACGTGGATGCGTCGAGCTCGGTGAAGATGAAGCGCGTGGACTGCCGGTTGAGCGGCTCGGGTAGAAAGTCCTCGCCGTCGAGCACCGGCATGACGGGATAGTCGGTATCGCCGACCGTCCACGTCAGGCGTAGCATCGTGCCCGATATGGTCGCCGACAGGTTCGACGGCGGCAGGATCGAGTCGGTCGTGCCCGAGAGCGCCGTCGTCCACGACGTCGGGATCTTGCCGGGTCCCTGGCCCCTCGCCCGGAACCAATGTGTCCGACGCGACGGCAGTTCGTTGATCGTGACGGTCTGCTGTGCGCTACCCGAGATCGACGTGGCGTGCTGCCACAGTTCCGAGTCCGTTGCGGGCTCCGGATCTCCGGACGGCACCGTCGCGATCTGGACCACCGCGCGCTCATCGTCGCCCGGCGGTGTGATCGTGATATCGTAGGCGTGCTTGCCGTCGGTCGTGTTCTTGTCGAGCCCGTCGACCGTCGGCGAGGATGCGTTCTGGTCGGGGCCGGCGTCCAACAGCAGCAGGGTATAGGTGCCGTCGGGGTTCAGGCCCTTTTCGGTGATGAGCATGAGCCGTTGGCCGCCGCGCACCTGCGTCTCCAGGTTCGGCAGCCACGAGCCGTCGATGAGCACGTGATCGCCGACCCTCGCGGTCTTCGTGCCGGATGTGCGCCGGACCGTCAGCCGCACCGTGCGCGGGCCGTCCTGAAAGCGGTCGAGGATGATGAGCCCGCGTTCTTCCGCCTTCTTGCGGGCAGATAACTGGCTAGCATCGTCGGTGGTCGGGCGGAACCCCTTGGCGACGATGCGGAACTGCCGGCGCTTCTTGCCGGCGTCCTGGGCGATGATGATGCGGTCATTGTCGCTCTCCTGGATCAGATCAACGGGGTCCGACGGCTGCGCTCTGGTCGTCGGGATGCGCGTCTCGCGCACCGTCTCGAAGCGCACGTGATTGATCTGGCCGGTCTTCGTCTGTGTCCAGCGCGCGTCGATCAGGTTCGTGTCGTCGAGCGTGAGCAGCCCGGCGGTCGAATCCGGCAGGTCGTAGGTGACGGGCAACAGTTCACCGGACGCGGTGATCGCGGGCGCGTAGCCGACGACGGGCCATACGTTCTCTTCCAGCCAGCGTGCGGCACTCACCGGCCCCTCGGTGACGCGGAACCGCAGCTTGGGTTGTGAGGTGTCCTGTATGAGCGTGTTCAGGGCCTCGTCGTCCACCGCGAAGCCCCTGCCGCCGAACTTGCCGTAGGCGATGCCCGAGACGACCGTCGGCCAAGCTACACCCGAATTCGAGGTGCCCGTGCCGATATGGAGCGGAGCCGAAGACGTTGGCGGTGCGACGGAGTAGATGTAGAAGCGCCCGAGCGTGCCGGCGGAGGGTGCCGTGTCGTCGGTGGACAGCGGTTCGATGGCAACGGCGTCCACCTTTCCCCCATCCGCAGGGTCGCCGATAACCGTGAAACGCTGTTGGCCGCCGGGCAGTAGGACCGTCGGCGCGACCACGCCGACCGTGAAATCACGCTCAGCCGCCTCGCCGTCGCTGAGCCAGCGCACGCGGAGGTCCGGGGCGATGGACGGCCCGATGGATACCTCTGGGCTTTTCTTCGTGTATGCCGCGTGTTCGCGTAGCGCATCGCTGTAGACCGCCGTAGGCGGGCGCCGTTCTGCGTTGACCTCGCCGACCGTCTGGATATAGTGTGAGGAACTCCACAGCCCGCCGGCCGCGAAGTTCTTCCACTCGCCCAGCAATCTGCGGTGATAGGCGCGCACCGGCCCGTAGCGATGCCCCGACAGTGTACCCATCGGCAGCAGGACCGGCGGAAACGCCCAGTCCACGTCCGGCACGGTGCCGTCGAAGATCTCGTCCAACTCGTCCATCCTGAGATCACCGGCGACGACCTCGAACTGCACCTCGTCGGTCTGTTTCACGTCGAAGACGCGGCCGGTGAATTCGCGCTGGTAGGTCTGGCCGTCGTCGTCCGAGATATCGACCTCAATACGCGAGTTCCTGAGTGCGAAGCGGCCCTCAGAGTCGCCGAGAAGCTGCGTCAGGAAGCGGTCGGTCTGGTCGCCGGCGGCGTTGCGCTTGTCGAGCACCGTGAACCGCGCCTCGCCGGGCGCTGCTGTGTTCTCGGGCACGGTGATGCGCCGGCCGGTGATGCGCACGTTCGACAGGTACGGGTTCGTGAGCCCCGCGCGCGAGTGCATCTGGAAAAGCTGCACGGAGTTGCTCACGCCCGAGTAGACCGTGACCCGGTGGATGACGCCGTATTCAGCCATCAGTATTCATCGAAGGTGTTGCCGTCCACGTCCTCGATCTCGATCTCGATGCGGTAGTGCTGGCCGGAGTCGGGTTCCTTGCGCTCGTTGAACGATATCAGCCGGCAGGTGTGTGAACCGCCGGAGTCCTTGTCGGGCTTGAACGTGAAATCGTCCTTGTTCTGCGTCTGGTGCGCCTTGAACGCCTTCCAGCCCGGATCGGGGAAGTTCCAGCCGGTGTCGGTTGCGGAGCCCGACGCGGGCACGTAGCGCACGTCGAAGTGAGCGCGTGGGAAGATGCCTTTCGTCCACGAATCCTGTTCGCCGGTCTCTGGCACCCGCGCGACCGTCTGCTCCATGTGATCGAACGTGCGCGGGCTGTCGACCGGCGTGCCGAACGTGATCGTGTGGTTGCCGCCGGACCACGAGATCGACGGGAAATGTAGCGGCATCTCAGCCCTGCCTTATATCGACGTTGAACCCCCTGGCCTGCGCCTCCCTGCGCGCCTCGTCCACGAGCCGCTGAAACTCGGCCGAGCCGGGGTCGAAGCCGGGCATACGGATGACGATGGTCGCGGGCGGCTTCTCGCGCTCGAATTCGCGCATCGCGTCGAGGTTCGCGCGCTTGATCGTGTCGCGGTGGCTGTCGGAGGTGAGCGCGTCGAAAAAGCTGAAGCCGACGCCGGCCACCTGTAGTCCGATCCCGGCGGGACCCGTGAGAAGCGAGCCGAATCCAGTCAGGATACCCCCGAACGCGCCGGGCCCACCCTCTCCGGTGGCAAGCTGGGCAAGGGACGAGGCGATGGTGGAGAGCCCCGTGACCATCGCACGCCCGCCACGGACAACGTCTTGCTCCGTCTCCTCTCCCGCTTCGCGGATACGGACGCCGAGGCCCCGGAACTCTTTCATCGTGGCGTCAAATACCTGGTCCCCGAATACCTGCGCGCCTTCGGCCACGCCCTCTTCCAAGAATTGTCGCGAGAACGTGCCGGCCAGCGGCCCGGGACGCGTACCCGCAGCCTCCGGAAACACGGCCTGGGCCGTCGTGAGCCCGGAAAGATCAGGCGCACGTGGGAGCGGCTGGTTGATGATGCGGTCAAGAAGGCGTGCCTCCACCGCCTCCCTGCGCCGCTCCAGTGCCTTTTCACGTTCGGCTTCGGTGTTATCGCGTAGGGCCTGGTTTAGGTTATGGAGCTCAAGGGTGAGTTCGGCGCGGCGCTCGTCGCTTACCGGCAATGTTACCGGACCGCCGAGTAGCTGGCGCGTCTCCCCCTCCGTCAGCAGCTGGATGATTTCCTGCTGCCTCACCCGCCCTTCTCTGGGTCTACGTGCCTCTCGTCGAGCCTGGAGCGTGGGGGAGGCCGCGATAAGCTCGTCTATTAGTTGCTGTGATTCTTTGCCCGCCTCGCGACCCTCCTTCGTGATCGCTTTGAAGCCGGCCGCAATCGCCGTGAGCCCGGCGAAAACGCCGGCGGCGGCGAGATTGCCGAACGCGAACCCCGAGAGTACCGACGCCACGGAACCCAGCCGGCCGGGCAGCCCGGCTGCAACGAACGCGAGCGAGCCCAGAGAGCGGCGCACGGTGCCGAGTCCAGAGGTCGAGCGCTGCGCAACGCCGCCGGTCGCCTTCATCACGGCATTGAAGCTCTTGAGTTCGGTACCGACCGGCTTGAGGCCCGATGCGCGAAGCTCCAACGCCTCGTTCCTGGCGAACTCTAGCGCTTGGACGTAGCCCTCGATGCCGAGGATGCCGCGCTTGTAGTCCTCCGTCGCGAGGTTCACGTCGCGGCGGATGCGCGAGAACGTCTGCTCCGCCACGTCGCCCGCGTCCTTGAACGACGCCTTGGACGCGGTGTTCACGGTGAGCATGTTCCGCTTGACCTTGTCGAGCGCGCGGGATGCCTCGTCCCGGGCCTCGATGCGGACCTCTAGGTTCTCACGGCGTGGCATCTATCGTCTCTTGTAGAGATCGTCGCCCATGTCCTTCATCATCTGCTTCGCGGCGTCCGGGTCGCCGAGCGCGCCGACGACGGCGCCGACGGCCTTGGCCTGGTCGATCTTGAGCAGCGCGCGCGCGTTCTCCATGTACTTCCACAGGTAGCGGAACCACGGCCACGAAATCTCACCGCCCTGGAAGACCTCCGGGCCGTAGAAATGGATGAACGCGGCTACGCTGGCTCCGGTGGGGAGGCTGCGCCCGAGTCCGTGTCGTCGCTTGACGGCGTCGATTCCTCCCGAGTCCGTTCGCTGATCGCCAGATCGCGGCCCCCGTCGTAGCCTCCCATGATTCCCAAAAAATAGAACACCACCTTGTCCAGAACGCTGCGCGGAAGCTCAAGCAGTATCTCCGCGTCCGGCATCTCGAAGAGCTCGACGATCAGTTCGATCAATTCGCGGTCGGCCGTGCCGTCCACGACGTCATCAGCGTCCTCGGCTTCCTGTAGGATGCGCGCGATCTTGAGCCGCTCGTTGAACGTCGGGTAGCGGCCACGATATACCTCGCCACGGATCCTGATCGACGGCTCGCCGAGCGCCTCCAGGTACTCGTCCACGTCGAGCGTCGCGGGTGCGTCGTCCATATCCCCCCCCGTTAGCGAAAAGCCCGGAGCGGAGTGCGACCGTGCTCCGGGCCATCCATGCTTCCCGCCTGGTCGCGGGGCGGCTTACTTCGTGCGGACCTTGGCGACCTTCTTGAGATTCACGCCCGTCCGCTTGCGCTTGAGCTTGCCCTCGGCACGCATCGTCTTGCCGGCGAGCTCTGCGGTCTTGTTCACGCGCTTCGGCATATCGCCTCCTACTTGATCGTGATCGTGATCTCGTCGTTGCCGCTGTCGATATGGCCGCGCCCCGACAGATTCCAGATCAGCTTGCCGTTGTCGCTCGTATCCTCCGGCGCGCTCACCGACGCATCGTCGAGCGTGTACTGGAAGCTGTTGCCGGTCGCCGAGCCGTGGTCGAGTTGTAGCTGCTGAGTCGTGCCCGAGATCGACGTGCTCCACGGGTCGAAGGTGTCGAGGTTCACGCTCTCGCCCGGGAAGCTCCAGTTGAGCGTGCGGTTCGTGAGCACGAAGCCGGCGTGGCCGAGGCTGGCGCCGCCGTCCTGACGTGGCGCGATGTCATTGGCGACCTCGAAGCGGTAGCCGCCGATGACCGGCGTCCAGTTGCCGAGTGCGGGCGTGTCGGCCGTGTAGACCGGCGGGCTGCCGCTCTGCGTCGCATAGGTGATCGCGGGTAGCGTCTGCGAGACCGGATACGAGTCGGCGATCACGCCCTGGCCGTTGAACTCCCAGAACGCGCGCTCGCCTGCGTTCGCCTCGACGACGAACGAGCCCCTACAGCCCTCGACCTTGTGCAGATTGTCGGAGGTGTAGAACCCGAGCGTGAACGAGCCGGAGTTGTCGGGCCGCACGGGTGTCACGCTGATCTCGCCGCCCGCGACCGAGCCGCTGAGCGCCGCGCCGAGCATGATGTTGTACAGCGGGAACTCGGACAGCACGTTCGCGGTTGTCGTGTATGCCGCGCCGCGTCCCTTGAGCTCGCCGCGCAGCGTGATGTCGTAGGTGCGGCCCGCGCGTGAGGTCGGCACGAGCTCGCCGCCGGTGCCGTGCCTGACATCCGCCCTCGAGCCGTCGAAGGCGTCGCGCGGCGTGAGCGTCGCTTCGGTGAACTCGATCCCGTCGCTGGTCGATAGGCCGGCGTCGGTCCTGTACGCCGCTTCCCTGAGCGCGGTGAGTCCCTGTGCTACCAGAATCTTGGGCATCGTTTATGCCTCTAGTTGAGAATGTCCCTCGCCAGTATGTCCACTTCCATCGAAAAGCCCCTGAGCGCGTTCGGTGGATCGCGCCACGTGACCGCGTAGTCCACGCTCCAGTCCGTCACACGGATCGCATCCGAGGTGCCGACATACGACGGCTCGTTCGCGTTGAAGCGGTCGAGGAATTGCAGCACCGCCTCGGACCAGTCCATCGCCTGCTGCCGCCACGTGTCCTCGTCGACCTCGTCGGTCGCGTACTCGATGCCGATCGTGTGCAGGCTGTCCCAGGTGTTCTGGCTCGCCTGCACCTGCGTCGCTGTGCGTACCGGGGTGACGATCAGCGCCGGCACGTTCACGGTGTCGAGGTTCACGGGCGCGTCGAGCCCGTAGACCTGCGGCTCCGGCAAACTCGGTAGCGTGCCGCTCTCTTCCTCCGGCCTGAGCACGAAGCGGTTGATGTCCTCGCTCGCGAGCGTGACCGACGGGACCCATGCGACGTGCGTGCCGTCGGCGTCGTCGATCGTGAAGTGGTTGTCGTCGACCTTGAACCGCAGGTCCGTGTCGGTGTCGCTCAGCGTGAACCGCCCGCCGGATACGCTTGGGTAGAGCGGCCCTTTGACCGCGTTGTGTGCGAGCTCGCCCGTGTAGTCGCCGAGCGCGCTCACAAGCTGGTCGATCACGTCGATCATCATCGCGTGCCGCCCTAGAAGAACGCATCGCGCCGGTCCCTGGCCTCGATCGTCGCGTCAAGGATGAATCCCCGGATCGCGTTCGGTGTCGTCTGCCATGTCACGGTATAGTCCGCCGTCCAGCCGTCCACGAGCAGGATACGAGAACTACCGACGTAGCCGCTGTTGCCGGCGTGCAGGTTGTGCAGCCACCGCGTCAGCGCCTCGCCCATATGCAGCGCCTCTCTGCGCCATTCGTTCTCGTCCGGTTGGTCGGTCGCCCACTCGAACGTCACGCGGTGTGTCGCGTCGCGGATGCCCTCGGAGCGCGTCTGGCCGGCCGCCGAGTCCGACGGCGATACCGTGAGCGCCGGGACGTTCACCGTCGCCGGATTCAGCGGCGCGCCGCGTCCGTAGATATTCGCGTCCGGCAGATCCGGCAGCGTGATCGCACGATTCGATTCTACGGTCTCGATCTCGACCTGGATGCCGACCGTATCGTCTTTCAGCCCGGTCTCGAGTTGCGAGATCACGTCCGAGATCATCCGCCGCCGCCCTTGAGGCTCTTGAACACCTTTTCTTCGACCGCTTCCGCGATCAGTTCGGCGGTGCGCGTGTTACCCGTTCTAAACAGCCGCCCGACGATCGGGCGCGGCGGCTGGCGGCCGTGTCTGCCCGCCTCGAAGATTGCCGGATAGGCGACGCCGCGAGCGTTCACCGACGTGCCCCTAACGAATAGGTTCGGTGTGCGAAGCTCGAACGCCTCCGGGTGCGTCGGCTCGATCAGCGAGGTCGCCATGCGTCCGGTCGCCCAGCCTATGCGAATCGGCGTCAGGTTCTTTTTCGTGCGCTGCTTGACCGTCACGGGCGACAGCCTGGACCATCTCGGGCCACGGTGCCCGCCCTGCGCCTCGAACAGACTCTCGAACTCGTCCGATAGCACCACCGAAACCGCCTGCCACGCGCCCGCTTTCTCCAGATCCTTCGCGTCCTCCGCGAGCTCCGTCAGCGCGCCCTCCAGGCGCAGCACGCCCCTTTCACCGAGCCGGGTGTGGACGGATACGGCCATCAGAAGTATGTCGGTCCGAGTGCGGAGTAGCTCTTCACCTTGCGCTTCGCCTCGGGATCGATCGCGTCCATCTGCCGGCGCGTCACGACCTGCGAGGCGTCATTGCTCTTGGACAATGCCCATAGCTGGAAGCGGCGTTCGATCTGCGTGGCGATCGCGTCGCGGATGTTCTCACCGAAGCCGTGGCGGTCCATGTACAGCGCGTAGCGCCCCGCCGGCATCCGGTACGGATCGATGAGTTCCGCTTCGGCGCGCGCCGCCGCTTCCTTCACGTCGTCCCAGTTTTGCACCTGCTTCGTGAGGCGCGCCTTCTCGGCGTCGACGCTGAACAGCGGCGCTTCTTCGGTCGTGCCCACCGTCACCGTGCCGTTGATCGTCGCGACCGACCTCAGATAGCCGCGCCCGAAGTACCCCGAGACGGTGATCGTCGTATTCGCCTGGTTCGGCGTCGTGAACTGCGAGAATGTCGCGAGCGTCACCACATCGTCGTTGTCCCTCGTGAGCGCGGCTTCGACTGTCACGTCCACCGTGTCTCCGGTGTTCTGCACGTTGCCGACGTTCACCGTCACGTCCCACGGATAGAACTTGCCCACGCGTCCTGCTATCGGGATCCAGCGTCCGTTCGTATCGGACGACGATCCCGAGCGTTCAGCCGGGTTCAGGCTCTCGTGGGTGGCCATCTACTCAATCGCCGCCTTCCAGGCGAATGTCGCGCCACCACTTCCGGGATCCGCCCCAACATTGATGGTGAACTGAGATGCCCCCACGCTCGATATCCAGAAGTTGCCGACGTCGTTCGTGGGGTCGTTCGTCGGGGTCACGGAGATGTCTTGGATGCTGGGTGTCGCGTCTAATCCGTGATTTACGGCAATAGATGTGGTCCCGCTGGCAACGGTAGCCGTCCCGTTGTTTTCGGTCGTATAGCCAGAATTCCTGCGGACCACCGTACCGGAGCCGGAACCATCATTAAGACCGCCATCGTTGCCCCAGAACACATTCCCCTCCACAACTCCGTTGGTCACACTCGATTGGAGGTTGATGCCCCAATCTTGTGTGGCCGTGCCCTGTGTATCGTAACATACGTTCCCGGAGATAACGGCCCGATCGCCACCGGTGCCGAGAATACCACCCTGGTTTGCGTTGTTATCTTGGTTGTTATTGAAACAGATATTGTCTTTGCAGACTACTCCGTCTCCATGTGTGCGGATACCGGAGATGGCGTTGTTGTAACAGACGTTTCCTGAGACCCTGTTATCGGGATTGTTGGCCAAGTGGATGCCATATTCACACTCGGATACGTCATTACCGCGAATGAGGATTCTGCTGTTGCCTTGGGCGGTGTTCTGCACGACCGCAATACCGTTACCGGTGGTGTTGACGTGGACTTCATTGCCTGTAATGACGACATCCGTGGTATCTCTCGTACCCCCGGTCCCACCAGCAACAATCGACGCGCCCGCTGTCGTGCCGCAATTATGGAGGGTATTCCCAACTACGGTTCCATGCTGTGCTCCGAAAAGGTCGATGCCGCTACCGGGCACATTTTCGGCGACATTCCCATCGATGACAAAATAATCAGCAGTCGCAGCCTCAAATGCGTCTTGGGTCGCCTGTAGGTTGGACGCGATATTGTTTGCCACAACGACATAGTCCCAGAACTTCCATACAATACCCTCGCCGCAGTTGTTAACTTTGCAACTGTGGATATTAAGGCGTTCGCCTCTATTGCTGGTATCGACGCCGGTTGCGAATATTCCCGTGCCGACCGTGTTTTCAACATCTAGTGATATTTCCACGTCTGTATGGGGGCCATCCACGGCCACGCCTGCACTTCCCGTAACGTCGCCAGAACTGGAATTGTTGGCACGATTTCCGTCTATCCTGCCGGGGCCTAGTATTGCGATATTTGATCTAGCCGTAGAGCCGTTCCCCACCTGCAACACGTGTCCAGTACCAGCCCCGGATAGCTCGTTGTCGGCAAGCTTTATGCTGGCACCAGCCGCCAAGCGCAGTGTTACATCGTCTGCGTCGACCTGCAGTGCGTATCCATTGCCGGTGAGCGATACCAAGTACGTGCCGGGAGGTAACACACCCACGCCACCGCTCGCCTCGACGGCGTCTATCCACGCCTGCAGCGCGGATGTATCATCGCTCGAATTGTCACCCTTCGCGCCGTAGTCTGGGTGTTTTGCGTTGTAGACCGCACCACCGTTGTCCCATACGGGGCCGTAAAACGTGCCGTCGTAGAGCACGGCGGACTTCTTCGTGCCGCCGCTCTTGAAGGCGTGGATGTCGCCCGAGGTGAATGCGGACGACGTATCGGATATGTGCGCTTCGCCGCCGTCCGCTACGTCGGAGACCGACCCGAAGCCGGCATCGACGGTCGTCATCTAGGCTAGTCGAACTGCGGGAGCACCACGGCCGTGACGGATCCGGTGGAATGGCTCCCGAGGGGGGTGCGCACAGCAGCGAGCCCGGCCGCGTCGAGCACGAAATAGCCGCTGGCGGTGGTGGAGGTGGCGGTCGTGCCGTCGACCTTGTTCGTCACCTGCATGAGCGACCAGTTCTCGCCGTCGATCGAGCCCTCGAAGCGCACCTCGCCCGAGTCGATCGTACGGACGTGGATGCCGACGTCGCTCGCGCGCAGGTTATCGAGGGTGACGACTTCGCCGGTCGTGTCTGAGGTCTCGCCGTCGAGCGTCACGACGCTCATGTCTTTCAGTGCCATAGCTCGCCCCTTATGAGGCTCGGGTTAGCTGTGGGAGGGGCGATGCTATGCCGCAGCCGGAGGTGGCTTCTTCTGCTCCTCGATCTGGTTCTGGAGCTCGATCACCTTCGCCTGTAGCTGCGCCAGCGAGAAGTCGTCGAACTGGTCGCGGTTCTGCCAGCCGTTCTCCTCGAGGATCTGCCGGAGCTCGCCGAGCGAATACTTCTCTCGCGGCTTCCTGGCCTCGAACTCGCCGCGCTCGCCCTTCGGAATCTTCATCCAGAGCTTGCGGCGCTCCTTACGCGCGGCTGCGGCCTGTGCGACCTTCGCCTGCTCGTCCGCGACCTCGTCGGGGTCGAGTAGCCGGAACCCGCGCTCCTGCTGGCGCGATAGGTGCTTGCGCCAGAGCCCGTACCGGCAGACCTCCTTGCGGCCGTTCGGCTGCTCGATCCACACGAGTTCCTCGTCTCTCGCGTCGGATCGCGACTGTTCCAGCGCGCGCAGGAACGCCTTGGCGCTCTTGGTCGCCTCGACGAGCTCGGTGGGGTTCATGTTCCTCGGATCGAGCTTCGGCATCTCTCCTCCCCTCGTATGTGTGTGCGGGGCCGGGGCTCTACGGTCCCCGACCCCGCGCTCAGGCTACCGCTTACGCGGTGACGTGTAGCAGCGCCAGAGCCTCGGCACGCTGGGTGCTCTTGCCGTAGACGTTGAGGCTCTTCACACCGTCGGCGAAGCGCGACTCGCGCCGGATCGCCTCCATCTCGGTGATCTGGTTGGCGAAGGTCGTGGCGCGCCGCGTGCCGAACAGCAGCTTCTTGACCCCGGAAACCGTGGTCATGTTGTTCGACTCGAAGACCGTGAAGCCCGCGATCTGTCCGACCTCTCCGGTACGCACGATGCGCGCGGAGTCGGACGTTCCGCCGCCCGCCCGGTTGTTGGACGAGTCGTCGACCGGCACGAACTGCCCGGCCTGACGGATCAGCGAGGTCTCTTCCGGCGTGATCGCCGCCCAGCGGCCCGTCTTCGGCACGTCCTGCGTGTCGAGCACGAACGCGGCCTCGACGAAGCGCTGGTAGACGTTGCCGGCGGTGAGCGCCAGCGAGTTCGCGTGATCCGAGGAGACGCCCGAGTTCGCGTCCGTGTACATCTCGAAGATGAACGCGTCCTCGGTATCGGCGAGGCTGAACGCAGCTTCCTGCATGTGCGACTGCATCAGATCGACGCGCGCCTGGGCTTCGTCGATGTCGTCGACGTCGACCGCCGTGTAGTCGGCGTTGTCGATCACCAGCGTCCGGTCCGTCGGGCTGGGCTGTTCCCAGGTGATGTCGGAGTACGCCGTGTAGGCGCGGGACGTGACGCTTCCGGGCTCCTGAATGTGGACCGTGTCGCCGAACTGCTGGATGTCGCCCTGCCAGTTGCGGTTGACCAGCGAGTCGGCGACCAGCGCGTTCTTGAGCGAGAAGTTGAGCTCGGCGCTCCAGAGTTCCGGCTTGAAAGCGTCGTAAGATAGACCGCTTACGAGTGCCATCTAGGTTTCCCTCCAGGCCGAACTCACGGTCGCGCTATCCTTTGACGCGCCCTTCACGCTCGGCGGCAAGAAGTTCGTCTCTGTGCTTCGCGTAGTACCTTTCGTCGGCGCAGAGCTTGTTGTACTCGTCGCGGCTGTATGTGCGCTTGCCGCCGCCAGAGCTTCCGCCCTGGTAGTCGCTACCGCCCTGCGTCGTGTCCCGAATGAACGGCGCGTTGTCGTCGTCGGTCGCCCACACGTTCTTCACGAACTCCGGGGGCGTCATGTAGAGACGGTCGCCGGACGGAGACGGCCGGTAGTCGCCGTTCTCGCCCTTCACGCGCCACTCGCCGTCCTCTTCGTCGTAGGTGAACTCGCCGCCGATCATGTTGAACAGCGCCGTCCTGCCGTTCGCCTGACGTTTGAGAACGCTTTTCTGGACGATGCCGCCGGCCTCGGCCAGCAGGTCCGACTCTAGCTGGCTGACGCGCAGCGAATCGATCTCAGATTCGAGCGTCTCCGCCCGTTCCTGCACCGGGTCGAGATGCTCGGTTTTCCAAGTCTGGTGGAGCTCCTGTACCTTGCCGTCGTCCAGCTTGCCGCCCTCTCCGTCGTGCGCAGGATCAATGTCCCATTCGTCGAGCGCTTCGCGCCGGAACGCGTCGTCTACCAGCAGTTCCGTCCGGACTTGGTCGCGGAGTTCGCTCTTGAGCCGCTTACGTTCGCGTTTGAGCCGGTCCGTTACAAACTCCTGAACCTGCTCCTCGCTGAACCGCTTCTCTGAGCCCTCTCCACCTTCATTTTTCTCAGGCATGGGTAACCAGTATTCTCCTGGCGCGGTTTCGATGTAGCGTCCGCGCGCACTGTCGGGTACGTCGTCTAGTGAAAAGACGACCTCGGGCAGGTCGCTCATGTGTGCTCCTGATTAACGGAGCGACTTCGGCAGTTGTCTCTTGACGGTTTCTAGTGACACGCCAAGGGCTTCTGCAAATCCCTCTAGCCTATCATCCGGCGGCCGTTTGATATTACCGCTGATGATGTTCTGCACCGTCTTGGGATCGATCCCGGCGGCGCGAGCGAGTTCTTCGACGGACACGCCCTTTTCTTCCATCATCCGTTCGAGCCATGTCCCGAATTGTGTCTGAGCCATGTCAGATACTCACAGGTGGCTGAGAGACCGTCTGCCCGGCACTGGTCTAATCATGCCTTCCGCAACCTGATTATCGGTCAGGTGGCAACCATCCTCGGCCATGATGATCTCACAGTCTGGTTGAAGGTCAGACGGCAACCTGTTGGCCGCTGTCTACTCACTCGCTTGGCGGCGCGAGAGGAAGCCGGTTGGGGTGCAAAGAAAAAGCGGCCGGGCCCAGAAGGGCCTCAGCCGCGCTAGTGCGGTGCTCTATGTTTTAGACCGGGGGCACCTGCCCCCGCTGGATTACGCTACATCTAATTTGCCGCTTGCACCGTTTCGGGTCAAGGGTATCGTCTCGCGGATCTCACGCTCCCAATAGTCGATCATACGCACATAGACCGCCTCGGCGCGCTCGCCCTTGTCTAGCTCATACGATACGTACCCCGTACCGCTGGCCGCGACGAGAAACCGGGCCATGCGCGGCCGGTGGCCGTCACCGCAGCGGTGCTCATAATACTGCGGCCCTCCGAGACGGTTGAATGGCGGCCCGAGACTGTCCCTGCACCTCGGGCACTTCACGTAGTAGAGCGGGTTATCGCTCACCGGCGCGGCTCCCCCTGTGGTCGCACTCGAACTCGATGCGCTCGATACGGCGCAGCGTCGCGCCCATGCCGGGACGCACCTGCATCCTCAATACGGTCACCCGAAAACTCCACGCACCGCATTCGTCGCATTGCCCGATCGGTTCACGCTCAAGCTCTTTCTCCTGCACTTAAAAACGGATAAGCACTACGAGGATACCGCCCAGTGCGGCGACCACCGAAAGAGTGCAGAACACCATCAACCATCCGATGCGGCGCAGATCGTCATCCACGCCCTTGAGTGATTCGTGCACCATCCCGAGCGGCGGCAGAAGCAACAGAAACACCAATAGAGCCAATGCAAGATACCCACCCATCTTCTCTTCCCCCTATGCCGCAGCGTCCGCGCTCGCCGACGCCTCTCGGATGACGCGCCGTGCGAGCAACGTCTGGCGCTCGATATGGTTTTGCGTCTGGTCCGGGTTGAACAAGTCTCTTACCGCCGCGATCGTCGGCAGCCGTTCGATCCCAGGCTCCGGCTTCGGGTCCTGCCAGCGCTCCACGGGTCGCGTCTCGCTCTGGCCCCAGCAGTTGTGGACAACTACTCCGGCGGCCACGAAACTGTTATCTTCAACAACGGTCAAACAGTACCGCCGCAAGGTCAGAGGAACATGGGTAAGCGACTCGATCTCGACCTCGACGAAATTCGGCGGCTCTATGTCGACGAACTGCTGCCCGAATACGTTGTAGCTCAACGGTTGGGGGTGAATAGATGGACGATCCGTAACCGCCTGCTCGAAATGGACATTGAGCCCCGTGGCCAGAGTGAGGCGAACCGTCTTCGGTACGAGCGTCTTCCGAAAGAACGCGAACGCGCTGCGCAACATGCTCGCGAGTTTTTCACTGGGCGCGATGTCCCCGAAGAGGTACTGGAAAAAAGCGCACAGACGGTCTACGAGAACCAATCCCAGCTTTCCGTCTACGAGCGCGCAGTCCGAATGAAGCTTCACAGCCTTGGCATACCCGCCGAAACTCTGTGGCCCATCGGCCGATTCAACATCGACGTCGCCATCCCCGAGGCCAAGCTCGCCATAGAAATCCACGGTGGGTGGCATAGTTCGGCGAAAAAGATCGACCAAGACCGCAGGAAGGCCGAGAAGCTGGATCGCGAGGGCTGGACGCTGGTGGTAGTCGACCGTGGCAACATCACCAAGACGAAGCGGCGATCGCGTAAGTTCCTTGACATCATCGTTGAGGAAACCATCGAGGCATACAACAAGATCACCGGGCGACAGGTCGCCTACGAAGAGCCATTTGCCGCCTGACGTGAGAACTGGATGATCGGTCGTGATGTAAAGCTCTTGGCCGCTGGTGGTTCGTAGCTTCACCCAATCGCCAGTTCTGCGCCCGTGGATACTTCGCTTCACCGAACGCCATCTACCTTTGTGCGTCATCACCTGTTCGCCTTCACAAATATTGTTGACACTCTTCCATCCACTGCGCGTTAAGACGGGTGTCCATGCTGCGACAGAGCGGTCAAATGGGTGCGGCCGGCGCGGCACTTTGCGGACCGGATATAGCCCGCCACCGATCCCGTAGGCGTCGAAGCTGGCCAGGATATCGCACACGTCGGGCTTGCCCTGCTGCGTGCCTCTCACGGGGCTCAGCCGCCAACGCCACGCCTCGACCATCGGCGCCTCGATCATGTTCTGTATCTGCGCCTCGTGGACCGCGTTGCCCATCTCGGTGATCGCAATGCGCCGGGCGTTGAACTGTAGCTGCCTCGACGCCTCTCTACGTTCCATCGGCACGCGCCTGAGGTCACGCAACTCTTCGGCCGAGAATTGCGTCTGGCCGAGCACATAGGGCCGGATGCGGCGCGCCAGCCGTTCCGGGCTCCATCCCCTTGCGAGCGCTTCGGCAATGAGTTCGTCGGTGCCCGCTGCCGCGCCGTCCACGGCCGCGTCCAGCGTGCGGAACACCTCGGCGGTATCGCCCCGTGCCAGATACGCCGCCGCCGATTGTGCCGGCGGGCGCGGTTGGAACACCGCCGATACACTCTGCTCCGCCGCACGGATCGCCTCGACGGTCGCACGGTCCATCTCGCGCTTGATCGTCGTGAACTGTAGCCGGACGCCGTCCTCCGTCAGCCGCTCCAGGTCTCGGGCGAGTCGCGCGTACAGGTCCTCGGTGATGCGCCGGGCCGCTATCGTCCTGGTCCGTGCATCTCCGGCCGGCAGGTTTGCGATCCTGCGTGCGAGTTCGTTTGCGTGCTCCGTGAGCAGCCGCCTGAGTTCGCGCAGAGCCCTCGCATCCAAAGCCAGATGTAGCCGGCGGGCGGCGAGGATGCGTCGGGTATAGGCGCCCGGGTCGAACGGCATCAGGCCGCCCGCATGCCCTTGATCCCGGACGCGCCCATGTACAGCCCGACGAAGTGCTTCAGTGCGTCCTCAAAGCCGTGTGCGTAGCCTTCCTCATACGTGCCCTCGGGCGGCTGGTCCGGACACAGATGCCGGTCCCTGTCCGTATGGTAGCCTCCGCAAGTATGGCAATACGGCTCCGGCTCGTCACGTCGCTTTCCGGCTTCGGGCGTCACGCCGCCTCCTCGGTCTCGTCCTCCTCGGGGAACCCGGGCTGCCGGTCGGCCTCTTCACGCAGCCCCGAAAGCTGGCTCGCCTGTAGTTCGGCCTCTTCGGTCGCGGCACGGATCTCCTCGCCCACGTCGGTGTCCTCGTCGACGGCTTGTAGGATGCCGGCCTGTTCGTCGAGGCGTGTGAGGAAGTATTCGCCGACGGCGGCCTTGAGCGCCGCGCTCATCGGCAGCCGGTCGCCGATCCCGAACACGAGTTCCTTGAGCCGCGTGAGCTCGGCGATCACGTCCTGGATCTTGTATTCCCTGGCGAACTTCGTGGTGCCGACCTCGGAGGTCGACACGTCGGGGTTGTCGGCCTGAGCAAGTAGCATCTTCTCTTCGTTCTCGGCCTCTTCCATCGCGCCGGCAAGTTGCGTCAGGAACGCGCCGACACCGGCCGCCCATTCCTGCGTGACCTCGGTCGCGGTGCGCTCCTTCGGGCGGTCGCTGAACTCCCACATCGCGGCGTTCCAGAATTGCGCGACCAGCGTCTCGATGCGCTTCTCCAGCGGCCCGGCGGCGTCCATCAGGTAGGCGATGAAGGACGGCGGCTCGACGCCGGGCGGATAGGGCAGCACCTTGTCCCCAAGCTTGATTTCTTTCTTGATCTCTTCAGAGTCGCCCTGCACGGCGAGAAACTGTGCGAGGGCACCTGCCCGGTCGAGTGAATCGAGGTGGCTGTCGTGGTTGATGATCGCCAGCACGATGCGCGCGAGGTTGTAGGAGATGTAGCGCGGCAGCGGTAGCGTCGCCTCGACGAGTGGCAGGCGGGGGGTGCCATCCGAGTCCTCGTAGGCGTAGCTGTTGCCGCCGATGCGCTCCACGCGCACGTTCTCGCCTTCCTTGACGACGCGGAAGCGCTCCCAGCCGTTCAGGCGCAGCCGCAGGAAGCGCTCCTCGACATCCGCCGAGCCGTCGTCCAGCGAATCGCGGTTGTCGGCCTCCTCGCGGATCACGACCTCGACCTTGCGGCCGTCCTTCTCGATCCAGTCGATCACGTCGAGCGGAGAGACGAGCGTGACGAACGGCCGGATGTTGGCCTGCCGCGCCTCCTCTCGGTCCATATCCTCGTCCGCGTCCGGGTCCTGGGGCGGCTTGTTGGTATCGATGTAGGTAAAGACCTTGCGGTAGACGAGCGTCCACGTCGCGCGCGCCCTGCGGTGGTTGTCCCACGTCGTGCGCGACCGGTCGGCGTCCTCGACGATCATCTGCGCCACGGAGTCCGGGTTGAGCTCGCCGTCCTCGCCGCGCTCGCCTAGCGAACCCCATTCGTCCTCCTCCGGCGGCTTACGCGCCCACAGCCCGACCAGCGCGTCGATCACCGAGCCGAGTAGCCCCGAGACATGCACGAGCGCCTTGCGCTCATCGTAGCTTTCTTCGGCCTCGCCGATGCTCCTGCGCGGCACGTATTTCTCGACGCTCGGCAGCACGCCTTCGGCACCGAGATAGACGTCGCGCGTCGTCTCCCAAGCTTCCTTGTGCTTCGCGTAATCTGGGTGCTCGTTTCTCGGGTCGAAGCCGTCGTCACCGACGGGGCTCATGAAGTCCTTCGCCGAGCCGTCGCCGAGTTCGTCTTGATCGAAGCTGTCGTGGGGCATGTGTTCTCCTAGACCGGCGCCGTGAAGCTCTTGTAGCCGCCGACCGCGTAGTCGCGGCCGAGCCATGCGAGCATCTCGGCGACCAGCATGTCACGTCCGTTGAGGTCCACCTTTCCGTTCTTGTCGCGCACCGTGTTGAAGGCGTCGCGGATCGCGTCGATGCCGGGCGGTGCGACCTCGCCGTTCTTGGCCGAGGTGATGAGTTCGCGTCCGGCGTCGAGCATCAGTGGCTTGGACTGCGCCGTCGTCGTCCAGCCCATCGCGAGCGTCTGTTTGTTCGCGGCGCGGTCCACCTGCGTGCGATGGTAGAGCTTGGCGAGCGGGTAGCGGTGCTCGTCTCTTAGCTCCCTTAGCACCGTGATTCCGTGGCCGTTCTTCTCGATCACCAGCAACGCATTGTCGTGCTTGCGACCGCGTGCGTTCAGGATCTCGGCGAGTTGCTTCGGCGTGATCGACGAATCCGCGAACGTCTCCAGCAACTCCCACGACGGAAACGATCGAGCGACCCACGCCGAGCGGTCGCCGCCGCCGCCCTCAGCCACGTCCACGCCGATCACGACGCGCTCTTTCTCCCAGTCGAACCCCACCTGCTCACCATACACCAGGATCATGCCGTTCCAGCCCTTGAGATGCACCGGCTCGCGGCGCTTCGGCTCGGGTGCGCTCTCTTGCAGATACTTGAGCACGTTGCCGTCGAAGAACAGATCGCCGGCCGTGAGCCAGCAGCTTTCGGGGTCCTCGGCGTATTCCTGTAGGAACTCGGCTCTGCCCTTCTCGGCGATCTTCTCGCGCCGCCACTTGATCTGCTCCAGGTCGAGCCCGTGGTTGTCGACAAGGATCTGCTCTTCCTCGCTGAGCGTGCTGATCTCGTCCTCGTGCTCCAGCGGGCTGCGGTAGAGTTCGTGGTCGCAGATCCACCACGGCAGGAACAGCGCCTCGTAGCCGCTCTCACCGCTCTCGGCCTTCTCCCAGAACTCGTGGGCGGTTGAGCCGTGCGCGGAGGCCGTCGTCTCCAGCACGATCGACGTATTGGGCTTCTCCAGCGCCGGCGATAGCTGGTTGAGCGTATCGGTTGGCTCGTCCCAGAACGCGAACTCCGAGCCATGCAGCCTACTGAGCGTCACCGAACGGCCCACGCGCTTCGCGCCGGCCGTCGCGGTCCAGAACGTCGAGTCCATGCCCGGGAACCCGATCTCGCGCGTCTGGCGCCCGCCGAGCGTCGGCAACAGCGCCTGCGGGAAGTTGTTGACCGCCCGCTGTGTGATGCGGAAGATCTTGTCGGTGTCCTCTCGGGTGTGGGCCAGCGTCATCACCGCCGCGCCGGGGTTCGCCCAGATCGTGTGCAGGTTCCTGGCCTGCTCATACGTCGTGACGCCGCCCTGCCGCGCCTTGAGGATGTAGAGCCGGCATTTGCCGTTGTTCTGCATCTGCGCCCGCTCGGTGGCGAGGATGCGCCGCTGTGCCTCGTTCGGGGCGAGCTTGATGAGGTCGCCGTGCTTGTCGCGGATCGTGTAGCACGCCTTCGCCCACGTGGGGAAGTCCTTCCGCAGCCGGTCGAGCCTACCCTTGATCGTCGCCGTCTTCATCCGCGAGTTCCATGAGGATGTGCTCCAGGCTCATCTCGCCGGAGACGTTGATGTCCTTCGGCACGGATACGCCCGCCCTGTCGAGCGCAGCGACGATCGCGCGCACCACGGTCGGGTTCGGCTCGTCCGTCTCGAATAGCCCGACCTCCACTAGCCGGCGAGCGAGTTTCGTGGCCTCCATCGCCATCTCTCGCCGGGCCATGCGAGCCATGCGGACCATCTCCTCGTCGGCCTGCTCGGCGATCCATTCATCATATGCCGTCGCTCGCTCGACCCAGTTGTGCTTGGCCGATAGCTCCTGCCAGTAGCGGTCGGCCTTGCCGTGCTTCTCCGCAGCCCGGTGGATCGAGCGCTCCGTGGCGGGCATCTCCAGATATTCACGGAAATAGCTATACCCACGCTGCGTCTCTTCGGGGAGCTTGTCCCACGGGTTGCGGTCTTCGGTCATGCCATAGCCAAGTAATTGTAATCAAAGCGCCAATTTTGGGGGCCGTCGCCAGCCAACATATGAAACATGGGGGGCGATAGATCGTGCTTTGCCACGAATCTACAGTTGACAAACGAAACCGGGGCATGGCGCGGGACCGTTACCGTGTGCCCAAGGTGGAAAACCCCACCGCTGAACACGAACGGCTCCCCTGTACGCGCAGCATGATCGATTGCCTGCTGAATGGCATGGCTATCATCGTGGGACCCGTCCGGAGACGCACCATGCTCGACGACATTGTAGATCCTATCACGTTCTTGGTCTGCCAACCCCCCAAAAATAGCGGGACCAGCAAGCAACCCCAGAAAGCTCTTTTTTAGAAACGCCTTGCGGTCCATCATGCCGCTGCTCCTTGCTTGGTGAGCGTCACCGTCTTGTGCGGTACGCCTTTGAGTGTCGCCGCCCGCTTGATGATGCCGTCGAAGTTCTCGGCGACGCTGTCCCAGGTGTATTCGTCGCGCGTGCAGAACTCGCGGGCCGCCTCTCCCAGCCGTTCCCGCTCGCCGGCGTCCTCGTAGAGCTCTAGTAGCATGTCCGCCGCCGCGTCGGACGAGCACTGCGCCTGCATCGTGTTGAGTTGGTAGTCGGCGTGGCGCACCTCGACCACAGGCACGACCTTGGCGCGGCCGTGCCAGAGCTCGCGAGTCGCGGCCCAGTCCGGCACCATCTGTGGCACGCCCGATACGCCGGACTCGAAGTGGCTGAGGCCCCAGCCTTCGCCGCCGCCGAGGTTCGCGTTCACGTCGAATGTGTTGTACAGCAGGTTGAGTTCGGCGTTCGTGATGTGGCCCTGCTCGGACTTGCTGAACTGCACCCTGCCGTCGATGCCGTAGCTGCTCGCGAGCTCTTCGAGATCCCAGCCGGCCTGTTCCTCCAGCGCGCAGTGCAGCACCAGCACCGCGTCACGGATCTTGGCCGGCGCGGCCCTGAGCTTCTCCAGCGCCGCGATGCCTACGTCGTCGTCGCGGACGCCCTTGATGAACTTCGCAAATGCCCTCAGCATGAGATCCTGGCGCTTGCGCGGCTGGTTGCGATGCACATAACCGACCACGAACGCATCCTCCGGCACGCCCATGCGACGCCGTGCTATTTGCTGGTCCACCGGACGGAAGATCTCCGAATCGACGCCGTGCGGCACGACGTTGTATTCGCCGGGATCGCATAGCTGGTGCAGCCGATGCATCGGGATCTGGTAGCGCTGATCCAGCCAGCGCGTGCCACGGTTCAGGCGAATTGCGCCGAGCGCCACCTTGTCGGGGTCGCCCCGCGCGGCAAAGACGTCGTTCACCGTCTGTCGCCACGCCATCTCCATCGACAGCGCGGATTGGGCGGCGCCGAACTCGGTGTAGGTGCAGACCTCGACGCAGCGGCCGAGATGGATCGTCCACAGCGGATGCAGGTTCGGTGAGTCGACGGGATAGTACGCGACGAGCCCGCGCATCCCGTGGCGGCTCTGTACGTATTCGCTGATGTGCCACACGTCCTGCACCATGAACACCGCATCGGGGTTGAGGGCGTCGTAAAGCTCTCTCACGCGGCCTCTGCCGAACTGGTCCGGCGGGTTCGAGAGGTGCGCCGGATACATGCGCCACGGCACGCCCGGCGGGTCGCCGTGGTGGTTGATCGCGAGATGGTGGATGTCGTAGTCGCCGGTCTCGTGCAGCCGCTCTAGGATCGAGTGCGTGACCCTCGCGAACCCCGTCGGCTTCGCGCCGTCGCCGATCACCAGCAACCGGATTGGGCCGAGCTTGCCGACCGCCGCGTGGCCGGCCGGCACGTAACCCCATTTCTGGTAGAACTTGTCCCGCGTCTTACGGAACCGTTCGTGGCGCGCCTCGGACTGGTCCTGATCGACGGTGATCGAGCCGTAGTGATAGTACGGCGCTGATGGGATGTTGAGCGCCTTGAGGCCCTTGCGTAGTATGCGCTCGTGATAGTCGTTGTCCTCGAAGAACGCCGGCTCGTAGCGCTCATCGAAGTCGCCGACGATGTCCCAGCATTCGCGCGAGAGCATGAAGCACGAGAAATCGGGACATTCGGCCTCGCCGCCGATGTCGTCCTCAAGCTCCCATTCGCCGGAGATGATGAATTCGGGCGGGATGCCGCTCTCGGTGAAGATGCCCTCGATATTGTGAGCCGAGACGAGCACCACGTCGTCGTCTTGGATGCGTTCCACGAGCCGATCGATCGTCTCCGGATGGAACAGCACGTCGTTGTTGGTGACGAGCACGCAGTCGCAGCCCGCCTCCCATGCCTTGCGGATCCCGGCGTTCCACTTCCCGGCGAGCGAATCGAACGGCGGGTCGGTGAGCACCATGCGGTCGTCGCTGCCGTCCTGCCACGCTTCCAGCCCGTCCTTCGTGCCGTCGGTCGAGCCGTCGTCGACCACGATCGTGAGCAGGTCATACTCGGACGCGATCGAGTCCAGCGCGGCGCGGGTGTAGTCCCACGCGTCCCGGCACGTCATCACCACGCCAACCTTCATGCCGAGTCCCTCCACGGCTCGTCGCCCAGATCTTCGATCTCGCGCTGTGCCGCCTCGAGGATCGGCCCGCATTCCTCCCTCAACTCCGTCTGTATCTGCACGACCTGGTTATAGGCGTGCAACATGCCGCTGAGATGGTTGAGCACGAGGTGCATGTTGCGGGCGTGGATGTAACGCCACGCCTCGTCCTCCGTGATGTCCAGTTCGTCCATGAGGTGCCCGACCAGCGGCGTCCAGTTCTCGCGATAGTCGGGCACCATGACGTCCGCGAAATGCGTCCACCACTCTTCCTGCTCGCTCATGCCTCCCCCTTGTAGATGAGCGCGAGCCCGTTGGCCCGCAGGCCCCTCAGACGATGTCGCTCGATGCGGTAGCCGCCGTCGAAGTACGCGCCGATCGCGCGCTCCACGTCCGGTACGCTCTCGATGTCGTGCATCGCGATAATCCCGCCTGTCCTCACATGCGGCTCATAGAAGCGAAGCTCCTGGCGCGTCTCGTGAAACTCGTGGCTGGAGTCGATCCACAGCACGTCGATCGGGCGGTCCCAGCGGTCGGACAACGAGTGCCGCTGCCGGAACAGCCACCTTGTGCCGAGTCGTGCGCCGTCCACGCGCTCAAACGCGCGGTCGCACGGGTCGATGTCATACGAAACGAGGTAGCCGCCGGTATACCGGAGCCCCATCAGCAGCGCGAGCGTCGAGTTGCCGGTCTCTACGCCGAGCTCCACCACCGTCTGTGCGGTCGTGTCGAGCACGGCGTTGTGCAACAACAGAAGCTCGGCGTGTGTGATCGCCGGCTCCGGCTCCGAGATGTCCCACACCTCAGACATAGCCATACGCTTCCAGCCCGTTTCTGCACGCCGCCTCCACCGCCCTCTGTTCCGGCTCCGGCGCGTTCTGCCAGCGGCCGAGCGTATCCGGCTGCTCCACCTCGGCGACCGCGCCGGCCTTGCCGTGCTTTGCGCCCAGGAACCGGAACACCTTGCGTACCTCGCACTCCGGGCACTTGCACAGATCCTCGAGCCTCACGCGCAAGTAGCGGTCGGGGAAGCGTTCCTCGCATAGCTCCGTGAGCCGCAGGTTCGACGCCTGCCACAGCCGCGCCTTGCGGACGTATAGCGGCGCGTTCCGTTCCTCGTCGGTGAGCAGCAGCGGCCCGAACCAGTGCTCGAACACGTTGCGGGCGTATGCCATGTCCCTGCCGTCCCTGACGACATGCAGCACGCGGATCGTGTGCGGAAACTCGGCGTGCAGCCACCGCATGAAGTACATGCTCTGCGGATGCTTCCAGCCCCAGCGCTCGTGCGGCCAGCGTTCGGACTCAACGACGGACATATAATGGGCGAGTTGGTGTTCCGTCGGCCCGCCGTTCGCGAGGAACCTCGTGCCGACCGGGTCGTTTTCGAGGTCGGCGATACGCATGTTGTCCTCGGACTCGTTCAGCCGCGTGCCGAGATGCCAGCCGGCGTGCATCGCGATACGAGCGAAGACGCGGGTGCCGGAGCCGCCGGTGCCGGTGACGACGAGCGGCCCGGTCACAGCCGGAACCAGCCGACAGACAACCGGATGCGCCCGAGGATCAATTCAAGAGACCGCTTCTCGGCCGACCAGTGGGCCATGACACCGAACGCGATATATCCCGGCGGCGGTACGTCTGCGATGATGTTGAACTGCAACCGCCGTTCATTCGTCATGGATAGACGATCGTGAGTCCGTGCTGTTTCTCGTGCTCCTCGACCTCCACGTCCTTGCCGTCGAGCCATTCGTCGAGCGCCTTCCTAACGCCCGGGTAGTTGTTCTCGTGCGTGTCGTGCAGCACGACGGCGCCGGTAGCGAGACCGCCGAACGCGTCGAGCTCATAGGCCGTGTGCTCATAGGCGTGCGACGAATCGATGAACACGATGTCCGGTGGCGTGTCGTGCTCCCATTCGTATTCCCGGTCGTCTCTCCAGCGCAGCGTCCAGCGCCCGAGCCAGCCGCGTCTCTTGATGCGCTTGTAGGCGACCCTCGGTAGCTCGATATCGACGCTCGTCAGGTGGCCGCCGGTCTCGTGCAGCGCCATGAGAAAGGCAAGCGTCGAGTTGCCGTACTTGACGCCCAACTCCAGCACCCTGCGCGCATCGAGGTCGACCGTCAGCCGGTAGAGCGTAGGCAGGTGCTCGCGTATGTCGCTGTCGGGCGTGCCGTCTACGATCTTCCGCAGGATCTCCTCGTCGGTCACGCGACCATCGGGGTCGGATACTCGCCCCGCACGGGTGGCTGGATCTCGCCGTTCGCCGCATACCAGCCGATCAGGTCGTTGATGATGTCGCGGACCATGTACTCGGGCTCCCAGCCGGTGAGGCGGTTGAGCTTACGGTAGGAGCCGATCAACTCGCGCACCTCGGCCGGCCGGGATTCGACGTGTACATGCGTTGCCGTGGTTCGGTCGCCGCACACCTCTAGGATCATCTCGGCAATCTCGTTGATGGTGTAGCTGCGCTCGGTGCCGACGTTGCAGATCGTGCCGGGCTCCAGCTTCCTGGCCGCCCAGATAGCGCGTGCCGTGTCCTCGACGTGGACGTAGTCCCTGCGCTGCTCGCCGTCGCCGTAGATCGTGAGCGGCTCGCCCTGGAGCGCCTGCCCGATGAAGCGCGGGAACAACTTCTCCTTCGACTGGCCGGGCCCGACCTGGTTGAACGGTCGCAAGACCACCACGTCCTGCCCCTCTGTCATGTACGCCATGCGGCACAGCAGATCCGCGCCGACCTTCGAGACCGCGTAGGTGCCGGCCTGTCCGAGCAATGCGTGCTCCTCGGTCATCGGCTCGCCGGGTTGCTGATTCGTGCCGTAGACCTCGGATGTGGAGACGTGGATCAGCTTCGCGCCGGCTTTCCGACACGCATCCAGCACGTTGAGCGTGCCCTTCGTGTTCACGTCGATGTAGTATTGCTTCTCGGTGAGCTCGCCTCCTATCGAGAAATCGACGTGCGTGCAGGCCGCGAGATGGATGACTAGGTCCTTGCCCTGAACCGCCCGCCGCAGATGCTCGTGGTCGAGGATGTCGCCGCCGGTGCGCCGGCTGTAGAGCCAGAACGTGTCGTTGGAGACCTGCCGGACGTGCCGGTAGAACGCCTTGCCGATCAGCCCGGTGCCGCCGGTGACGAGGACGTTCATCCGTACAGCCCCTCCTCCTGCGTGCTGAACTCCAGCCGCCTTTCGTCCGGGTCGGCTTCGTCATAGCGCCTCGTGAGCCCGTAGATCAGCACCGTCGGCTCCAGCGCCTTGTAGGTGTGCCACCAGCCGGCCGGGATGTGCAGCGGGTCGTGCTCGGGCGTGAGGAACCGGCACCTGCGCTCCCCGGCGAACTTCATGCCGACCCTGAGCTTGCCCAGCGGCACGAACCAGTAGTCGTCCTGCCAGCGGTGGCCGTGCCAGTCGCCGGCGCTCTGGCTGTCGTGGATCACGACCGCGTTCACCTCCACGACGTCGTCCGGGAACAGGTCGAAGTATCCGTCCCGGCGTACGTCGCTATGGCGTCGCATAAGCCTGCGAATGCGTGTGATAGATCTCGTGGTCCGGGCCGACCTTGAGAGGGATGAAGCGCTTCTCGTCCCTGTACTCGGTGAGGAAGCGGCGCTCGGCTTCGAGATAGACGTCTTGGTCCGGGTTGCCGGTACGCACGCAGTCGTGCTCCTCGCACCACTCTCTGGCGAGGTCGTGGTAGCCCTTGTACTCGTTCGCGGTCTGTCCGCTCTTGTGGTCGCAGGCGACGCCGAGGTAGCCGACGTGCCAGCCGCGCTCTAGCATCTGACACGAGAACATCTTGTCATAGAAGTGATGCGGCGGGAAATCGAGCTCCGGGCAGTCGAGCAACGCGTCCCTGCGGAAGCACATCGCGGCACCGTCCACGACCGCAGCGGCACAGAACCCGCGCTCCCTCATGCCGTGCGTCTCGGCCGGCGACGTGCCGGGCTCGTTGCCCTGGTAGTTCGAGCGCGTGCCGAGCCCCCTGCCGCCCTGCGCGTCGATCTCGTTGGACGCGACGAAGCCGACGAGTCCGAGCCTCGGGTCGTTCGCGAACGCCTCGATCAGCCGCTGGTCGAAGCCGTGCTCGTAGATGATGAGGTCGTTGTGGATGAACAGGATCAGGTCGGAACTCAGATCGTTCGCGCTACGATGGAATACGGCGTAGTTGCCAACGTTGGTGCCCGTGCCGAGCCGGCCACCGCGGCCCACGCCGTTGTCGAATACGACCACGTCCGACAGCCCGCTGCACTCCTTCGCCGCGTTCGCGATACGCAGCGTCAGGCCCTTGTTGTGCGCGGCGGGGATCACGGTCGTGAGGTTCATTTGGGCCGCAACAGTTGGCGATCTCGATGGAAATCGAGTAGGGCTTCCATGAGATCTGCACAGCGCTTGTATTCGGCCTCCACCCGCTCATCTGGATGGAGAACTGCAAGGATCGCTTCGACTTCGTCACCTGGGGCATAATCACAACTCCACACCCACTCGAGGTCATGTAACGCCGTGGCCACCCGGTTCAAGTGTTGAGCAAACGCCCGCTGGAGAGGTGTGTCTGCACGACGCTGGATCGTGTCTGCCACCCTCTCTACGTCCTGGTAGACATAGTTCAGAGATCCACCGCTCATACCCCCTCCCCGTCTACGGCCCAGTCGCCGGTCTCCGCAATGTACATGCCCTTCTCCCTGCGCTCCCTGCGGTCCTCGATCCTGCCGCGCTCGTCTTCGCTCGGATACCACCAGCCGCGCTCGTCTCGTGGCTCGGGGTGGTTGAGCCCCGGGTCTGGGATCACGTGCTCCGGCCATTCGGCGCGGATCGTGAGCGCGATGTCCCACGCCTTCTGATAGACGAGCCGCGCCGCTGTCTCGGGTGTCATGTCGACGCGCTCGATGATTTCGTCCAACTCGGTGAGCTTCTGTTCCTGGAGCTCGTCCCACTTGCGGTCCAACTCCGCCGGCGGGATCTGCTGCGGGTCGTAGAGCACGCCGACCGCTTCCTCGAAGCGTAGACCCTGCCGGCTGTACTTGATCGTCGACCCCAGACGTCCGTAGTGCCTCGGCTCAGGTTCTTTCAGGTATGGCATCAGGCGGCGTCCTTCCAGGCGGGCGCAAACTCGTGGAGCGTCTGGCAGGACAGGCACGGTATAACAAGCGAGGTGGGATCGGCGTCTTCGTGGCGGTCGACCACATCCACAAAGCGTACCGGGTAGGGGATACGGGCCACGAATCCGTCGCATGGTTTGGCGCTCACTCTCGTCGCGGCCCTACAGCGAATCAACGGCATCGCTCACCTAAAGAAAAAGCCGCCACGTCCCCCGCAGGAGACTGGCGGCCACGCTCCGGCCATATTGGACGTATTGTCTATCTAACTTACCGCTTCCTTCGTGTTTCGGTCAACGTGTCAATGGAATCCGGTTGACTCCCCCACCGTCACCCACGGGCCGTTGACGGTGCATCGTTCTAGCCCGTCCCTCGGATGATCTCGCTGATCGGGGTGACGCTATCCATCGGTGCCTGTGCTCGGCGTCTCATCGTTCAAGATGCCCCTGGCGAAGTCCTTGAGGCCCTCGCTCACGTGGTTGCGGTGCGTCTCCCGCTTCTGGCGCGCCTTCGCTAGTAAGCGGTTCAAGATATGGTTGTTACCCTTCTTGTGGGCGTAGAGCAGCATCAGCGGGCTTCCCTCATACAGCTTGAGTGCCTCTATCAGCAATTCGTCGTCGTCTACCTGTTTACGCCAAGGTTTCAACGCCGAAAGCTCGCGTCCTATCGTGTATACCGGCGGTTTCTCTGCCTGCCACCAGTGCTCCTGTAACGCGAACTTCGCCGCGCCAAAGAACACCTTGTTTTCCATCAAGACATGCCCCGACCATTATAGCGAGGGAAGGCCCGCCAGCGGGTCCTGCGGCAGCAGTGCGGCTGTTCTCTGTGTCTTTTACAGTCGGGGCGAACCGCGCAAAAGACTGTGGAAAACTCGGCGCGCCGCTTCTCGCAAGATGTGGAAAGCTCCGGGATCGCAGTCACCCGGGGCGTAGCTCTGGCCATTGCGGAGCTCGCCTTGTGGCCGCATCTCGAGACGGCCGTGCGGTGCTGTGCCGCTCGCGGATCTGAGCGCGCTCCCTCGCACCGGGTTGTCAGGTTGGACAGAGCCCGGATTTGTGTGGTGCGCTCGCCGCGCTCCTGACCCCTCCGTGGGGAGGGCACGATCTTTGGGGTTTGGTCGCCGAATACCTGGCGGGAGACGTGGGTCCGAAACCGCCTGGTGCTGATAGGTGGGATACAAAAAAGAAGCCCGGCCGCCGCCGTAGAGGACGTGAGAGAACCCCGACGCAAAAAGCGCCGCTTGGCGAACCGGACTTCTTGGTAGCATGTGTGGTCCTTACGGCAAGTGTTCGGTTCTCTCATATTGAACGTAATCCTCACTCAACTTTGGTCAACGTGGCCCTCAGCCATCGTCCTCGCTGTCTGTGCGCCGCCGGACCGTCAACACACCCGACACGGAGCCTATGATAAATCCCACCAGAATCGCTATGTAGCCGATTGCTTCCCACTTACTCATCCCTCGTCCTCGTCTGTGGGGTCGCCCGGTCCTCCGCGTCCTGGGGGCGGGCCGGCCCAACGGATATCCACTCTAGGTGCATCCCAGAATCCCATTCACCGATGAATTCCAGGCCGCCCACACACTCGGGTACGTCGGGTTGCGGCAACGTTCGGCCGTGTTTGGCGGCGTGCTCGTGCATGATCGGGATGATGCGGTCGAGATCTGCCAACGCCTCGCTCTTCGTATGCCCCTGAGTTATGCATCCCGGCATCGCTATCGGATGCGCACACCAGACCCCGACAGGATCACCGTCATAGGGCCAATGCGGGTCGTATGTCAGCGCCACCGCGTACCCGTGGTGTAGCTTTTTACTCATCTCCGTCCTCCCCATCGGCCTCGGTGGGCTCGGCCAACTGACGATCAACCTCGTTCTCGATGATTCGCCCGATCTCGCGGTCGAAGAACGGCTTCTCCTGGGCGTGGAGCACTGGGGCGGTATGTGCTAACAGTCGTTCCAGGTAATGCAGTTTCGCCAGCCGCTCGAGTTGGGCGTCGCTCATTCGCTCAGCCATCCTCTCCCCCAGGCTCGGTGTCGGGCTCGGCCCTCCTCCTCAGAACCCGAACGAAACTTGAACATTTGCAGGCACCATGGACGCAACCGATGATTGCATGTTCATCCACATCATGACCACATCGCCAGCAGCGGGCATTCTGCAATCTTTGCTTTGTTTCAATCATCTTCTACCTCTGCGGTTTTGGTGTAGACCGCCCGCAAAAGCCTGTCTATCTCAGCGGCGATCAGAGCACCCGCGATCTCTAGCCGTCGGATCTCTCCGTGCTTATCGCGCTTATCCCAGCCTGGCTCCCAAGGCCAAGCGTCCCTAAAAGACACCACGTCACGCCGCTCAACCTTCTGGTACAAGCGCTGCGGGGCCGCTGCATAGGCGGCGGCGGCAAGTGCAAGTTCCCCTCCGTGGTGGCTGTCGTCGTGGTCGCTGTCCCAGCCTTCCTCTTCCATCTGACGGCGGCGTTCGGCGGCGATCCTCTCGGCTCCTGTTTTCACGGTGTGCTCCCTTGGTTCGGTGTCGGGCTCGGTGTGGTGGCGGACGAGGCGGACGGAATCACCCGAACTCAGGGCCAGTCTATGGCATCCGTGACTTTCCAGGGTGAACTGGATCGGTGCGGTGGGACTTGGCCAATGGATCATTCCGATTTCCCCCTCCACCACGATCTTCTCATCTCCGGGTTCGGGAGTCGGATGCTGACGCAAACGGCGAGCAGCCTCACGGATTGCGGCCTTTTCTTGGCCCGTCACTCCTGGTGGAGCGTTGGCCGCAAACTCGGCAAGGCGACCAGCAAGATTCCAATCACCTGCTTCAACCGGATTCATTTCGGTTCGCTCCTCTTCCTCTCAGATGCTCGATTTCTTTACGAAGTCGAACGATTTCACGCGCCAAGTCACGGGGATCGCCGCCCACGTCGTCATCCCACAACACGGCCTCTACGGCCCGCGACTCGTCGCCCAGGTGTTTTCCGACCCTCTCTCGGAAGCGCCGAAATTCTTCACGGTCCAGTGTGGTCCAACCGTGCTCGCCCCCGAGGACGAGGTCCGAACACAACTCGGTGAGCCAGACTGCGTGCCGATGAATGTGGTCGGTTTCCTTTCCGTTCCACCCCTCCGCCACCACCTCCCCGTGACGTTCGAGGCGGGCGAGGATCTCTTTTCGCGCTCGCTGATACCGCTTGTTGGCCGCGTTCCACCGATCATCGCTGCCGTGCTCCGACTCCACCCGCATGAGCGTCTGATACGCGCCCTCATATCCACGCAGGAGCTTTCGGGCCTCCCCATCCCCGGAGGGCTCGACGCCGCCTTCACGCCACATCGGACACTTCGGGGAATGGTGACGGCCCGGCTCGGCATCCACTTGGCTCTCACCGACGCAGGTGCAAGTCTCATCCCCGGAGGGCTCGGGGGTGGGCGACCTACATTCCGAACAGCGCATATGGCTCGTCACCACGGACGCCGTGAATGTCTTTCCGCAACTGAGGCATCGGCGCTGTACGTCGGGGAATACTTCTCGCTCGTCCTCCCCCACCTCGTCGGGGCGGTGGGCTGGAACGATGGCAATGTCCTTGCCTCCACAGTTGTTGCACACCTCCCTCTCGATAGCGCGTCTCGGGTTGATCTCTTGCTGGTGACGACACCCGAAACACACGGCTTCTGCCGCTGTATCCTTGGCCTCGCTCATGGGGTCGCTCCCTCCTCAAATACCCGCCGGATCGCCGCGAACTCTTTGGCGAGTAGGTGTATGGCGGTGTTCTCGTTGATCGCCCCGCTGTCGATGGCGGAGTGCAGGGTCTCCCACGTATCCCTCGCTCGACGGTGTTCGTCGTCGGTGATGTGGCGGTCGTGGAACATCTCGTAATCCCGCTCGTCCTCCTCCCCATCGAGCGCGGCCAGGATCGTCCGCTTGGCCTCACGCACCTTGTCACCCGGAAACCCCTGCGTGTAGCGGGTGTGGCAGATGCTCACCAACGTCTTGACGGCTTCTCGTGCGGCCTCCCTCCGGTCACTCACGCTCCTCTCCCGTCTCCAGGCCCAGGGCTCTGCGGGCGGCGGGAGTCAGTTCCATGTTCGTCCCGCAATGCCCGCATGGATTATTGACTGTCTGCTTGCCACACGATCCACAACGGACGCCGATCTTCCCCTCCACTATCTGCGCCTCAACCTTCGTCTCCATCTCCCCCCTCCTCGCTGGTCTGGGGTTGGCGCATCGCGGCCTGCATCTTCGCCACCGCCGCTTCTAGCTGTCGGATGCGCTCCTCCAACTCCGGCACCTTGGCGATGTACGTTCCCGCTTGTGCCGCCAACTGTAGGCGTTCACGCTGATCCATGGTCGTCCTCCCCACTCTCTCCGAGGGCTTGGCGGGCGTCTTCTTCCACAGCATAGAACGCCAGCGTGATCGGAAGCATGGCCGGCCAAAACACACCCGCCACTTCCGACATGTGTTGGGTTCCTTCGGACTCACCCG
This sequence comes from Candidatus Kutchimonas denitrificans, assembly GCA_011774835.1. Taxonomy (GTDB): domain Bacteria; phylum Gemmatimonadota; class Gemmatimonadetes; order Palauibacterales; family KS3-K002; genus Kutchimonas; species Kutchimonas denitrificans. The sequence continues at coordinate 9,233 of JAACAK010000148.1, read as the reverse complement.
GAAACACCCGTTCATGTAGTCGATAGGTGAGAACGCCGACGAAGCTGTAGAAGAACAGGGCGATCCATACCGTGGCGATCATCACGGACGCTCTCTTGACCTCACCCGCTGTCGGCTTCCTCCACTCCACTCCGCTCGTCTGTCTCATTCGGCACCCCCATCCCCCTTCATCGCTTGGCGGGCGGACTCAATGGTTTCCACCCGCGCCATATGCGCCTTGTACGCTGGGTATCCGGGGTGTGCGTTCGGTTTCCGTGGGTAGAGGCCCAACAGGCGCTTTAAGTGCCCTCTCAACACCTCTTCCCGCTCACGGAGGCGGTCGATCTCAGCCAACGCACACTCATGGTGGCCGTAGGCTTCATAGCAGCCTTCCCAATGGGTCCCGATCCGGTCTTCGGTCCTCTCCTCACTCATCGTCTTCGTCTCCGTAGGCGGCCGAGAGGAGCCGATCGAACACACGCTCCTTCAACTCCATCGTCATTATCTCCCGAGGATCTCCCCCGCCTTTTGGAACCCCCGCCTCCAACGCAGCCCGCAGGACACGGCGAGCCATTTGTTTGGGTTCCACCAATCCATTGGGGGCGGCTGCACGCTGGTCTACCAAGGATTTCGCCATAGCCCCCACCACTTCATCCCCGCACATGCCGATTCTCCCGGTTCGCGCTTCCCTCTCACTCATCGGTGCTATCCAGGCGGTGACCAACGACGACATGCCACGCCTCTCTCCAGCTCCGTGTCTGCGTCCTTCGCCACGTCAGTACGGCGATTGCGGAAAGGCCGGTAAAGACGACCATTCCTAAGAACAGAGCGAAGAAAAACACCCTCCACGAGAAATACGGTTCCTCACTCATCGCTCCTCCTGACCTTGAGCATGGCGGCCTCTTGGAGAACCGTCAGAACCATACCAGCGCTTACGTGAGGGATGGGTGTCCAGCCACGGCGAGTGTAGAAGAGGCGGATCTGCTCATTCGCCCGTTCGGCTATCTCGTGTTGCTCGGAGATGTTGAATCCGAACGGCATGTCGTCTCTCTCACTCATCCTCCCCCTCCCGTAGCTGGGTGCGGAGCCACTGCGCCACGTAATCCGTCGGGCCCCTCACGTTTGCACAGAGCACCGCATCCGCCACCTCCTCGATGATGGCGCGGGCGTTGGCCTCGATGTCCTCTTCATATTGTTCATCCGAGCGCCCCATCTGCTCCAAGCCAACATATCGCGCAACCTTCTCCACAAGCCTCATCCCTCACCTCCCGGCACCAGATGATCGAGCACCACGTACAGCGCGTATGGGATCGCCCACGACGCGAATAGGTGGGGGTAGCTGATGGTCATGGGCTCGGCCGGGTGTGTGCCAGAATCACTGCCACAGGGGATGCGGATGGACGTCCGTCGGGTGGGATGAGGGCGCCAGATGTGCCCATACGACCGGGGCTCACCCGTGTGGGGTTACTCCCACCCGTAGGATAATGCTTGGCGTGGTTGCTGGCTTCCGGCGCGTCGGGTGCCAGAATCTCTGACAAACGGAGGCCCGCCAAAGGGACCCCAGACGCCGAGCAACCTTTACGGGGGCACTCGACGCCCGGGGTGGCAGGCCCAGCCCCCGAAACCGAACGGAAGGAGGTGGTGCCAGCCGATTCCAACTGACGGCTAGGGCTACCGTCCGCCACGGCCTGCACACCCCTGAGAGCGTCCAACACTCCAGGGAGGGTCCCGGGGCTGGCGGGAAGAGCGGGGCGTCCAACACCCCGCCTGCCCGACGCCGTTCGCGTGAGACTGGATGGCCGGAGGTAGGCCCGTTGCCGTGGGGCGATAACGGGGTTTGGATCCTTTAAGATATTACCCATAAATCCTCCCAGAAGCAAGCCTCACCGCCGCTTCCGTCGAGAAGTGTTCGTACATCTCCGTCGTCTGGATCGAGGCGTGGCCGAGGAAGACCTTGAGCTCGTGGATCGAACAGCCGCCCTCGAGGATCCGCCGCGCGTAGGTGTGGCGCAGCGCGTGGACGCCGACGCCGGTCTCGTCCAGGCCCACCCGCTCCTGTATCTCCGCCATCCAGCCGTGAACCGTGCGCGTCGGCACCGGCTTCTCGCCGCCGAGCACGTATCCGGTCCCTTCGTCCATCTCCCACCACTCCGGCAGCACCAGCGCGGTGCGTGCCCGCTTGCCCTTGAGCGGCTTCGTGCGGCTGGTGATCCGCGATACCTGGCGCTGGATGCGAACCGTCCGGTCCTTCTGCCGGAAGTCGGACCACCGTAGCGCACATAGCTCCGCTCGCCTCGCTCCGGTACACCAGCCCGTCTCCAACAGAAGCGTGTGGTGGGGCTCCATGTCCCGAGCCGCCTTCCGCAGCCGCTCCATCTCCAGATCCGTCCACGCCCTCGGGTCCTCGGTCGGCGCGGACGGAAGCTCCACGGCCACCGTGCTGCCGAGCCCGTAGTGGGCGAAGAACGCCCGTACCTGCTTGCGGTACGTGCGGAGCGTATTCGGCGAATAGCCTTCGTCCACCCGCTCGTCGAACCACTCTTGCAGGTCGTCGGACGTGATCGAGCCGAGCTTGCGCGCCTTGCCGAAGTGGCGGATGAGGTGGTTGCATATCGTCTGGTCGTTGACCCAGGTGTTCTCTTCCCTCACGCGCTGGCGGTGGTGCAGATATTCGGTGGTCGCGTCCTCCAGCGCGGGCGTCGGCTCCGGCTGGCCGGTCTGGTTGCGCCACCGTCTTCCCTGGTGGTGTCTGAGGTATGCCCACGCCCATTCCTCCGCTACGTCCTCGTGCTCGGTTTTCTCGCCACGCTCCGGCCAGCCCGGATGCGACGGATCGCGCATCGTCGGACGGCCCGCGTCCCACCTTCTGAGATCGACGGCGTAGTAGCGGCCACGGGGGAATACGCTAGGAGGCTTTTCGGCCAGCCCACGGTCCCCTCGGCCCCTTCTCGCCACGCCGCTGCCCCCTTCGCTGCTTGTCGGCCACCACGGACCGACATGATGCGAGCGGGAGCCGCCACGGGCCACCCTCCGCGTCCTGCCACGCGCCGCCGATCAGCCCGTCCGCCGCCCAGCCGCGCCACGTCTCCGCGCTATACGCGGGCCACATCTCCGACGCCTGCTCCGTCGTCAGCACCTCCGGCTCCGCCTCTTCGGCCAACCGCTCCGCCAGCCACGCCGCCGGGACGGTCACGGAAGAACCAGGGGGGAGGTCGGAGATTCTCATGCGGCACCGCCGAGGTTGAGCACGCCCTGCGAGCATCGTTCGGCGGCGATCTCGCAGTAGCGCTCTTCGATCTCGATGCCGATTGCCTTGCGCTTCACGCTCTTTGCCGCGACTAGCGTGGTGCCGCTTCCCATGAAGGGATCGAGTACGGTGGCGCCCTCGGTTGTACTCGCTGTTATGAGGCGCTGTATGAGATCAGATGGCTTTTCTGTGGGGTGCCATTCGTTGCTGGGGCGCTTTGTCTTGAGGACGTTGCCGACCCCGTTGTCGTTGAAGTCACTGGCGCTATTCGTCTTTTCGGCATACAGAATCAACTCGTGCTGATTCCGATAGTTGGAGCCCATGCCGAAATGCCCCTTATCCCACACCACGAGGTTCTTCGCCACCCAGCCAGCGGACTCCATAGCCCCGTAGAGGTTGGGATACTGCCGCCAGTCTATGAACACATGGGCCGAACCATCGAGCGCAGTGACATCAAACAGGCGGCGCCCCAAGAGACGCATGAGGAACAGGAAGCCAACCGTCGCCATGTTGTCGTGGCTGAACCACTCATCGTCCCACTTGGCGCTACGTAACATTGCTCCGGGCCTCATACTCTTGCCCGCATCGGTGCGCGCTCCGCTGGAAAACGGTGGATCCGTGACCGTGGTGGAGACCTGCGCCTCGATGGATAGAAGCACTTCAAGGCAATCCCCGTGATAGATCTTGACCGCCTCATCCTCGTAATACGGCTCCACCCCTACGCCGCCTCCTCCATCTCCATCGCGTCCGCCATGTCCAGCGCCACCGAGCACAGGCGGTGGTGTCGGACGGGGCTGAGATTCAATTCCTCCGCGATCTCGTCTACGGGTTGCATCGGCACATCCAGCGGCTCACCCGACGGTGTGGATGCGAGCTCGCCGTGCCTGTGCGCGACGATCGCCTCGGCCATCCTCTCGCAGGCCAGCAACTCCTCGGCCGATAGCTCCGCCGTCTCTTTTGCCGCTTCCTTGCGGTCGCGTTCCTGTTCCGCGACGGTCTGTTTGGTCCTGCGCTCTGCCACACAATCGAGGCAGTGATAGGACAGCCCGTCCGGCGTGTTGGGTGACGGATAGAACTCGGCTCTCGGCTTATCGTGCCTGCATCCGGCGCAACGTTTGATGCGGCGGGCGGTCATGGCGGCGGCATGGGTTTGCGGTTATCGGCTACGCAGGCGAGGCACATCTGTAGGTCCACCTCGCTCTCGTGTACCTCGTCCCACCTCTTTCCTGGCGCCTGACTCTGCGCCCACCGGCAGTCCACGAGGCCGCGCTCCTCGCACCGCCTCTCCAGCCGGTAGATGCGCTCGGCGGTATCGGGATACCACTCCTCGATCTCGTGGATCTCGTTGGCGTTGGCGAACGCTCCACACAGACACTCACCCGAGCGGTGCAGGGTGTCTACGACGGGGTTCCTGCGGATGCCGTGCGCGGCCATGTAGCGGCCCGTGTCGAGCTTCGACCAGAGCAGGATCGGGTTCACCCACACCTGCGCTCCGGTGCGCGTCCACGGCTGGCTCATCGCCTGGCCCATGCGACGCACGCTCTCGCTGGTGCGGATGCCGGTCACGAGCATGATGCGGTCCGACCACTCGTCTTTCATCTCCTGCACGAAGCGGTCTAGCGATTTCTGTTTCAGATACCAGTACATCGAGTTGTGAGACTTCGGGCCCCTAGGAAAACCCTTGTCGAGCACGAGATCGTCATAGCTCGGGTCGGTCGCGTGGTATTCCCACAGCCGCCATCCGTGCTCATTACACGTCTGCCTGACATACTCGCGGGTCTGTTCGATCCCGATGCCCGTATTGGCATGGAAGACGCCCGTGAAGCCGTCGAGCGTGCTGGCGAAATGCGTGGCACAAACCGAGTCGTGGCCGCCACTGAATAGCGCGACGATGTGCCGAGGCCCGTGATACCGGATCGCATCCTCTGCGATGATCTTGGCCGCTTCGAGGCGGCCCGTGTCGTCCGTAAGTCCCAACTCTCCGACCGAGCGTGCTTCGTCTATCTGCGGCATCTATGCGGCCCGCTTTTCCTCGTTCCAGCGCAGAATGAGCACCAGCCTCGGATCTTCCCTGTCGATCTCCTGGCTCGGCTTCACCACGGTCAAGTGCTCGGGGTCGTCGTCGATGATGTAGCCCTTCATGTCGGCCACGCCCTCGCGCCAGTGCATCTTGCCCGTCTGGTCGCGTTTCAGCGCGTCCAGCGTCCATTTCAGAGATGCGGTGAGGTTGTCTTCGTCGCGTTTGTTCCAGACGTAGAAGGTCGCGCTGGCCACCACCTTGTGCGGCGGCTCCATCCACGGCTTGTGCTGCTGGATCGCCTCGATCCATACCTGCCGGCGGTAGTGGTTCTTCTTCCTAGCGAGTTGCATCGGATGCTTCGGCCATTCGTTCGGGGAGGGCGGCACCGGCAGCGTGAGGTCGATTTGGCGGATGCTCACGCGCGCCACCTCGTCTTTATATGTATCCGGAAGCACGCCGCATCCACCTCGGTATAGCCCAACGCCGCCATCAGCCGCGCGATCCACTCCGGCGGGTTCGTCCAGGCCACGGCGTCCGGGCGAGTGGGGCGGATCCAGTAGCGTTCGGTCATGCGGCCTGCTCCAGAAGCGGCTTCATCTGCCGACCGATGTATTCGGTGTACGCGGGCGGTATCGACTCCTTGAGCTCGTCCCACGTCATCCAGTCGATGCCCATTGCCTCTGACGGCTCCTCAAGGTTGTCGGGGGCGCGTAGTTCGGTGCCGTCTTTGCGGGTCCACAACAACCGCCCATCGTGATGTTTGCCGTACACAGCCACCGGATCTCTTTGCCTCCGCTCCGGCGCCGGCCCCATGAGAAACGGGTGACACTCGAATAGACGGGGGCGATGAACGGACAGCCCGAACATCTCGCCCGTGAGCCGGATAAAGCACGCCAACGGTGCGCCGGGCACGTTCTCTATCACGTAAGGCACACCCCCAAGCTCGAGCATCTGCCGAACCGCACCGATCAAGTCGGGCCGCTCGTCCGCCAACCCGCCAGATCCCCTCCATCGGTTACTCATGGGCGTGTACGCCTGACACGGCGGACTCGCGTGGATGAGGTCGAGGGCCGTGAGATCCACCGGAGGCTCGAGCGCATCGGCCTGGATAAATGCGAACGGGAAGTTGGGCTGTGGCTCGATGTCAATACCCACCACATCAAAGCCCGCGCGGTGGTAACCCATCGCCGCGCCGCCGGCTCCACAGAAGAGGTCGAGCACCACCAAACGCTCACTCATACGGGCTCAACGCCTCCCATTGCTGGCGGAAAGCCTCACCGATCTCACCCGCATCCTCCACGTCCTCCATCAGCTTCTCCCAGCCGTCCGGCTCCTCTTCCGCGCCCATCACCGCCAGCACCACGCCCAGCATACAGACGCATCCGAAGGTGTAGCCGGCGAGGAAGGCGAGGGTGTGGGTCATTCGCTATCGGGTGTAGGCGCGGTCGGTGTTCGTGGGCTTTCTGTCTTTCCAGATGAGCGTGTATCCTTGCTCTGGGTATCGGAGGCCGGCGTTCTCTTGCCAGATGCCGAGGATGTCGTGCGCGCTTTCCTTGGCCTCTTCCTCGGTCCAACCGGACCCACAACACACGGCCCACGGGCCGTTGTCCTCAATCAGATGGACGCAGTATCCGCCCTCTTCGCTTCCCCACAGGAAGGCGTTGATGCGGGGTGGCACCGCCTGCCCCTTCCAGAAATCACGACGCCTTTTGTACCAGGTGCGCGGCCTCAAATGCGGATAGATCCACGTCGCCCACACCCGATTCTCCAGATAATCCAGAGCTCGTATCATCCACCGTCGCCACCATGACAGATTCCGAAAGCGGTCGTTGTGGATGCTGTGCTTGATTCGCGTGATAAGGCTGAGATTGCTCATGGCTTCGTCCCCTGCACCGCCGTCACGGCCGCGAGGAAGATGAGAACCGCGCCGTATCCGAGGATTCCGAGGAAAACGGTCATGGCTTCCGACGCCTGTTTTTCATCGCCCACCAGTATCCGTATGCCCAGCATTTCCGACGCGGGCCTGGTCGCTCATAGTCCGTGGTCTTGGGGCTCGGCGCATACGGGTTTGCCGCGAATACCTGCCCTGACAGATACGCTCTTGCTCCCTCCGCCCATGCTCGCCTACGCGGGCTCATCGCTCCTCCCTCGGACACCCCAACACGACCTTCATCTTCCCCGGCACCTCGTACATCGCGTCTACGGGGCACAGAGAGTCGGATAGGGTGACGCGGGTGGTGAGATGGATGGCTCCGTAGCTGATAGCGGGTCGCGGCTCGCTCACCTCTATATGCGGGCCGTCCACCGTGGGCGTGCGCCGGAGCTCCTGCCTCGCGACCAGCGCCACGAGCGCGGAGAAGGCGATCCAGCCGGCGTTGCGCTTGAGCCAGGGGAGCATGGGTCACTTCCGCAGGGTGTCCGCGTCCCACTTCGCCTGACGTTCCATCTGCTCCTTCCACGCTTGGGCGACCTCACGCTTGAATTGCTTGGCCGTCCATCCCGCACACTGCGCTTCCTCCACCGCACGCCAGATGGCGTCCTCAGCAGAGCTAGGGCGCGTGACTCTCATCGTTGGCCCGTCTTCTGACACGCCAAGGGCCACTCCTAACGGCTTGCTCATCTCACATCCTCTCCCGTAGGTGACTCGGTTAGAACTCGGTGTAGTGCTTCAGGACGCGCCTTGCCCATTCTCGGTAGATGTTGCGCGCTTTCTCCGGCAGATCCTCCCACGGCCCTTGCTGATCGCGGGCGTGTTGATCGGCGTGTAGCGCGCGGGCGAGTTTCTCCGCGTCCGGCTCGTCTATCACCATCGTTCCCATCGGGTCAAAGGCCATCTCGTGTCTCCCGTAGGTGAGGCTCAGCCAGTGAATAAGGCGGCAGCTTTCGTAACCTCGCCCCGCCTACTGTCATCCCAATTCTTGCCGGGGATGATGCCGATGCGGTTGCCGTACATCGTCGGGTCCTGCACCCTCACCACGCCGGCTTCCACGAGGTCCAGGAGCGGGCCGGCCGAGTCCTCCGTATCCGTGATCTCTTTGCTTGGGTAGACCTTCTGGATGTATTCCAACGCCTTCGGCCTCACGCACGTTGCGAATTGCACTTCCATGTTCCTCGCTCCTCTCCCGTAGGTGTTGGGGCGGGCAGATCTACGCAGTCTCCTTTAGCTCATCCGGGTGGTATTGGAGCAGATACCCGGTGAGCGACAGCAACTCCTCGCCGTCCTCGTCTTTGATGTAGTGGTGTGTCCGGCACGGATACCCGCAGTTGGAACAAGTGCCTTCACCATGCACGATCCCGTACTGGAACGTCCCCATGAACCCGTTCAGGACCTCCCCGCAACCGATACACAAAACACCGCCTATCATCATGCCTGTGGCGCCGTCTTTCTTCATAGGTTCCGCGAACATCCGGAAATACTTGCGAGCCGCCTCCATCGTCCGAGCGATTTCCTCTTGTTCTTCCTCGTTCGGTCCCTCCGCATCCTTCGCGTTGATCGACAGGACGGCGTCAGCAGACAGTCGCGGGTGTCCGCTCTCCTGCAACGCGACCAAATCAATCTTGTCCTTCGTACGCTGATTCATGCTTTCCTTCCCCTATCTGTGAGTGCGCCCCTCTCTCCGTGTTGGCGAACGTGCTGGCCGGTCTGAGCGTGTCACCGACCTGGGGGTGCGCGGCCCCGCCGACTCAATTAGTGGCCCTCGCCTTCGGCCCACGGTGCGTCTAATTAGTTTCACGACCGTAGTTAATAGGCCGCTAACGCATATGTGCCGTGGCCGCAGCACGTCCGCCGTCTATGTCTGGCTCTAGCCCGTGAAGTGCGTGACGAGCGTATATCCAGCCCAGAGAAGGAACGCCACCCCGGTCAGCCCGATGACCGCTGCCACGATGAAGATCCCCGTCGCCAGCTTGGATGTGCGCTCAAAGTGTGCGTCGAAATCGTCCATCTCTCCCCCTATTAGTGATGGTTCCTGCGTGTCTGGCCCCCGA
>JAACAK010000129.1 GCA_011774835.1 Candidatus Kutchimonas denitrificans | reverse complement strand
CGGAACAAGCTCCACGTGCACAACGATGTCCTGGCCGGAGCCGATGATCTCGGTCTGGGCGCGCGCCAGAGCGCTGGAGGCGAGTCGCTCCGCCGGCGCGAAGCCCTCCTTCTCGAGCCGCAGCAGGTGCGTCGCACGGGGGATGCGGAGCCCCTCCAGCGGCGTCTGCCCCAAGGGCTCGGGTTCGAACTCGCCCGAGGATAGTGCCTGCGAGTTCACGTCGGCGTCGGGCTCCACGTCAGCGTCGCCCGCGGCCGTTCCGCCGCCGGCCAGCGGTCGTGCGGTCACCCGGGCGGCCGCCGGCTCGGTCGTAACGGTCAGCCGATCCGAGATGCGCGGCCACAGGGCGGCCAACGNNCTCGATCTCCGGCAGCAGCGCCCGGGCCCGTCGCTCCTTCGCCACTTCGAGTCGGCCGCGCATCACGAGGAGCGCAACGCCACCCACGATGATGACGACCGCAGCGGTCACGGCCCGTCCGATCCCCCATCGCCGAGGTGCCGCACGCCCGGCTAGCCGCGGCGCTCCCCCGGCCTCACGCTGTGCCGCCTTCGTCCGGCGCACGCCCTCCGGCGTCACCTCGTAGGCCCAGGCGAGCACCAGCGCGATGGGAAAGCCCAACAAGACGAGGACGGTCACGGCGCGGGCGATCCAGTCCGGCAGCAGAAGCTGCGGGACGATGACCGAGGCGGCCTCCACGAGGATCCAGCCGACGACGGCGTACACCGCCGCGACGCGGTACACCTTCCGGCGACGCAGCTCCGAGGCGAAGCGCCATAGCCTGTCGAGCGGATCGGGTGACATACGCCATCCTGGGTGTCCGAGCCTCGCGGAGCGCGGCGAGGGCGAGCGGATCGGGCTCGCGGTGAACGGGCTGAGTGTCGTCCCCGATCAGCGTAGCCCCGCACATGGTGGTGGGCAAGGCGCCCGCGGACGGGACTCTCCGATCCCGCCGAGGGGCTCTTGGCGTTTGAGATTTTCTTGAGCCGTCTCCGCCAGTTTGCTCGCCTGCGCGGGATGCGGTGACTATGTTGAACGACATGACGGCCGGTCAAAGGCTCATGACCGCCGACGAACTAACCGATGTCTCTATCCCGGGGAAAGTGGTGGAGCTCATCCGCGGCCACCTCGTCGTGCGCGAGCCACCCGGGACGCTCCACGGTGTGGTCGCGGCGAATCTGACCGTGGAGCTCGGGTCGTTCGTTCGCGAGCAGGACCTGGGCGTGGTGTCGGCGCAGGACACGGGCTTCAAGATCGCGCGCGACCCCGACACGGTGCGCGGTCCGGGGCGCGCTCTGGCGTGGAGACCTCTTCCGGGCGCTGGGCCGGCTGCCGGAGGCGGAGGGGTGGTACCTGGCCGCCTGGCCGCACCCGGTGGCCCACGAGCGGCTGGGGCAACTGTACGAGGAGATGGACAAGCCGGACGAGGCGGCGGCCGCCTATCGGCGGTTCATCGCGGCGTGGAAGGACGCCGACCCGCCGTTACAGGGACGTGTTGAAGCCGCGCGCGGGAGGCTAGCGGCGCTCACGGGAACCGAGTCGTAACGGCCAGATCTCGTTGGGCCACCCGATACCGATCTCGATTCGCAAACCAGTTGAATCACCGGGGAGGTCGAGCCCGGAGATTGGGCTCCGGGCTCGGTGTCTGTCCTGCCGAAACGTGCCCCGGTAACCGGTTTCCTTACTCCAGCGGGATCCGATCCGCGTTCTCGCTCAGCCACTCCTTCAGCGTCTTCAGCTCCGGGTTGAGCGAGCGGGCGAACTCCGGGTCCCGGGCGCCGCAGTAAGCCTCGTTGAAGTCGCGCTTGAACTGGAACATGTTGCCCAGGTCGTCGGCGCCGGGGAAGTCGAAGCTGCGGAAGGTGTCGGCGTCGATGGCGTAATAGCCGATCTCCTGGCCCAGCGCCTCGCTGAGCGCCGCCGCCATCTCCTCGCCGGTCAGGAACTCGCCGGCGATGCCGACCGTCTTCCCGATGAACTCGTCGCCCCGCTTGAAGATGCCCAGCGCGCACTTGCCGATGTCCTCGGCGGCGATGCCCGGCAGCTTCTTGTCGCCCATCGGCATGATGAGCGCCAGGTTGCCGTCCGGCGTCCGCTGCGGCCCGGAGCCGAAGAAGATGAAGTCCTCCCAGTAGAAACAGGTGCGCAGGCACGTGGTGGGCGCGCCGATCTCGCGGAAGTAGTCGTCGGCTTCGCCTTTGNNCCCAGTAGAAACAGGTGTGCAGGAAAGTGGTGGGGACGCCGAGCTCGCGGAAGAAGTCGTTTGCCGCGCCCTTGGCGTCGAAGTGGGGGACCTTGTACTTCTCCATCAGGGTGGGCATGCGGTCGTCGTCGAGCGGCACGCAGTTGCGGGTGTCCTCGAGGGTGGACCAGATGACGTGGCCGACCCCGGCCTCCTTCGCCGCCTCGGCCAGGTTGCGTGCGTGCGCCAGCTCCTTCTCCGGGGAGAAGTGCTCCCAGTAGAAGGTGACGCAATAGGCGGCGTCGGCGCCGTCGAACGCCTTGACGAGGCTGTTCGGATCGCCCACGTCGGCGGCGACGACTTCGGCGCCGGCCTCGGCGAGGGGTTTCGCCTTGTCGGAGCTCGGGTCGCGGGTCAGGGCCCGGGCGGTGAACGCGCCGTCGGGGTCGTTCAGGATGGCGCGGATCAGGCCGCCGCCCTGGTTCCCTGTAGCTCCGACTACGGCAATGATCTTCTTTGCCATGGTATGCTCCTCTGGTTGGGGTATGTGAAGTTCGGGCTAATCTACTCCTGTGTAACGATGGGCCGCCAGCATCCGGTTCCGCTTTCACCTGTCTGTCCAAGGTCCGGCCGAAGTCCTATGCTACACTGCAGATGAAACGACAGGATATCCACTTCCGGCCTAAAGACGAGCCGCTGCGCGCCGATGTCAGCACGCTGGGCGCGCTGGTCGGCGACGTGATCCGCGAACAGGGCGGCGACGAGCTGTTCGAGCGAGTGGAGGACGCGCGCCGGGCGGCGATCCGTCGGCGCGAGGGCGATCGCCGTGGCGCCGCGCAGCTGGAGCGGGCCGTCTGCTCGCTGGAGCCGCGGGAGTCGGAGGAGCTGGTGCGCGCGTTCGCCTCCTACTTCCAGGTGGTCAACATGGCGGAGAAGGTCCATCGCCTGCGTCGCCGCCGAGATTACCTGCGTGAGGGAGCGGTGCAGCCGCAGAGCCTCGAGGCCACGGTGCGGCGCCTGGCCGACTCGGGGCTCGGCCTCGACGACGTCGTGGCGCTCTTCCGCCGCATGCGGGTCGAGCCCGTCTTCACGGCGCACCCCAGCCAGGCCACCCGGGCCACGATCCTGGAGAAGCAGCAGCGGATCGCCCGGACGCTGGTGGACCGGTTCGACGCGTCGATGACGCCGCCGGAGGAGCGCGCGGCGCTGGGACGCATCCGCGCCGAGGTCGCCGCCGGCTGGCAGACCGAGGAGCATCCGCCGGAGCGACCGACTGTCGGGCAGGAGCTGGAGCACGTCCTCTTTCATCTGACCGAAATCATCTATCGGGTCGTCCCATCGTTCTACCAGGCACTGACCGAAGCGCTACGGGCTGCCTACGGCGATGATGCCGCCGGTATCGAACTGCCGACGGTACTCGGCTTCGCCTCGTGGGTCGGCGGCGACATGGACGGCAACCCGAACGTCACCGCGGCGACGATCCGCGAGGCTCTGGCCCGGCAGCGGCGGCTGATCCTCGACCGCTACCGCGAAGAATGCCTCGACCTGGCCCGTGCGCTGAGCCAGTCGGTTTCCCGCGTCGAGGTCGACGGTGAAATCCTGGAGCGCGTCGACGAGTACGCTGGCCTCTTTCCCGAAACGCACGGGGAGATCCCGGCACGGCATCGGACGATGCCGTACCGGATGCTCTTCCGGCTCGTCGCGGAGCGGCTGGCGGCGACGGCCCGGGACGGGGAGGGGAGCTACGGCGCCGCCGACGAGTTCTGCGACGACCTGCGCCACGTGCTGGCCAGCCTGGAGCGGCACCGCGGGACGCACGCCGGCGGCTTCGCGGTCCGCCGGCTGCTGCGGCGCGCCGAGACGTTCGGCTTCCACCTGGCCACGTTGGACGTGCGCCAGAACGCCGAGGTGCACCGGCGGGTGGTGGGCCAGCTGCTGGCCGAGCCCGGGTGGTCCGCCCTGCCGGCGGGGGATCGGCAGGCCCGGCTGGCGCTGGCGCTCGAATCGGGTGACGTTCCGGCGGTGGAGCCGGACGACGAAGCGGAGGAGACGCTGGAGATCTCCCGGGCCATCGCCGACTCTCGGGCCCGGTACGGCGGCCGGTCGATCGGTCTTTATATCGTGAGCATGAGCGAGGGGCCCGACGATGTGCTGGCCGTGCTGGCCCTGGCGCGCTGGGCGGGGCTGGTCGATGAGACCGGCCGGGTCCCGCTGGACGTGGCGCCGCTGTTCGAGACGGTGGAGGACCTGGTCGCCGCGCCAGGGGTCATCCGGGCGCTGTTCGCCGACCGGGGCTACGCCGAGCACCTCGAGTCTCGTGACCGGCACCAGGTCATCATGGTCGGCTACTCCGACAGCAACAAGGACGGCGGCCTGGCCGCCTCCCGCTGGGCGCTCCAGCGGGCGCAGGCCGAGCTGGCCGCCGTGGCCGACGCCGCCGGCGTGGCGCTCACCGTGTTCCACGGTCGCGGCGGAACGATCGGCCGGGGCGGCGGAAAGACGCACGACGCGGTGCTGGCGGCGCCGCCCGCGGCGGTGCGCGGTCGGCTCCGGGTCACCGAGCAGGGCGAGGTGATCGACGACAAGTACGGTCTGCGGGGGATCGCGGAGCGGACGCTGGAGCGGACGGTGGGGGCGGTGGCGCTGGCGACCGGGCTGCCGGCGGTCGACGACGACCGTGAGCCGCGCTGGCACGAGATGATGGACCGGGTGGCGTCGGCCAGCCGGACGGCGTACACCGACCTGGTGTACGGGGAGAGGGACTTCGCCGTTTACTTCCGCAGCGCCACGCCGATCGACGTGATCGAGCGGATGCCGATCGGCTCGCGGCCGGCGTCGCGCCAGGCGGCCGGGACGATCGCGGACCTGCGGGCGATCCCGTGGGTCTTCGCCTGGACCCAGAGCCGCCACCTGCTGCCCGGCTGGTACGGGGTGGGCAGCGGGCTGGAGGCCGCGGTGGCCGAGTTCGGTATGGATGCGGTGGCGGAGATGGTGCGGGACTGGCCGTTCCTCCGCAGCCTGATCGACGACGTCGAGATGGTCCTGGCCAAGGCCGACATGCCCATCGCCGAGCGGTACGCGGCGCTGGCCGGCGACCGGGGCGCGGAGATCTTCTCGCGCATCCATGCGGAGCACGAGAAGACGGTGGATCTCATCGAGAACCTGAAGGGGATCGATGAGCTGCTGGCGAACGACTACACGCTGCAGCGCTCGATCCGCTTGCGGAACCCCTACGTGGATCCGATGAGCCTGATGCAGATCGATCTGCTGCAACGCTGGCGCGAGTCGGGCCGCGAGGACGAGGAGATCTTCCGTGCGCTGCTCGCCACTGTGAACGGCATCGCCCGGGGGCTGCAAAACACGGGATGAGAAACGTGAAGACTCGTATCTTTCGCATCGTCATCGTCGTGGCGGTCATCGTCGGCGTCGGCTACGCGTTTCGCGGGCCGCTGATCCGGTTGTTCTTCGGCTCGCAGGCGCCGCCGGCATCGCAGCAGGGGCTCACCCTTTCGCAGGTGAGCGACGCCGATCCCACCGTGGTCGCCGAGGGGCTGGACGTTCCCTGGGACCTGGCCTGGCTGCCGGAGGGCGATTTGCTGTTCACCGAGCGGCCCGGCCGGCTGGTGCGCATCGATCCCGACGGCGCGCGACGGAGCTTCGCGATCGAGGGGGTGCGCGAGGCGGGTGAGGGCGGCCTGCTGGGCCTGGCCCTGCACCCCGAGTTCGAGACGAACCGCTGGCTGTACGTCTACTACACGTATGAAGGGGACGATGGGCTGACGAACCGGGTGGAGCGCTATCGGCTGGACGACGATGGGCCCGCGGACCGCACGCTCATCATCGACGGCATACCGGGGAACTTCTACCACGACGGCGGCTGCCTGGAGTTCGGGCCCGACGGCTATCTCTACATCACCACGGGCGATGCGGGCGGCAGTAGCCGGTCCCAGGACCGGGGCTCGCTGGCGGGGAAGATCCTGAGGCTGGCGCCGGACGGCTCGGTGCCCGACGGCAACCCGTTCGGCACGGCGGTCTACTCCTACGGCCACCGCAACGCCCAGGGGCTGGCCTGGGACGCCGACGGCCGACTGTGGAGCACCGAGCACGGCCGCTCGGGTGTGGCCAGCGGCTACGACGAGCTGAACGTGGTGGAAGCGGGCGCGAACTACGGGTGGCCCGAGATCCAGGGCGACGAGACGGCGGCCGGGATGCGGGCGCCGGTGGTCCATTCGGGTCCTGATTATACCTGGGCGCCCGGCGGTGCCGCGTACTGGGAGGGCCGCGTCTTCTTCGGCGGCCTGCGCGGCGAGGCGCTCTACGAGGCCCGGCCGCTCCGGCGTGGCGCCATCCAGGTGCACGCTCATTTTCACGGCGAGTTCGGCCGGATCCGCGCCGTGCGGATCGGCCCGGACGGCATGCTCTACTTCACCACCAGCAACCGTGACGGGCGCGGCCGGGTCCGCGAGGGCGACGACAAGCTCGTACGCGTCGATCCGGCGATCTTTCGCTGAGCGAGCCCGACCTTACTTCGCCTCCAGCGCCCGGGTCGGATCGATCCGGGCGGCCCGGCGCGCCGGGAACAGGATCGCCAGGGTGGCGGTCACGACGAATACGATCGCTACGGCCGCGTAGGTGATCGGGTCGGCCGTGGCGACCCCGAACAGGAGCCCGCTCAGCAGGCGCGTCGCCGCCAGCGCCAGCGCCAGCCCGATGACCAGTCCGGCCAGCACCGGGGTTAGCCCCTGGCGGGTAAGCAGCGACATCACGTCCAGGCCGGTGGCGCCCAGCGCCATGCGAAGCCCGATCTCCGGTGTGCGCAGGTTGACGAAGTACGAGATCACGCCGTAGATGCCCAGGGCCGCCAGGACCAGGCCGGTCACGCCCAGCAGAGCCAGCAGCGTCATCTGGAATCGGTTCGCCGCCAGCGAGCTTCGCAGCTCCTGCTGCATCGTGCGGGCCCGGTAGACGGGGAGCGTCGGGTCGACCTCGTTCAGCACGTCGCGGAACGTCCCCGCCAGAGCACCGGGGTTGTTTGCGGCCCGGGCGACCACGGTCATCGTGCGATCGATCCAGTTCCAGGCGTCCGCCGGCACCTGCCGGATGGGAAGGTAGAACTCGGGTCGCAGCGAAGCGGCGGCGCCGCCCGATCGTACGTCGCCAGCCACGCCGATCACGGTCTTCCAGCGCGGGTCGTCGGGGCTCCCCTCGCAGCAGATGATCCGCTTGCCGATGGGATCGACGCCGGGCCAGGCCCGTCGCGCCAGCTCCTCGCTCACCACCATCACCCGCGCGGCCCCTCGTACGTCGCTCTCGCGGAACCCGCGGCCGCGGACCAGTGGGATCCCCATCGTCTCGAAGTAGTTCGGGGTGACGATCCGCAGACGCGCGAACACCCGGTTCTCGGGCTCGTCCGGCCGGCCCTCGGGGAGGAGCCCGTTGCCGCCCGGCCCCAGCGGCGCCTGGGAGGTGACCGCCGCCGAGCGCACGCCGGGCCGCTCTCGCAGCAGTCGAGGTATGCGGCGGAAGGTTTCGATCAATTGATCGGGTGTCCCGTAGCCGGCCGCCGGTAGCGTGACCCGCGCCGTGATGACTCCTCGAGGCTCGAAGCCCAGCGGCTGACGGCCCAGATTGTGGACGCTGCGGATCAGAAGACCGGCGCCCACCAGTAGCGTGAAGGCGAGGGCGACCTCGGCCACGACCAGGCCGGTCCGGGTGCGGTCCGGTCCCTTCCGTGCGGCCGAGGCGATCCGGCCGTCTCGCAGCGTGCTCTCGATGTCCCGGCGCGCCGCGCGTAACGCTGGGACCAGCCCGGACAGCACGGCGGCGACCACCGAGACCGCCAGCGCGAAGCCCAGCACGGACAGGTCGACGTTCGTGTCGCCGATCCGTGGGATGCCCGGAGGTGCCGCGCCCACCAGCGCCCGGATCCCCACGAACGCCAGCCCGACGCCCAGCGCTCCCGCGAACAGCGAGAGGGCCAGGCTCTCGGTGAGCAGCTGCCGGA
>JAACAK010000126.1:318-1698 GCA_011774835.1 Candidatus Kutchimonas denitrificans | reverse complement strand
TCGCCGTGGGGCTCCTGCTCTTCCTGATCACGCTGGCCATGAACATCGCGAGCAACGCCGTCCTGCGCCGGTTCCGGGAAGTGTACGAGTGACGGCGCCGGACGACCGTCTGATCGCGCCGCCGGAAGAGCGGCCCGACCCGTCGCTGTCGGACGCGCGGGAGTACGACCCGCGGCTCGGCCGCCGGAAGACACTGGGCGTGGTCTTCGCCGGGCTGTGCATCGCAGCGACGCTGGTCGGTGTCGTGGCCCTGGTCATTCTGCTCTGGGACATCGTGCACGACGGCGCCCCGGCGGTCTCGGCGGATTTCGTCGCCAGCTATCCGTCCCGGTTCCCGGAGCGGGCGGGCATCCTGCCGGCGCTGGTGGGGTCCCTGTGGGTCCTGGTCCTCACGGCCGCGGTGGCCTTCCCGCTGGGCGTGGGCACCGCCATCTGGCTGGAGGAGTACGCGCCGAACAACCGGCTGCGGCGGACGATCCAGACCAACATCGCGAACCTGGCCGGCGTGCCGTCCATCGTCTACGGGATCCTGGGCCTGGCGGTCTTCGTCCGGGCCATGGCCATGGGCCGGAGCATCCTGGCGGGCGCCATGACGCTGGCGCTCCTGATCCTGCCGGTGATCATCATCGCGTCGCAGGAGGCGATCCGTGCCGTGCCGTCGTCGATCCGGCTCGGTGCGTACGCCCTGGGCGCCACCCGCTGGCAGGTGGTGAGCCGGCAGGTCCTGCCCATGGCGCTGCCGGGCATCCTGACCGGCACGATCCTGGCCCTGTCCCGGGCCGTGGGCGAGACGGCGCCCCTCATCGTGGTGGGCGCCGCCGCGTTCGTGGGCTTCGTGCCCACCAGCGTCACCGACGCCTTCACCGTCATGCCGATCCAGATCTTCAACTGGATCGCCCGGCCCCAGCCCGGCTTCCACGAGCGGGCCGCCGGCGGCATCCTGGTGCTGCTCATCGTACTGCTGTCGCTCAACGCGGCGGCGATCCTCCTACGGAACCGGTACAGCAGGAAATGGTGACATGGCCGACGCGATCCTGACGCCGCCGGGCGAGCCGGCGCTGGAGACACNNTGCGGTGCGGGACATCACGCTCACGATCCCGCGGAACCGGGTCGTCGCCTTCATCGGGCCGTCGGGCTGCGGCAAGAGCACGCTGCTGCGCTGCTTCAACCGGATGAACGACCTGATCCCGTCGGCGCGCGTGACGGGCGAGGTGTCCTATCACGGGACGAACCTGTACGGCGAGGACGTGGACCCGGTGGAGGTCCGGCGGCGCATCGGCATGGTGTTCCAGAAGCCGAACCCGTTCCCGAAGTCGATCTACGACAACGTGGCCTTCGGGCCCCGGATCAACGGGTTCCGGGGCGACCTGGACGAGCTG
>JAACAK010000126.1:0-197 GCA_011774835.1 Candidatus Kutchimonas denitrificans | reverse complement strand
GCAGAAGATCGAGGAGCTGATGCACGACCTGAAGAAGGACTACACCGTCGTCATCGTGACTCACAACATGCAGCAGGCGGCGCGCATCTCGGACTACACGGCCTTCCTGTACATGGGCGAGCTGGTCGAGTACGGCGAGACGGACACGCTCTTCACGAACCCGGTGGAGGAGCGGACCGAGGCCTACATCACCGGGA
>JAACAK010000025.1:983-1207 GCA_011774835.1 Candidatus Kutchimonas denitrificans | reverse complement strand
GAAGAATTAGCACATGTAGTTTGGGCCCGTGGAGTTCGAAGTCCTCCAAGAAAAATCAGAGTTAGAATGACTAAAACTGATGAGGGATTCATTTTAGTTACACCATACAGCGAAGAAGAAGCTCCAGTAGTTCCAGACAAAGAAACGAAAAAAGAAGCAGAAAAAGTTGTAGAAGAGGTCACAAAAAAGGTTGAAGAAAAGTCTGAAACCAAACTAGAAGAATC
>JAACAK010000025.1:0-929 GCA_011774835.1 Candidatus Kutchimonas denitrificans | reverse complement strand
CCAACTAAAGAACCAGAAAAGAAACCAGAAGACAAACCAGAACCAACTAAAGAACCAGAAAAAGATTCTAAAAAATAAATAATTTTTCTAAAACTTTTCTAGAATTGAAAATTTTATTCTAATTGATATAAATCGAGTTTACAGTCTATGCTGCAGTCTGGCTCAGACCAATCAAGAGTATTTTCTTGTGGAATCATACCAAGTGGGTCGTACTTGTCAAACTTGGTCATTCCTTGAACTGATGACACCATCACTATGTTTGATTCATCTGCTTGTGCAGAATCCATGTTTATGTGAGAGTTGTTATCAGTTATTCCATTAGTGATTTTGTTTAATGAATTAATGATTCCAACTGGAATGTTGCTTCCGCCTACAACATGAATCATGGATTTTTTCACTGCGTTTGGTGGTGCATTTTCATAAAGCATTTTGAGTGAATCTCTTAGGGATTCTTCAATGTCTTGACCTGCCTTTCCTGTAGATACGATATTGATGTCCTCAGAAATCTCACTAGTGCTCAGTGAGCTGACTATGTGCATTAGTGCACTATTTCCTATCTGGTAGCAATCTTTTGTACTTAGGTCTGGATTGCTTTCAAGAAGTGAATCATTATCTAAAACAACTGTACAACTTGAATCTGTCTTTACTCTCTTTAGTGCAATTCCGGAGTTGAATATTCTGTCTTTTTCATACTGGAAGGGCATTATTGCAAAAGAAATTGCACTTTTTTCTTCTTCTTTTGATAATTTAGTAATCAGGGGGGCAATTGCAGAACCTGTCTTGCCTGCTAGATTGGCCATGACTATAATGGTGGAATATTGTGATATTTTGGATTGAATCTCAGGTACAAAACTCAGAGATGAACCTCTGATTAATTGAGCAGAAGGATTGATTATCGAACCTGTGGATACTTTGATTGAATCACATTC
>JAACAK010000047.1:105130-146062 GCA_011774835.1 Candidatus Kutchimonas denitrificans | reverse complement strand
GGCCAGGAGCAGCGAGGCCAGGGCCAGGTGCAGGACCACCGTGCTCGTGGGCAGCTCGAGCCAAACCGTGATCGCGCCGACCAGCACCTGGACGATGAGCAGGACGACAGCGATCAGCCCCAGCCCGTACAGCCGGCGCCGGACGAATTCGCCGGCCCGGCGATGCACGAAGCCGTAACCGGCGACAACGAAGACCAGCGCGCTGACCAGCAGGGCGGCCAACCGGTGACCGTACTCGATCAGCGTCTCGAAGTCCATGGGCGGGATGAGCTGGCCGTTGCAGAGGGGCCAATCGTCGCCGCACCCCATCCCCGATCCGGTGATCCGGACCACGCCGCCGAACACGATCAGCGCGTAGGTGAAAAACGCTGCCAGGAACGCGAGCCAGGCGTATCGCTTGAGAGGCTTCAGGGCATCGGCGTACGGGTTCTCGTCCATCCTTCTCTCCAGCTTCCTGTTGGGTGGTTGGGCCCCGGCAATATGGGGAGAGATGAGGAGCGAGGGAATCGCCCGGACGGATCTTGACCCTCGTCCTCGTATTCGGTGTCGTTGCCGTTGTCGTGCTCCGGCACGAGGCGGTGTGCTCCGAGCACGATAACGATCACGAGCAGGAGTGAAAGCCTCTG
Source organism: Candidatus Kutchimonas denitrificans (assembly GCA_011774835.1). Taxonomy (GTDB): domain Bacteria; phylum Gemmatimonadota; class Gemmatimonadetes; order Palauibacterales; family KS3-K002; genus Kutchimonas; species Kutchimonas denitrificans. The sequence goes on along the minus strand of JAACAK010000047.1, from coordinate 145,436 downwards.
TTGACATAAATATGATTTATTGATACAGATATCTGTATGAGGACCACACTGAATCTCGATGACGATCTGATGCGGGATGCCAAGCAACATGCGGCCATGACCGGTCGAACGCTGACGGCTCTGATCGAGACGGCCCTCCGCGAGCTGCTGTGGCGCGAGAAACGGGAAGAGCGGGACTATCGCCTCCGCTGGGTCACGGTGGAAGGCGGCGTCCAGTCGGGCGTCGACCTCACCGACCGTGACGCGCTGCTGGAGCGGATGGAGGGGGAGCCCGAGTGATCGCGGTGGACACGAACGTCCTGGTCGTCGCCCATCGTTCGGGGTTGGGCGGGCACGAGCGGGCGCTGGCGTGGCTGCGTAGCCTGGCGGAGGGGAACGTCCCCTGGGGGATCCCGGTCTTCTGCCTGGGCGAGTTCGTCCGGGTGGTCACGCACCCCCGGGTCCTCGACCCGCCGTCGTCGCTGGACGCGGCGCTGGAGGCGCTGAGCGGTCTGCTGGAGAGCCCGACGCTGCGGCTGCTGAGCCCCGGCCCGAATTACGCCCCGTTGTTCGCCCAGGCGGTCCGGGCGGCGGACGCCCGGGGGAATCTGGCGTTCGACGCGCAGATCGCGGCGGTCTGCCGCGAGCACGGTGCCGGCCGGCTGCTCACCCTCGATTGGGACTTCGCCCGTTTCCCCGGCCTCCGAATCGTCGGCCTCGGCGACCCTCCCTCCCCGTAATAGCCCTCGCCCAACCGCTCGTACTCGTACCCCTACTGGTGATCGTACTAGAGGTCAGTTGAGAATTGGCTATTGAATGTTCAACCCTCAGGCCTCAATTCTCAACGTGAAGTTTCAATGTTCATATTCAATCATCAATTTTCAACAGACGATCACGAGTACGATAAAGAGTAGGAGTCGGAGTACGAATGGGGGCAAGACAGGGGAGGGGGAGCGGGATACATTTGATGGTCTATGGCTGACAGGGAGACGAACAAGAAGCTGGCGGTGCCGCCGATCCAGGTGCCGATATTCGTTTTCCGGCGCCTGTGGCCCCGGCTGAGGCCGCACCGCTGGGCGCTGGCCGCGGCGACCCTCTTCCTGCTCCTCAGCGGCTCGATCGGGCTCGCCTTCCCGCTGGTGGTCCGCCACCTGATGGACGCCGCGTTCGTGGTGATGGACCGATCGCTCCTCAACCGGATCGCGCTGATCCTGCTGGGGCTGTTCACGCTGCAGGCGCTCTTCAACTTCTGTCAGGTCTACCTGCTGGGAGCCACGGGCGAGAAGATCGTCGCCGGGCTGCGGAAGGACCTGTTCGACCACCTGCTGACCCTGTCGCCCGACTTCTTCACCGAGCGGACGACAGGCGAGCTGACCAGCCGGCTCACATCGGACGTCGTGCGGCTGCAGGGCGTCCTGTCGTACCAGATCTCGGAGCTGCTGCGGCAGACCCTCTACCTGTTCGGCGCCCTGACGCTGCTGACCGTGATGCACCGCCAGCTGACGTTCACCACTCTGGCGGTGGCGCCGGCGGTGGTCTTCTTCGCCTTCGTGTTCGGCCGGCGGCTGCGGCGCGCGAGCACGGAGGTGCAGGACAAGATCGCCGAGGCGAACACGGTGGCGGAGGAGTCGATCGTGCAGATCCGCACGGTGCAGAGCTTCGTGCGGGAGCCGACGGAACGGGGTCGTTACGGCGCGGGGATCGACGCGGCGCTGAAGGCGGCGCTGAATCGAGCCCTGACCCGGGGCGTCTTCTTCGGCGCCATCACGTTCGTCACCTTCGGCGGCATCGTCGCGGTGCTGTGGCAGGGCGGCCGCATGGTGCTGGAGGGCGCCATCACCGGCGGCCAGCTCGTCTCCTTCCTGCTCTACGCGGTGATGGTGGCGGCGGCGATCACGTCGCTGGCCTCGCTCTGGGGCGGCTACCAGGAAGCGCAGGGCTCGGCGGAGCGGGTGTTCGAGCTGCTGGGCCAGCGGGGCACGGTGAGCGAGCCGCGGCACCCCCGGCCGTTGCCCCGGCCCGGCGGCTGGCCGCTCCGCTTCGACGACGTCTGGTTCCGCTACGGCGAAGGGCTGCCGTGGGCGCTGCGGGAGATCGAGCTCGAGATCCTGCCGGGCGAGGTGGTGGCGCTGGTCGGCCCCAGCGGCGCCGGGAAATCGACGCTGGCCGGGCTGGTGCCCCGGTTCTGGGACCCCACCCGGGGGGCGCTCAGCCTGGGCGGCATCGATCTGCGGCAGCTGTCGCTGCGGGAGCTGCGCGGTGCGATCGGGATCGTCCCGCAGGAGCCGATGCTGTTCGGCACGACGATCGCCGAGAACATCGGCTACGGCCGGGACGGGGCGACGCGGCAGCAGATCGAGGCGGTGGCGGCGGCGGCGCACGCGGCGGAGTTCATCGAGCGTGCGCCCGAAGGATACGAGTCGCGGGTCGGCGAGCGCGGGGTGAAGCTGTCGGTGGGCCAGAGGCAACGAATCGCCATCGCCCGGGTATTACTCAAGGACCCAGAGATCCTCATCCTGGACGAAGCCACCAGCAGCTTGGACACCGAGAGCGAGCGGCTGGTGGAGCAGGCGTTCGAGGAGCTGATGGAAGGACGGACCACGCTCATCATCGCGCACCGGCTCAGCACGGTGCAGCGGGCCGACCGGGTGCTGGTGCTGGACGCCGGCCGTATGGTGGAGGTGGGGACGCACGGGGAGCTGCTGGCGCTGGGCGGGCTGTACGCCAGGCTGTATGCCCGGCAGTTCCGGGATGACGAAGCGATGCGCTCGGTGTTGGGCTGACGTGTGATGGTACAATCTCAACGTTGTAATGACCAGACGCCATCAGCAGTTTGCCAACGATCAATCGTTAACCGCACATGTGCGTTGGTCGTTGAGGATTGTTCGATGAGTATCGAGATTGAAGGGGTTGCGTGGTTGTCATTGTCACATAATCGGCGGAACAAGAGAAACACTGACGATACATGAACGATAGGCAAAAGGATCAGAAGAGCGGGCCCACCAAGCCTCGCGGTCCCCGAGGACCCGCCAAGGATGGACCTCCCGGCGATCCGATGCGGCGCCGGATGGGGATCAACGCCGCCTGGGTCGTCGTGGCGCTGCTGCTACTCGTGGCGCTCAACTACATCGCGTCCGACGAGGGCGGCGAGAAGATCAGCTACAGCGAGTTGAAGGCGAAGATCGAGGCGGGCCAGGTCCAGAAGGTCACGGTAGGCGAGAGCAACATCGTGGCGGAGCCCACGCAGGCGGCGCGAGACGCGGGAGCGCCGGAGGCGTGGACGGCCACACCGGTCGACGATCCCAAGCTGATCGAGCTGCTGGAGGAGAAGGGGATCGAGTACGACGGCAGCACGTCGAGCAACTGGGGGTGGATGCTCGGCTTCATTCTGCCGTTCGGCCTGTTGATCGTCTTCTGGCTCTTCATGCTTCGCCGCATGAACCCGACGCAGAGCGTGATGACGTTCGGCAAGTCGCAGGCGCGCCTGCAGGCCGAGGGTGACACCGGTGTCACGTTCGACGACGTGGCGGGGGTCGACGAATCGGAGGAGGAGTTGCAGGAGGTCGTCGGGTACCTGAAGAAACCGGAGAAGTTCGTGCGGCTGGGTGCCAAGATCCCGAAAGGGATCCTGCTGGTCGGGCCGCCCGGCACCGGCAAGACCCTCCTGGCCCGGGCCATGGCGGGCGAGGCGGGCGTGCCGTTCTTCAACCTGTCGGGCTCCGAGTTCGTCGAGATGTTCGTCGGGGTGGGGGCCGCCCGGGTCCGGGACCTGTTCGCTCAAGCGAAAGAGAAGGCGCCCTGCATCATCTTCGTGGACGAGCTCGACGCGCTGGCCAAGGCCCGCGGGCTGGGCGGTCCGGTGGGCGGCCACGACGAGCGGGAGCAGACGCTCAACCAGCTGCTGGTGGAGATGGATGGGTTCGACCCGCGGGTCGGCGTGATCATCATGGCGGCGACCAACCGTCCCGAGCTCCTCGATCCGGCGCTGCTGCGGCCGGGCCGGTTCGACCGTCACGTGCTGGTCGATCGGCCGGACAAGAACGGCCGCCACGAGATCCTCAAGGTGCACGCCAAGGACATCAAGCTGGCGGCGGACGTCGATCTGGAGGTCGTGGCGCAGCGCACCCCTGGCTTCGTGGGCGCCGACCTGGCCAACCTGCTGAACGAGGCGGCGTTGCTGGCGGCTCGCCGCGGCGGCGACGACGTGACGCTGAAGGACATCGATCGGGCCACCGATCGGATCGTGGCCGGCCTGGAGAAAAAGAACCGGCTGATCAACGAAGACGAGAAGCGGATCGTCGCCTTCCACGAGGCGGGCCACGCGTTGGTGGCGCACTGCGTCGACCACGCCGACCCGGTCCACAAGATCTCGATCATCCCCCGGGGCATCGGCGCCCTGGGCTACACGCAGCAGCTGCCCACCGAGGACCGCTACCTGCTCACCCGGGCCGAGCTTCTCGACCGGGTGGCCGTCCTGCTCGGTGGTCGCGTGGCGGAAGAGATCATCTTCGGCGAGATCTCGACCGGGGCGCAGAACGATCTGAGCCGGGTCACCGACATCGCCCGCCGCATGGTGATGGAGTACGGGATGAGCGACGCGCTGGGACCCATCACCTACGAGAACCGGCAGCAGACCATGCTGGGTTTGCGGCAGACGATTACCGGCGAGCAGGACCAGCACAGCGAGGAGACGCTGGAGCAGATCGACCGAGAGGTCCGCCGCATCGTCGACGAGGCGCGCGATCGGGTGCGGGAGCTGCTGACCCGGGAGCGCGAGTCGCTGGAAGCGGTGGCCCGGCGCCTGCTCGAGAAGGAGGTCATCGAGGCGGATGAGTTGCGCGAGATCGTGGAGGAGTGTCGTGCGCCGGAGGGGCGGAAGGTGAAGGAATCGGTGGGGCAGTAGATGGAAATTGGGAATTGGATCGTTGAATGGTCGATCATCAATGATCAATTACCAAGGTGAAGGTTCAATGATCACATTCAATTTTCGATTTTCAACTATCTTGAGATGAAAGTCACCGAGATCTTCTTGTCGATACAAGGAGAGTCGGGTTGGGCGGGCTATCCGTGTGTCTTCGTGCGGGCGACGGGCTGTCATCTGCGTTGCGTGTGGTGTGATACCGATTACGCGTTCTTCGGCGGCCGCGAGATGTCGGTGAACGAGATCGTCGAAGAGATCGAACGCCTGGGGCGCGGCTGTCGGCTGGCGGAGATCACCGGCGGCGAGCCGCTGCTGCAAAAGGACGTGGTAGAGCTGGCGGAGGCCCTGCTGGAGCGCGGCTACACGGTGCTGTGCGAGACCAGCGGCAGCCTGGACATCGATGCGCTACCCGCCGCCGTCGTCAAGATCATGGACCTCAAGTGCCCCGGCTCCGGAGAGGCCGATCGAAACCTGTGGGAGAACCTGGAGAAACTGAGCGAGCGGGACGAGGTGAAGTTCGTGATCGCCGGTCGCGAGGACTACGAGTGGGCGTTGGAGGTGATAGAGGAGCGGGGGCTCGCGGGCCGCCGGCTGCTCTTCGCGCCCGTGCACGGGACCCTCGAGCCCCGGCAGTTGGCCGAGTGGATGCTGACCGACAACGTGCCGGCCCGGCTGCAACTCCAGCTCCACAAGAGTATCTGGAGTCCAGAGGAGGTGGGGGTCTGAAGATGGAGGTCGAGCTCAACCGGAAGTACAACTTCGCCGCCGCTCACCACCTGCCGAAAGCGCCGGAAGGCCACAAGTGCCGGCGGCTGCACGGCCACTCGTATCGGGTCGAGGTCGGGGTGCGCGGCCCGGTGAACCCGGAGACCGGGTGGCTGATCGATTACGGCGCGATCGACACGGCGGTGAAGCCGGTGATCGCTCGGCTCGATCATCGTACGCTGAACGACGTACCCGGCCTCGAAAACGCGACCAGCGAGCATCTCTGCCGCTGGCTCTGGGAAAAGCTGGAGGGCGCTCTTCCCCAGCTCCACCGGGTCTCGGTGGCGGAGACATGCGCGGCGGCGTGCCATTACTATGGTGAGCGGTAGTGGGTCGTGAGTAGCGGGTGGGGAGTCGCGGCGCCCACCACCCTACACCCTACTGGCTTTGAAGGATAGCTTTTCGGAATGACCATGGATCTTGTTCTCGTTGCTAAGATCGCCGGAGCGGTTTTCGTCTTCGTGTTGGGCCTCTGGATCGGCTTCGGCATGCCGTGGACCGGGCGCCCCAAGGATGCGCGGCAGTGGCACGCCGAGGATCGGCTGCGGGCCACGTGGATCAACCGGCTGTTCTTCCGGGGCGGCCCGCCGAGCCGCGGCTGGGATACCGGCCGGCTGCTGGTCCCGAAGAGAGAGGGCGAGGAGTCGGAGGAAGAGAAGCGCCCGGTCGTACGGCTGCGACGGTAGCGACGTCGCGGTCAGCTCTCCGCCGTAGACTTCGAAGTCATTCCGGTATGGACCTCACCTGCAGAGACCGCAGCCTGCTCAGGGCGGCGGCGAGCTCGTGGATACGGAAGGCCGCGTAGTCGCCGGACTCGCGCCGGTCGATGACGCCGAGCCCTCGCTCGCGAATCTCACCCATCAGTCGTTCCAGCGCGCCGCGCACCGTTCGGTCGCCATCCAGGTGGCGTTCGGCGGCGTGGACCAGGGCCCGTGCGATGGCCCGGACCTGAGCCTCCTCCACCAGCTGTTCGAGGGCGGAGAGGTCGAGCTCCTGGGTGCCGAACAGCACCCGGGTGGGCGTCTGGATCTTGATGGAGACGGGCTTCTTGCCCTTGCGCGCGTCGACGCTGGCCGGGTCGGGGGCGCGGCGGCGGAGCGGGGACCAGTCGCCGCCCTCGTGGACGCGCTCGGTCTCGATGCGACGGCCGATGTCGGTCGCCTGCTCGGTGAGGTCGGCGGGCAGGTATCGCCGCATCCCGATGACGGTGTCGGCGACGTCGAAGTAGTCGCCGGCGCCGCCGACGACCAGGACGGTGGAGACGCCGAGCTCGCGGTGCATCTGGCGGGCGCGATCGATGAACGGGGTGATCGGCTCGTCGTCGTCGTGGATCAGCGCCTGCATGCGTGCGTCGCGGATCATGAAGTTGGTGGCGCTGGTGTCCTCGTCGATGAGCAGACAGGTGGCGCCCACCTCCAGCGCCTCGGCGATCGCCGCCGCCTGGCTGGTGGAGCCGCTGGCGTTGGCGGTGGAGAAGTGGGCCGTGTCTTCGCCCAGCGGCAGCCCGGTGATGAAGTTCGAGATGTCCACGCCGGCCACCGACCGGCCGTCTTCGGCGCGGATCTTTACCGCGTCCGGGACGGTGACGGCCAGCTCGCGGCCGTCACCCTCGATGTGATCGTAGATCCCGGTCTCGATGGCGCGGAGCAGAGTCGATTTGCCGTGGTAGCCGCCACCGACGATCAGCGTGATCCCTTCCGGAATTCCCAGCCCGGTAACGGTGCCCCGGTTCGGCGCCTCCAGGCTGACCCGGAGCCGCTCCGGTGCCTCGAAGACCACCGCTCGGTCGGCCGCCAACGGCCGGTCGTCGACGCCGCTGCGGCGCGGGAGGATCGCCCCGTCCGGAACGAAGGCCACCAGCCCCCGCTCTCCGAGCGCGTCGCGGAGCGCGGCGGAGTCCTGGACCAGGTCGGCGTGCCGGCGCATGGCGTCCAGCTCGCCGGTGGCTGGCGCCAGGACGCGCCGCAGCGCCTGGGGGATGGCCGAAGTCAGCATCTCGTCGGCCTGGCGACCGAGCACCCGGCGGCCCCGGGCCGGCAGCCCGGCGACGAAGCGGGCCGTCACGGTCCCGTCGTGGCCGATGGCCAGGCTGGTCCGCTCCAGGACACACTGCCGGGGCCGCAGGATGCGGACGACCCCGCTCTTGCCCGAGCCCCGGTTGCGGCTGGCCGCGGCCAGCTCGCCGGCGAGTCGGCGGTTGAGGAAGTCGGCGGCGGCGCGCTTGCGCACGGGCGGACCCAACAGATCGGACGGTATCCCGGCCACGTCGGCGGCGAAAACGGCGCGCAAGCGGCTGGGAGCGGCGAACGGGTCACCCTGCACGTGGTCGATGTGCAGCACGAAGTCGTCGAGGTCGTAGCTGCCTTTGACGCTCTTGTAGGCGCCGTAACCTTTGCCATCGATGGCGGTCAGGCTCTTGCTCAGCTCGTCTGAGGTCTTCATTCGTTAGGGGTTGCTCGGTAGATTCGATCGTTTTTTCTTGCGCCGTTTGTTTTGGCTGCCCAAACGAGCGGCCGGACTAATTGCTGTGCCGCGAGTCTCGGCGGCGCAAGTACCCCCGGAGTGGGGTTCTGCGATGGAAGGGATATTGGCCGGGCCAGTGGGCCCGCTGCTCATCTTTCTGCTGCGCATCTGCGACGTGTCGATCGCCACGGTCCGGATGATCAGCGCGGTACGCGGCCGCAAGCTGGTGGCTACGGCGTTGGGTTTCGTCGAGATCCTGATCTGGGTCGTGGTCGTGGGGACCGTGATCCGGAACCTTGATTCGCCGGCACTGGTGGTGAGTTACGCGGCAGGCTTCGCCGCCGGAACGTTCGTGGGGATGACGATCGAGGAGAAGCTGGCTCTGGGGCTGGCGGAGGTGCGGGTCATCTCCCGGGCCGGAGTCGAGATCGCGGAGGCGCTGCGCGGTCTGGGGTTCGGGGTCACGGAAATGATGGGACAGGGGAAGGAAGGGCCGGTGGAGATCATCAGCACGATCGTGCAGCGACGTCGGGTGGCGGAGCTTCGCAAGGAGGTCAGCCGCTGGGACGACGAGGCCTTCGTGGTGATCGAGGAGCCCCGGTCGATCGAGCGCGGCTGGCTGCTGAGCCGCAGGCGGAAATGAGCACGGTACCGAGTCCGACGGCTCAGGACCTCCGGTCGCGAAGGGTGCGGCGGATCCTCGTCTGGATCTTCGTCGCCAACGCGCTGCTGGTGGCGGTGAAGATCGGCGTGGGCGTGGCCACCGGCTCGCTCTCGGTGCTGGGCGACGCGGCCCATTCGGGGACCGACGCGCTGAACAACCTGGTGGCGCTCGTCGCCATCTATTTCGCCGCGATACCACCGGACGAGCGCCACCCGTACGGGCACGGCAAGTTCGAGACGTTGGGCGCCTTCATCATCGCCGGCTTCCTGTCGGTGACCTGCTACGAGATTCTGAAGACCGCCATCGCCCGCCTGTTGCGCGACGCGCCACCGCCGGACGCGGATCCGATGATGCTCCTGGTCCTGGCGGCGACCGTGCCGGTGAACGTGGCGATCGCGTTCTACGAGCGTCGCCGCGGGAAGGAGCTGGACAGCGAGCTGCTGCTGGCGGACGCGCGACACACCAGCTCCGACGTCTGGGTGACGCTGTCGGTGCTGGGCGGCCTCGGCCTGGTGCGACTGGGCCTCGCCCAGGCGGATGCCCTGCTGGCGATCCTGGTGGCCGTCGTCGTCGCCTACAGCGGCTGGCAGATCATCCGGATGACCGTGCCGGTGCTGGTGGACGAGCGGGTGGTCGATCCGCAGCGGGTGCAGGAGGTGGCCGCCTCGGTGGATGGGGTGGAAGGTGTGACCCAGGTTCGATCGCGCGGTCGACCCGGTGAAGGCTTCGCGGAGCTGACTGTTCACGTGCGGCCGGCGACGCACGTTCGCGAGGCGCACACCATCGCCGACGAGGTCGAGCGCACGCTGACCGAAGAGCTCGATCTCCGTGACGTGGTGGTGCACGTGGAGCCGACGGAACTCCATTAGAGGCGGTAAGCGGTAGTGCGTAGTGGGTCGTGGGATTGGGAACCCATTACCCACTACCCACTACCCACTACCCACTACTAGCTCTCCTCGACGGCCCACACGCAGCGCTCATGCCCATACCGGTGACACTCGGTATGGGTCACCCGGGCCGGGCCCAGGCCGCTCCGCTCGACCAGCTCGCCGACCATCGACTCGTACAGTTTACAGGCGGCCCCGTACTCGCCGACCCGGGCGGTGATGGGCTCGACGGCGTGCAGCTCCAGGGGCTTGGCCTGGACCGACGAGTCGGTGGCGATGAGGAAGTCGTCCCGGGCCGCCTGGATCGAACGCCGCGCGGCGCGTCGGCGCAGCGAGCGGGGCAACCGGCGAACGACGCGACGGAGCGCGCCGGGGATTCCGGAGAAATGGTATCCCGCCAGTCGGCGTCCGGCGGCGGTGAGTACTTCGCCGGCGTCGGGTCGACGCGAGATCAGCTTCAACAGCGACTCGAGCTGGCCGAGCTCGCTGCGACCGCGGCCACGGGCGAGCCGGCGGAACTGGCGGATCTGTTCCTCGATCACGCCGGAGAGCCCCAGCCGGGTGGGGAAGAACGAGCTGAAGTCCTCTTCGGGCAGCACTTCGGGCGGCGTGTCTTGATGCTGCAGGGCCTGGAGCAGCGCGAGGGGGAGACGGGCGTCGACCTGGGCCTCCGAGCCGTTCATGGCGCTAACCCGAGACGATCGAGACGGCGATCGTGATGATCACGATTCCCATCCAGTTGAGCCAGAAGCCCGCGCGGCTCATCTGAGCGGGCTGGATGTAGCCCGTTCCGAAGACGATGGCGTTGGGCGGTGTCGCCACGGGCAGCATGAAGGCCATCGAGGAGCCCATGGCCGCCGCGGTCATCAGGGCGAGGGGCTCGACGCCGACAGCGGGACCGAGGGCCGCCATCACCGGGAGCCCGAGGGTGGCGGTGGCGGTGTTCGACGTGATCTCGGTGACGAAGACGAACGTGGTCGCGACCGACGCGATGATCAGCCAGTCCGGCAGACCGTCGAGCACGGTGAGTTCCGCTCCCAGCCACTCCGTTAACCCCGTGAATCCGAACGCCGCGGCGAGGGACAGCCCGCCGCCGAAGAGGACGAGAATGTCCCACGGTATCCCGGCGGCGTGGCGCCAGTCAAGCACCGTGGTGCGTCGGCCGTCGCGATCGCGGGCCGGCCAGAGGAAGAGAGCCAGGGCGGCGGCGATGGCGATGGTCGAGTCACCGACCTGAGGCAGGAGCGTCTGGATGCCGGGCACGGTCAGACCGCCGATCTCTTTCGGTGCCCGAAAGATCCAGGCGAGCGCGGCGAGGCAGAAGACGACCGCCGTCACGCGCTCCGCCGGGTGCCAGGCGCCCAGCCCGGCCCGCTCTCCTTCGATCACGTCGGCGGCGCCCGGGATGGGACGCCCGGGCAGCTTGAACAGCACGAAGCAGAGGAGGGCCCAGCAGGCGATCAGCATCGCCAGGCTGACCGGCAGGCCGACGGCCATCCAGCGAGCGAAGGAGAGATCGACGGCCAGCAGCTCGTCGGCGAGCCCGGCCAGGATCGCGTTGGGCGGGGTGCCGATGAGTGTGGCGACGCCGCCGATCGAGCCCGCGTAGGCGATGGCGAGCATGAGTGCGGCGCCGAGTTGGGGCGTGTCGTCGGATCTGTTCGGACCCGACCGTGTCATGAGCGTCAGCACGGCGGTGCCGATGGGCATCATCATCAGCGTCGCCGCGGTGTTCGACATCCACATGCTGAGCAGCGCGCAGGCCAGCATGAAGCCGGCGACGAGCCGGCGGGGGGATGTGCCGGTGCGGGCGACAACGGCGAGCGCGATGCGCCGGTGGAGCTGCCAGCGCTGCATCGAGGCGGCGATGAAGAAGCCGCCCATGAAGAGGAAGATCACCGGGTTCGCGTAGGGTGCGGCGGCGTCCCCGGGTCCGGCGATACCGAGAGCCGGCACGAGAGCCAGGGGAAGGAGCGCGGTCACCGCCAGGGGGACCGCCACGGTGAGCCACCAGGCCGCCATCCAGCCGGCGAGGGCCAGGGTGGCCTGAGCCTCCGGCGACACGCCATCCGGACGGGGCATGAGGATCAGAACCAGGAACAGGGCCGGTCCGGCGATGAGGCGTACGGTGTGGTAAACGGGCTGACGGTCGTCGTTGCGTGTCTCTGGCATCGACCCGAGAATAAGGCCGCCCGGCGCCGGGGCAAGCGGTGTCTGATCTGAATCGAAACGACGAACACAGGACGGGTAGCCCGTGCCAGAAGCCGTGCTCGCCATCAGCGCGGCGGCGGCGGTCGCCGCCGCCGGCTGGAAGCTCGGAGCGTTGGACCGCGACGGCGCCATCGCCGCCACGGCGGTGGGTGGCTGCGTCCTCGGGTTCGGCGGTTGGGGCCCCGCGGTGCTCCTGGTCCTGTTCTTCGTCAGCGCCAGTGGGCTGTCGGCGCTGCCGGGCGGCAAGGGCCCGAAATCACGCGGCCATCGGAACGCCAGGCAGGTGCTGGCCAACGGCTCGGCCGCCGCGCTGGCGGCGGTCGCGACCGGCGCCTGGAACGGTTGGGCGCTGGCTCTGGCCGGCGCGCTGGCCGCCGCGACAGCCGATACTTGGGCCACCGAGATCGGCGTGCGGTCCGGTGCTACCCCCCGGTCGATCCTCACCCTCGAGCCCCGGCGGGCGGGAACCTCGGGGGCGGTGTCGTGGCCGGGCACCCTGGCGTCCGCCGCCGGTGCCGCGGCCATCGGCGCCGTCTCCGCCTGGCTGATCCCCGAGATCGGCATCGCCGGAGGGGCGGCGGTGGCGGCGGCGGGCGTGGCCGGCTCGCTGGTCGACTCGCTTCTGGGGGCTAGCCTACAGGCAGTCTACCGCTGCCCCGCCTGCGGCGCGACCCCCGAAGTCTCCAATCATCTCGGCTGTCCAGCCCGGGCCCGGCGCACTGCGGGCGTTCCGGGGCTGGACAACGACGCCGTGAACTGGCTGGCGACCGTCGTGGGGGCGCTCGGCACGTGGGGGTTGGGTCGGCTGTGAAGATTTGACCATTTCGAGCCAAATCCGCCATGCTTGACCCGTCCCTATGATCGGTGTTTCTTTAAAAGCTGACCGTTAGTCGGATGCCCGCCGAAACAACTGCAGGAGCGAATCGGAGGCCGGATGCCACCGTCCCCCCGACGGGCTCGTGAAGCCGTCTTCAGCAAAGCCGCGGAGGCTCTGAAGGAGGACACCGCCGAGTTGGCGGAGCGGTGGGCCCAGGCATTCGAGCGCCGTGTGGCCGAGCGCGGGGAGCCGTTCCCAACCGACGGACTCGAAGCGGACGTCGAGGCTCTGGTCCGTGGAATCTCCGAGGTTTTGGGGGAGCCGTGGGCGTACCGCAGCTTCCTGGGCGAGGGCGAGCATCAGCAGATCGGCAGGGGTATCGCCGAGAAGCACGTCCAGGCGGGCGGCACGCTGACCAGCGCGCTGGAAGCGTACATGCGGCTGCGGCAGCGGCTGATCCTGGCGTCGCGCGAGCGGTTCCGTGACAGCGATCGGCCGTTCTTCGATCTGATGACGCGGCTCAACCGCTGCATCGATCGGGTCCTGTTCGCCATCGCCGAGGGCTATTTCAGCGCCTTCCAGGCGGAGATCGAGAAGCAGGCGATCACCGACCCGCTGACCGGTCTGGGCAACTCCCGGCGCTTCCGCGAGGCCCTGTCGGCGGAGCTCAAGCGGAGCGACCGAACCGGACGCCCCTTCTCGGTGGTCTTCGTCGACGTCGACAACTTCAAGGACATCAACGACACGCTGGGGCACGTGGAGGCGGACTACACGCTCACCGCCATTGGCCGCACCCTGGTCACCCACCTGCGTGGCAGCGACCTGGTCTGCCGCTGGGGCGGCGACGAGTTCATCATTTTGCTCCCGGAGACCGAGCGGGCGGAGGCGGTCGGGCTGGCCGAACGGCTTCGGGCCGAGGTGGCCGACTGCGAGAAATGCGCCGGGGCGACGATCTCGCTGGGCGTCGCCTGCTTCCCGCAGGACGGGAAAGACTACGACGGCCTGGTGGCCAAGGCCGACCGCGCCCTGTACGCGTCCAAACACGCGGGCAAGAACATGGTGACGCAGAGCACCTCGGGCGATTAGATCAGGAACGAGACGTACATCGCGGGGTGAGCCGGGGCCCGAAAGATTTTGCCGGGGCTTTTTGTATTGGGAATCTCGATTCCCGATCTCGGAATCCCATCACCCACCGAGGCTCGACGGTTCCACCATCTCGAAGTCGATCCCTTCCTGTGACAGCATGGCGTTGATCACCGACTGGACGCGGAGCAGGAAGCTATAGCCGTAGTGGGTGGTCGGCACCTCCTCGCGGTAAGTGCGGGGCCGCACCCGCGCCAGCTCCGGGTTGGGCTGGTAATAGGCCCAGGCGACCAGGGCGTTTTCCAGCTCCTCGTCCGTCTCCGGATCCACCCACGCTCCCGCTCCGTAGTACAGCAGAACGGTGCGCTCGTTGACCGGCAGGTTCGCCGCCTGCCGGGTGGGATCCCAGATAGCCATATCCAGCCATTGGGTTTCCACGATCCCGTCCTCGGGAACGACCTGGTACGTGGGGATGCCCTGTGACGAAAGGGCCTGAGCGATCACCCCGACCAGCTGCTCAAGCGTCGCCCCCTCGAATGTCATTACGATCGGGTTCTCGGCGTCCTCGGGTACCGGCACGTTCCGTGGCATCGAGATGCCGCTCCTGGACGCGCTGCCGCAGGCCGACAGGTCGGCCGCCACGGCCGCCAGCGTCATGAACAGGACCACCTTGCGCATATGCTCTCTCCATGGATGAGATGTCTCGGGCTGTCAGCATGAAGTCCGGCGTCGGCATTGTATGCGGGGTGGATGAGGAACGCCAGTAGGAAAGAGCACGGAGAAGGCGGGCTCTGGCTCCGGCCATTGCGGAATGCGTGATATCCCGCCATAGTGTGGACGTTAGAATCAACCCTGAGAATCGCCGTGCCGGTTTAGCCCCCTTTGTGACAATCTGCCTCCGACGTGGCCGTTCGGCTTACCGCGGGCGGGGAGTCGAAGGCCTTGCATTTGAACAACTTAGACGCTCGGCGGTCGGCGGCCCAAAAGATGCACCAAGTGCCGCTCGGAAACTACTGTCCTTTTTGAAGTTCGGTTCCGAACCAGTTTCTCTGGAGGCGCCTGTGAATCACAGAGCTACGCTCCTGCTGCCGCTGGTGGCTGTGCTGGCTGTCTCGCTGGGGGCATGCACCGATGACGAGGTGTTTGTCGAGCGCCCGGCCTTCGACCAGCCGACAGACACGATCAACCGGTTCCTGGGCTACGTCGGTGACCCGGCGGACAAGTTGCCCAGCTGCGGGAACTGCCACGCGACGTTCCTGGGCGAGTGGAGAGGACACCTCCACTCCGTGGCCTGGGCAGGTCTGCAGTCGAGCGACCACGCGGCGGAGTTCTGCGAGGGTTGCCACACGGTGTCCGAGCTGGGCAACCCGGCCGAGGGTGACGCCGGGTGGGTAGCGACCGGGGACGAGCGATATCTGGACGTCCAGTGCGAGTCGTGCCACGGATCGGGATTCGAGCACGTGAACAATCCGTCGGTGGCGACCGCGCCGCTCTGCTCGGTCCTGGCGGACACCGAAGCGACCACCGGTTGTGGCGAGTGTCATGCCGGGACGCACCATCCGTTCGTGGAGCAGTGGAGCGTGTCGGCCCACGGCAACACGTCGTCCTTCGCCCGGGGCCGAGAGGGCTGCGCCGACTGCCACGAGGGTCGGAGGGCGCTGGAGATCAAGTTCTCGGACCGGGGTAATTATCTGGAGAAAGACGGCGCCGAAACCCAGTCGATCTTCTGCGTCGTCTGCCACGACTCGCACGGCAGCGAGTTCGAGCACGAGCTGCGGGCGCCCGTCGATGTGGCGTCAGTCGACCACCTGTGCATCAGGTGCCATGCGAGGCGGGGCACGCCGCCGTCGACCCACGGCGCCCATGGCGCGCAGGGGTTGCTGCTGCTGCAGACCGACATCGGCTGGCTACCGGCGGACTTTGACGGCCCGGAGCCGCCCGCCCACGGCAACCCGGCGATCAACGAGGAGCTCTGTATCACCTGTCACGTGGTCCCGTTCGAAGTCACGGATCCGGCGACGGGAGATTTCGTCTTCCAGTCGGTAGGCCATACCTTCGAGGCGATCCCCTGCCTGGATGCCGAGGGGATACCCACGGCGCCGGGCACAGATTGCGCGCTGGCGGAGCGTGACTTCCGCGCCTGCGCGGGTTGCCATAACAGCGAGTCCGAGGCACGCACCCTGTTCGTCGCGAACCGTGATTCGATCAGCGTGCTGCTGGACCAGCTGTGGGTCGACTCGGACGACGACAACGTGGTGGATCCGACGGATGCCGGGCTCATTCCCATGGTTGTGGCGCGTGCCTTCTCGAACGCCGCCGATACGCTCGATTTCGACAATCGTGATGACGTGATTACCGTCGCCGAGGGTGTTTTTTGGAACGCACAGATTGCTCACACCTCGGAGCGCGACTATTTCGCCGGGGCCATCTTCTACGAGGGGCTGGCCGGTGAAGACGAAAGTGAGCCGCCGGATGGCATCCCGGATGGCATCGAGTATGACACGCACAAGACGAGCGGTGGTGGGGTCCACAACCCGGACTTCGTGAAACAGTTGCTCGAAGCGTCGATTCAGGCGTTGATCGACCGCTACAACTTGACCCCGTAGGCTTGAGCTGGACGCCGGCTCGGTCCGCGCCGTGAACGGTGCGGACCGGGCCGCGGCCCACCGCGTTGCCGGTGAGGTCAGACGTCGAGTGAAACGGCCGTGCCTGCCGCCGATGACAGAATCTCCGGCTCGTCACACCGAGCCAGCTTGGGCGGAGTCCGTTTGCTCGCGGCGTCGCTTTGGGCTGGCCAGATCCTCGTGCCCACCAACTTATCCGGGATCCGGGAGGAAAACGTGAGGCTCACAAGCCTATCTCCGATGCACCGTGTGGCTCGACTCGGGAGCTGGCGAACCGGGGTCGCGTTCCTCGGCGTGACGCTGGCCTGGTGTAGCTGGAGCGCGACCGAGCTGTTCGCACAGCAATGGCGAGCCCGCGTCTCCACACGCGTGCAGTATATCGAGGCTCGTGCGCTCGTCCGCGACAGTGCCCTGGAGTCTACCGTAGGCGGTACGGGCACTCAGCGGACCAAGGGCGACACGATCGTCACCTGCACGTCGGGCGAGACGTACTGCTTCTTCTACCGCTCCGGCGAGGTCGCGAACAGCTCGCCGGCGGTCGTCGATGTCGACCTGAACGTCTTCGGGTTTGGAATCGAGGGGCTGCGTGGTTACGTGAGCACCCGCTTCAGGAACGATTTCTCGGACGCGACGTTCGGAAACGACGAGTTCTGGCCGCGTGGTGACGAGCACTTCGATTTGCTCGCGGGCTACGTCGAGCTCAATCGTCGATCGTTTCGAGCTCGCGTTGGTCGGGACTATCAGGTGAGCGGCCTGGGCTACTATGGATACGACGGTGGCTCGTTCCTCTACCGGTACAGGCCCTGGAACGTAGAGGTCGAGGCCTACGGTGGATGGGGGCTGGCCCGGGGTGTGCCCATTTCGATCACCTCGGACGAGTTCGGCTCGCTGGGCGTGTTCCAGCCGCCGGAGCGGGATTACCTGTTCGGGTTCCGCGGGTCGGTGCGACCGACGGCGAACTCGTCGATCGAGGCGATCTACCAGCGGGAGATCCCGACCGACCGCGATGGCATTACCAGCGAACGGGTGGCCATCGAAGCCGCCTGGTACCCGAGGCGCGAGCTCTCCCTGTTGGCCCATACCGACTTCGACCTGGCCACCGGCCTCTGGGGCAAGGCGGGACTGAACGTCGGCTACTGGGCGAACGACAAGATCTACCTTCAGGGCAGACTCTTCCGTTACCGGCCGGTTTTCAGCCTGCAGACGATCTGGGTGGCCTTCAGCCCGGTGCCTTACACCGGCTGGAATCTGTCGGTGGGGGTGGAGCCGCGCAGCGACGTCTCGCTCAGGCTCTGGGGCGAGCGCCGCTCGTACTCCGATACGGAGGCGGAGATCGGGTTCTTCGCCACCACGGACCGTGACTGGCGGGTCGGCGGCTCGGTGGGTTGGCGGCCGAACGCCTTCAACAGGGTCTGGGACGTAAGTGGAAACTACTGGCTCAACTGGGGGTTCGGCAGCGCGGTCAGCTCGGGCGACCTGCGGATCGGGGTGAGCCCGCGTGACAGGCTATCGGTGGGACTGCGCCTGAGCGCCTCCCAACAACTGGGTGAATTCCGCGTCGGTGAGGGGCGAATCTGGGCCATCGGAGGCGATGCCCGGTGGCGGACCCCGGCCGGGACGATATGGGCTTCGGTGGATCGCTACCGACATGACCGACGCATCGACGGTGACATCGAGGACGACCCGAGCCAGCCGGACTGGACGCAGTGGCGGCTCGCGTTCGGGCTGTCTTACTATCTAGGTTCGGAACCGGGGAGGGTGCCGTGAGCTTCTTCCGTACAACACTAGGGGCGCTGCTGGTTGCCGGGATGCTTGCGGCCGATGCCGGGTACGGCGTGGCTCAGACCGGGGAGACCGCGGCGCCAGAATCCCACGACAGCGAGTGGTGGCGCACTCACGGGAAGGACGCTCAAGCCAACGCACAGCTGTGCGATGTGTGTCACGCTCGCGAGTATTGCACACGCTGCCACGTGAACGAGTATGACGTCCCGGAGATCCAGGGGCTCAGCTCGGATCCGGATGCGGCCGCCTACGTGGCGAGCCGCGAGTGGCCGGCGCCGCCGACCCATACGCCGTTCTTCCTGGAGGGCCATCAAGCGGCGGCGGCCAGCGCCACGGCGAGCTGCAGCGTCTGCCACGTGGTGGAGCAGCAGTGCCAGAGCTGCCATCTGGGTTCGGAGACGCTGGAACGGCCAAGGGATTCGAACGCTCCCGAGCTCTACCACCCGATGAACTTCCTGCAGATACACTCGGCGGCGGCCTGGAACCAGGAAGCGGAGTGCACGAGCTGTCACAATCCAGAGGTGTTTTGCCGCAGCTGCCACACGACCCTGGGTTACGCGTCCCGGGATGGCAGCACCGTGACGGGGTTCCATAACGAGAACCAGAATTTCGTGCTCGGACACGGCCAGGCTGCCAGGCAGGGTCTCGAAGCCTGTGCTTCGTGCCATGCTCAGCAGGACTGTCTGCAATGCCATTCGGCGCGCTTCGGTCGGAGAGTGAACCCGCATGGCCCCGGCTTCGATGCAGAGAAGCTGCGTTCGAAGAATCGGGGTCTCTGCCTGTTCTGTCACTTCTCAGTCCCGGGCGAGCCGTGACGCGAGGGCGTTGACCCGGCGCGAGACCACGACGCCGGCGCGCAGTTGGCGCCGGCGTCGCCGCTTTTAGTCAGAGGCTCGCCGGGCCGTGGCCGGTCGGCGTCGCCGGACGAACTTCTGGTTTTTCAAAAGATCGTTGACCCGGAGACACCCGACCCGTCGGTGCGCGCCCCGGTGGATGAGAGATGTCTTCCGGATAGTCGGCGCGGCGCCTGTGGGAGCGACCGGGGCTTGTGGAGTCGGCCGATCGGGTGGCATGTTTCTAAACGGCCAGCCGTGACGGCGGAAGGTCGGGGAAAAGTACGCCTCTATAGCTTCTTCGAGATGCGAGCGAGGCCCGCGAGGGATTCGATCGTGGGCCGACGGCCGGGAGGGCGGACATGGCGAGCCAACCACGGAGAGGGCCCCTAGCACTTCGGTTGCGTCACACTACAGCTCTGGTGGGCGTTCTGCTCATCGGGTGTCCGTTGCCGGCATTGGGACAGGAGTCCGTCACCACGACTCAGAACCCGCTGCGCGGGGCTCAGATCTTCGGCTCGCGGGGTTGCGTCAATTGCCACGCGGTGGACGGGCTGGGGGGTGACGTGGGGCCCGATCTGGCTCGGAGCTCACGGCACCGCACGATCCAGGAGTTCGCCGCGACGATGTGGAACCACCTCCCCATCATGAGCCAGCGGATGCAGGAGCTCGGGATCGAGCTGGAGGAGTTGAACGCCTCGGAGGCTGCGGATCTGGTGGCGTTCCTGTTCACCATCGGGTACTTCGATCCGCCCGGCGACGTTGCCCGCGGCAAAGAGCTGTTCCGTGAAAAGAAGTGCATCGTCTGCCACCAGATCGGCTCGCGGGGCGGCGTGATCGGGCCGAATCTCGATTTCGTGGGACAGTACGGCTCACCGATTCTGGTCGCTGCCGCGATGTGGAACCATGGCCCGGCGATGGCCGAAGCGATGGAAGCGCGAGGACTCGAACGCCCGACCTTCAGCAGCTCCGAACTCGCCGCCCTGATCTCCTATCTCGAGTCGGTCTCGTCGGAATCCCTCGATGGTGACGTTTACGTTCTTCCAGGCCGCCCCTCCGATGGCCGCGTCATCTTCGTGGAGAAGCGATGCATCGAATGCCATGGCGTCGCCGGACGCGGTGGCGGGATCGGCGGCGACCTGGCTCAGCGCGAACTGCACAGGGGCTTGATGGAATTCGCGGTGGCGATGTGGAACAAGGCGCCGGCGATGATGGGCGCGATGGAGCGCCGCGGTGTGTCGGTACCCCAGGTCGGCGCCGTCGAGATGGCCGACATCGTCGCCTACCTCTACTCCGTCCGCTATTTCGCGGAGTCGGGTAACTCGGCTCGGGGCCGTCGGCACCTGGAGGAAAAGCGCTGTCTGGGCTGTCATTCGCTGGAAGGTCGCGGCGGAGATATCGCCGTCGATTTCTCGCAGTTGACCCACATCGAGTCCTCTGCCGCTCTCATCGCCGCGGTTTGGAACCACTCGATGGTCATGGAAGCCGCCATGGAGGAACGGGAGCTGCCCTGGCCCACCTTCAGCGCCGACGAAATGGCCGATCTCGCCGCCTTCTTCCAGACGGTGGCGGGCACCCGCTGATCGTCTGAAGCGTTCGACACGGATCGACAGCAGTCCGCCGCCCGACTTCTCGAGCCCGCTCCCCCGGCTCGTGACGGAAAGTAGTTATCGTCGTCAGTATACGATCCTTCGTTGTGGCGATATGCCCCATCGAGGGATGCGTCGTCCCAGAGCGATAGGAAATTCGACCGAGGTCTGACCCCTCCCGCCCGCACCCTGCCCCTCAAGGGTTGCGAGTTCAGCCGACCCGAGATGTTGGCATAGCGTGTGCGAAAAGAGGCAGACAGCCCTGTGCCGGCTGGTCGCACTTCCGTCGGGTGTTCATCGGTAACGTTGGGAATCGGGGAAGGTCATGGATCGGACTGGAAGTGGATCACCGTCAGAACCGCCAGGACCCGACGTCTCCGGAAGGGCTGGCGCCCTGACTTTTCGCCGCTGGCACCTGGTGTTTGTCGGTCTGGTGATCGTGGTGGTCGCCGTATCCTCGCTTCTCCTGGCCCAGCGGGTTCCCGCCGTTCCCCAACCCGTCGAATTCAATCACCAGAAGCACACCGAGCAGCTCGGGCTGAACTGTGAGTTCTGTCACAAGTACGTGACGGCTGGCGCACACGCCGGGTTGCCGGACGTCAGGACGTGTTCGATGTGCCACTCGAGGCGGCAGGGAACTTCGGAGGAAGCAGCCCGCGTAACGGAGCTTATCGAGCAGGGTGATTCGCTTCGCTTCAACAAGCTCTTCCGGCTTCCCGATCACGTCTTTTACACCCACCGCAGGCACGTGGGAATCGCCGAGCTCGAGTGCCAGAACTGCCACGGCGCGATCGCGAGCACCAAGCGGCCGCCGAAGAGAGCGCTGGTGAATGTGACGATGGACTTCTGTATGGACTGCCATCGCGAGCAGGGGGCAACGCTCGACTGCAACGCCTGCCATCGCTAGGCGGGGAGAAACGGCTGTGAGCCCTACTCGAAGAGAGTTTCTGGGAACGCTGGGTGCCGCCGGAGCTGTGATCGCGCTCCGAGGCACTCAGGGCGTCTACTGGGCGACCGAAGAGGATGATCGGGGGTGGGCGCCGGGGATCGAGTCACGGCACAAATCGGCCTGTCTCATCTGTCCGGCGCGCTGCGGTATCGAGGGGCGCATCGTGGATGGCCGCCTGGTCCGGATCCAGGGCAGCACGCTGCACCCGATGAGCCGCGGCGGCGTGTGTCCGCACGGTGTCGCCGGGGTCCAGATGCTCTACCACCCCGAGCGGCTCGCCGGTCCCCTGATCCGCACGGGCGACCGCGGCGCGGGCGAGTGGCGGGAGGCGTCTGGAGACGAGGCGCTCGGGATGGTCGTGGATCGTCTGCAGTCGCTGAGGACGGCCGGCCGGAGCGATGCGCTGGCGGTCCTGGCGGGCTATTGCGCCGGCACGATGAACGATCTGTGGAATCAGTTCCTGACGGCTTTCGGTTCGCCGAATTACGTATCCGATGCGTCCGAGGACGGGTCGGAGGCCGTGATGAGCTTGATGCATGGGATTTCGCGTCGCCCGAGCTACGACCTGGAACGGTCGGAGCTGGTGGTCTCGTTCGGGGCGCCGCTGTTCGAGTCGTGGTGGTCGCCGCTTCAGGCCTACGTCGCGTACGGTGGCGTGTCGGATGGAGAGTTCGGGCGGCCGCGGCTCGTTCAGGTCGACACGCGGTTCTCACGAACCGCGTCACAGGCTCAGGAGTGGGTGGGGATCCGGCCGGGCACGCATGCCGTCCTGGCGCTCGGACTGGCTTACGTTCTGATTCGCGACGAGTTGTACGACGCCGACTTCGTGGCGAAGCACGTCTCGGGGTTCGAAAACTACACGGACGAGCAAGGCCGAGTTCGAGAAGGCTATCGGTCGGTGGTCATGCGGGGCTACCGAACCGAGGAGGTCTCGGCAATCACCGGGGTTCCGGTTGAGCGAATCACATCGCTAGCCCGGGCCCTGGCCGAAGCGCAGCCGGCCACTGTCGTCTGCGGCAACGACGTCACGCTGTCGCCTCAAGGACTGTTGGCCGGGATGGCCGTTCACAGCCTCAACGTGCTGCTGGGGAACATCAACCGGCCGGGAGGAATCCTCTTCGGCGAGGATCCGCCGCTTTTGCCCCTCGTCGAACCGACTCTCGACGAAACGGCCCGCGCCGGGTCGGCGCGAACCCCTGCGGCGGGTGAGGGCCACCCGTTCGGCGCGGGCAATCAGGCCCTGCGCTTCGCTGAGGCGGTGGCGGCCGGGGATGAAGGCGACGTTGATACGCTGTTCGTTTACTTCGCCAATCCGCTTTCCTCCTCTTCGCGGCCCGCAGTATGGGAGCGGGCGCTGGAGAAGGTTCCGTTCATCGTCAGCTTCTCGCCTTTCCTGGATGAGACCACGCGATACGCCGATCTGATATTGCCCGATCTGACGGCGTACGAACGCTGGCAGGACGCGCCGGCACCCAGCTCGTATCCGTACATGGCCTGGGGTTTGGCGAGGCCCGTGGTCGAGCCCCACGCGGGCGGCACGAGTACGGGAGAGGCGATACTGAGCGTGGCCCAGCGATTGGGCGGTAGCCTCGCTCAGAGCCTGCCGTACGAAAGCATCGAAGCACTGTTGCAGGAGCGCGCGCGCGGTCTGTTCGGGGCCCGGCGGGGCATGACGTTCGGAAACGAATTCGAGCGCCGACATCTCCGCCAGATGGAGGAGCGCGGGTGGTGGCTGCCCGAGCATAGTGACTTCGACTCCTTCTGGAGTGAACTGGTCGATCGAGGGGGCTGGACCGACCTGTTCCACGACAACACGGACCCTGCAGGAATCTCCTCCAGAGGCGACGGCCGGATCGCCCTGTTCCCGGAGAGGTTGGTCGCCGCGCTGGAAGCGGAGGGGCGGGGGCGGCGGCCGTACGTGACGATCATAGACGAGGAGGTCGCCCCGGAGGGCTATCCGTTGCGGCTGATACCCTACCGCGTTTCCAAGCTCGACTCGGGCTCGCTGGCTCTGGAACGCTGGTTGGCCGAACAACCGACCATCTTCCCCGACGTGCAATGGGTGCCGTGGGTGGAGGTGAATCCCGAGACGTCACACGAGCTCGGGCTCGGCGATGGCACCATGGTGTGGGTGGTGTCGGAGCGAGGGCGCTATCGCGCGCGGCTGAAAGTCTTCCCGGGGACCGCCCGCGAGAACGTCTGCGCCCCCTATGGGCTCAGGCACCCCAATGGCGAAGTGGCCAACCCGCTGCGTTTGCTCGACGGTTCCGGCGACCCGCTCACGGGTCTGCCGGCCTGGTTCACCACATTCGTGCGGCTCGAACGGGCGTAGGGGGCGGAAGATGCCACGCTGGGGAATGGTGATCGACCTCGACCGCTGCACCGGCTGCGCCGCGTGCGAGGTGGCGTGCAAGAGCGAGAACAACATACCGACGGTCTCGGCAGAACAGGCGGACATGGGACGCGCGCTGAGCTGGATGAAAGTGGAAACCGAGCTCGAGGGCGAGTTCCCCGAAACGCGCCTTCTTTTCTTCCCTCGTCCGTGTCTGCACTGTGACAATCCGCCCTGCATCAAGGTGTGTCCAGTGCGTGCGACGTACATCGATGAGGAAGGCATCGTCGGTCAGATCTATGCGCGCTGTATCGGATGTCGCTACTGCGCCAACGCCTGTCCCTACACGGTAAAGTACTTCAACTGGTATGACCCCGAGTGGTCGGAATCGGAGCGTCAGCACCTGAATCCGGATGTGTCGGTCCGTCCAAAAGGTGTAATAGAGAAGTGCACGTTCTGTCATCACCGACTGCAGAAGGCCCGTGAGGACGCGGCCGCCGAAGGGCGCGAGCTGAGGGAGGAAGATTACCAGCCCGCCTGCGCGGAGATCTGTCCCGCTGGAGCGATCACCTTTGGCGACCTCGACAACCCGAACCATCGCGTCCACGAGCTCAAAGAGGACCCGCGGGCATTCCGCGTGATGGAGGACCTGGGGACGGAGCCAAAGGTCTATTACCTCAGGCCGAGGGAGTGAGCATGCGCCCGGAAGTCAAAGAGAAGCTAGCCCGGATGTCACGAGACGAGCGCGTGCTTCTCAAGCCGCTCGTCGAGACCTCGCGTGGCTTCTACATAGTGGCGGCTACCCTTTGCGCGATCACGGCGTGGGGCATCTTCGCCTACTACCTGCAGGTTCGCTACGGGCTTGGACTTACGGGGTTGAATCGCCCTGAGTACTGGGGCATCTACATCATCTGCTTCGTCTTCTTCATCGGGATCAGCCACGCCGGAACCCTGATCTCGGCGATCCTGCGCGTCAGCAAGGCGGAGTGGCGGCGGTCGATCACGCGCTCGGCCGAGCTGATCACCGTCCTGGTCATCGGGTTCGGTGCGATCCAGCCGATCATCGATTTGGGCCGTCCCGATCGGGTGCTCAACGTCATCTTTCATGCCCAGCTCCTTTCGCCCCTGCTCTGGGACGTGATCAGCATCGGCCTGTATTTCGTATCGTGCACGATCTACCTCTACGTGCCGATGCTGCCGGACCTGGCGTTGATTCGCGATTCGGGGATCAAGGCGCCGCGGCTCTACCGGTTCCTGGCCGCCGGCTACCACGACACGCCGGAGCAGCGGGCGCGGCTGGAAAAGGTGATCGGTGTTCTTTCGATCGTCGTGATCCCGATCGCCGTCTCGGTACACACGGTGATCGGTTGGATCTTCGCGATGACGCTGCGACCCATGTGGCACAGCACGATCTTCGGGCCGTACTTCGTCATGGGTGCGATCTACTCGGGGATCGCCGCGATTCTGGTGGCTATGGTGGTCCTCAGGCGTGCGTTCAGCCTCGAGCAGTATTTCAAGGACATCCATTTCGATTACCTGGGTCGGCTCCTGCTGCTCTTCAGTCTGCTGTGGTTCTATTTCACCTTCGCTGAATACCTGACGGCGTTCTATGGCGGGGAGCCATCCGAGCTGCGCACGTTTTGGGCGAAGGTGTCCGGGCCGTTCGCGATTCCGTTCTGGACGATGGTGGCGGGTTGTTTCTTTATCCCGCTGGCGTTGATGTCGCGAAAGTCGATGCGCACACCGAAGGGAACGTTGATCGCGGGGATCGCGGTGATGATCGGTATGTGGCTGGAACGGTTCAACATCGTGGTGCCGACGTCGGTGAACCCGCGTTGGGAGATCGAGTCGATCGGGAGTTATTTGCCGTCCTGGATCGAACTGTCGATCATGGCCGCGACGTTTTCTGGCTTCATCCTGCTCTACATGCTCGCGACCAAGTTCGTACCGATCGTCTCGATATGGGAAATCAAGGAAGGGCGGGAGATATCCGTTCGCGAGGTTTCCGAGCGGGTGGCGGAATACCTGCCCGACGAGCGCGAAGCGCTAGTGCCGGGGAAAGTCCGATGATCCAGCGACGCCGGGTCTCGATATGGGTGTTGTGGGGGGTGCTGCCTCTCACGATCGCTTCTCTGCCGGTTGGGGTGCGCGTGGCTGCGGCGCAGACAGCGCGGTCGTTCGCAGGCGACCCGGTCGCGGGACGGCAGATCTTCGTCAGCCGCGGTTGTGTGCGCTGCCATTCCATCTGGGGGAACGGAGGGACGCTGGGACCCGACTTCGCCGTGGTCGGCGCCGGCCGCAGCCTTCAACAGCTGGCCGGTCTTTTTTGGAATCACACACCTCGCATGATCGAGACCGTCCGACACGAGGAGGTCCGGTGGCCCACGTTCACCGAGGCGGAGCTGGCCGACATCATCAGTTATATCTACTACGTCAAGCTGTTCGATCAGCCGGGTAACCCGGAGGACGGTGAGTGGTGGTTCCGCGAGAAGCGTTGCGTCGAGTGTCACTCGGTTGGCGGACGGGGCGGTCAGGTCGGCGGGGGGCTGGACGGCTACGCGCGCTACATCGGGCCGATCATGCTGGCTCAGGGGATGTGGAACAGCGGGCCCGAGATGCAAGGTGAGCAGGTGTCGCGGGGCATTCCCATGCCCAAGTTCGTGGGACGAGAGTTGGCCGATATCCAGGCGTACATACGGCGTGATTCCGATCTGCGTGAGCGTGAGGCCGTGTTTCTGCAGCCGCCGAACCCCAACCGCGGTCGGGAATTGTTTCTGGAGAAAGGGTGTGTGGCGTGCCACGGGCGGGAAGGGCGCGGGACTCGTTTCGGACCCGACCTTCAGACCGCGACTCAGCGACTCCAGGTCTCCGAGATCGCCGGCGTGTTGTGGAACCACTCCTTCCAGATGGATGCCGCCATTCGGGCGCGTGGGATCGCCTTTCC
Source organism: Candidatus Kutchimonas denitrificans (assembly GCA_011774835.1). GTDB lineage: Bacteria > Gemmatimonadota > Gemmatimonadetes > Palauibacterales > KS3-K002 > Kutchimonas > Kutchimonas denitrificans. The sequence continues at coordinate 118,593 of JAACAK010000047.1, read as the reverse complement.
ACGCTTCGAGGGCACGGAGATGGCCGACATCATCGCTTTTCTCTACTACCTGCGCTTCTACGCTGGGGCGGGGGATGTTCAGATCGGAGAGCAGGTCTTCGAGCGCAAGGGTTGCTCGGCCTGTCATGGCGGGGACGCTGCCGTCGGGCCCGATCTGGCTCAGTCCCGCGCGGTGCTGACGCCCTTGGGTTTGGCCACGGCGATGTGGAACCACGCGCCCGCCATGTACGACATGATCCAGCTGGGAGACGTGGAGTGGCCTCTGTTCGAGAACGAGGAGATGCGAGATCTATCGGCCTATCTACAAGCCCTCGCCGAGCAGGGGCAGGCCGACACGCAAGGTAATGAGGAGCGAAGATAAGTGGCGGCGCCAGCCGAAGCTGGCGAGCCATTTGGCATGTTGTTCAGCGTGGTGGTTTTCCCAAACAAAGGGAGCTGAAGTATGAGTCACAACCGTTCGTTTGCCCTCCCACTAGCCCTCTTGAGTTCTGTCGTGCTCCTTGGCGCTTTCGCCTGGCAGCAGGAAGGGTGGAAGACGCCGCCGGTCATCGCCCACGGTGTGGAGGGACAGGAGACCTGCCTGATGTGCCACAACCCGGACGGTGGCATGGTCCCGGCGCCGGCCACCCATACGGAGCGGCCGAACGAGATCTGTCTCTGGTGCCATGCCGAGGACGCCGCCGTGCAAACCACGGCTCCCCCGGCTATGCCCCACGGCGTGGAGGGGCAGGAGGACTGCGGGATGTGCCACGGGGCCGAGGGCATGAAGCCGATGCCGGCGGACCACGAGGGCCGGGACAAGCAGTACTGCACGCTCTGCCACACGCCGGCCGCCTAGCGCCGAGGAGCTGATCGAGCGGGCAGAAACGCTCGCCTTCAGCGATAACAGATACGAGCCAGACAGACCGGGCGCGGCCAGGTTCGGTGCCTCTTGCCTGAGACCGGCGACCTGCATTAAGGTGCAGGCCGCGGGCGGCGGTCGGGTGAACCTCTGCCGGCACGCGGGAAGTCGATTGGTGTATTATCCGGTGTGCGATTAGTCCCGACCGAAAGGGAGCCAAGAGATATGCACCAGAAACGTTCGTTTGCTTTCTCGCTCGTCTGGTTGGGGGCGATCGCGGTGCTGGGCGCCTTCGCCTGGCAGCAGGAAGGATGGAAGACGCCGCCGGTCATCGCCCATGGCGTGGAGGGGCAGGAAGACTGCGCCATGTGCCACAACCCCGAGGGCGGCATGATGCCCGCGCCGGAAAACCACAAGGGCCGGCCGAACGAGACGTGCCTGATGTGCCACGCGGAGGACGCCGCGGTGCAGACGACCGCGCCGACGGCCATACCCCATGGGCTGGAGGGGCAGGAGGACTGCGGGATGTGCCACGGGGCCGAAGGCATGAAACCGATGCCGGCGGATCACGAAGGCCGGGACAACCAGTATTGCACGCTCTGCCATAAGCCGGCGGCCTGAGTATAGAATCACCAGCGGCGCGTCTCCTCCACTCTGGAGGCGCGCCGCTTTTCGCTCAATCACTCCACCTTTGGAATGTCGATACCGGCGCCCTCTATTGCATTGGTTTGCCCGGGACGCCGGAGGCGTCATAGTGTACCCTGCATTCGGCCCCGACCGGCGTGAGGTGACATGACGGCCACACCCCTTACCGTCTTCGTCGTCGCGGGTCTCACGGCGCTGGCCACCGGCCTCGGCGCGCTCCCCTTCCTCTTCCTGCCGCGCATGTCTCGCACCTGGCTGGCCATGTCGAACGCCGTGGCAGCCGGCCTGATGATCGCGGCGAGCTTTGGGCTGATCTACGAGGGCCTGGCGGCCGGCCTGCTGCGGGTCATCGGCGGTGCGCTGCTTGGTGTCCTCTTCATCGCCTGGAGCACCCGCTGGCTCGATACCCGCGAGGCGCTGGAGGTCGGGACCCTCCGGGGGGCCGACGCGGGCAAGGCGCTCATGATCATCGGCATCATGACCGTGCACTCGTTCACCGAGGGGGTGGGTGTCGGGGTATCGTTCGGCGGCGGTGAGGCGCTGGGGATCTTCATCACGACGGCGATCGCGGTGCACAACATCCCGGAGGGGTTGGCCATCAGCCTGATCCTGGTGCCCCGGGGCGAGTCGGTGCGACGCGCCGCCGGCTGGAGCGTCTTCTCCAGCCTCCCCCAGCCGCTCCTCGCCGTTCCGGCCTTTCTCTTCGTCGAAGCCTTTCGCCCGATCCTGCCCGTCGGCCTCGGATTCGCCGCCGGCGCCATGATCTGGATGTGCTTCGCCGAGCTCTTGCCCGAGGCGCTGGAGGATGCGGGAAGCCGGGCCGTGGCTACCACGCTGACAGCGGCGCTCATGGCGATGATCGGGTTCCAATGGCTGCTGCGGGGTTGAGGGCTTCGTAGCGAAATGTCCCAATCGGCGCCGCGGGCGCCGGGCGGACCGGGTCGGGTTCGTCACCGCCCCTTACGTTCGGGCCGGCGGATCTCGTCCTTTGCGCTTCCCCACTCATCGCGGCCTGACCCTTGCAATCGGTTCGTCCCACGGAGAGGATCGCCCCATGCACGAGATGGCGCTGGCCCTGGAGATCGGTGGGATCTGCGAGCGCGAGCTGGCCCATGCGCCGGAGAGCCGGCTCACGGGTCTGGGCGTGCAGGTGGGGGCGTTCTCGGGCGTGGAGGTCGATACCCTGCGTTTCTGCCTGGAAGTGGTGCTGAAGGAGCGGCATGGCGACGTGGCGATCGAGATCGAGCGGGAGCCGGGCGTGGCGGCGTGTTTGTCGTGCGAGGTGCAATTCGAGGTGCGGGCGGCACCGTTCGAATGTCCGGACTGCGGATCGGTGGCCCGGGGCGTGACAGGCGGGCAGAGCCTGCAGGTGAGCTACCTGGAAGTGGAGTGAGCGATGACAGCCGAACGTGTCGAGGTCAAGCAGAAAGTCCTGAGCGCCAACGACCGGCTGGCGGCCGAGATCCGAGCCGACCTCACGAGCCGTGGCGTTCTCTGTCTGAACCTGATCTCATCGCCGGGGTCGGGAAAGACGACGCTGCTGGAGAAGACGATCGACGAGCTGAAATCGAAGCTGCGGCTGGCGGTGGTGGCGGGCGACGTGCAGACGCGGAACGACGCGGAGCGCCTGGAGCGGCACGGGGTTCCTGTAGAAGCGATCGAGACGGGCGGCGGCTGCCATCTGAACGCGGAGCAAGTATCGAAATCGCTGTCGGGGCTCGGTCTGAGCGAGCTCGATCTGCTGTTCGTCGAGAACGTCGGCAACCTGGTCTGCCCGTCATCGTTCGACCTGGGCGAGTCGATGAAGGTGGTGCTGATGAGCGTGACCGAGGGCGAGGACAAGCCGCTCAAGTATCCGGCGGCGTTCCGGCGCGCGGGCGCGCTGGTGCTGACCAAGATCGATTTGATCCCGCACCTGCAGTTCTCGGCGGAGCGGGCGGTGGAGAACGCGCGCTCGATCAACCCGGAGCTGGAGGTGTTCGCGACCTCGTCCTTCACCGGGGAGGGGCTGGCGGAATGGCTGGACTGGCTGTTGGAGGCGGCGGAACGCAAGCGGAGCGGGTAATGTGCGGGGCCTCAGGATCCGGGTCCGCGGCATCGTCCAGGGCGTAGGCTTCCGCCCGTTCGTCTATGGACTGGCGGAGCGCCACGGGCTGACCGGCTGGGTGCGGAACACGTCCGCCCAGGTCGAGATCGAGCTGGATGGCGAGCCGGGGGCGCTCGACGCTTTTCTGCAGGAGCTCCGAGACGACGCGCCGCCGTTGGCGCGGATCGACGCGGTGGAGGTGGAGGAGCGACCCCCTTCCGGATTCGGCAGCTTCGAGATCGTCGAGAGCGCGCACGAGGAAGGATGGCAGGCGATCCCTCCCGATACGGCGACCTGCGAGGCGTGTCACGCCGAGACGCTGGACCCGAACGAACGACGCTACCGGTATCCATTCACCAACTGCACCCATTGCGGTCCCCGCTTCACCATCATCGAGGATCTGCCGTACGATCGCCGGCGAACGACGATGCGCCGGTTCGAGATGTGTGCCGATTGCCGCGCCGAGTACGAGGACCCCCGCGATCGACGCTTCCACGCTCAGCCGGTGGCCTGCCCGGCCTGTGGGCCGCACGCCTGGCTGCACGGCCCGACCGATGACGGAACGGGCGGCGATCCGCTGGCGCGCTGCGCGGCGTTGCTGCGCGATGGCCGCATCGTGGCGCTCAAGGGGCTGGGCGGTTATCAGCTGGCGTGCGATGCGACGAACGACGACGCCGTCTCCACACTCAGATCGCGGAAGCGGCGTTACGGCAAGCCGTTCGCCCTCATGGTGCCCGATGAGGGGTGGGCGGAGCGACTATGTCGTCCGACCGACGCGGAACGGAACGCGCTGCTGAGCCGGGAGCGTCCGATCGTCCTGATGAAGAGGCGCGACGCCGCCGAGATTGCGCCGGAGGTGGCCCCGGGGCTCGACACGCTGGGCCTGATGCTTCCCTACACGCCGCTCCATCACCTGCTCCTGCGCGAGTTCGAGGGGCCGCTGGTGATGACGAGCGGCAACCTGAGCGAGGAGCCGATCGCCATCGGGAACGATGAGGCGGTCGAGCGGCTGGGAGAGATCGCCGACGCGTTCCTGCTGCACAACCGGGACATCTATGCCCGGTACGATGACTCGGTGGTGCGACAGTTGGCTGGGGTGGTGACGCCGATCCGTCGTGCTCGTGGTTTCGCGCCGGCGCCCGTCGAGCTTCCATTCGAAACGGCGCGTGATGTCCTGGCGGTTGGGGCGCAACAGAAGAACACGTTCTGTCTGGTGAAGGGCTCGAAGGCGCTGCTCGGCCAGCATATCGGCGACCTGGAGAATCTGGAGACGCTGGAGCATTTCCAGGACGCGCTGGCGACATACGAGCGGCTGTTCCGAGTGAGGCCGGAGATCATCGCCCACGACATGCACCCCGACTATCTGTCGACGCAGGTGGCGCAGGAGTATCCGGACCCCGGGGCGGTGCGGGTGGCGGTCCAGCATCATCACGCCCACGTGGTGAGCGTGATGGCGGAGCACGGGATCCGCGACCCGGTGATCGGCGTGGCGTACGACGGGACCGGATATGGGACGGACGGGACGGTGTGGGGCGGCGAGGTGCTGGTGGCCGACTGGTCGCGCTTCGAGCGAGTCGCGCATCTGCGGTACGCGCCGATGCTGGGAGGCGAGGCGGCGATCAGAAAGCCGTACCGTATGGCGGCGGGCTACATCTGGGGGGTGTGTCGCGGGGCTACCGAATCGGAGTTCGCCGCGTTCACCGCCACGCTGCCGATAGGGGAGCGGATCATCCTGCGGCGGCAGTTCGAGGCGGAGCTGAACACGCCCCTCACGTCGTCGTGCGGACGGTTATTCGATGTGGCGGCGGCGTTGCTCGACGTGAGGCGCGAGGCGGTCTACGAGGGGCAGGCGGCCGTGGAGCTCGAGGCGGTGGCCGATCCCCGCGTCGATGAGATCTACCCGTACGACATCCTCCGCCGGGGGGAAGGCTGGATCATCGATCCGGCCGCCACGCTGCGCGCCCTCTGGTGCGAGCATCGAGCCGGTCGGCCGCTGTCGACCACCGCCGCGGCCTTCCACAACACGGTGGCCTCGTTCACCGCCGCGGTCTGCGAGCGGATCAGGGAGCGTCACGACCTGGAGCGAGTCGCGCTGAGCGGCGGCTGTTTTCAGAACGCGCTGCTCACGGCGCGCCTGGTCGAGACCTTGGAAGCGACCGGGTTCGAGGTGCTGACCCACCGGGCCGTGCCGCCGAACGACGGCGGCCTGTCGCTGGGCCAGGCCGTGGCGGCGTACGCGATCGCCACGTCGAGTTGAGTATCGACCTGGTCAACAGATCCGCGGTAACGGCTCGCCCTCCGGCTCGCTGACCAGCCGGCGACCGAAGCCGGTATCGAGGATCAGGCGGCCCCGATGCTCATCGATGCAGGTGCCGACAATCGCAGCGTCCTTGCCTTGCGGGTTAGAACGCAGCGCGGTCAGCACGGCGTCGGCGGCGTTGGGACGGACGCCGATGACCGCCTTCCCCTCGTTGGCGATGTGGAAGGGGTCGAGGCCGAGGATCTCGGCGGCGGCCCGGACCACGTCGGTGACCGGGACCGACGCTTCGTCGATGACGATGCCGACGCCGCTCTTCTCCGCCATCTCGGTGAGCGCGCTGGCGAGGCCACCGCGGGTCGGGTCCTTCATGGCGACGATCGAGCCGTCGGCGGCGCCACGGGCGGTGCGGATCAGATCGTTGATGGGCGCGACGTCGGATCGCAGGTCGCCCTCGAGCCCGAGGCCCCGACGCGCCGCCATCAAGGCGATTCCGTGCTCGCCGATGGGACCGGTGAGCACGATCCGGTCGCCCGGATTGAGCCCGCTGTCCGACACGATCGACTCGGCCAGCCCTACGCCCGTCGTGTTGATGATGATGCCGTCCAGCTCCCCCTTTCCCATCACCTTGGTGTCGCCGGTGACGATCGTTACGCCGGCCTCCTGGCAGGTCTCCTGCATCGAACGTTGAATTCGCTCCAGATCGGATTGCGGGAAACCCTCCTCGATCACCATCGCGGAGGTGAGACCCAGCACATCGGTGGCCCCCATCACCGCCAGGTCGTTGACCGTTCCGGCCACGGCCAGCCGCCCGATGTCGCCGCCGGGGAAGAACACGGGATGGATGACGTGAGAGTCGGTGGTGACGACGAGCCAGCCATCGCCGAGGCGAAAGGCGGCGCCGTCGTCCATCGCCGCCAGCCCGATCTCGCCGTCGGCCAACGGGGCGAAACCCGCGGCGAGCTTGTCCTCGATGAGCATTCGCATGGCGCGGCCGCCCGCGCCGTGCTTCAGCGTCACCCGCTCGCCCAGAACGCCGTACTTCTCGCCGACCCGGTCGCTCATAGCTCGGGATGGCCGCCGTATTGATGCCAGATCTTACAGGTCCCTTCGCTGCTCACCATGCAGGCGCCGACGGGGTTCTCGGGATCGCACTCCTTCCCGAACAGCTCGCAGTCGGTGGGTAGCGCCAGTCCCGACATGATCGTTCCGCAAATGCAGCGCTCGGTGAGTTTGGAGGGCACGTGGGCGCGCAGTCGCCGGGTGTCGATATCGAAGCGCGCGCGTGCGTCCAGATGAGCGAACTCCTCTCGCAGCCGCAGGTTGCCGTTGGGGATGTCGGCGATCCCGCGCCACATGCCGCTCGCGGTTCGGAACACCCGCCACATCTGGTCCTGGGCTACCGTGTTGCCCTCACGCGTGACGCAGCGGGGATACATATTCTCCACCTTCGCCTGGCCGTCGCGGATCAGCTCGACCAGCCGCACCAGCCCGGCCAGGATGTCGAGGGGCTCGAACCCGGCGACGACCACCGGCAGGCCGTAACGGTCGACGAAATCCTCGAACAGGCCCCAACCGGTGATCGTCGCCGCATGGCCTGCCGCCAGGAACCCCTCGACCCGCGTCTCCGGGATCCGGGCCACGATCTCCATCGCCGGCGGCACGTACTTGTGGGCGGACAGAATCGAGAAGTTGGGCGGAAGATCGTCCTGGAGCACGATCGCCGCGGTCGCCACCGCCGTGGTCTCGAAGCCCGTGGCGAAGAAGACGACCTCGGCCTCGCAGGAGCGCGCCAGCTCGACCGCCTGCGATGCGCTGTAGACCACCTCGACCCGCGCCCCTTCCGACGCCGCGTCGGCCAGCGATTTCGCCGTTCCGGGCACCCGGACCATGTCGCCGTAGGTCGCGATCAACGCGCCGTCCACGGCCAGCACGACCGCCTCATCGACTTCCGGCATGTCGGTGACGCAGACGGGGCAGCCGGGGCCCATGATCAGGTCGAGGGTCTTCGGCAGAACGGCACGAAGACCGTAACGGGCGATCGCCTGCTCGTGGCTACCACAGACGTGCATCACCTGGACCGATTCGCGACCGATCTCGTCGCACAACCCGGCGAGGCGAGCGGAGAGCGCTCGGGCCTGGGCAGGGTCGCGGAATTTCAGCTCCTTCGCCTGCCCGCTGATCTTACTGGTGCCCACGCTAGTCATGTCCGTCGCCCTCCGGAGCCGTGGCCTCGAGCTCGCCGTGGACATCGGCCGACATCATGTCGCTCTCCGCCGCCTGGAGCAGCTCTTCATAGAGTGCGAGGGTCTCTTCGATCTCCTCCGCAGGGATCTTGCGAATGGCGAAGCCGACGTGATTGAGGATGTAATCGCCCGGCTCCACCGGCTGGTCAACGATGTCGAGACGGACCTCGCGACGCACGCCCCAGAAATCTACGCTCGCTACGAGACCGTTGACCTCCACCACCTGACCGGGTACGCCGAGACACATCGATCCAGTCCTCCTTCGGCCTGAGTTGGGATTGTCCCGATGAACCACCATTCTGCAGTCAGCATGCCCTCGGGGTCAACGGGGGTCACCGAACGTCTGGCCCGGCGCGGCCGAGCCGTCTCCGAAGTGGCGGCCCTGGACAGGTCGCCCCGAGGGGCGTTGTGCCTCGCCCCCAGGTGGGCGTTTCGCCACAATTGCGGACACGCTGAGACATCTCGGGCTGACCAAAACGTCGAAAACAGTTCTCGTTCGGCATCTCGATACGGGCAATGGGCGTAGAGGGGCAGGATCGGGACCGAAGGGTTCTCTGGCATGTGCTTCGCGGGGAGAATGAGACACACGCACCGTGAGCAGCCGAGAGTAAACAATCGTTTCCGTTCCGGATAGATCTGCCTGACCGCAAGCAGAGAGCCTGGCGGGTCAGACTTCGTCGTGTCCGTTTTTGATTTCGCTGGCGCCAGCGAAGTGAACGTTCATCGCTGGCGGCGATTGTGTGGAGTGAAGCGACCGCGCGTTCAATACCCGGTCACTCCAAGCGAAGGACGCCCTCACGGAGGTGACGTCATGGCAAAGTCGGAGAGTTGGTTCGTCGAGGAGCTGGAACGACGGGGTGTATCACGTCGGGACTTCCTCGGTTTCTGCGGGGTGATGGCATCGATCATGGCGATGCCGAGAGAAGCCGGCGCCCGTATCGCTCGAGCGTTACAGACCGAGGAGAAGCCATCGCTGATATGGCTCGAGTTCCAGGACTGCGCGGGCAACACCGAGACGTTCCTGAGGGCTGCCCGGCCGACGACCGCTGACATCGTGCTCGACATACTGTCGGTCGACTACCATGAAACCATTATGGCGGCGGCTGGTCACCGTGCGGAGGAGGCGCGGGCGGGCGTGGTCGAAGGGAAGCGGGGCGAGTACATCGCCGTGGTGGAAGGCTCGATTCCGACGGGAGCGAACGGGGCGTACTGTACGATCGGTGGCCGATCGGCGCTCCAGATCGCGCAGGAGGTGTGCGGGGATGCCGCTGCGACGCTCGCCATCGGCACGTGCGCCGCGTTCGGCGGCCTTCCGGCGGCGGCGCCCAACCCGACGGGCGCACTGAGCGTCGGCGATGCAGTGCCTGGTCTCAGGAACCTCATCAACCTTTCGGCCTGTCCCGCCAACGCCGAGAACGTGGCGGCCGTCGTCGTCTACTACATGACCTTCGGCCGTTGGCCGCCCGTCGACCGTTACCGACGGCCCCTCTTTGCGTATGGCAAGCCGATCCACGACAACTGCGAGCGCAGGGCCCACTACGATGCCGGTCAGTACGTGGAGAACTGGGGGGATGAGGGGCATCGCCGGGGTTATTGCCTCTATAAGATGGGCTGCAAGGGACCGGTCACATTCCAGAACTGCCCGAAGATCGGCTGGAACGAGGGGACCAGCTGGCCGGTCGGCTGCGGCCACCCCTGCATCGGGTGCGCCGAACCGGACTTCTGGGACAAGATGACGCCTTTCTACGCGCACCTGTCCGGCGTGCCGGGATTCGGGGTGCACGCGACCGCAGACAAGGTGGGGTTGTGGGCCACCGCGGGCGTGGCCGCAGCCTATGCGATCGGAGGCTTCGTTCAGTACGGAAGGCGGCTGAAGACTGAAGCGGCCACGGCCAGGGCCGAAGCGGCCGCGGCCAGGGCTGAGGCGACGACGACCGAGGCCGAAGGGGCCGCGGATCAAGAGAAGGGAGGTCAGTCATGACCCGCGTCGTTATCGATCCGATCACGCGCATCGAGGGCCACTTGCGGATCGAAACAGAGGTCGATGGCGGTGTGGTGAGGGACGCCTGGTCCTCCTCGACCATGTTTCGGGGCATCGAGACCATCCTCAAGGGCCGCGACCCGAGAGACGCCTGGGCTTTCACCCAGCGGATCTGCGGGGTCTGCACCACGGTACACGCCATTACGTCGATCCGCGCGGTGGAGAATGCCATCGGTGCCCGGCCGCCAGCGAACGCGCGGCTGCTGCGCAACCTGATCATGGCCTCGCAGATGGTCCAGGACCACGTCGTCCACTTCTACCACCTGCACGCTCTCGACTGGGTGGACATCGTCTCGGCGCTGTCCGCTGACCCCGCGGCGACCGCTCGGCTCGCCCAGTCGATCTCCGATTGGCCGCTGTCGAGCGCGACGTATTTCGCCGGTGTGAGGGAGCGCGTGCAGCAGTTCGTCGATCGCGGCCAGCTGGGGCCGTTTGCCAACGCCTATTGGGGCCACTCGGCCTATCGTCTGCCCCCCGAGGCGAACCTCCTGGCCGTGGCCCATTACCTGGAGGCTCTCGACTGGCAGCGGGATTTCATCAGGATCCACGCGGTACTCGGTGGCAAGAACCCGCATCTGCAGAGTTTCCTGGTTGGGGGAATGGCCACGCCGCTCGATGCCGACAAGCAAGGGTCCCTGAACATGACCTCCATCTCCATGATGCGTAAGTTGATCAGGGAGGGACGGGCGTTCGTGGAGAAGGTCTACATCCCGGACCTGCTAGCGGTGGCCTCGTTCTACAAGGATTGGGCGGGCTACGGTGCCGGCGTGGGCAACTATCTGGCCTACGGTGAGTACCCGGAAGGCGATGACTCGAACGCTCCGCTCTTCCTCCCCCGCGGCGTGATCCGAAGTCGGGACCTGAGCAATGTCGAGCCGATGGATCCGGCGAAGATCACCGAGTTCGTTACCCACTCCTGGTACGAGTACGAGGCTGGGGACAGCGAAGGGCTTCATCCGGCAGCGGGCGAGACCCGCCCCAATTACACCGGGCCCGAGCCGCCGTACGAGCTGTTGAACACCGATGAGAAGTACAGCTGGCTGAAGTCGCCGCGCTATGACGGGTTGTCGATGGAGGTCGGCCCTCTGTCACGCATGCTCGTGGCGTACGGCTCGGGTCATTCACGCGTGCAGGAGCTGGTCAACTACGCTCTCGGCCAGCTCGGCGTGGGACCCGAGGCCTTGTTCTCGACCCTGGGGCGGGTGGCGGCCCGGGGTATCGAGACCTTGGTCCTGGCGGAGAAGATGGAGGACTGGCTCGACGAGCTGGCCGACAACATGGGTCGCGGCCAACTGGACATCCACGACAACTCGATGTGGGATCCGGCCAACTGGCCAGCGGAATGCAGCGGAGCGGGCTTCCACGAAGCGCCGCGCGGTGCCCTCGGGCACTGGGTTCACATCGTCGACGGGGAGATCGCGAACTACCAGTGTGTGGTGCCCAGCACCTGGAACGCGGGGCCGCGGGATGCCGCTGGCCAGCGCGGGCCGTATGAGGAAGCTCTGGTAGGCACCCCGGTGGCCGACGCCGAGCAGCCGATCGAGATCCTGCGAACCGTGCACTCGTTCGATCCCTGCATGGCGTGCGGCGTCCATGTCGTGGACCGCGCCGGTCGCGAGTTGGTGAAAGTGAGGGTCCAATGAGTACCGTGGCACCCCCGGCCCCGGCCGTTAAACCCAAGCTGGTCCGAGTCTATGTCTGGGACCTGCCGGTTCGCCTGACCCACTGGCTGCTGGCCATATCGATCACCGTCTTGGCGATTACGGGGTTCTACATCGGGCATCCGTTCCTCGTCGCGCCGGACCCGGCGGGACAGGAGTTCGTGATGGCGACGGTGCTGGCCGTTCACTTCTTCGCCGCGATCGTATTCAGCCTGTCGGAGATCGCCAGGATCGTATGGATGTTCGTTGGGAATCGCTATGCCCGTTGGCAACAGCTCATCCCGACCAGCAAGAGTCGCTGGAGGCAGACGTGGGAGTGGTTGAAGTTTTACATCTTCTTCCGTGCCGAGACCCCGAGATTCGTCGGCCACAATCCCCTGGCCGGACTGACGTACGTGCTGGTCTATGTCACGCTGATTGTGATGGCGCTGACCGGTTACGCGATGTTCGCGGTCAGCGCCGGTGCGGGCTCGCCGATGCGGATTTTCGCGGGTCTGTTGCCGCTGTTCGGGGGAGTTCAGACCGCCCGGTGGATTCACCACGTCTGCATGTGGCTGATCGTCCTGTTCATCATACACCACATCTCCTGTGCCCTTCTGGTCGCCCGCGCGGCGAAGAACGCCGCGATCGAGTCGATGTTCTCGGGCTATCGATTCGTTTCGCCGGAAGACCTGGCAGCGGAAGAGGCAGGAAGCGAGCGATGACGGCGTCTGGCAACGAGGCATCCGTCCTGGTTCTCGGGCTGGGCAACGTTCTCTGCGGCGACGACGGGCTGGGTGTGGCGGCGGTCGAGCGATTCCGGCTCCGGTATCGCATATCGGAGGCGGTCCGGGCTCTGGACGGGGGCACGCTGGGGCTGGCCTTGCTGTCCCACATCAGATCGACCGACGACGTGATCCTGGTCGATGCCGTCGGAGCCGCCGGGCCGCCGGGCACCTTCGTGCGACTCGAGGGTGACGAGGTGGCGCCGGAGTTGCAGGCCAGGCTCTCCTGTCATCAGATTGGGGTGGCCGATCTGCTCAACGCCTTGGCGGTGCTCGACGCCTACCCCCGGCGCTTGATTCTGTTGGGCCTGGTGCCCGAAACGCTCGAGCTGGGCCTCGCTCTCTCGCCGCCCATCGAGAACCGGCTCGCGGAGTTGGTGGAGAGGATAGCGGATGAGGTGCGCCGGTTGGGTCATGATCTGATTCCCAACCGGCCCGAGCAGAGCGCCAACGCCAGGAGCGGCGACCGCGCCGCGCGCGCTCTGGGCCTGTCACGCTGAGGGAAGCTAGCTTTTCGGGTCCGAGTCCTTGCGCCGCCGCTCGTCAAGTCGGAGTAGGATGTACATCAGCCATTGCGTCGGCAGGAACATCACGAGGAATAGAATAGCGACGACCAGCACTAACAGCAGGACCACCTTGTGAGCCGTCGGGAGCGCGGGTTCTCGAATCGTGTCGACAATGAACTTTACGGTTACGAGAGCTACGGCGGCCGCCCACACCGCGCTGGCGATGAGGCCAAGCACGAGTGTCAGCCGGGAAACTCTACCCGCCCTCCAAGCCTTCTTGAGCAAACTTGTAGACATGGCCGGCTCCGTAGCGGCGTCGGGTTCCTGTTCTCCCCCGTGACGCCTCTCACGGTCAACCACCTCGAGGCCCGCTCGGAGAACGTGCAGCGCGCCAGCGAGGTCGGCAAGGCAGGTGG
>JAACAK010000047.1:31249-105116 GCA_011774835.1 Candidatus Kutchimonas denitrificans | reverse complement strand
GCCGCAGGCGCGGGTCCGGGGCAGGCGTCTGTTCCTGAAGCATTGCGCCCTCTGCCACGGGGAGCGAGGCGATGGGCAGGGTCGCCGCGGCTACCTTTCGGTTCGGCCTGCCGACTTCACTGACCCCGCCTGGCGCGACGGGATGACCGCGAGAAGGGCCTACTACATCGAGAGGGAAGGTATCCGAGGAACGCCAATGCCGGCGTGGAAGGCGTTGAGCGAGGAGGAAACGTGGGATCTCGTCGCCTATGTACTCTCGGTGGCAGAGATGGGGCCCCGTGTGGAAGTTGAATAACGCGCGGTCTCTGCCTTCCGAAGCAGATTATGTATCAGAGACACGTGCTGAACATTGTGTAGACGATCCGACGATCACGGTGAGCCCCGCGCCCAGCGCCGAAAACCCGAAGATGCGGACGAAGCGTTGCAGTTGCTTCGGGTAGGTGGGGCCACCTTCTCCAGCCGTGAGGTTTCCCACTACACATAGATGCTGAGCATCGAATAGACGATCAGGATGATCAGCGTCAGGCCGATGCCGAGCGCCGTGAATCCGAAGATACGGAAGGCCTTCTGAACCCTGGTCGGGTAGGGGCTGACCAGGTTCCGCCTCAGTTCGCCGCGTTGCACCAGCTTCTCGTATTCCCGCGGCTTGTCGTGCTTCAGCTCCTCCACGGCTACCCGGCCGGTGAAGATCACCGGATCCATGGGGAACTTGTCGGGCCGGAAGTGCGTGTTGAAGAAGTGGACCGTGAAGATGAAGGCCACCGCCAGCAGCGCCTCGTCGCTGTGGAGGATGGTAGCGACGTTGACCGTCCAGCCGGGCAGGATGATCGTGAAGGCTTCCGGGAACCAGAGCAGCAGGCCGGTGGAGCCGATGATGAACATCCCCCAGAAGACCGCGAAGTAGTCGAACTTCTCCCAGTAGGTGTAGCGCCCGTAGTTGGGCCGCGGCCCGCGGCCGAAGAACCATTTTATCGATTGGATGAACTCCCGCCCGTCTGTCTTGTTGAAGATCAACGAAGTGTCGGAGAAGATGAACTCGCGCCAGCTCTTGTCCGACGCTTGCTTTCTGCGATAGACGTCGACCAGGTGTGTGATGAAGACGGTGATCAGCGTCAGCGCGGCGAGCCGATGGAGCACGCCGGTGGTGGCGAAGCCGCCGACGAGATCCGCCAACGCTTGAGCCCACCCCGCGTAAGAGAACTTCAGCATCATTCCGGTGATGGCCAGAATGAAGAAGCTGAGCAGCATCGTGAGATGAAGCGAGCGTTCGAACGTGGTGAACCGCCGATAGAGCGCCTCGCCCTGCACCGGCTTGTGACGGCGCCACTCGCCCGGCGATCGCCACAACCGGAACAGCCAGGCCAGCGTGTGAAACGTGGCGAAAGTCAGGGTGCCGACCAGCAGGGCGGTCATCCCCCAGAACGACCAGAACAGGAACGGGTACTTGTCCGGGTCGTGGTGGGTGGCGTGCGTCAGGTAACCGGTGAAGCGGCGGTTGGCCGCCGGGTGACATTGTGCGCAGGTCTCGATGATGTTCCTGCGGCTCAGGGTCGAGGCGGGGTCGGTCACGGGCAGGATGTTGTGGGTGCCGTGGCAGTCGTAGCACTTGGCGGCGCCGGCGTCGCCCAGCCGCGAGACCTTGCCGTGGAAGGTGTCGAAGAAGGTCTCCGCCTCGTCCTCGTGGCAGCGGCCGCACTGGTTCATCATCGCCAGCCGGAAGTCGCCGAGGTCGGTGCGACTGATCGTGTGCGAGGTGTGACAGTCCTCGCAGGTGGGTAGTTGGCGCTCCTGTTCGTCGGGGTCGAAGTCGGTTCTGCCTACCCAGTGGATGCTCTCGCGATAGATCTCCTCGATGCCGTGGTGGCAGTTCCCACAGGTCTCGGAGACGTTGTCCCGGTGGACCGACGACTCGGGATCATGGTGCGGCAGTTCCCGGTGCGCCGTGTGACAGTCCACGCAGGTCGCGGTGACGACCAGGCCACTCTCCAGCAGGCCCTTGCCGTGAATGCTCATCCGGTAGCTGGGGACGATGTCACGGGGCACATCGGAGATCAGCCGCCGCGCGCCGGGCTCGCCCTCCCGGTGGCACTTGGCGCAGAGATCGGGGACGTTGCGTGGGAACGTCGGCGAGGTCGGCGTCAGGTTGTCCTGAGTGGCGTGATAGTCGTGACAATCCAGGCAGGTCGGCGCGTCCGGGTCTCCTTCGGCCGCGAGCATGCCGTGCACGCCCAGCTCGTAATTCGCCACCGGCTCGGCATGACAGATGGCGCAGTCGACGTTGGAAGCCACCGAAGTCGAGCAGGGGCGCGCCAGGAGCGAGGGCGTTACGTCGGTGTGGCACTGGGCGCAGCCGGTCTCGGCGTGTTGGGACTGGTAGTATGCCCCCTCGTCGACGTATAGGGGGACGACTTCGCCATCCCGCTCCATCGTCAGGTCGGGGTCCGAATGGCAACGGAAGCAGTCCTCGTTGGCGGCGCCGGCGTTGTAGAAGACCCGGCGGATCCGATGCGGCGAGTGGCAATCGACGCAGACCGGGATCTTGTTCGGCTCGGCCTCCCACAGTTGCCCTTCGATCACCTGGCGGTGCACGTCCTCGATCAGCGCGTGACACTGGGTGCAGGTCGCCGCCACGTTCGATTCGTGGATGCTCGAGCGCGGATCGGTGTGCGGGAGGATGAAGTGGCTGGTATGACACGACGTACAGACCGCGGTCACCGCGAGCCCCTGCCGGAAGAGCCCCTCGCCGTGGATCGAGAGCGAGTAGTTCTCCAGGATCTGCTCCTGCGGGATGTCGTGGGTCAGCGAGACCTCGGTCCCCTCGTGGTGACAGCGACCGCAGAGCAGCGGGATGTTGAATACGTAAGTGGGTGACTCCGGGTTCGTGTGCCGCATCATGTCGTGGCTACCGTGACACGTCACACAGGTCGGCGCCAGCGTGTCGCCCCGCGCCGCGGCCTGACCGTGCAGCGACGCCTGATGCTGGACCGTCTGATCGTCGTGACAGAGCGAGCAGTCGGGCCCCGGACGCTGGGCCGGCTCCGGGTGGGGGAACGACATGCCGCGGTGACAGTCGGTGCAGAGCACCCCCGCGTCGCCGTGGACCGACGCTTCCAGCGTCGCCTCCGAGATCACGAGCGCCGATCCCCGCGGATGGCTCTCGAACAGGTTCGGGTTGGCGTGACACATGAGGCAGAGGTCGTTCCCCTGCTGCCCCTCGGCCGGCGCGGCGAACCCGCTCCACAGCGCGAGGGCCAGCACGGGCCCCGCCAACCGGCTCAATCTCAGAAAGCTCTCTATCATCACCTGCTCGAACGTTGTCGTCTTCTCGAGTCGCTGCTCGAACCCCGTCCCGGCCCCCGGCGCCTGATCGGGCGCGCGAGTCGGCCCGGTGGAGTCTCAAGCGTTGAGAAGGCAAGAGCTGTGCCGGTCGTAACCCATTGAAATCAGGTCACTTTGAGGCACGGAGCCGGGTCCCCGGCCGGGACAAAACGTCCCGGCCCGGGGGCCCCCGGTAAGACCCGTTCCGACTCTCGGGCCCGTTGTCAAACGGATCTTCCCATCGAGCGTCAGGTGGCACGGACCGTGCACTTCAGACCGGCGTTCGGCTCGACCGCTGTCGGGTCGGGCGACAGAAGGTCGGAGTTACAGACCCGGCAGGTTAACCGGAGATGGTTGGGGCCATTCTAAGCGAGGAACCGGTAGCCTGTCGGGTCTTTTCTTGGGAGTTCGAGAATCCCGATCGCCGATTTCGAGATTCCCAGTCACCGACGCAGGCGCGCCAATCGTAACGCGTTAGCGGTGACGGCGAGCGAGGCTCCCATGTCGCCGACGAGGACCGCGGTGATCAGGCTGACCCAACCGGGGAAGACGCCGGCGGCCAGCGAGACCTTGAGGGCGATCGAGACGGTGATGTTCTGTCGGATGACCGCCGAGCCGCGGCGCGAGAGGCGGAACAGGTAAGGAAGAAAGGCGAGGTCGTCTGCCATGAGGGCGACGTCGGCGGTCTCGAGCGCCACGTCGCTGGCGGCGGCGCCCATGGCGATCCCGACCCGCGCGGCGGCCAGGGCAGGCGCGTCGTTCACGCCGTCGCCGACCATCGCGACTCCACCGTACTCCTCTTCCAGGCGACGGACCCTGGCGACCTTCTCATCGGGCAGCAGACCGGCGTAGTACTCGTCGACGCCCAGCCGCCGGGCGACGGTTCGGGCGGTGGCCTCGTGATCGCCGGTGAGCATGACGATGCGGCGGACACCAAGGGCTCGAAGCTCCTCGATCACGCGGGCCGCCTCATCGCGCTCGCGGTCGGCGACTGCGATAAGTCCGAGGACCCGATCGTCGTTCCCGACGCAGACCGGGGTCTGACCCCGGTCCGCCAACCGCTCGAGCTCCGCGCGCCAGGGTTCGAGCTGGTCGTCGAAGAATTCGGGCCGCCCGATTCGGTAGGTCGTCCCGTTCAATCGGGCGGCGGCGCCCTGGCCGGGAATGGCTTCGAAATCGGTGATCTCGAAGTCGACATCGGCATCGGTCTCCGCCGCCTGGCTCCCGATCGCCCGGGCGATGGGATGCTCGGAGCGCGATTCCACGGCCGCCGCGATCGACAGCAGCTCGCGCGCATCGGTCTCCGAGGCTTCGGTCGCGACCACCTCGGCCACCGCCAGCTCGCCCCGTGTCAGCGTACCGGTCTTGTCGAGCGCCACCACCTCGATGTCCGCCAGTGCCTCCAGATGGACGCCGCCCTTGATCAGGACACCGTTGCGGGCCGCGCTGGTTATCCCGCTCACCACGGCCACCGGCGTCGAGATCACCAGGGCGCACGGGCAGGAGATGACCAGCAGGGTCAGACCACGGACGAACCAGGTGGCGAAGGCGCCGCCGAAGGCGAGCGGGGGAACGGTTATGACGGCAACGGCGAGTAGGGTGACGGCCGGTGTATAATAGCGGGCGAATCGATCGACGAACCGCTCGGAGGGGGAGCGGGTCGACTCGGCCTCCTCGACCAGATGAATGATGTGGGCGAGCGTAGTGTCCCCGGCGCGCTTGGCCGCCTCGACTTCCAGATAGCCGTCGCGGTTCATCGAGCCGGCGTATACGTAGTCGCCGGGTGACTTGGTCGCCGGCATCGACTCGCCAGTGATCGGGCTCTGATCGACGGCCGACACGCCATCTCTGACCCAACCGTCGATCGGGACCTTCTCGCCCGGCAGGACCCGCGCCAGATCACCGGGCTCGACCTCGGTCACCGGCAGCTCGACGACCCGGCCGTCGCGGTACACCCGGGCCGTGGCCGGGGCGAGGTCGAGCAGCGCCTCCAGCGACCGCCGCGCCCGGTCCACCGCGTACCGCTCCAGCAGCTCGGCGATTCCGAACAGGAACGCTATACTCCCGGCCTCGATGAACTCCCCCACACCCAGCGCGCCGAAGATGGCGACGGTCATCAGGAAGTTCATGTCGAGTCGCACGATGCGGGCGGCTCGCAGACCTTTCGGGAAGAAGTTGAGCCCGCCGACGAGGGCGGCAGCGATGAACAGCAGCGCCGCCAGGTCGACGGCCCACGCTACCCCGGACAACGGTTCGAGAACGGCTAGGCGCGGGCTCAGGCCGGCGATCCGGAGCAGCAGCCCCACGGCCAGGCCGGCGCCCGACGCGTAGCTTAGCCACGCCTCCGGGCTCCACCAGACCCGGGCGCGCCGGTCTCGGGTCTCCGGGGCGGCCCCTTGACCGTCTCGCTCCACCGTATAGCCGAGGGACCGGATCGCTTCTTCGATGGTCCCCTTCGTGGTCCGGTCGGGATCGAAATTGACGCGAAGGTCCTTTGAAACGATCCGGGTCTCGACCCCTTCGATCCCGTCCAGATGCTCCAGCCGATCCGTGATTCGGCGTGCGCAGGTGGCACAGTCCATGTCGGGGACCCCGAGAACCAGTTCGGTAGCGCCGGACCGCCCTTGGCGTTCGGTCACTCGAGCTCCTCGCGGACGTGGTCGAGGCCCAGGTCGAACAGCTCCGCCACGTGAGCGTCGTCCAGGGCGTAATAGCTCAGCTTGCCGTCGCGACGATGGCGGACCAACCGCATCTGCCGCAGCTGACGCAGGTGGTGTGAGACAGCCGATGCGCTGGCGCCCACCGCGGCCGCCAGGTCCCCCACGCAGAGCTCGCGCCCGGCGAGCGCGGCGATGATCTGCAGTCGCGTGGGGTTGGCCAGGATCTGGAACGTATCGGTCAGCAGGGTGAGCTCATCCTCGGAGCAGAGGCGCGAGCGGACGTCGTCGACGGCGTCGGGGTCGACGAGGTGAGGGTCGGCGACGTTTGAAGAATGTTTCATACGTTCAATTATAGCCCGCCTCCTTCGACCCGCAACCCCCGACGTCCGGGGAATTGTTCTCTCGATCCTCACATCCTAGCTTCACTACCATGTTCAAGAAACTGCGAGAGAAGATCGAGCGCGCCCTGGAGCGCAAAGAGTCGGAGCGGCCGATCAGCCGCGATGACTTCGACCGGATGTTGCACGAGATGCGGGAAGAAGTGATCGCGATGAGGTCGCGGGTGCCCCGTATGGAGAAGGAGGCGAAGGAGCTGGATCGGCGGGCGGCCAACCAGATCAAGCGCGCCGAGCTGGCCCACAACAAGGGGAAAGCGGCACAGGAGGCTGGGGAGCTGGACGAGGCGCAACGGGCGACCGATGCCGCGCGGGATGCCCTGGCGCACGCGGAGGAGCTCCGCGGGCAGGCCGACGAGGCGCGGGAAGAGGTGGAGCGCCTGCGCGCCGAGTATCAGGATAAGCTGGCACAGCTCAAGTACGCGGAGCGCAACCGAGATGTGCTGATCGCCCGCTCGCGGCGAACGACGACGTCGCGCAGGCTGGACGAGATGATCCGCGGTCCGGAGAGCGGTCTGAAGCGGTTCGAGCGCGCCGAGGAGGACATCGAGGCCGCGGAGGACAGGGCCGAGGCGGAACGCGAGCTGGCCGAGGCGCTGGGCGAGCGCGCGCCGACCGAGGCGCTGGACAGTGACTACGAGCTGCGGAAGCTGGAGGCGTCGAGAGAAGCCGACGAGCTGGAGCAGCGATTGCAGGAGCTGAAGCGCCAGATCGAGGAAGAGTAAAGCCGGCGACGAGCGAGGGACGGGGGCAAGGGATCACCCGAACCTCGTGCTCCTGCTCGTTATCCTGATCGCTATCGTCGTCGTTAACGTTTTCATGATCGTTACCATCTGCATCGAGAACGATCACGATAACGATAACAAGCAGGAGAGTCGGTCCTCACCTCACTCATCACCGATTGCCGGTTCCAGCTCTTCCTTGGTGAAGAACGGTTGCCAGACTTCCGGCGGCGACGGCGCCGTCATCAGGCTGACGCCGACCAGCAGGCCGATGGAGACCAGTACGCCGGGTATGACGATGTACTCGCTGCTGGCGAAGTTGAACTCGGTGCCGGCGATCACGGCCGAGAAGCCGACCCCCAATCGGCTCAGCACACCGATCGCGACGATCGTGCCCATGCCGCCGGCGATGCAGGCGACGCCGCCCTGCGGGGTGACGCGCCGCCAGAGGAAGCAGGCCAGCAGCGCCGGGGTCAGGCTGGCGCCGACGAGGGAGTAGGCGTAGAGCGCCATCGCCAGTACCGTGTCGAACTGGGTGAGCAGGATCAGCCCGACGACCCCGAAGACCATCACCGACAGCCGCTGCACGAACAGCTTGCGGGCCTCGGGAGCCCCCGGGTTGATGAAGCGCTCGTAGATGTCGCGGCTGACGTTCGTCGACGGCACGAGCAGGAAGGTGTTCCCGGTGGAGAGCACGATGGCGACCCCAGCGGCGAGGAGGATGGCTCCGCCGATGGTGGGCAGGCCGTATCGGGCGATGTGGAGTATGACGGTCTCGGAGGCGGCGCGGCCGAGTATCGATAGCTCCTGGACCAGGTCCGGGTAAACGGCGCGGCCGACGATGGCCAGCAGCGCCAAAGCCGTTTCGAGCAACACGACGCCGAGTACCATGCCGATCACGGCGCGCCGGGCGGCGGCCGAATCCTTGGCGGAGAAGAACTTCTGATACATGCCGCTCTCGCCGAGGAGGAGCAGGAAGGTGGGGAGGGCGACGCCAATCACCCAGAGCAGGTTGTGTCCGCCAAGGACCGAGATGTGCCCTTCGGGAAGGCGGCTGATCACGTCGCCGATGCCGCCGGCCTGGAAAACCATGTAGGGCAGGGCGAAGAAGATGCCGAGGGTGATGATCGTACCGTTGAAAATATCGACCGTGACGATCGAGACCATCCCGGCGAGGGCGGTGAAGATCACGATGGCCGCGGCGGTGATGTACATCCCTTGGGTGGGGGTGATGCGACCGTCGGTGACGATCGACAGGATCCAGCCGCCGCCGCGGAACTGGTAGGCGGCGATGGTCACGTAGGCCAGGATGATCGCCAGCGTGCCGAGCAGACGTGCCGCGGCGTTGTATCTTTGCTCGAGCAGGTCGGGCACGGTGTACTGGGCGATCTGGCGAACGCGGCCGGCGATAAAGTAGGCGACGACCAGCCCCATCCAGGCCCCGAAAGAGAACCAGAGCTCTGCGATCCCGGTTCGGTACGCCAGGCCGGCGCCTCCGAACAGCGAGCCGGACCCGATCCAGGTGCAGACGAGCGTGCCCACCAGGAGCAGCACCGGTACCGACCGTCCAGCCACCATGAAGTCGGCATGGCTCTTCACCACCCGGGAGCGCCAGAGGCTGACGCCGATCAGGATAGCCGGATAGAGGAGTACGACCGTGGCCAGAAAGTTCATGCCATTCCTCCGGTTCTGGACGGGCTGGGGTCGGAAGCGGCGGCAACGTAAGGCCGCCACGAGGCGCGGTGCAAGAGAGGCACCCGGACGGAACCGACCGGTGCAGAACCGGCCCGTGACCTTGTCTCCGCCGCCGCCCTTTCTAGGATTGTGGCCATGGCGACCGACGCTTACGTGATGCGGCACGGCGAGACCGAAGCGAACGTGGGGGAGATCCTCCTGGGCCGCGGTGACTCGCCGTTCACCAAGGACGGAGCCCGCCATCCGGTCGCGGTGGCGCGACACCTGAAGAGCCGACCCCTCGCCTGCATCTACAGCAGCCCCCAGGAACGGGCGCGGCGCACGGCGTCGCTGGTGCAGGAGAGCCTGAAGCAGCCCGTCCCGTTGCAGGTCGAAAGCGCGCTGTCGGAGATCGACGCCGGCGAGTTCACCGGTCTGTCCTTCGCCGAGGTGCGCCAGCGCCTTCCCAGGGATGCCGTGCTGGGCAGGTACCGCTACCCGGGGGGCGAGTCGTGGAACGAAGTTCAGCGTCGGGCGGTCGATTTCCTGAAGGGATTGGCCAGTTGCCATTCCGATGAGGCGGTTCTGCTGGTCACCCACGCCGGGGTGATCGCCGGACTGGTGGCCGAGTACCGGGGGGAACCGATCGAGACCCACATCCGTACCCGTTACGGGCATGACTTTCTGGGACGGCTCGTTGTGGAGAGCGGCGGGATCGTCCACTACGAGAAGATCGCCGGTACCGTGGACACCTGGTACTGAGGGGGGAGGAGCCATGAATCGGGAAACGATACTCGGGCTCGCGCTGGCGGTGACGATCGCCGCCTGCGGCTCGGAGCCGGGCGAGGACGATTCGGCGGCGGCGGATGCCGTGGCGGAGAGCGAGGACGCGGCCCAGACGGGTTCGGCCGGCACGGACATCGCCGACACGGCGGCCGCTGCTGGACAGCCCGCGGCGGAAACGGGCACAGCCCCGGCCGGCGTGGCCCCCGCGCTGCCAGGTGACCGTAAGGCGCGGCTACGAAATTGGGTCTTGCTGGAGTTCGTGGAGCCGGTTCAGGAAGCGGACCTGCAATGGCTCCGTGAGAGCGGGTTCGTCGTCGACACGGTGATGGGAGAGAAGCTGGTGCGGGGCTGGCTCAAGATGCCCGCGGGCGGCGAAATCATCTCCACCGATCCTCGGATCGCCCGGGTCAGCGCGCAGGCGCGCTGACCCGGACGAGCACTCGGAACCGGGCTAGTTCGTGAGCTGGACCGTGAAGTCGCTCGTTGACAGCAGCGCGTTGTCGGCGCCGGCCGCCTGCACCAGATCCACGTCGTAGGAGCTGGCGGCGTTCACGTCCGGGACGTCGAACTCCAGTATGCCGCCGTTCGACAGGGGGTTCGACAGCACGATCGCCGCCGTCAACGTATTGCCTGCCAGGACTGAGTAAGCCTGGTGGCTCGAGTTCGCCGGGCCCGCGTTCGTGATTCCATCGCCGGTCACGGTGACC
Organism: Candidatus Kutchimonas denitrificans; assembly: GCA_011774835.1. Classification (GTDB taxonomy): domain Bacteria; phylum Gemmatimonadota; class Gemmatimonadetes; order Palauibacterales; family KS3-K002; genus Kutchimonas; species Kutchimonas denitrificans. Next base: position 94,854 of record JAACAK010000047.1, on the reverse strand, counting down.
AGGAATGCGGCCGCGCCGCCTCCCGAGCTGGATACGCTGACCGTCAACCGTCCGGCCTCGGGGCCCGGCTCGGTGCTGCCATCCGAGCAGCCGCTCCCGACGATGGCCGCACAGGCGAGGATCGCCAGAGCGGCTCGGGTCACTCGGCGGATCTTCATCATTGGTTACCCTCCTTGCTGGCCACGCCGTCTTCGGTCTCGAGCAGGTCGGCCGGTATCAGGTCGGCGCTGATGCCGACGGACTGCAGGTACGCGCGCAGGTCGCCGACGTCATAACCGCCGTTGTTGTTTCCGATAATATCGAGGAAGCGCTCCTCGTCGTCGCTCAGCACGCTGACGGGCCCGATGAGGTGATTGACAACGTCGGTCGTCTGCAGGCTCGGTCGGGTGACCGAGAGGTGGACGGTGTCGGCCTGCGTGATGGCCCCCGAAGCCGCCTGGAAGAACATCGCGAACGTGCCCTCGTCCTCCGGGAATCCGGTGATCGCGCCGGTCGTGGCTTCGAGGCTCAGGCCCTCGGGCAACGAGTCGCCGCCGACCAGCGTCCAGGTGTAGCTGCCGGTGCCGCCGCTGGCGGTGAGGGTGTCGGTGTACGTGGCGCCCATGACGCCGGGGAACAGCGTGTCCGTGCTCACGGTGATGGGTGTGCCGAAGCGTGCGTGTACCGTCCAGGGTCGGGACATGTGGAGGAGCAGGGTATCGCTGTTGTAAGTCGTGTCGCCGGACCAGTGGGCGAACTCCCAGCCGCTGGCGGTGGCGACACCGACGAGCTCGATCGAATCGCTGGGAAGCATCCAGCGGATCCCGTTCGAGTCGAGCGGTTGGGATGACTGGACCGTGCCGGAGAGGTCGGCGGTGGCGCGGACCCGGTGCTCGGTCTCCAGGTTGGCGGTAAAGGTGTCGGGAGTGGCGTCCAGCATCACCGTGTGGGTGCGAGCGCCGCCGTCGCTCCAGGACTGGAAGACGTGACGGATCAGCGTGTCGCCCTGGATGGCATCGACGCTGATCTCCATCGATCCGGGGTAGATCTTGGTCACCGAGTAGGGGGCGTCCCTGTACACCGCGTCGACGAGCACCCGGGTCCCGGCGCCGACGCTGGTGGTCACGAGCTCGTCCACCGTGTTGAACACGACGCGGAAAGCGACGCTCTGGTCGCCGTTCACCGTGATGCTGTCGACCGTAAGCCCGGAAGCGCTGTTGTCGGTCAGCTCCGAGCTGGGCGCCGTCGATGGGCCGAAGGCCGTGTTCGCCGTGAGGCCCGGGTACAGATCACCGCTGTCGCCACGGTTCACGTCGTTGCCCAGGTTGTCCAGTCCGTCCGCCTGCTCCAGGTCGAGGCCGTGCGGATCGACGGCGTTGACCGTGTTGGAGGGCCGGCGCGCCGTGATCAGGTCGGGCGCCACGTGCCAGATCGCCAGCCCCTCTCCCGCCAGGTTGGCGTCCGACCCGATTCGATGTCGGTTCTCCAGCAGGAAATACTCGCTCGTTCCCTCCAGGTTGATCCTTAGCGCCGTGTCGCCGCTGACGATCGGCCGCAGCGAGCGGGCGCCGGTGCCGGCGGCCAGGCTGATCGTGTCGACGGCGATCCAGCCGACCTCGTCCTTCGACCAGGCCGAAAGGTGAGCCGGGCTGTCCTGGGTGTTCCAGTTTCCCGAGCCCATGAGCCCCCACCAGCCGATCCCTTCGCTGGAGTCACCCGTATCGTACAGGTCGGGGAGGTTGAGAATCCCGTGCCCCAGCTCGTGGGCCATGGTCCCGATCGCCATCGTCTGCGTGCTGTCGCAGCCGCTCGAGCCGCCGACGGCGGACTGGATCACGTAGTCATCTATCGCCACGTCGTCGTCCGTGGCGTAGGGGCTGCCCTTCCACTTCGAGTAGACCCCGCGGTGTGCCCAGATGTGGGAGCTGCCGCAGGCGCCGTCCTTTAGAGGGTGAAGCACGGCGATCAGATCGACGAAGCCGTCGTTGTCACCGTCGTAGACGCTGAAGTCGATCGTCGCGTCCGCGGCGTCCAGCAGCTCCTTGATGAAATCGCCCGTATGGTCGGTCGACGGGCTGAGGCCGTTGTTGCTCCCTTCGTACCAGGTGCTGGCGCTGTCCGTCTTGTGCCAGCCGATCACGTCGCCCGTCACGCTCAGCAGGCTGTTCGAGCTTTCGTCGTAATAGGTCGAGATCGAATAGGGCGGTGCCGCCGCCGTGCTGAACATCGTGCTGTTCAGCGTCGCCGTGTCCGGCTGATGCTTGTGCGTGCTGTCGGTGAAATAGCCGACCAGCACCGGGAAGCGGAAGGTCCCGGTCACCGCCGCGCCCGACTCTTGAGCTGTGGCCCGGGACGGGGCCCCGGCGCTCAGGTGCCGGTTCAGCGTGGCGTAGTCGCCCTGTCGGGCGAGAGCCTGCCGTCGCTCTCTGACCTGTAGGGCGACGCTCTTCCAGACACGCCGGAACTGATAGGCGTCGGGATCGCTGGCCAATGTTCGGTAGAATCCGGGCGGTGGCTGGACGCCGTGGATGCGGCCGCGCCGTTCGATGTCGCTGGCGCCCCCCTGTGCGGACAGCTCGGTGGCGACGAGGCCCAGCGTCAGCGCGGCGCAGCCACAGAGGAAGACATACGATCTCATCGCGCCTCCTGGGTCGGCGTGAGGTTCGTGATCATGCGCGAGGGTTCGGGCATGCGGCGTGTCGGTCGGTCTCTGGCTTGATGCCTGCGGCTGGGGAGGTGCGGCAGGCCGCGGTCAGCGGACGGGTGCGATGACCGGCTGATTCATTGGACTTGCAGCAGGGAACACAACAGGAACAGAGGAGGCGCTACGAATTGTATGCCCGGGGCGCAGGGGCGTCAACCTTGGGTTCCGAGCGTGCCGTCCTCGACGATCGGGGCTATATTGGTCGAGCCTGACTCGAACCATGCGGCGCGCGTCGCATGACGTGTAATCCCGAAAACCTCGTGTCACCGGCTGGGGTCGATGGAGTTCGACGCCGGCCCGTTCCGGACACGGATCGGCGTTCCCCGGAGGTTGCGCATGACGCGGATTCGTTTTGCCAGCGCGATATTGACCGTGGCCATCCTGGTCGGGTGCGACGGGGAGGCGCGGCGGCGCTCCGACGAGGCGGCGACAGGTGAAGCCCCTGGTGGGGAAAGCAGGGCCACCGTAGCGGAGTCAGCCGGGACTGCCGACGAGGCGATGGCAGAGGGGCAGGCCGACATGAGCGGCGAAGAGGAAGAAACGCCCGGCCCGCGCTCGGCAGCCCCGGGCGTGATGGGCAGGGCGATGATCGGGCCGGGATGTCCGGTCGTCGAGGTCGGTGTGGAGTGCCCGGGCCGGCCGTACGCCACGACGCTGGTCATCCGGGACGCCGAGTCGGGTCGTGTGGTGGCCACCGTGAGAAGCGACGAGGACGGACGGTTCCAGGCCGAACTGACGCCGGGTGAATACCTGCTCGAGGGTGAACCGTCGGAGCTGATCCACGCGCCGAAGGCGGAGCCCGTGCGCTTCGAGGTGACGCCCGGCCAACTCACCGAGGTAATCATCCACTTCGATTCCGGAATACGCTGAGCGAGCCGGGCGCCGATCGCAGCGTTCCGTGCCCATCGCCGCACTTTCGCCGGACGAGATTAGTGTCGACTGGAGCGTGATATGGTGAGGAAGTCAGACGCGGCCGCCACGGTCATCTGTTTCGCATTCGCCCTGGCCATCGGGTCGACGCCGCTGACGGCTCAGACGTCGCAGGGGCCGGAGCAGGGAACCGCGTCCGCCGGTACGCCGAGGAGCACCACGGCGTTTCCGACGGTGCCACCTTCGGTTCCGTACCAGCAGCGTCCGGCGGCCGAACACGAGGTCGAGCTTCTGCCCGATCCGTTAGACCTGGCGCCGCCGCTGGCCCCCCTCGGCTCGAACGAGCAGGATGACCCGAACCGGCTGCTCCGCGGACCCGGGATCCTCGCTCCCAGCCTGGTGAACGGCTTTCTCGGCATAACCCAGACGAACTTCATCCCGCCCGACCCGATCATCGCGGCGGGCCCGAACCACCTGCTGGCGCTGGTGAACTCCGACTTCGCGATCTTCCAAAAGGACGGCACGAAGCTGCAGCAGATCAACGCCCGAAGTTGGTTCGGCAACGTGGCTCCGGGGAACAACGCGTTCGACCCGAAGGTCTTCTACGATCATTTCGCCGACCGCTGGGTGATGACGTATCTGTCCACCGATCTGTCGACCTTCTCGCATATCCTGGTCTCGGTCTCCGATGACGCGGACCCGACGGGCGATTGGTGCAACTACGTGTTTCGTGGCGACCTGAACGGGAGCACGCCCGATTCGACGCTGTCGGACTACCAGGGGGCCGGCTTCGACAACAGTGCGGTCTACATCGTGCCGAACCAGTTCCGGCTCAGCGATCTCAGCTTCCGCTACGTCAAGCTTCGCATCATCCCCAAAGCGGCGCTGTACGACACCGGATGCCCGGCCGTTCCGTACACCGATTTCTGGGACCTCCGCGATCCTGCGAACCTTGCAGCCGTCGTCACCGTCCGTCCGGCCCACACCTTCGGCACACCCGGCGTCGAGTACTTGATCAACGATTCGCCGTTCGTTCCCGGTACGTTCATGACGCTTTGGTCCCTGACGAATCCGCTGGATCCGAGTCCGACGCTCAGCGCGGTGAACGTCCCCGTCACCCTGCGTAATCCACCGCCCAACGCCGATCAGCTGGGTGGCTCCAGCACGCTGATCGATGTGGGAGGGCCGCGGGTGCGAAACGCGGTCTACCGGGACGGATCGATCTGGACCGCCCACAGCGTGGCCGACGCGAGCGGCGAGTTCGCGCGAGCGCGCTACGTGCGGATCGACGTGACCGGCCCGACCGTGCTGGAAGACGTCTCGTTCGGCAACGACGATTGCTGGCTCTACTACCCGGCCATCACGGCCGACGTCAGCAACAATATGGTGATGGTCTACAACCAGTCGTGCGTCGACGAGTACGTGGGGATCCGCTACACCGGGCGGCGGCCGTTGGACGCGGCGCTGCAACCCAGCGTAGAGCTGAAGGCGGGTGAGGCGAACTACGTCGTTGCCCCGGGTTCGCCGCCTCGGAATCGGTGGGGCGATTATAGCGGCGTCGCCGTTGATGCCGCCGTGACGAACCATGTCTGGGTGTTCGCCGAGTATGCCGGCAGCCCGGAAGACACCTGGAGCACGTGGATCGGCGAGGTGGTGGCCTCACGTCTTCGCGGCGACGTGAACGCGGACGATGCGGTGGACGTGGCGGACGTCGTGCTGCTGGTGGACATCATCCTGGAGCGTGTTACACCGACGGAGGACGATGCCGCAGCGGCGAACTGCAACCTGGATGGCGCGCTGGACATCGGGGACGCGGTGTGCCTGGTCAACCTGATACTGACGCCGACATCCGGACCGACGCTGGCCGCCGCCCGTCCGAACGACGCGCCGGAGAGTGTCCGGCTGAGCGAGGCCGCTTTCGATCCGGTGACCGGTCGCCGAATCGTGACGCTGGAGGCCGAGCTGGGTCCGGACGTGGCGGGGCTGCAGGCCCGCATCGGTTACGACGCCGCCCGGGTGCGGATCGGCTGGCCCGAGCTCGGCGACGCCGCCCGGGGCCTGGTACTGGAGACGAACGACCTCGGCGGCGAGCTGCTCCTGGTTCTCTACGCCCGGGGCGGCGTCTTCCCGGCGCGGTCCGGCAAGACACTGGTGCGGCTGCCGGTGGAGCTGTCCGGCGACGAGGAGACCGATCCGGGTCTCGAGCTGAGAGCGCTGAAGGTCGCCGATCGAAGCGGGACCGTGCGGCGACCCGAAACCGGGAGCGCCACGCTGACGGCGCTACCGACCCGCTTCCGCCTGGGCGAGCCGTACCCGAACCCGGTGGGCCAGGCCGGAACACAGATCGAGCTGGAGATCCCGGCTTCGATCGGGCCGGCGCTCTCCGGTGGCGTGGTCGGCGCCTCGAGCGGTGGACCGGTGCGGGTAGTGGTGGAGGTCTTCAACGTTCGCGGCCAGAAGGTCCGCACGGTGCTGGCGGAAGAGCTGGCGCCGGGTCAGCACAGCATCCGCTGGGACGGCCGGAGCGACCGGGGCGTACGGGTGGGTACGGGGGTTTACGTGCTCCGCTTGCGGGCCGGTACGTTCGTCGAGAACCGCAAGCTGATCGTCAACCAATAGGTGATCGTTTGCTGATGACGAGGCCGCGGCGAAAGGGTGTCCCGCGGGTAGTCGCGGGCCTGGCCCTGACGCTTCTGGTTTGTCCGCCAGGGGCCACGGGGCAGGGATTCGAGGACGAGGCAGCGTTCCTGACGGCCCCGATGGGGGCCCGCATCGTGGGGATCGGCCGCGCCGCGGTCTCGATCCGGGGGGAAGTGCAGGGCACGCCGTGGAACCCGGCGACGCTGGCCGGGATCAACTCGGTGGAGCCTCTGGCGTCCCACTACGATGGACCCCTCGACTTCAAGTTCAACTATCTGGCGGTCGCGGTGCCGGCGGGCAAGGTAGGTGTGTTCTCGTTCGCCGCCAACGTTCAGAGCTTCGGTGAGATCTCGATCTCCGACGGGCTGGGAACGACCCTGGGAACGGTCACGCCGGGCAACCTGATCGTCACGTTGAGCTACGGCCGGGAGATCCTGCCCCGTTTCGCGTTGGGCGTGAGCGGCAAGTGGATCAGGAGCGAATTGAGCGGAGATCTGACTGGTGACACCTACGCCTTCGATGCCGGGCTCCTCTGGCGACCGTGGCGGGCCGCGCCCCTCGACCTGGGCGCCAGTCTGGTCAACCTGGGCCCGGACCTGCGGATGGGCGACGGTCCGAACGCCGGCGGTAGCCCGTTGCCCGGTCGTCTTCGCTTCGGCGCGAGCTACGACCTCCTGGAACACCTCGTCCGACCCGATGGGAGCCTGGGTCTGCTGATCGCAGTCGACGTAGAGCATGCGCTGCGGGACCTGGGAACAGGGAGCCAGTTCGTCGGCGCGGAGCTCGGGATCGCCGGCGTGCTGTTCCTGCGCGGCGGCTACATCGCCGAGACGCTCATCGAAACGAATAGCGGCGCGACTCTCGGTCTCGGCCTCGCCATCGGCCCGGCACGGTTCGACCTGGCTCGGGAGCTCGGCGTCAACCAGCTGGGTGACGAGACGCACATCTCGCTGACCGCACGGCTATAGGGAGACGCGCAGGCGTGCACCTGGCGAGCTCTTTGGACCCTGGCCGCGACGCCACGGGCGGCGGCCGCAGGAGGATGCTCATGTCAGCGCTTCAGCAGGCCGTCAGAACTCTTCCGGCCGCCGCCCTGCTCGCGGTGCTGGCGACCGGCTGCTCCGATTCGTCCGGCCCACGGGATACCACGATCTTGCTGGAGCTCGATGAGGTACCGACCGCCACGAATCAGCTCGAGCCCGAGATCTCCGGCCAGACCGACCCCGGCGCCACCTTGTCGGTGACGACACCGGTCGACACTGTCTCGGAGCTGGCCGACACAGCCGGCCTGTTCGCCTTTCCGGTCACGCTTGAGGCCAATACCTCGAACGAGGTCACGCTCACGGCGGTCGACTCGGCGGGGAACGAGGCGGTCGAGATGCTCCTGGTGCTCCACGATAACGTCCGGCCGGCGATCCTGGCGACCCGGCCTGGGGCCGGCGCGATCACCACCGGCCAGTCGGGGTTCACCGTGGTCGTGGCCTACAACGACGATGCCAGCGGCGTCGATCTCGCCTCGTTAGAGATCGTCAGCGACAAGTCCGTCGGTGGCGCGTTCGATGAGACCGGGGCCACCAGCGCCTTCTACCCGGCCGGCAGCGATCTGTCGCCCTTCTTCGATCTGTCCGCCGACTCCGGCGTCTTCGTCGTCGACGACTCGGCAGCGTTCGCCGCCGGAGCCACCCAGCTCACCTCCCGCGTCTCCGACCTGGCTGGAAACCCCGCCAATCCCCATAGCCGGGGCTTCACCGTGACCGCCGACCCGCCCGAGCTGATCGTGGTAAACTCGCAGGGCGCACCGGGAGCCACCGCTCTCCCCGTCACCGTCGGGCTGGCCAGCGCCGACAGCGTCAGCGGCGTCCAGTTCGATCTCCAGTTCGATACCCTGATCGTCGAGCGCGTCGACTCGGTGACCGTCACCGGTCAGGCCAGCGAATTCGACAGCAGCCCCTTCAACGAAACGTCCCGCGGCGTGGTTCGCGTCCTGCTGTTCGACGGGGACGGCGACAGCCTCGCGCCGGGGCAGGGCGCGATCCTCGACATCTGGATCACCATCGCCGCCACCGCCGTTTCGGGCCCCCACGTGCTCACTCTGGATTCCGTGGTCCTGTCGGATCCCCAGGGCGGGAGTACGTCCGGTCTGGGCCCGTTCACCGGTATCCTGACGGTGCCGTGAGTGTGATAATGGCGCTGGCAAGCCAGTTTTGGGTGTGGCGGGAGCGAGTTGGGGCGGCGGCTGTTTTCCGTGATATGCGCCACAGTTCGGCGGGTAGGGTGGCAGGGGTTAAGGGTCTAAGTTGTTGGGGTGGGGAGGATTACGGGACCGGGTCCAGAATCGTGTCCCGCGGAAAAACAGATGTTTGCGGCCCGCGATCGCCTCATCATCCGCTTGTTGCCTAGCTTTTCTCTTGACGAATCCGCCGTTTTTGCCTTACAGTAGTCTCGACTTCGCCCTTGTCGTCTGTCTATCCGACCTACTCGAAAGGAGTACGTGGTGAACAAGACCGAACTGATCGACAAGCTTGCTGACACGACGAGTCTCAGCAAGGCCGACGCTGGACGCGCGGTGGACGCACTCTTCGACGCATCGAGTGGGATCATCGCGGGCGTGCTCAAGGCGGGCGATAAGGTCCAGATCACCGGGTTCGGGACCTTCGAGACCCGGAAGCGCGGTGCGCGCATGGGCCGGAACCCGCGCACGGGCGAACGGATTCAGATTCCCGCGTCGGTCTCGCCGGCCTTCCGCGCCGGGAAAGGCCTGAAGGACGGCGTAAACCCGTAAGGGTTCTGGACTCGGGGGAGAAGGTCCCGGGTGAGGGCCTTCTTCCCCAAATCCGTATCGCTCTACTCTCTGAATAGCCGCACGTTTGCGGGTCGTCCCCGTATCGTCGCTGTAGCCAGCCCTTTTATCACCTGATCAGCCACGGCCGCCGCCACCTCCACCGAGGTGTGGGTGTCGCGTATCTCGATGCGCCCGATCTGCTCCCCGGTCACCGACGTTTCGCCGGTGATGGCTCCCACCAGGTCGGCGGGACGAACGCCATCGCGGCGACCCACGTTGAAGTAGAGCCGGGTCCAGGCCGGGAGCGGCTGTTCGGGAGGGGCGGGCGCCCGCTCGCGGAGTAGCGCGATGGCGGCGGCGGCGATCTGGACCGGGCTGAGCTGGTCGAGGAGCGGGCCCATGAGGAGGACGTAGGGCTCGAGGTCGCGCTCGTTCGCGGCGGCTCGCAGCTGGTCACGGGTATGCTGGGCGGAGCGGGCGGCTTCGGGCGGAACCGTGGTGCGCAGAGCGGTGAGTCGCCCGCGGCCCGCCTCGGCCAGCCGTTGCAGGTGAGGCAGCTCGCGGGGCTCGAGGAAGACGACCGTCCGATCCGAGTCGGCGACCCGGGCGTGGAGGCTGAGGTAGTCCGGAGGCGAGCCCCAGGAGATGGAGATCGAGCCGGCCGGGCTGGGCCCGGGGAACCCGAACTCGAGCGAGAGTCCCGGCTCCTCGGGCGCGCTGGCGAAGCGGACGCCCCGGACACGGAGGCGGTCGGTCAGCTCCGCGGCCTCCCTCGATGTCCGGCAGTGCACGTTCACCACCGGGTCGTTGCCGAAGTCGAGGGACGAGAGCAAGCCGCTCAGCGCCGGAATCCATGCCTGGCGTGGGCCGGACCAGAACTCTATGGCGGATTCGCCGAGGGGTGGCGGCTCGGGCGGGATGTAGGTCAGCTGCCGGGCACGCCGAGCGTGGCGATCGATCCAGCTTTCCACGTCGGGTGTGAGGCGGCCGGTGAGCAGCACGCGCTGGGCGTCCCGGGGGATCTGAGCGGTGAGGGTCTCGAGGGCGTTCGCCGCGCCGAGCTCCACCATCGCGGACAGACCGTCGACGATCAGGACACGGACGGTGTCGAGCTTGAGCGCCGAATGCTGGAGGGCGGCCAGGGCCGCGTCGGGGCTCGCCACCGAGATCGGGGCGACGACGGGTGCGTCGCCCTGGAGCAACGTGACCCGGAGGCCGCGGGCGCCGACGAGGGACAGGAGCGAGTCCGCGGTGCGGGCGGCGCTATCGTCGGTGGGCCGGATGATCAGCGCCTGGAGGTCCGGGCTCCCGGCGTCCAGCCGGGGGGCGACTCCCAAACCGTAGGCGAGGGTCTTGCCGCACCCGGCCGAGGCGACGCCGACCGCGGGTGTGCCGCGGGCGATGGTAGGAACGGCCTCCGCCTGGAAGGCGGTGGGCTGGGTGTAGCCGAGCTCCGTCAGACGCGCGAGTAGATCGGGTTCGAGCTTCAGTTCGGAGAAATCTCTCATGATGGGGACAATGTATTAAACGTAAGGAGTGGGGAGTAGGGAGTGGGAAGTAGGGAGGTGAGGGGTGTGGAGGTGAATGCCTTGTGGGTTCAGGAGCTCGAGGTTCTAATGGGTGCGTTCGGTCTCTGGTGCACGGATCGACTCTCATTCTCCTCGGGGTGCGAAGATGAAGAAAGCGATCGTGATCGGGTGCAGCACGGGCATCGGTCGGGCGCTGGTGCGGGAGCTGGCCGCCCACGGCTACGAGGTCGGGCTGGCGGGCCGCAGCGTCTCATCGATGGAAGAGCTGGCGAGCGAGCTGTCGACCGGCGGCCACGTCAAGGCGATGGATCTGAAGGAGACAGCGGACGCCCGTGTCCGTCTGGCGGAGCTGATCGACGAGATGGGCGGTGTCGATCTGGTGGTGGTGAACTCTGGTGTGGGCCACCACGATCCGGACTGGGAAGAGGAGCGGGAGATCATCGAGGTCAACGTGATGGGCTTTGCCGCCGTCGCGAGGCGTGCGATGGAGTATTTCATGGAGCGAGGCTCGGGTCATCTGGTTGGCATCACGTCGATCGCCGCGTTGCGAGGACTGCGGGCGGCGTACAGCGGGTCGAAGGCTTTCGCCGCCATCTATCTCGAGGCGCTGCGGCTGAAGGCGGATTGGCGGGGGTTGCCGATTCAGGTCACCGATGTAAAGCCGGGCTTCGTGGCGACGCCGATGACCCGGGGCCGCGAGGGGATGTTCTGGGTGGCGACGACCGAGGAGGCGGCGGCGCAAATCTACCGGGCGATCCGCAAGCGGAAGCGCCACGTGTACGTGACCCGTCGCTGGCGCCTGATCGCCTGGGTGGCGAAGGCGCTGCCTTATCCGCTGGTTGCCCTAATCACGCGCCGGCGTCAGCGTTGAGCAACTTCCAAGTTTTCTCAGCCGTGGAACGGAGGAGGATGGTCGAGGTCGTAAGGCCGGAGCGAGATGACACCGTTCTGCGGGACGTCGAGATCGGATAGGGTCTTCGACTCGTCGAGGATCTCCTTCTCGAAGTATTCCACGTAGTAGGCTTCCGGATCGACCTCGCTGTTCCCCACCAGATCGGGCAGCACTTCGCGCTTGATGTCGCTGACCGATGTCTCGGGCGGGTACTCGGTCTTCTTTTCGCGCCACAGGTCGGGCGCGATGACTCTGATCCTCAGCGGTTCCGTGGCCATCGTCGGGCGTCCTCTCTGCTGGCTAGATGTGCGGAATGGTGTAGAGGAAGCGGAGGGTCTGGTCGGTGACATCGAGGCCGACCCCCCGGTCGGTCTCGGCATGAACGACGGTGTGGCCGTGGCTTCTGTGGGCCTTGATCACGGCGTTGCCAATGGGTCCGGAGAACTCCAGGCGGTTGTCACCGCGCTCGCTGACCTCCAGGCCGGTGCGCTCCGTGTAGTACGCCTCGGCCTTCTCTATCACTTCTTCCGGCGACAGGTGAGTCGATACCTCGAACTTCATGGTCGTTCCGTCATCGTTGGTTGTAGGACCGGTAGGGGCCGCGGCGAATATCTCCTCCTCCCTTGGCGGCGTCAAGACTGGGGAACTTGGAAATTGAAAATTGGATGTGAACATTGAAAACTCCACTTGAGCGTTGGTTACTGNNAGGAACTTGGAAATTGAAAATTGGATGTGAACATTGGAAATTGACCTTGGCCATTCAGCGTTGACGATAGATCATTCTCTAAGGCTCAATTTCCAGTAACCAACGCTCAAGTGGAGTTTTCAATGTTCACATCCAATTTTCAATTTCCAAGTTCCTAAATCGGCGCGACACGAGAGCTGAGAGGCTCGAGGCCATCCTCGCGGACCACGAAGTCGTCTTCGATGCGCACGCCCCATCGGTCGGGCAGGTAGATGCCGGGCTCGATGGTGAAGACCATTCCCGGCTCGAGCTCGCGGGTGTTTCCCTCGACCAGATAGGGCGGCTCGTGGCCGTCCATGCCCATCCCGTGACCCAGGCGGTGGGTGAAGAACTGGCCGTAGCCGGCATCGGCGATGAGGGCTCGGGCGATGCGATCCAGCCGCTGGCACGGCATCCCGGGCCGACCGGCCTCGTAGGCCGCGCTCTGGGCGGCGAACACGGTGTTGTAGACCTCCCGGTACTGGATCGGGGGCTGGTCACCGAAATAGTGCATGCGGGTGACATCGGAGGCATAGCCGTGGACGCGGCAGCCGGCGTCGATCAGGACAACGGTGCCGTGCTCCAGCCGGCGGCCCTCGGTACCGCCGTGGGGGAGGGCGCTGGTGGGCCCGAACTGGACCAGGCCGCCGCCCCGGGCTCCGCGCTGCGCCATCTCGTTGCGGAGGATGCCGGCGACGTCGCGGTCGGTGAGGCCCGACTCGAGGGCGGCGAACGTGGCGGCGATCGACGTCTCGGTGATCGAGATCGACCGGCGGATCAGTTTGAGTTCGGCCTCGGACTTGATGATCCGAAGCCGCCGGAACAGTGGTGCGCCGTTGTCGATCTCCCAGGCGGGCAGCGTGTCCTGGAGTCGCCGCGCCATCTCGTATCGCGTCGTCGGCTCGACCGCGATACGCCCCGGTTCTTGGCCGGACAGAATGGCGGCGACCGCGGCGAACGGGTCCTCGCTCTCCCCCCACCCCCGCACGTAGGGGACGGCGTCGACCGTTCGCTCGACCCGGTCGACCTCGAAATCGGGGGCGACGATCACCGGGTCCCCGTCAGCCGCCATGACCAGGGCGATCAGACGCTCGCTACGCCCGAAGTTGTCACCGACCAGGTAGGCGAAGTTCGTCGAGGGCTCGCAGAAGAGCGCGGCGAAACCGAGCTCGGACATGAGCGCACGAGCCCGCTCCAGGCGGGCCCGGAAGGTGGCGACGGGAAGCGGATCGATCCCCTGTGGTCCGACCGGTGAAGGACGCTCCCCGGTCAGGGCCTTCGCTCTGCCCGGCGTCCCGAGGATCAGGCCGGCACCCGCCGCGCCGGCCCCGATGAGGAAGTGTCGTCTTTTCATGCGGACCGCCCTGTTGGCTGTGAGATTTCGACCTACATTATGGGCCAACCCGAAGCGCGCCGCTATCGACTCTGGCAGGATGGGGCTCATGCGCAACTCCATGGTGCTTATGACCATCGCCGGCGCGACGCTCGTCGCGGCGGCGGCTCTGTCGTCTTCCCAGGCAGAGACGGCGGATCTGATCCTGACCGATGGCCGCGTTTACACGCTCGAGCCCGATCGGCCCCGGGCCGAGGCGGTGGCCGTCCGAGCGGGTCGAATCCTGGCGATCGGCGACGGGGAGGCGATCGCGAGCCACGAGGGGCCGGGTACCGTCGTCGTCGATCTCGACGGGGCCTTCGTCCTCCCCGGCTTGATCGACAACCACACCCACTTTGGCCGCGCCGGCCAGCTGCTGCTCGGCATCAACCTGCTGGACGTCGCGGACTCCGTGACGCTGGGGCAGCGAGTCGCTGCCGCGCGCGATCGTCTGCCGGAGGGCGCGTGGATCCTCGGCGGCGACTGGGGCGCGTACGAGGAGTGGGCGATGGGGTCGACCGGCGGCGGCGGCGCGGAGGTTGACGCCCGGGCCCGGCGCTTCACGCCGCATCGGGACATGGTCGACCCTTACACGCCGTCGACGCCGGTGCTGCTGAATCGCTGGGATCGCAGCGCTTACCTGGCTAACAGCGTGGCTCTGGAGCTGGCCGGAATCACTCGAGACACGCCTGATCCGGCCGGCGGTACGATCGAGCGAGACCCGCGGACGGGGGAGCCGACCGGTATACTGACGGGAAGCGCGGTGGAGCTGGTGCAGCGGGTTATACCGCCGAAGTCGTTCGAGCAACGGGTGGCGGAGGCGCGTGTCGCGCTGCGCAGACTGGCGGAGAACGGTGTCACCGGGATCCACGACATCACCGGGGCGCAGCAGATGCGAGTCTTCGAGCACCTGCGTGACCGCGGCGAGCTGACGGTCCGGGTCTATGCCCGGCCGACATTGGACGAGTGGGACGAGCTGGCGACGGTGGGGATCCGCCACGGGTTCGGCGACGAATACTTGAAGATCGGTGGTCTGAAGGGGTTCGTCGACGGCATCATGGGGAACTCCAGCGCCCGCTTCCGGGAGCCATACGACCATCGACCCGACGAGCGGGGACGCTGGCGGGCCATGGTGCTCGAACCGCCGGGCATGGCCGAGTTGATTCGCGCCGCCGATTCGGTCGGGCTCACGCCACAGGTCCACGCGATCGGCGATCTGGCGGTGGATACGCTGCTCGACTGGTTCGAGCTGGCCATCGAACGGAACGGACCCGGCGATCATCGGTTCCGGATGATTCATGCACAGGTGGTCGAGCCGAACGACTTCGAGCGCTTCGGCGAGCTGGGCATCATCGCGGAAGTTCAGCCGTACCACGCCATCGATGACATGCGGTGGATGGAGGAGCGGATCGGACACGAGCGTTCGCGGGGCGCGTACGCCTTCAGGTCGCTGCTGGAGGGAGGCGCTGTTCTGTCGTTCGGGTCCGATTGGCCGGGCACTAATGCCTCGTGGTATCCGGCCAAGCCGTTGCTGGGCATCTACGCCGCGGTGACGCGGCAGACCCTCGACGGTATGCCGGAGGGCGGCTGGTTCCCCGAGGAGCGGATCGACGTGGAAACCGCGATCCGTGCCTATACGATGGCCAACGCGTTCGCGGCGCGGGAGGAGGGGATCAAGGGGAGCATCGGGGTCGGCAAGCTGGCCGACTTCACGGTCCTCGATCGTGACATCACGGCGATCCCGGCCGCCGAGATCAAGGACGTCCGCGTGCTGGGGACGATAGTCGGTGGCCAGGCCACCCACACGGATCCGGCGGTCGCCGGACTCGACCGTGTCCTCCACTCCGCGGCGTCTGGCGGATGAACGGGACGGCTCCACAGGCGGGCCCGGCGCCCGTCCCGCGACCCTGGCTGGTAGCGATCCCGGCGCTGGCCTTCCTGGCCTTGGCCGCGACGCTCATGCTCCAGCGCGTGTGGCCGTTCGTCGATTTCTTTTACATCGCGGCCTGGTACCCCACACTGTTCGCCCTCGACGCCGTCCAGGCCACCCGCACGGGAAAGTACTACCTGATGACCCGGCCCCGCTTCGCCGCCTCGCTCCTCTTCTGGTCCGCGGTGCTCTGGTTCTTCTTCGAGCTCGTCAACTTCCGGCTGGCCAACTGGTATTACGTCAACCTGCCGCCCGACCGCGCCGTGCGCTGGATCGGCACCGCGGTCTCGTTCGCCACGGTGCTGCCGGCCATCTTTCTGGCCGAGCGGGTGCTGGACAGCCGGAACGTGTTCGGCGGGACGCGCTGGACCGGGTTCACGGTCACGCGGACCGGGCTGCTCCTGGTCTTCGCGTCTGGTGTGGGGTTCGCCGTCCTCAGCCTGGCATGGCCGCACCTCTTCTTCCCCATGGTCTGGGGGGCGTTGACGCTGCTGGTGGAGCCGTGGAACTACGTCCGCGACCCGGCTCGCTCGCTCCTCGGTGACCTGTCGCGTGGGCGGCCGGGCCGCTTGCTGCGTCTGCTGGTGGGTGGCCTCGGCATCGGCCTTCTGTGGGAGCTCTACAACATCGAATCACGGAGCAAGTGGATCTACACCGTGCCCGGCTTCGAGAACTTCAAGCTGTTCGAGATGCCGCTGCTGGGCTTCTTCGGCTTCCCCGTCTTCGCCCTCGACTGCTTCGTCGTCTACCAGGCGTTGGTGACCCTGCGGGTGGCGATGCCCGAGAATCGCGAGGACACGGAGAGGCGCCCGCGGCGCGGCTGGACGGTCGCCGCTGTGGCGATCGCTCTGGCGTTCTCGATCGCCGTGCTGCTCGGCATGGATCGCTGGAACACGGACTCGCTGCGGCCGCGGGTCGACGACCTCTGGCTGGCTGGGGCCGCCGAGGTGGAAAGGTTGGAGGACGGGCCGTATGCCGATCTATTCAGCCTGGCCGGTGCGAGCCCGGAGCGGCTGGCGGAGGCGGCGAACTTGTCGGCCCGGGAGGCGGAGGAGTGGGTCGCCGCGGCGCGGCTCGCGACGTTGCGGGGCATCGGCGTGGAGAACGCCCGACTGCTCTGGCGGGAAGGGATCCGGTCGGTGGCCGAGCTGGCAGCGGTGGACCCGGAGGAGCTGTCGGCGCGGTTGCGCGCCCGGGCTGAGAGGCCGCGGGCGGCGACTCCGCCCAAGGTGCGGGTATGGGTCGACGCGGCGCGTCGGCAGGCGACGGGCCGATACGTGCCGGCGACGGATTCGGGCCCGGCGGCCGAAATGGACACGCGCTAGCTACCCGGCAATCGAGGATGCGAAGCTGATGGACGCCGTTCAACGGAAAGAATGCGGGCGCTACGTGGCCGAGCTCTTCGCGCCCGAGGACGAGGTGCTGGCCGAGCTGCGTCGCGAGATCTCGGCCCAGGACATGCCGGAGATCTACGTCGATCGCGAAGAAGGCCGCCTCCTCCAGGTATTGCTGCAGGCCGTCGGCGCGCGTCGCGTGATCGAGCTCGGGACCCTGGGCGGCTACAGCGCCATCTGGATGGCCCGGGCCCTGGCCCCGGATGGGCAGCTGATCACGATCGAGAGGGAAGCGGAACGGGCGGAGGTGGCTCGCCGTTTCTTGGACCGGGCCGGTCTGAGCGATCGCGTGGAAGTGCGCGTGGGGGAGGCCCTCGAGCTGCTGCCCGATCTGGCGAACGAGGGGCCGTTCGACGCGATCTTCATCGACGCCGACAAGAAGAGCTATCCCGTCTATCTCGACTGGGCCCTCGCCAACCTGCGCGAGGGAGGGCTGGTGATCGGCGACAACGCGTTCAAGGGCGGCGCGGTGCTCGATACGAACACCGATGACCCGGGGACCCGGGGCATCCAGGAGTTCAACCGTCGGCTGGCCGGCGATCCGCGGCTGACCTCGGTGATCGTCCCCACCCGGGATGGCGTGGCCATCGCCGTGGTGAAGCGGAGCTAGAGGCATGCGAATCAACTACCATGTCCACAACGGCTATTCGAGCGACGGCCGGGGCACCACCGAACAGGTGGTACAGACGGCGTTCGATCTGGGCTTCGACGAAATCTGCTTTACCAACCACGCCGAGCAGCTAAGCCCGGAAGGCGGCGACTGGAGTCTCGATCTGGTGGAAGCGCGACAGCTGTATGAACTGCAGCAGCAGGAGATCGAGCGGTTGCAGCCCGTCTATCCAGAGTTGCGAATCCTCCTGGGCGCCGAGCTCGAATATCGTCCGGAATGGGTCGAGACCCTCGACGCGCTGGTCGACTCGGTCGATTTCGACCTTATCATCGGGTCCGTGCACGTGGTCGACGGCCATCAGATCTCGGGCGGTTCCGTGGGCGAGTACTTCAAGAAGCGCGATGCATCGGAGGCGTACGGGCGCTATTTCGAGCTGTTGGAAGAGATGGTCGACTGGGCTGGGTTCGACGTGGTGGGCCATTTCGACCTCGTGAAAAGGTTCGGCACGAAGTTCTACGGCCCCTTCGACGCGGAGCCCTTCGAGTCCCAGATACGGTCCACGCTGGACAAGATGGTCGGCAAGGGGATCGGTCTCGAGGTGAATACGTCGGGCGTCGTGCAGCCGCCGGCCGAACCCTACCCCGGCCTCGATATCCTTCGGCACGCCGCGGAAGCCCGGATCGCCACCGTGACGATCGGCAGCGACAGCCACGTGCCGACCAGCTTCGAGCAGGGGATCGAGGTCGGCGAGCGCGCCCTGCTGCGTGCCGGCTTCGGCGAGATCACGCTGTTCAGTCACAGGATCCGCAAGAACGTACCCCTCGACCTGGACCTGGAAGAGGACGACAAGGGGTAGGCGGCGATCGTGAAACGGATCATCCCTCTCATCGTCATCGACGAGCGGGGGACGGCCGGCATCGCCCGCGGGCCCGCGTCGGTCGCCGGGCCCGGCGACCCGGTTCGCCTGGCGGCCTGGTACGCGGAGCTCGGGGCGGCGGAGCTGGCCGTCGACTGTCGCCGCCTCGCGGCGCCAGCGACGCGCCGGCTGGTCGAGCGCCTGGCCGCCGCGTCGAGCGTCCCGTTCAGCGTGGAAGCCCCGATCGACACGCCGGAGGCGGCGAACAGCCTCGTGGAGGCGGGCGCCTCGGCCGTGACGGTCCAGGAAGCGGCGCTCCGGGACCCGGATCTCATCGCGGCGTTGGCGCGGAGCATCGGGAGCGAGCGCGTGGCGGTGCGGATCCTGTCCCAGGGGGAGAGCGACGGGTGGCGGGTTCTCGAGGGGAGCGGCGGCCCGGTGACCGAGTGGGACGCCCTCACCTGGGCGGCGGTGGTGGAGGCGCAGGGCGGCGGCGCGATCGTCATCCAGTCCGCGGAGCGCGGCCCGTTCGGGGAGCCTTACGATCTGGCGCTACTCGAGCGGGTGTCCTCCAGCCTTCACACCGCGGTGATCGCGGCGGGCGCGGCGGGGACGGTCGAGGACGTCTTCGACGCCTTCATGATCGGCGGCGTCGACGGCGTCCTCCTGGGGGAGCTGCTGCATTCGGGCCGTGCAACGATCGGGGAGATCGAGGAGTATCTGGCGGCTCGGGGGATGTGAACATCCAACGTCCAACGTCCAACATCGAACGGTCTGACCGCCACTCTCACGTGGGCTCGCGATGGTCTCCCACGGACAGATCTTCCTTCGATGTTGAACGTTGGACGTTGGATGTTCAGTTTCCCCGACTCCGCGTCGCCCGGGCCTCTGCCTCTGCCCCCACATAGCGGTCGAAGTACTCGAGGATTCGTAGCAGGCGGTCGATCCGCAGCAGCGGCTCGCCGCTGCGTGACAGGTCGTGCCCCTCCCGGGGGTAGCGCACGTATTCGACCGGCTTCTTCAGCACCTTGAGCGTACGGTACAGCAGCTCGGACTGAGAGACGCCGGTCCGCAGATCGTTGTCGGCGTGCATGATCAGCAGCGGCGTCTCGATCCGGTGCGCATAGGTTACCGGTGACTCGCGGCGCAGGATCTCAGGGTCTTCCCATGGATAAACGTTGAATTCCCAGGGGACCAGTCGCCAGGCGTTGCCTTCACCGAAGAAGACGGCCAGGTCGTAGACGCCGCGTTGAGCGACGGCCGCGGCGAAGCGGTTGTCGTGGCCGACTAGGTAAGCGGTGAGATAGCCGGCGTAGCTGCCGCCGGTCACGGCCATTCGATTTTCGTCCACGATCCCACGATTCACCATGCTGTCGACGGCGATGAGCACATCGCGCATCGGGCCCTCGCCCCATGCGCGCTGGATCAGGTACTTGAAATCGTACCCGTAGCCGCCGCTGCCCCGCGGGTTCGTGTAGACCACCAGGTACCCGTTGGCGGCCAAGAGCTGGAACTCGTGCCACATCGTGGCCTCGCCGGGGCCCCACATCGCGTGGGGGCCGCCGTGGATCTCCAGAACCAGAGGGTACTTTCGGTCGCGATCGTAGTCGGGCGGTCGGATCAACCACCCTTGGATCCGGCGTCCATCGAAGCTGGGGTACCAGAACGCCTCATGCGGCTGCACGTGCACGTCGGCCAGCCAGCCGGTGTTGAGCTCGCTGACGCGGCGTTCCCGGCCGCCGTCGGCGTTGGCGTGGTAGACCTCGGATGGGTTCGCCGGTTCGGTGACGATGTAGGCCAGGCTCGCCGCCTGGAGGTCGAAGTCGAGGACGCCGCGGTCGCCGGGCACGACCTGGCGAATCTCACCGTCGTCCAGCTGCGCGCGATAGATCGGGACCGTGCCGTGAACGCGCGCGGTGAAGTAGAGGGAGGCGCCGTCGGGCGCCCAGCGGAACCGCTGGACGCTGCGATCGAGTGGGCGCGAGATCCAGCGTGGCGGAACCGCGTCGTCGCTCGGGTCGATCTCTATCACGCCGAGCACGGTGTTCGTCGCCGAGGGCTCGACGGTGTCTCGAGCCGTGAACGCGATGCGATCGCCAGCGGGCGACCATCGCGGAGAGGAGATCGTGTAGCCGGGCACCTCGATCTTCCGGCGCTCGCTCCCGTCGGCGTTCATCACGTACAGATCGCTGGCCCGGACGTAGTCGGGATGTATGTCGGGCGTGATCTCGGCGGCGAATGCGATGCGGCGGCCGTCCGGCGAGTACGCCGGGCCGTAGAAGTCGTAGGGCCCGTCGGTCAGCCTTCGGCTCTCTCCCGTCTCCAGATCCAGCTCGTAGATGTGGCTCCACGTCTCGATCGGGGTGAGATCCCGCTCGCCCAGAAAATCCAACCGCGTGATGACGGCAGGCTCCCCGTCCCGGGCGTTGTTTCGCAGCCACCTGCGGATCTCGGCCATCGAGCCGTGCATCGCCGCCCGGGGCTCCGCCGCGCCCGGCGTCCTGGCTGATTCCTTGAGCTCGCGGGTCAAGAGCTCCGAGCCGAACAGCAGCCGAGTGCCGTCCGGCGACCAGACGGGGCCGAAGGCGCCGTTTTCGAGCTCGGTGGCCGGCTTCGGGTCACCCCCTGCCAGGGGGAGGATCCAGATCTGCCGACCGTTGTCGCCGCGGTCGGACACGAAGGCGAGGCGGCTGCCGTCCGGCGACCAGGCGGGCGTTCCGTCTTTGACCTTGCCACGCGTCAGCTGCCGCGTCTCACCGCCGTCCAGGTCGGCCAACCAGATGTGGCGGTAATAGGCGTTGTCGGCGGAGTCGATCTGCGTGACGACGAAAGCGAGCCGTTGACCGTCCGGTGACAGCACGACATCGGACGCCGTTCGGATCCGGTACAGGTCGGTCGCGTGGATGCCCCGCTTCTCCTGGACGAGCGCGTGTGCGGTGGGTGCCGTGACGAGCGCGACGAACAGCGCGGCGGCGCAGAAAAGACGCGTCGTCGGGTAGGAGACTCTGAATGGCATAGGATTCCTCTGCGTGGGCCGGCTGCGGGATCTGCGCACTACAGACCTCGTCGAGCGCCGGATGTTCGCCGACCACGGGCCGCCTGTCCCCCCGGGAGCGGGGGCAGCGGGAGTACGGGGGGCACGCCCGGATGTCGGTCCGACTTAGATCGGGCAGTAAACGTTCAGGTGACCGCAGCGACTGCAGTGCCAGCCGACCCACTCGGGCGGCAGGGCGGAGTCGCTCCGCCGCAGCGACCGGAAGCGGAGATGATGACCGCTGCGACCGATGACCGCGTGGCAACCGGGCAGCTGGCAACGCACCCGATGACCGGGGGTGATCTCCTTTGGGTAGAGCCAATCCCGGAGCGCCATTTGCCGTGGGTTGAGGCGACCTCTAATCATCGCGTCGCAAATCTAAGGCGCGCATTCGGTTCGCAAAAGGGCACGTCGCCGACGCTTCATTCCCCCATGATCTTGAGGACGATCCGCTTCGGCCGTCGCCCGTCCCATTCACCATAGAAGACGCGCTGCCACGGCCCCAGATCGAGCTCGCCCCCTGTCACCGGGATGATGACCTCGTGGCCGACCGTCAGGTTGCGGAGGTGGGCGGCACCGTTGTCCTCGCCGGTCCGGTTGTGGAGGTAGTCGTCGCCGCGGGCCGGGTGCGCCTGCCACGGAGCCAGGTCGCCGTCGAGCCAATCGAGGATGTCCTGATGCAGCCCCGACTCGTTGTCGTTGACGAACACCGATGCGGTGATGTGCATGGCGCTGACCAGGCAGAAGCCCTCCTGGATGCCGCTCTTCGACACCTCGTCCTCGACCCACGGGGTGATGTGAATGATCTCCTGCTGCTTGTCGGTATTGAAAGTCCGGTACTCGGTGTGCGACTTCATGTCCTATGAACCCTCCGGGGATTGACCGCGTTCGCGCAGGTAACTCTCCGCCTCGTCGCGCCGGGCGGGGAGCGCTCGCGCATGATCCATGTACTCGGTTCGGGAGGCGGCGACTTCCGGCGTATAGGCGCTCAGGAAGCGCCGGTAACGCTCCGCTGCCACCTCCTCACGGCCCTGCACGGCGTAGGCGCGGGCCGAGACCGAGAGGCCCAGCAGGTGCTCGGGCACCTGCTCGAGCATCGTGTCTGCCTGCGCCAGGGCGTTCTGCGGCTGCCCGGCCGCCAGGCTGAGCAGGGCGATATGGTAACGGGCGTCGAGGTCGAGCTCGTCGAGGCTGCGGTAGGCGCTGATCGCCATGGGAATGAACTGGCGAGCCGCGGACGAGTCGCCGGTCTCGTAGGCTGACATCGCCTGATTGAACAGCTGGTCGGCTGCCATGCGGCCGGTGAGCGGCGGCGGCGATTCCGCCGTCGCCTCGGTCCCGCTGCCGACGTCGGTGATGTCGATCGGTTCCGCCGGCGGCCGGTCTCGCTCGCTGTCACCGTAGTATAGGAAGGCGAAGACGACCGCCAGGGCGACGATGGCGAGTCCGAAGGCGCGCAGTCCGGTAAGTCCGGCCGTCCGTCCGTTGGGCTTCGCCGTCCCGTGCAGCGGCGCTCCGCAACGCCGACAGAAGCGATCGCCGGTCTCGCAACGAGCTCCGCACGATGGGCAGAAATGTTGCCCGGCCGCTGGCTGTCTCTGTCGCCTTTCGCTCATCGCTGGCGTCCGTCTGAGCTACGGGTTGCGTGTGGTCGGAAACGGGCGATAATCTACGGGCGTGAGTAGGGTCGCGGAAGGGTTTGGGACGAGAGCAGTCGGGGGAGCGGGGGAGTGGGACCCGGCGAAGAGGGCCCCCGGCGAGGGTGTCGAGGCTAACGAGTTCAGCGAACGGCCGGTATGTCGTTCGTCTTTTTTGTTTATGGAACTTCTACCAGGTTGCATGACTTGATCGACTTCGGGAAGTACTTCCTGCCGGGCCCGACCGAGGTTCGGCCGGAGCTGCTCAGAGCGATGGATCGGCCGGTCATCGGACATCGGGGCCCGGAGATGGAGGCGCTGATGGAGCGCATCCAACCGCGCCTGCGGCGGCTGTTCCGCACCGATCGGCCCGTATACGTCTCCACCTCGTCGGCCACGGGCCTCATGGAGGCAGCGATTCGGAACTGCGCTCCGGAACGGGTGCTGAGTCTGGTCTGCGGCGCGTTCAGCGAGCGGTTCCACAAGATCGCCGTGACCTGCGGCCGGCAGGCGGAGCGGCTCGATGTGGAACCCGGAGATTCGAACGAGCCCGGCCCGCTGATCGAGGCTCTGGAGGGTGGCGGCTTCGACGCGGTCACCGTCGTTCACTCGGAGACGTCGACCGGCGTGCTGAACCCGATCGCCGAGATCGCCGGGGCGGTGCGGCAGGCGTCGCCGGATACCCTGGTATTGGTGGACTGCGTCACGTCGATCGCGGCGGCGCCGGTGGAGACCCGGGAGTGGGGGCTGGATTTCGCCCTTACCGGCTCGCAGAAGGGGATGGCTCTGCCGCCCGGGCTCGCCTTCGGCGCGGCTTCTCAGCGGGCTTACGATCGCTCGCGTGAGATCCCTGGCCGGGGCCTCTATTTCAGCTTCGACGCGTTCGAGGCGGCGACCTCGAAGAATCAGACGCCCAACACGCCGGCCTCGTCGCTGATCTTCGCCCTGGATGTCCAACTGGAGCGGATCGAGGCGGAAGGCCTGGAGGCGCGTTGGGCCCGGCACCGGGAGATGGCCGAACGCACCTGGCGCTGGGTGGACGAGATGCGAGATCGGCACGGTGTGGAGCTGGAGGTCCTGGCGGCGGAGGGACGCCGCTCGCCCAGCGTGACGTGCGTGAAGGTGCCCGAGGGGTTGAGCGGTGTCGAGATCACGCGCCGAATGGGGCAGCGCGGGTTCACGATCGCCGCCGGCTACGGCAAGCTGCGGGAGTCGACATTCCGAATCGGGCACATGGGTGACCATACGCTTGACGAGCTGGAAGCGCTGCTCGAGAATCTGACGGGTGTGATAACCGGCAAACGGTGACGTGACAGCGAGGCGGCCGGGGGAGGGGCGGGAACCGAACGATGATGATGATGAACAGACAAGCGACGTACAGGGTGCTGCTCGCGGACGAGCTGGCGCCGGCCGGGGTGGAGATCCTCGAGTCGAGCGACCGGCTACAGCTCGATGCGAGGACCGACATCGATCCGGCTGAACTCCAGTCGGTCATCGGGGAATACGACGCCGTGATCGTCCGCAGCCGGACCCATCTGACGGCGGACATCCTGAAGCATGCGGACAGCCTGAAGGTGATCGGTCGGGCGGGCGTCGGCGTGGACAACATCGATGTCGAGTCCGCCACCCGGAAGGGCGTGATCGTGCTCAACGCGCCGGGCGGCAACGTGATATCGGTGGCCGAGCACACGCTAGCGTTGATCCTGGCGCTGGTCCGCAAGATCCCCCAGGCGGACGCCTCGGTGAGACGCGGCGAATGGAAGCGCGGCCGCTTCAAGGGCGTCGAGCTGTACGGGAAGACCCTGGGTCTGGCCGGCGCCGGCCGCATCGGTTCCGAGGTGGCGAAGCGGGCTCGGTCGTTCGGCATGCGGGTGGAAGCGTACGATCCCTACCTGTCCCGGGGGCGTGCCGAGCAGGTCGGCATCGAGCTGGTCACACTCCCGGACCTGCTGGAAGGTGCCGATTTCGTCTCCGTTCACACGCCGCTCACCGACGAAACGCGGGGGATGATCGGTGCCAAGGAGCTGGGGTTGATGAAGCCGAACGCCTATCTGATCAACGCGGCGCGCGGCGGCGTCGTCGACGAGGGCGCGCTTTACGAGACGCTGAAGGCGGGTCGGCTGGCCGGGGCCGCCCTCGACGTGTTCGAGAAGGAACCGATCACCGGCGACAACCCCCTACTGGAGCTGGACAACGTGGTGGTCGTCCCGCACCTGGGTGCGGCCACCCGGGAGGCCCAGGCCAGCGTCGCGGTGGAGATCTGCGAGGCGGTCCGCGATGCCTTGTTGAGCAGCGAGTTCCGCACCGCGGTCAACGTGCCCGAGCTGGCGGTGGAACGCTACGCTGATATCGCGCCGGTCCTCAACCTGGCGAATCGGATGGGCCGGCTGCTCTGCGGGCTGGCGCGGGGCAGCTTCCGGTCGCTGGAGGTGCGTTACGGTGGCGCGCACGAGCAGGCGCTGCGGGCGGTGGCGGCCGGTGCGGTGCAGGGGCTGCTCTGCGACATAGTGGAGGCGCCGCTCACCCTGGTGAACGCGCTGCATCTGGCGTCGGACCGCGGGGTCGGGGTGACGCGGGCGTGGCTGGGCTCGAGCGCGGCGGGCGAGCAGGTGGAGCTGCGGCTACGCACGGCGGAGGACTCGTTCACGGTCGCCGGCGTCCTGCTGGCGGAGAACCACCCGCGCATCACGCGGATCGGCGAATATCACCTGGAGATCCAGCCGAGCGGCACCATCCTGGTGATGCGGAACCGCGACGTTCCGGGTGTGATCGGCAAGGTGGGGAATATCCTGGGCGATGCGGGGGTCAACATCGCCGAGTATCACCAGGCGCGCCTTGAAGTGGGCGGGGAAGCGCTGGCCGCCATCGCGGTGGACGGCTCCGTCGAGCGTGCGGTCGTCGATCGCCTCGCCGCCCTCGACGAGGTTTCCAGTGTCTGGCAGATCAGTTTGCCCGACACGCACACCGCGTCGTCGATCGCGGCTGCCGACGCGAGGGCTGTGGAATCCGCGCGCCAGCCGCACTGAGCCGAAGACGTCAGGGCCGACTCTGGGGACTTCTCATTCGTCGCCGCCGGACCCGGGATCGTCTCGACGCCGGCTCCGCTGCTCGATGGGGCCGTAGACGGCGGCGGCGTAGATCTCCTCGGCCAGCCATTCGATCCGCGCCCGGGCATCGTCCAGCTCCTCCTGAGACATGTTGATGCTCTCGTTGTAGAGCTCCCGGGCCAGGTCGAAGAGCTCGTCGAGACGCTCGCGCAGCTCGAGGTTACGGCGACGCTCTTTCCCGCTGTATTCGTCTTCACCCATCTCGACTACCTCCTGATGGCGCCGTGCCTCTCGAGTATCTCCAGCGTCTGCTGCAGGGGTAGCGCTTCCACGGTTCCGCGGTGACCGGTCACCGTCACGGCCTTGAACAGCGAATTGTAGATCGCCTCCTCGGTCGCCTCGACCACCGCCTGAAACAGCGGCGACATGGCGTCGTTGGGCAGCTCCTCCACGCGGCGCGGTTCCCGCTCACCGGGACGGCGCCGAACCGACTCCGCGGTCGAGAAGGCGATGACGTAATCACCGCTGCCGTTGGTGCTCGGGGTGCCGGTACGCGCCAGCCCGTGAACCGCCCGGGAGGCCAGGCGCGCCAGGTTGCGTGAGCCCAGAGGCGCGTCGGTCGCAACGACGATCATGATCGAACCGTCGCCGGGGTCGGTCGGATCGGCTTCCGCACCGCCGGGCTCGACGTGGCGCTGGAAGATGTAACGGCCCAGTTCGCGGCCCACCGGCGCGCCGGCGATCTCCAGGATGCCCCCGAAATTCGACTGGATCAGTACGCCGACCGTCCAGGCGCCCAGCGATTCCGGCAGCACCCGCGAGCTGGTGCCGATGCCGCCCTTCCAGCCGAACGCCCGGGTCCCCGTGCCGGCGCCCACCGCCCCTTCGGCCACCGGGCCCGTCCTGGCCGATTCCAGCGCCGCCCGCACGTGCTCGCGGCGCACCGGTCGGGCGCGGATGTTGTTGAGGAACCCGTCGTTGGTCTCTCCGACCACCGGGTTGAGCGACCTCACCTCTTCCATCCCGGGTCGCGCCAACAGGTAGCCGGTGATCGCATCGGCGACACGCCAGACACAGAGCGTGCAGGTGAGGGCGATTGGCGTTTCCAACTCGCCGAGCTCGCGGACCTGCGTGACACCGATCAGCTTGCCGAAGCCGTTGACTGTGTAGATCGCCGCCGGCACGCGCTCGTGGTAGAGGTCGCCCTCGTGGGGCAGGATGACCGTGACGCCGGTACGGACCGAATCACCCTCCCAAACCGTGGCGTGGCCCACCCGAACCCCGGCCAGGTCGGTGATGGCGTTGTCCGTGCCGGTGGCGAAGATTCCGGGCGCGATCCCCACATCCCGGGCCCGGGGACGATCGCTCTGGCTGGAGGCTTCGCTGCTCATCAGGGAGAAGAGGATAAGGGCGGCGACGAGGGTTCGCCCGCAGTGTCGGGCTTGCGGTGATCTGTGTTCTCGCGCGTCGGGCGATCCCGGTAGCATTCCGGTCCCTGCGGCTGGCTCAAGGCTCCTGATGTCGCGCACGCGTCGCGACGGCCACGTCCGGCTTCTTGGTGATGATGCCGTCGGCGCCCCAGTCGAGCAAGCGTCTCATGTCGACCCGGTCGTCCACCGTCCAGATATGGACGCGAACGCCGAGATCGTGGGCCCGCTCGATCAGCCGGGGTGTGACCACTCGCATCCCGCGGTGGAACTCGGGGAGCTGGAACGCATCGACGCGAAGCGGCCAGAGCGCGTCGAGCCGGGTCCAGTGGAGGAGCATGAAGACGATCATCTGATCCTGGGTGATGCTGCGGGGACCCGGGTAGTCACGCAGCGCCGGGCTGCGCTGCCAGGAGTAGAACGCAGCCAGCAGCACGCGGCGCGCGGCATCGAACTCGTCGATCACGCGGCGCGTGGCTCGCGCGGCGCGCCTCTCTTTGATGTCGAGGTTGAATCGCGTGTGGGGGAACGAGTCGAGCGCCTCGGCCAACGTGACCACGGTGTGGCCCTTCCCGCGATGGGGGAATGTCGCGCCGCCGTCGGGTGTGTATCGGTAGCCGGCGTCGAGCTGGCGCAGCTGGTCCAGAGTGTACGCGCCCACCGGCCCCTCCGCCTCGGTGCTCTCCGACAGGTCCCCGCCATGGTGAAGGACCGGAACGCCGTCGCGCGACGCGTGCACATCGATCTCGATGGCGTCGGCGCCCTGGTCGACGGCGAGCTGCAGCGCCTCGAGCGTATGGTCGGGCGCGTAAGCCGAGGCGCCGCGGTGCGCCAGCACCATCGGCTCGTTGTGGAAGTACGGGTGAGACATGGCCGGCCGCGGAGTTGGGAAGGGCGCATCGAGCCAGCGTCCGGCCTCCGCCGCGCGCCTCCCTCGACTCAGTATTTCGCCATGGTCGGATCGACCTCGTCCGCCCAGGCGAGCAGTCCACCCTTCAAGTTGTACACGTTGGAAAAGCCCGCGTCCAGCAGGAACCGGGTCGCGAACGCGCTCCGGTTACCACTGCGGCACAGCACCACGGTCTCCACGTCGCGCTTCAGCCGGTCGAGCTGCTCCGGCAGGGTGCGCAGCGGGATCGGCAGCGCCTCGTCGAGTTTGGCGATGTCCCATTCGTGCGGCTCCCGCACATCGACGATCTGGACCGGCTCGTTGGCGTCGAGCCGCCTCTTCAGTTCGGTGGCACTCACCACGGGGACCCCGGCTTCGCTGTGCTCACCCTCGGACTCCGCCGCGCCCACGCCGCAGAACGCTTCGTAATCGATGAGCTCGCGTACGCTGGGGTGGTCGCCGCAGACCGGGCAATCGGGGTCTTTGCGGAGCTTCAGCTCCCGAAAGCGCATCTTCAGGGCGTCGAAGAGCAGCAGGCGGCCGATGAGCGGCTCTCCGACCCCGATGATCAACTTG
The DNA here is from genome assembly GCA_011774835.1 of Candidatus Kutchimonas denitrificans. Lineage (GTDB taxonomy): Bacteria > Gemmatimonadota > Gemmatimonadetes > Palauibacterales > KS3-K002 > Kutchimonas > Kutchimonas denitrificans. The sequence goes on along the minus strand of JAACAK010000047.1, from coordinate 65,962 downwards.
ATCGTTTCGTTCGCCTGCAGGGCGCCGATGATGCCGGGTAGCACGCCCAGCACGCCCCCCTCGGCGCACGACGGAACGAGGCCGGGCGGCGGCGGCTCGCGGAACAGGCAGCGGTAGCAGGGCCCACGTTCGGCGTCGAAGACCGACGCCTGGCCTTCGAAGCGAAAGATCGACCCGTACACGTTGGGCTTACCGAGCAGCGCGCAGGCGTCGTTGACCAGGTAGCGGGTGGGGAAATTGTCCGAACCATCCACGACCACGTCGTACGGGGCCAATATGTCCATCGCGTTCTCGGAGGTGAGACGGGCCTCGTGACTCTCGATCCCGACCTCCGGGTTCACTTCGAGCAGCCGCTCGCGCGCAGATTCGAGCTTCGACCTTCCGACGTCGGAAGTGCCGTGGATGATCTGCCGGTGCAGGTTGCTGAACTCGACCACGTCGAAGTCGACCAGCCCGAGGGTGCCGACGCCGGCGGCCGCCAGGTAGAGGGCAGCCGGCGAGCCGAGGCCGCCGGCGCCCACGAGGAGCACTCGGGCCGCCTTGAGCTCCTTTTGGCCCTCGGCCCCGACCTCCGGCATTATCAGATGCCGGGCGTAGCGTCGGAGTTCGTCCTGAGTCAGTTCCACCGTAGCCTCCCCCAGCGAGGTGGCGCCTCCGGCGATCGAAGGGATGATCCGGATCTCGTCCCCTTCACGGACGTCGGTCCGGTCTCCGCTGTCAAGATAGCGGATGTCTTCCTCGTTCAAATATATGTTTACGAAGCTGCGCAGACGTCCGTCATCGCCGTAAAGATGGCGCCGCAGCTCGCCATAGCGCGACGTCAGCCGGTCCAGCGCCTCTCCCACGGTCCCGGCCTCGACTTCCACGCTGTCCGCGCCCGCCGTGTACTGCCGTAGCGGAGTCGGTACGATGATCTTGATCCCGCTCATCGCTTCCACCTCCTGCTTCCATTCATATCGTATCATATATCAATAGTATGATTCACGTCTCGGTGTCACGCCTGGCAACACCCTCTTTTGGAACCAGTGCCAGCGAGATGAAACGGCTCCGGTCATCGGCCAGCTGCCAGGCCTGCACATCGCTCGCCTGGGCGTCCTCGACGCTGACGATCAGATAAGCATAGCCGGGCCACGCGTGTTCCCGGTCGAACTCCGAGGGGGCGGCGTCGTCGTCGGGGTGCGAATGGTAGAATCCGATGACCCGCAAGCCCGAAGCCTCGGCGCGCTTCTCCAGCGACAGGACATCGTCGGGGCCGATGAGGTAGCGTCGTTCCCGTTCGTCCTCCCGCGCGTTGGCCAGTGGCACCGCCTCGGCCACCCGAATCACGGCGGCGTCGCCCGACCCACCCAGCAGGCCGCCGCAGGCTTCGTCCGGGTATTCCGCCACGCCGTGACTTCGGATGTCGTCGAGCGTTTCGTACCCGATGACGACTCGTTGGTGGCTCATCGAACGGCGTCCTCCGCTCACCACAGGTCCAGGCTCAGATAGCGCTCGGCGTCGTCTGGAAAGATCGTGACGATGCACCCCTGGTCCAACTCGCGTCCCAGTCGCAGGGCGGCGGCGGCCGCGGCCCCCGACGACGGGCCGACCAGCAGGCCGTGCTCCCGGCCCAGCCGCCGGGTCATGTCGTACGCCTCTTCGGTGCCCACCCTGAGTGTCCGGTTGACGGTGGAGGGGTCAAAGATCCGCGGCACGATGGACGTGGGGAGATGCTTGAGCCCCTCGATACCATGAAACGCCTCGTCCGGCTCGACGGCGACCAGCTCGATCTCCGGGCGGCGTTCTCTCAAGAAGCGGCCGCAGCCCATCAGGGTGCCGGTCGTTCCCAGCCCCACGACGAGATGGGTGACACGGCCGCCGGTCTGACGCCAGATCTCCGGCCCGGTGGTGGCGTAGTGGGCCCGCGCGTTCGCTGGGTTGCCGTACTGGTCCGCATAGAAGTACCGGCCCGGTTCGTCCTCGGCCAGTTGCCGGGCCTGTCGGATCGCCCCGTCCGACCCCTCCAGCGGGTCCGTCTCCACGACCTCCGCGCCGTAGGCCCGGAGAAGCGCCTTCCGCTCGGCGCTGGCGTTGCCGGGCAGGCAGATCGTCACGCCGAAGCCGCGGGCGGCGCCCAGCATGGCGTAGGCGATCGCCGTGTTGCCGGAGCTGGCATCCAGCAGCCGCCGGCCCGGCAAGTGGCCGGCCGCTTCGGCCTCGCGGACGATCTCCAGCGCGGCGCGGTCCTTGACCGAGCCGCCGGGGTTCAGCCATTCGGCCTTGGCCCGGAGACCCACCCTCCGGGGGAGGCCGGCCAGCGGTAGCTCGAGCATGGGGGTAGCGCCGATGAGCTGGGCGATGTCGCCCAGCGCCACGGCATCTCGCCGGTCGGTACGGCGTGCTTTGCCCTGAACCTTCGAGCCGATCGTGATGACCATGTCAGACAAACTCCCAGAACGACAAAGGCCGCGACGTCGAAAACCATCGGTCACGGCCAGGAACGGCTTGCCTCGTTGCGAACCCGATCTCGACGTCTCGCTACCCTACAGGCATGCGCTCCTCCTCCCGGCCGCGGAGCCGGCGACGGTACAGCATCTACAGCATCGACAGAAAAAAGACATCGCGGTCTCGAGTGCGTAAGTGAATCGCTCTGGTTATTAAACGCCGCAGCGCGGTTGGTGTTCCGGCCCTACACCTCGACCGCCAGGCTCTTCCGGATTGCCTGGATGTTTGCGGAGATGGACCCGGAACCGAAGATCGCGGATCCCGCCACCAGCACGGTGGCGCCGGCGGCGGCGATCGATGGCGCGGTCTTTGGATCGATCCCCCCGTCGACCTCGATCTCCACCCCGCGTCGCCCCTGCGCGCTCAGCATCCCGATCAGACGGCGAACCTTCGCCGAGCTCCCCTCGATGTAGCTCTGGCCCCCGAATCCCGGGTTGACCGACATCACCAACACGAGATCGACGAACGGAAGAATGTCGGCGAGCGTCTCCACCGGAGTGGCCGGGTTCACCGCCACGCCCGGCAGGGCTCCCAGTTCCCGTATCTGCTGCACCGTCCGATGCAGGTGAGGGCACGTCTCCTGATGCACGGTCAGGCGGTTCGCGCCGGCCTGGACGAAATCGGCCAGATAACGCTCCGGCTCCTCGATCATCAGGTGTACGTCGAGGGGGAGTTCGGTCGCGCGTCGAGCGGCCTCGACGACCAGGGGCCCGATCGTGATGTTCGGCACGAAGTGGCCGTCCATCACGTCGACGTGGATCCAATCGGCGCCGCCCTGCTCGGCCTCTTCGATCTGCTCTCCCAGCCGGGTGAAGTCGGCGCTCAGTATGCTCGGTGCGATTAGCGGCATGTCGCTCTTATATGACTCCCAACTTGCTGCCGGCCTTCTTCATCGCGTCGAGCACGGCGTCCAGGTGCTCGGTCTCGTGGGCGGCGGAGATCTGGCAGCGAATGCGGGCGGTCCCGTGCGGCACCACCGGATAGCCGAATCCGATCACGAACACGCCTTCGTCCATCAGCAGCTTGCTCATCCGGATCGCCTCCGCGGTCTCGCCGATGATGATCGGAACGATCGGCGTGTCGCCCTCGATCGGCTTGAAGCCCGCTTCCAGCAGCTTCTCTCGAAAATACGATGTGTTGTCCCTCAGCTTCTTGACCAGCCCCGGGTGCTCCTCCAGGTACTCGATCGCCGCCAGCGAATGGGCCGCCGTGGCCGGCGGCAGGGCGTTGGAGAACAGCATGGGGCGCGAACGCTGGGTCAGGTAGTCTGTGAGCTCGGGCGGACCGGCGGTGAAGCCGCCGGCGGCGCCTCCCAGCGCCTTGCCCAGCGTGCTGGTGATCACCGGGACCGCGCCGTGCATGCCGTAGTGCTCGGGCGTGCCGCGCCCCGTCTCACCCAGCACGCCCGTGGCGTGCGAATCGTCGATCGCCACGACGGCGTCATACTTCTCCGCCAGCTCCATCATGTCGGGGAGCCGGCAGATGTCGCCCTCCATCGAGAAGACGCCGTCGGTGATGACGAAGCGGTGGCGGGCGTCCTGCGTCTCTTTCAGGGCGCGCTCCAGATCCGACATATCGGAATGCTTGTAGATCTTCCGGTTCGACTTCGTCATCCGGACGCTGTCGATGATCGAAGCGTGGTTCAGCTCGTCGGAGATCAGAGCGTCCTCATCGTCGAGGAACGTCGGCATGAGGCCGGTGTTCGCGTTCCAACACGACACGTAGGTGAGGGCCGACCCGAGACCAAGGAACGAGGCGATCTTCTCTTCCAGCCGACGATGGACCGTGAACGTCCCGCAGATGAAGCGTACCGACGATGTCCCCGCCCCATACTCCTCGTACGCAGCGCGGCCCGCCTCAACTACCTCGGGGTTGTCGCACAGACCCAGATAGTTGTTCGAGCACAGGTTGATCACCTCGCCGTCGGACTCCTTCAGCCGGACCACCGCCGCTTGCGGCGAGTCCAGATGGACCAGCTGCTTGTAAACGCCCTGTTCCCGCATCTCGCGGAGCTCGTCTCGTAAACGCCCGAAAAGCCCGCTCATGAATCGCTCCCTGGCTCGGATTCCCCGACCCGTCTCATTCGTCCCCCGACTGGACCTTGCTCTCGCGAACGCTGATCAATCCGTAGTAGAGAATCACCGCGCACGCCAGGATCGTCGCCGGGACGACCATCAATCCCTCATAGCCCATCGTCGCTCTTCCTCCCTGTCGGTGAGCCTGCGGACCGCCGTTTCGGCGGATGTCGGCCGGTGCCGGCTAACTTGGCGGACGCGCGGGGGTCGGGCAAGGGCGCCGGGGGGAGGCGGACGGTCGGGGTCGACGGCCGGTGGACGGCTCGGGCCCGGCCGTCCCCAACCTGTTGATATTGTGGCAGTTAGCGGATCGGGCCACGGTCTCCCCTTTTCCTCTCCGGGGGGCTGCCCTATAGTTAATTGAGCGAGGATTCTCGACAGCAAGGAAAAGAGGAACGGCGCCGTGAAGTTGTACTTAGCCCCCGTACTGCTATCGGCCTTGGTCGTGGTGTCGCCACTCGATGCTGTGGCGCAGGATGAGGGTGCCGCACGTCGGCACGTGAAACAGGGCCTGAAGCTGGCAGCCGCTGGCGACACGCTGCTCGCTTTCGAACAGTTCGAGAAAGCGCTGGAGATCGCCCCCGATCTGGCGGAGGCCTACTACCATATGGGCCGCCTGTATACGCGGCGCGCGACGGCGGTGGAGACGGACTTCAGCGACCGGGTGAAGGCGGAGAACGCGTTGCTGGAGGCGTTGCGGATCCGGCCTTCGGACCCCCGCTACCTGTTGGAGCTCGCGCAATTGCGGGTGAAGCAGCACATGAAAGTGGATGCGGGGCGGCTGTTCAACCGGGCGCTGTCACAAGCCCGGAAGCAGGGTGACCCCCAGGTACTCGCCGACGTTCATTTCAATCTCGGCTATATCAAGGAGTTGGAGTACGAGGTCCTACGTGACCGACATCTTCCGCCGATCTTGATGGGTCCGCCGGACACGCGGGTCGGTGCGTCGGTGGACCCGAGACGTTCTCGATACGTGAACCAGTACCTGGACATGTCGGCGGATGTGGACGACTCGGGGCGACTGCCGAAAGAGGAGATGATCGAGCATTACCGGGCGGCGCTGCGCTACGATCCGAGTCACGTGGCGGCCTCCGTGCGGCTGATGGGACAGTTGCTGGACGAGTATCGGATGGGGGAGTTCATGGCACTGGCCCGACGTTTAACCACGGCGAACCCGGAGCGGCCGGTCCCGTATCTCTATCTGGGGCTGGGTTTGCACGTGGTCGGCCGGGAGGACGAGGCGTGGGAGGCGTTCGAGGAGGGGTTGAAAAGACTACCGGAGGATGAACGGCTGGCGGTGGAGAACCTCGCCGAGGTGATGAGGCGCCGCGAGGCGGAGGAGTACCTGAGTCTGACGCCGGAGGAGCGTGAGGTATTCGAACAGCGGTATTGGCAGCTGTCGGACCCACTCTACCTGACCGATGCGAACGAGCGGCGGATCGAGCATCTGGCTCGAGTCGCCTACGCGGATCTGCGCTACGCGGAGCCCGAGCACGACAAGCGTGGATGGGAGACCGATCGCGGGATCATCTTCTTGCGCTACGGACCGCCGCAGGAGATCGCGACATTCGCGGCGCAGACCAGCAACTATGGCAACCCGTACTCGGTTGGCCGCCGCTCGATCATCTGGAGCTACGGGAGCGACGGTCCGGTCTTCGTCTTCCGACAGATGCCGGGCTACCGCGGTGCCCGCTTCGCCGACGATTACGAGTTCATCGCGGCGGATGTCCGTTACATCCAGCCGGCGAAGTACGACAACATTCCCTCGATCCCCGAGCTGCTCGAGTTGCCGATCCAGGTGGCCCGTTTCCGTGGGGCTGAGCCGGATGAGATCGCGGTGGAGATCCACGCCGCGCTGCCACTGGTCGAGATGTCTCGAGACCTCGATCTGGAATCGGGCGAGTTCCAGACTGGCCTGTTCGTGCTGAACAGCGACGGCGAGAAGGTCATCGAGCGTGTGTTGGAGGAGACGCTAACGTACGCGGAATCCGGCGATATCAACGAGTACCGCAGCTGGCGCGTCGTGCTGCCGCCCAGCGGTATGATGGTGGCTGCGGTAGAGACTCGCGATCAGGTGAGCTGGCGAGCCGCGGCGTCCCGCGAGGCGTTCGCACCGGCCCGCTTCCCGGCCGATTCGCTGGCGGTGAGCGACATACTCGTCGCCGACTTCATCAGGCCGCTGGCCGAGGACCCCGAGGGGCGCTTCGACTACGACATCGCGCCGAACGCCGCCCTGGAGTTCCAGTCCGGCGATCCGGTGCACATCTACTACGAGGTGTACGGGCTCGAGCCGGATCCGGAAGGGTACGCGTCCTATGAAGTGTCGCTGCAGGTACGGGTCAAGAAGATTCACCGCAGCGGCGGTCTGGCGACCGTGTTGGGCTCGCTGGCCGATGCTTGGGGCTTCACGATCGTAGGAGACGACCGGGTCGAGCTGCAATTCAGCCGCGAGGTGAAACTCGACGATCGCGATCGGGTGACGGAGTACCTCTCCCTCGATCCGCAGGAGGTGCCGCCCGGCGAATACGAGATCAGGCTGCGGCTGTGGGATCGACTGGGGGAAGAGATGGCGAGGAGTTCCAGGGTCTTCCACATCGTTCGGGAGAACTGATTCGATGCACCAAATCCAACGACGGTGGAAGGTCGCGTCCCATGTGCTCCTCGTCGCTCTCCTGGTTCTCATCGCCGTGCCACGTCCAGCCACCGGCCAGGAGTACACCGGCAAGCGAAAGTTCATCTACGCGCTGATCGGTGCCCTCGCCGTCGGGGTGCCGGCGTACATAGCGGCCAACGAAAGCGACTTCAGCAACTTCTGCAGCAACAGGACGTGCATGGGCTTCTTGGGTGCCAGCCTGGGAGGGGCGGTCGGGTTCTTGATCGGGTCGGAAGTGGATGCGAGCTATGAGCGGCGAATGGCCGCCGGCCCGTCACTCAGCTACACCTACGAGAGTGTCCCCCTCGATCTGGTTCCGGATCGGCTCACCTGGTTCCCTGGCGGCGCTGCGGTCGCCGGCGTCGGAGGAGCCCGCATCGTATTCAACGACGGCTCCACACTCAGCCGCGCCAGTGGGGTGCGGGGGATCGAGGACGTAGCCGTGCTGCCCGGGCTCGATCTTCTCGTGTTGAGCACCTTCTCCAACCTGATCGCTTTTCCGGTGTTGGGCGACACGGCCTCTGGCGCGGTCATCGACGAGCGCGGCGGTGGAGCGATGGAGAACGTCAACGACCGGCTGGCGGTCGCCAGCCTGGACTCCCTGCGTCTGCTCCGCGTTCTGGCTCGCGAGGAAGGGCTGTCGGTGGAGGAACTTGCCGGGATCGAACATCGGGAGTTCGTCACCGACATGATCTACGCTCCCTTCAGCGGCGTGGCGTGGCTGCTGTTGGAGGACCTTCTGGTGTCCTACAGCCCCGACTTCGAGCGGCTGGGCGAGTTCCGGTTGCCGGTAATCGGTCGGTCGGTGAGGGCTGACGGCAGCCGTCTGGCGGTGGCGGCTGGATCGAGTGGGGTCTACGTGCTGGACGCGAGGGACCCGAAGCAGCCGCGCGTGGTATTACATTATACAGGAGTACGGTTTGCCTATACGGCCGACCTGGCCGGCGATCGGCTTTACGTCGCGGCGGGGCCGGAAGGCGTGGTGCTCATCGACGTCAGCGGCGCGGAGCCGGTTGTCCTTGGTGTCGCACGAGAAATGCGCTTCGCCAGCGACGTTGTGGCCGCGGATGACGGCGCGATCTGGATCCTCGATCGCGAGGGTCGCAGCGTCCAGATCGCCGACTTCGCCACGGAGGCGACAGGTGAGCCGAGCGCGAGACGATAGCCGTGACCTCACGAGTTCGCAGCGATGGCAATCGAGCAGGTCGAACAGCGGTTTAGCCGAGAGGGCAGGACCTGGCGGATAGGTCTGCTGGTCTCGCTGCTTGTCCATCTCCTCCTCTTCCTCATCTTTGTTCAACCAGCGGAGCGCTTGACGCCGTACGCCGCGGCGGGTCCGCCCAGCGGAGATCCCCGAGCGGCGCCGGGTGGCGGCGGAATGCGAGCCATGGTGCTGCGGCCGCCGGTGGAGATCAAGATACCGCCGCGGCCCGAGACGCCGCTGGTCGAGCCGGTACCGGTCGAGATCCCGATCGAAGAGACGATGTTGGCGCTGAACGAGATCGAGTTGCCCGAGCCGGGCGAGGGCACCCGGGAAGGGCCGGAGGAGGGAGAAGGGCTGCCCGGTGGCGAGGGTGGAGGTGACGCCGGGAACGCCATGTCGGGGCTGCGTCGCCTCGTGCCTCCGGTCCCGCGAGGCGTGATCATGGCGCCGCTGAACCGGCCGGCATCGGTCCGGGGGCGCGAAGTCACCGTGTGGGTCTTCATCAACCAGGGAGGCGTGGTCGACAGCGTGCGGCTCGATCCTCCGACCCCCGACGGTGAATACAACGAGAGTCTGGTCCGGGAGGCACGCCAATGGGTGTTCGAGCCCGCCATCCGAGCGGGCAGGGCCGTCGCCACCTGGTTCAGCTATACGTGGAAATTATAAAGAATGGAAGACAGGAAGTCGCCCAAGGGGCGGATTCTGTGGGTAGATGACGAGATCGACCTGCTGCTCCCCCACCGCCTCGTCCTCGAGCAGCGGGGCTACGACGTGGACACGACACCCAACGGCGACGACGCGCTGAGCCAGATTCGCCGCCAGAGTTACGACCTCATCCTCCTCGACCAGGAGATGCCGGGTCGCACCGGCACCGACATGCTGCGGGAGATTCGGATCGCCGACTCTCGCATCCCCGTCGTCATGGTCACCAAGAGTGAGGAAGAATCGACGCTCCAGCAGGCCATCGCCCGACGGGCCGACGACTACATCGTCAAGCCGACCAGCCCGCGGCAGGTGGCGTCGGCGGTGGCACGCCTCCTCGAAGGGCCCAGCCTGCGCCACGAGCAGATCGCTCAGGACTTCGTCCGCTCGTATTCGGAGATCCGTTCGCGGATCGACTCCGCCCGGGGTTGGCGCGACTGGACCGACGTCTACTCGGAGCTCGTCGATTGGGAACTCGAGCTCAGCTCGGCCGAGGAACGCGGCCTGCTCGAATCTCTGCACACGCTGATGGGTGACGCTCGTCGCGAGTTCGCCGATTTCGTCATCGCGAACTACAGCGACTGGGTGGCGCGCGGTCAGAGCGACCGCCCGTCGCTTTCGGTCGATATCGTTCCACAGTTCTTCATGCCCTTGCTGGCGCACCAGGAGCCGGCCGCGCTGATCGTGGTCGATTGCCTGCGGCTCGATCAGTGGCGGGCCCTCGAGGCCGTCATCGCCGAAGACTTCGAGACCGAGTCCGACCTCTACTTCTCGATTCTGCCCACCGCCACGCCTTACGCGCGCAACGCCATTTTCGGCGGCATCTTTCCCGATGAGTTGGCGGAGCGCCGACCCGGCTGGCCCGACGGCTACGAGGAAGCCGGGCTCAACTCCTTCGAGGACGAGCTGTTCGGCGAACAGGTCGCTAGACTCAGCAACGGATCGGTGGCGATCCACTACGAGAAGGTGCACACGGCGAGCGACAGCGAATCGATGCTCCGTCGCCTGCCGTCGGTGCTGGATGAGCCTCGGGCCCTCGGCCTGGTCTTCAATTTCGTCGACCTGCTGACGCACGGACGCGGCGAGTCGCAGATCCTGTTCGAGATGGCCCGCGACGCCGAGGCCTTGCGTCGCCTGACGCTGGCCTGGTACGAGGGCTCGGCGCTGCGGGAGGTGTTGAAGCTGATGCGGACGCGTGGGATCCGCGTCCTGCTTACCACCGACCACGGCTCGGTTCACTGCCACCGTCCGACGACCGTCTACGCCAAGCGAGATGCCTCTCCCAGCCTGCGTCACAAGCATGGCGACGACCTGAGAGCGGAGAACCCCGCGACGGTGCTCACGGTGGCGAACGGCGAGGCGATCCGCTTGCCAGCCGGCGGCCTGAAGATGAACTACCTCATCGCCCGGGAGGACTACTTCTTCGTCTACCCGACCAAGCTGCGGGAGTACCAGTCGCGCTATCGGGACAGCTTCCTGCACGGCGGCATCAGCCCCGAGGAGATGATCCTGCCGGTGGCCCTGCTCAAGCCTCGCGGATAGCGCATTGAGCGTCTACTCCCGTTTAATCGGCTACCTCCGACCGTATCGCTGGGTGTTCGTCGCCAGCCTGCTGGCGATGACGCTGGGCTCCCTGCTGGACGGCTTCACCATGGTGTTGCTGATCCCGTTCTTGCGCTCGCTGTTCGGCGAGGCGTCGGCGCTGAGCGGCGCCGGCAGCCTGGTGGAACGGGTGCTGGCGGCCACGGTAGGCCCGCTGATCGACGGCGCGACGCCGGCGGAGTCGCTGCGCAACGTGGTCTTCGTGGTCATGGCCGGCCTGCTGCTGAAGAACATTTTCTTCTACGCGGCGGAAGCGTTCGGGGTGAAGGTCCGCGAGGGCGTCGTGCGCGACATGCGGAACCAGCTGTACGGGCACATCCAGAAACTGCCGCTGGGCTTCTTCGATCGCAGCAAAGCCGGCCAGCTGATGGCGCGCGTGTTCTCGGACACGCAGCAAACCAAGGACATCGTCACCTACACGGTGTCCGAATTGCTGAAGCACGTGGTGTCGCTGGTCGCCTTCGTGACCATGCTCTTTTTGATCTCTTGGAAGCTCACGCTGATCGCTCTGGTCGTCGCCCCGCTGTTCCTCGGTTTCCTGAAGCCGATGCTGGGCCGACTGCGCCGGGGGTTCCGTCGGGCGCACGATGCGCAGGGCGAGCTGACGTCGATGCTTCAGGAGACGGCGTCGGGCGCGCGCCTGGTGAAGGCATACGGCGCGGAGGACTACGAGAGCCAGCGGTTCGCCGAGGTGAACCGTTCGTACAACAAGACCTTCGTGCGAACCGAGCGGATTCGCCTGCTCAGCTCGCCCCTGTCAGAGGTGCTGGGCAGCCTGGTCACGTTGGTCCTGGTGTGGGTGGGCGCCCAGTTCGTGTTCGGCGGCGAGATGACGGCCGAGGCGTTCCTCACCTTCCTCACGATCTCGCTGCGGGTGCAGTCGCCGATCAAGGCGTTGACCACCTTCCCGGCCCGGGCGCAGGTGTCGATGGCAGCCGCCGACCGATTCTTCGAGATCCTCGACAGCCCGATCGAGGCGGATCTGGCCGATGGGCCCCGGCTGGAGAAGCTGGAAGAGGGGGTCGAATACGAGAACGTTCATTTCTCCTACGACGGCGACGAGCCTGTCTTGAAAGGAGTGAGCTTCTCGATACAGCGCGGAGAGGTGGTGGCGCTGGTCGGTCCATCCGGCGCCGGCAAGTCGACGATCGTCGACCTGCTGCCTCGCTTCTACGAGCCGCAACGCGGCCGCATCACGATCGATGGCGTGGACGTCGCGAATGTCAGTCTGGGTTCGCTGCGGGACCTGCTCGGCGTGGTTTCCCAAGAGACGGTCATCTTTCACGACACGGTTCGCGCCAACATCGCGTACGGCGATGCCGATCGATACACGCAGGAGCAGATCGAGGAGGCGGCCCGGGCGGCGAACGCGCATGATTTCATCCTGCGCCTGCCGAAAGGATACGACACCGTGCTGGGCGATCGTGGCCTCCGCCTCTCGGGCGGGCAGCGACAACGGATCGCCATCGCCCGGGCGATCCTGCGCGACCCGCCGCTGCTGATCTTCGACGAGGCGACATCTTCGCTCGACACCGAATCGGAGCGCCTGGTCCAGGGCGCCATCGACCACCTGTTGGAAAACAGAACCGTGATTGTCGTGGCTCACCGGCTATCGACGATCCGCAACGCGCATCAGATCATCGTCCTGCAGAACGGCGCGATCGTCGAATCGGGCCGTCACGATGATCTGCTGGCGCGCCGCGGGGTCTACCGGCGTCTCTACGAGCTGCAGTTCACGGATGCCGACGACGGCGGTGCGCGCAGCGAGGTGACCGTCTCCTGAACCGGCCCGGCCAGTTAATCGCATACGGAGCCATCCGCCTCGTCTTCGAGGTGTTGGCGCGCCTCCCGGCGTGGGCGGGCGAGTCGCTGGGCCGCGGGCTCGGCCGACTGGCGTATCGCCTGGGTTGGCGGCGTACGGTGGTCGAGGAGCAGTTGGCCCGCGCTTTTCCGGAGCGGGACGAGGCATGGGTCGACGCCACCGCCCGGGCCTGTTTCGACCACGTCGGCCGCGAGTGGCTCTCGGTGCCTTATGTAACGCGACGAGGGCTGGACGAGGTACGCCGGCGCGTCGATATGTCCGGCGCGGCGGACACGGCCCGGAGGGCGTACGGAGAGGGGAGGGGCGTGGTGGTGGTGAGTGGCCATTTCGGGAACTGGGAGCTGGCGGGCTCGGTGCTCCCCGCTCTCGGTTTTCCGACCGATGCCGTGATGCAGGGGATCAAGAACGAGCCGCTCGATCGGTTCGTCCGCCAGATCCGCCGTCGGAACGGGATGGGCCTGATCGACAGGGCCCGGGCGTGGGACGTGCTGGTCGCGCAAATCGCCGCCGGGCGCATGGTGGCTTTCGTGGCCGATCAGGACGCGCGCGAAAACGGTGTCTTCGTCCCGTTCTTCGGCCGGCCGGCCTCGACCCACCGGGCGCCCGCTCTCCTCGCCCTGCGGACCGGCGCCCCCATGCTGGTCGGTGGTGTGCACCGGACGGGCCACAGGGAATACCGGCTCTGGCTGGTCAGGATCGAACCGCCGACCACGGGTGACGTGAAGAACAAGGTGAAGGAGATGACGACGAGCTGGGTGGCCGAGCTCGAGCGGTGGGTCCGACTTTACCCGGAACAGTACTTTTGGCATCATAAACGGTGGAAAAGCGTGCCGCCGGGAACAGGGCCGGCGGCGACAGGTAGAAACATGGGTGAGGCGGTGACGGGCCGCGCCGGGGCGCGACGCCAGGGCGACGGTTCGGCATACACGGTGGAGCTGTGATCTACATCTGCATTCCGGCTTTCAACGAGGAACGAACGGCCGGGTTACTTCTGTGGAGGATTCGACAGGTCATGGCGGACTTCGGCCGTGACTATCGGGTCCTCTTCCTGGACGACGGCTCGACGGACGAGACCTTGGACGTGGTACAGCCCTACAGTCAGGTGCTGCCGCTGGAGATCCTCCGCAACGAGCGCCGCATGGGCCATGGTCCCGCGCTGTCCCGTTTGATCGAAGCGGCCGTCGAGCGCTGCAGCTACCCGCGGCGCGACGCGGTGGTGACGCTGCAGGCCGACTTCACCGATGAGCCGTCGGCGATACCCGCGCTCGTGAAGCGGATCGAAGGTGGGGCGGATCTGGTGGTGGCCCGTCAGGAGGACGGCGATGCGGGCGTGCCGCTGGCCCGGCGCTTCGTTCGACGGGGGCTGCCGTGGCTGGGGCGCAAGTTCGAGATACCCGAGCCGATCAGCGATCCGCTATCCGGGCTGCGCGCCTATCGGGTCGGCCTACTGAAGCGGGCGATGAGAGAGAACGGTGACGAGCCGCTGGTGCGGCACGACGGATGGGCAGGCAGCCTCGAGCTGTTGGCGGCAGTGGCGCCGCACACGCGACGCGTCGAAGAGACGCCGTCGGAGGTGCGCTACGATCGTCGGGCGCGGCGCAGCCGTCAAACGTTATGGAAGGCCGCACGTGATTACCTGGATCTGTTGAGGCGATAGACACGTGAAGATGAGATTGTCGTTTATTTCGATATCGATGTTGTTGTGCGGGATGGTGATCAGCGAGACCGCCCGTGCCCAGGCAACCGACACCGTTGGTGACGGCGGCACCGATGGCTCGACCCCCGAGGTGGCGAAGGTGCCGTTCGGGGTCGGCGAGCGGTTCGAATACCGGGTCAGGTTCGGTCCGCTCACGGTGGGCGAGGCGGTCATGGAAGTGACCGGCATCGACACCGTGGCGGGCCACCCCACGTATCACCTGTCCACGTTGATCGAGGGGTCGGTTCCCTTCTACACTCTCAAGGACATCCAGGAATCCTGGCTCGATGTGTCTCTGCTGGCCAGTCGCCGGTTCCGCCAGGACTCGAAGCAGGGCGACTACGAGCGGCAGCGCGAATACCAGTTCGATCTGGAGAATCGGGTCTACCACGAGGACAACGGCGAAACCGATTCGATACCGCCGCTGGCGCTGGACGAGGCGTCGTTCATCTATTTCGTGCGCGCGACGCCGCTGGAAGTGGGTGAGACATACGAGTGGAACCGGTACTTCCGCTTCGACCGCAACCCGGTGATCGTGCAGGTGCTGCGTCGGGAGAAAGTGAAGGTCCCGGCCGGTGAGTTCGAGACAGTCGTGGTGCGGCCGATCATCAAGACGGGCGGGATCTTCGCGGAGGGCGGCGAAGCCGAAGTTTACATGACGGACGACGAGGGTCGCCTGCTCATCAAGCTGGTCTCGAAGCTCAAGGTCGGCACGCTGACGATGGAGCTGACGAACTACGAGGCGGGCGAGCCGCTGACGCCGGAAGATCTAGAAGGGGAAGCCGCGTCCTCGCCCTAGAATTCTTGGGAATCCTCAGTTCGGACGTCGGGAGTCCGATTTAGGGAAGACCGAGCTCTCTCCGAATTGTTGAAGAAGGCTCGGGGGTTCGGGGGTTCGGGAAAAGACGAAGTGTCGGGCGTCGAGCATTCCCGGGCCGCCACCTCCTACCTCCCCGAATCACCGAATCACCGAATCCGCTTCGGCAATTCGGAGAGAACTCCGAACTTCCCCCAACCAGAATCCCGATCTCCCACTTCGGAATTCCCGAACTCCCAGTGGGATCAACGCGCCTTGAGTTCCTCTCTACAAAACGAGGCGATCAGCCCTCCTGTCAGCGCCGGCTTCCTGATCATCGGAAGGTGGCGGGCACCGGGGACGAGCTCGAGACGGCCGTCAGGCAACGCCGAGAGCATCAGCTCGCTGTGGGCTGCCGGAGTCAGGGTGTCGTTGGCGCCCCAGATAATCAGCGTTTTCGACCGCACGCGATTGAGGGTGGGCCGGATATCGTGTCGGCGCAGCTCTCGGATCCCGCGCAGCATCGACTTCGGACCCGCCCGCAATACGTCTCCCACCAGAGTTCGATAGAACCAGCCCGGACACCACGACCACGGCTGGACCAGCCGGCCGAGGACTCGCGAGGCCCCGATGCCGGGGATTCCGGCGCTGTCGATCAGGACCAGCCGCCGGATGCGTCCGGGATGATTGGCCGCGATCTCGGCGGCGATCGCGCCGCCCATCGAGTGTCCGCAGACGAAGAACTGTCCCAAGCCGAGGTGATCGGCCAGGGCGACGACGGACCGGGCGGCGTGCTCGACGTTGAGAGCGGGCCCGGGCGAGCGGCCGAAGCCAGGCAGGTCGGGCGCCAGCAGACGGAAGTGAGCGCTGCTGAGCTCCGGCAGGATGGGGAACCACCATCGGGACGAGGCGCCGAGCCCGTGAATCAGCAGCAGCGGCGCCCCCATCCCGGCCTCGACATAGTGAAAGCGATGGGAGCCGACCCGGAGTCGGCGCGGTACCACGTGACGTGTGGTGTCCGTGCCGCGGATCGGTCCTCTGGCCGTCAGGACCCTGCGTTTCCCCATCCGCCGCCTCCGGGTGTTCGAATGCTGATGACGTCGCCGGCCGCGACGTCCTCGGTGAATTTTCCGGCGAGTCGTCGCGGTTCCCCGTCGTGGATGAGCCAGTTCTCCCCCGCCGCACCCGCGGCACCGCCCCGCGCTCCGCCAGGTGCATAGCGCCGACGCTCCGACAGCACGGTCACGCGTGCGGGAACCAGAAGCTCGACGTCGCGTCGCAGCCCGTCACCCCCGCGCCTCAGCCCCTCGCCGCCCGTTCGGGCCCGCAGCGAGTAGTGCCGAACGTGCACCGGGATCGCGTGCTCCAACGCCTCAACCGGTGTGTTGAGTGAATTGGTCATGTGGGTGTGGACACCGGCCAATCCATCACGGGCACGGTTCGCGCCCATGCCTCCCGCGACCGTTTCGTAATAGGCGAAAGGCTCGCCGCTCTCGGGATCGAGTCCGCCCATCGTGAAGTTGTTCATCGTCCCGCTAGAGCAGGCGGGGACGAGATCGGGTAGCGCCTGACCCAGGGCCGCGAACACCACGTCCACGATCCGCTGCGACGTTTCCACGTTCCCCGCCGCCACCGCCGCGGGCGGTTGGGCGTTCACCACGCTCCTCTCCGGGATTCGCAGCCGGACGGCCGCCATATCCGCCCCGCCGGCGGGCAACGACGTTCCAAGGACCGCTTCCGCCACGCAGCGCAGCGCGTAGCGTACGGCCGATTCGGTAATCGCGGCCACAGCGTTGACGTTTCCGTCTCGCTGGCCCGCGCTCCCCTCGAAATCGAGGTCGATCTCGTCGCCTTCGACCTCGATCGCCACGGCGATACGAACCGCGTTCTCGGTCACGCCATCGTCGTCCAGGAAATCCTCGGCCACGTAGCGCCCGTCGGGTATCCGCTCGATCACCCGGCGCAGCAGCCGGTCAGCGTATGACGCGAGCTCGTCGAACGCGATCCGCAGCTCGCCCGGGCTCCGGCGCTCCGCCAGCTCCCGCAGACGTCGCACCCCGACATCCAGCGCCGCCAGCTGGGCGTGGAGATCGCCCTCTCGCTCGCCCGGGGTCCGGACGTTGGCCAGGATCATGCGCCAGACGTCGCGGTCGATCGCTCCGCCTCGCACCAGCTTGACCGGCGGAATTCTCACCCCTTCCTGAAAGATCTCGCGGGATAACGGCATGGAGCCGGGCGCCGCCCCGCCGACGTCGGCGTGGTGGGCGCGGGAGGCCACGTACCCGAGAAGCTCGGCCTCGGGGCCGATCCAGACGCCGCGTACCGCGGTCAGGTCCGGCAGGTGGGTTCCGCCGTGAAACGGATCGTTGAGCAGGGCGACGTCGCCGTCTCCCAGCTCGAGCGCGGCGAGGGCCGCCTGGACGCTGCGGGGGATGGCGCCCAGGTGCACGGGCATGTGATCTCCCAGCGCCACCGGCCTGGCCCGGGCGTCGCAGATCGCGCAACTGTAGTCACGGCGCTCTTTTATGTTCGGGGAATAGGCGCTGCGCCGCAGAGCCGCGCCCATCTCCTCGGCGATCGCCTGGAGCAGCGACCGGTAGACTTCCAATCGGATCGCATCGAGGTGGTTGGGGCCTCCCGGGGGTAGCGTTTGCATGTCGTGGATGGGCCAGTAATATTATGCAGTCGATGATCAGGGGTGGCGTTCGTTGCACGCGCCGGGAGCCGGCGCGGCGGCATCGACGCTGTGATTGTACCGTAATTCTAGATTGAGGAGGGAGCGTGAGCAAACGCAAAAAGGAGGGTAAAGGCGGACCTTCATTGTTCAGTCGTGCGCGAAACGAATTGATGAGCCAGATACAGCACTGCGGAGTGCTGGAAGCGACGGACGAGCAGAGAGACGCCTGGTTCAAAGAGACCATGGACTACCTGGCCAACCGGTACTCTGGCATCACGCAGGATGAGCTGAATCGACTGGAGGAGATCGGGCGACGCTACTGTCAGCCCGTCATCTCGTACGGAAAGACCAACGCCACGAGCGATACCGACTGAACCACGGGACACTTCCCTGACCGGCCCGACGGGAACGCCGTTCTCCGCCGGTGACAATCTGCTTACCGAATGACGACGATCGAGGTCGTTTTGAGGCTGTTGGCGGTCGCTGTACTCGTGGCCGCCAACGGCTTCTTCGTCGCCGCGGAGTTCTCTCTGGTCGGTGCGAAGGACTCACGGCTGGCGTACCTGGAGAATAAGGGCGACCGGTTGGCCGGCGTGGTCCGCAAGGCGCAGGTCGAGTTGAACCTCTACCTGTCCTCCTGCCAGGTGGGGATCACCCTGGCTTCGCTGGGCTTGGGCTGGATCGGCGAGGCAACGATCGCCCACACGCTGGAGGACGCGTTCGCCGGCGTGGCGGCCCCGTTCGGCTACCTCGCCCGCCACGGCATCGCCGTCGCCATCGCCTTCTTCATCATTACCTACCTGCACGTCGTTCTCGGGGAGGTGGCGCCGAAGGCGCTCGCCATCTTCCACCCCGAACAGATCGCGCGCTGGCTGGTCAGGCCCCTGATCTGGTTCACGCGTGTTCTCGGCCCCCTCATCTGGTGGCTCAACGAGTCAGCGAACTGGCTGCTGAAAGTACTGGGCGTGCGCCTGCCCTCCGAGGCGGAGCGAGTCCATAGCCCGGAGGAGATCGTCATGCTGGTGCGGCGCAGCAGGGAACACGGCGTCGTCGACAGCGAGGAGCAGGAGATGATCTCGGGCGTGTTCGAGCTGACGCGGACGATGGCCCGGGAGGTGATGACGCCGCGGCCGGATATCGTGGCCGTCCCGACGAACGTGTCGTTCGATGAGCTGATCGAGAAGACGAACCTCTCTGGATACTCGCGCCTGCCGGTATACGAAGAGAGCCTGGACAACGTGGTGGGGGTCGTCTTGGTCAAGGACATCCTTCCGACGGCCGCCTCAGGCGAGGTGGCGGAGTTCGACGTGAGGCGCATCATGCGGGAACCCTATTTCGTTCCCGATACGAAGTCGGTGGACGATTTGCTGGCCGAGTTCCTGCGCATGAAGATCCACATGGCCATCGTGGTGGACGAGTTCGGGGGAACGGACGGTCTGGTGACGCTCGAAGATCTGATCGAGGAGATCGTCGGCGAGATCTACGACGAGCACGACATCGCACGGCCCCTGTTCACTACGTCGACCCGCGGCGAGCCACTGATAGATGGCAGCGCGCCGATCGACGAAGTCAACGAGGAATTTGGCCTCGAGCTGCCCGTGGAGGACTACGACACGCTGGGCGGCTTCATCCTGGGCGAGCTGGGTCAGGTGCCGAAGCTCGGCGATACGGTGGAGGTCGCCGGCGCGCAGCTGGTGGTGGATCGGGTCGACGATCGGAGGGTAAGATCCGTGCGGCTATTGCGGAGCGAGGAAGACGGAGCGGACCCGCTGGACCAGGGTCCCGAATAGACGGAGGAGGCGCGATTGGGTGGGGGGAAACGGTGCGCGGTGCTGCTGGTGAGCGCCGATGCGGAGCGGCGCCGCCGTGCCGAGGAGGCATTGGCCACCGCTTGCCAGATCCTCCACGCCCCGGACAGCAGTGCGGCGGTGGACGAGCTATCGCTGGATCGGGAGCTCATCGTGCTGGTGGACAGCACGCTCCCCGAGCGCGAGGTGGTCTCGGTGCTCGAGGCCGTGGTCGAGCCGGAACGGGCCGTGCTCTGGGGTTCGGAGTTCAGCATCGCCTTCCTCGACTACGGCGCCTTCGTTCAGATACCCGACAGCGTGGACGACAAAATGCTGGCGGACGCCGTGATGCGGCAGGCGGATGTTCAGCAGGCCCGATCGGCGCTGCAGACCCAGAGGGCGCGGGCCGAGCGTCTCGCACACGTCATGTCGGTCATCGAGGAAGTGCGCCAGGAGGTGAACAGCCCGCTGACGGCGATCTTGGCCGAAACGGAACTGCTGCTGACCGACGATGACACGCTGACCGATGGCCAGCGCAAGAGCTTGCAGACGATCGAGGAGATGACGGGACGGGTGCGCGAGCTGCTCGCACGTCTCAACCGACTGGGATCCGATGAATAAGGGGGGAGCGGAGGGCGCCCGAGTGCTGGTGGTCGACGATGAGCCCGCGATCACCGTGGCGCTGGCGAAGAAGCTCAGGCGCGAAGGATACGAGTGCACGACCGCCAGCTCCGGCGAGGAGGCCCTGCGGCGTCTGGCCACGGACGAACTGGATCTGGTGGTAACCGACGTGCGCATGCCCGGGATGAGCGGCATCGAGCTTCTGCAGGAGATCAAACGCCGTGACTCTGAGATTCAGGTGATCATGATGACGGCGTACACCGACGTCGGTTTCGCCGTCGAGGCGCTGCGCCATGGGGCGGACGATTATCTGCTCAAGCCTTTCAACCTGGCAGAGCTCAGCCATAGCGTGGCCCGCGCGCTGGAGCATCAGCGGCTGCTGCGGGAGAACCGGGCCTTCCACGAGGCGATGGGCGATGACCGGGAAGGTGGAGTCTCGGCGCTGGAGCGATACTGTCGACAGGGAATCGCTGCCCTGGCGGCGGCGCTCGAGTCGCGCCAGGGCAGTGGGAGCGGCCACCTGAATCTCGTCGCCCGGGCGGCGGTCGGCACGGGGGCCCGGCTGGGTCTGTCCGGTGAAGGGCTCAAGCGCCTGTGGCTCGCGGCGGTGCTCCGTGATGTGGGCATGCTGGCGGTGCCCGAATCGACCGTGAACAAGCCGGGGCCCCTCGATCTCGAGGAGTGGCAGCTGATTCGGAAGCACCCGCAGGTCGGGGCGCGTCTGGTCGAGGCGGTGCCTTATCTGGAGCCGGCGCGGCCCGGGGTTCTGCAGCACCACGAGCGCTGGGACGGCTCCGGTTACCCGAAGGGGTTGGCCGGGGGCGAGATCTCGCTGGAGGGGTGCATCGTCGGGCTGGCGGACGCTTACGCGGCGATGCTGAGCGACCGGCCCCACCGCCCGGCGAAAAGCGTGACGGAGGCGGTGGCGGAGATCGATCGGTGCGCCGGCTCACTGTTCGATCGCAGGGTGGTGCAGGCGTTCCATCAGGCCCGTGAGAGCGACTTCGAGTCGGAGGCCTTCGATCTCGAGGTGCCCGGGCCAGACACGTAACGCCTCCGACCCGGAAGGTTGAGAGATGGACGATCTGGATCGTCTCTACTACGAATTCGTGGAGATTCTTCGACGCGAACGGCCGTCGGCCTTGAGCGAGCCGATGACGGTCCTCGAGGTGCACGACGAGCTCATCCCATACCGTCGCGTTCGCAATCCCGCCGGGCTTCGCTCGAACGACGATTACGAGCTCGCCCTCTCCCGGCTGCTCGCCGGCGAGCGGAGCTACGTGCTCGGTGACAGCTCGGTGCAGGACGAGCTGCGAGCCGGCATCGAAGAGAAGCTCCCCGACATTCGCCGTTACCGTGCCTTTCCCGATGCCCGCGTCTGGCTCAACGCCGCTCTCATTCCGCCGCCGGGCCATATCCGCTACGCGCCGCCCGAGCTGCGCGACCGCAGCGAATGGCGCGATCCACCGGGGCAGGACGTTTCCCCCCATCCGGACGATGAGGTCGAGCCGGAGACCGGGGCCGCGGAAGCCCCGATCGATGCGGTACAGAACTGCCCGGCGTGCCAGGCCGAGGTCCCGGGCCGAGCCACTTACTGCCCCTTCTGCGGCGTTCGTCTGGTGCCCGGCGCCTGCCAGTCGTGCGGGGCCGTTCTGGAGCCCGTCTGGCACTTCTGCCCCGAGTGCGGCGCCGCCCGCGCGGACGGGCCGGACTCGGCTTGACGGGTGCACGGGGCCCGGGTATTATCGCCGCGGAATCCCACGCTTATCGAGTGCCATCGACGGCCCGCCGCGGGACATGCGGCGGCGTTTTCGGGCAGCACAGCCCCGCACGGGCGGGTCGCATATCACTGAACGGAGGATGACATGAGCAGGCTGATGGGGTTGGGAGCAGCCTTCGCACTGGCCATCGTTGTAGCATGTGGCGGCGGCGAAGGCGAGGAGCAGACGTCGGCGGAGACGCCGGCGACGACTCCTGCCGAGAGCCAGTCCATGGAGGGACAGGGCGAGCAGATGGAGCTGCCCGAGGGCGTCACCATGGAGATGGTGAACCAGGGTGAAACGATTTACGCGGGCTCGGGCCTGTGCTACACGTGCCATGGCGCGAACGGTGAAGGTGTGCAGGGTCTGGGCGCCGCTTTGACCGACGACGAGTGGCTGCACAGCGATGGCTCCTACGAGGGCATCGTGGAAACGGTCATGAACGGAGTCGACACCAGTGCCTCGTCGACGGGTACGCCAATGCCGCCCAAGGGCGGTAGCGGGATCAGCGATGAGCAGGTGCGGGCGGTTTCTGCCTACGTCTGGACGCTGAAGTCGTAACGTTTTCTCGCAGAGAAGCCCCCGTCCCCGGCCGCTTCTTTGGCCACCCGGACGGGGGCTTCGTTTGCTCCCGTTCTGTGGCCGTCCGCTGTTTGCCTGTCCGAGACCAGCCGCTAAGTTTAGACTTTCAGAAGGAAATCGGCCTTCGCCTCCGGGTCGCCATTCGGCGATTCTCACTGCAGGGAGGTAGTCGTGGAGGTATTGCTCGCAGGACTGGCTGTGGCTGGCGCGCTGGCGCTCGCCACGAGCCTGAGGATCCTCTGGGAGTACGAGCGCGGTGTGGTTTTTCGCCTCGGTCGGCTGCGCGGAGCGAGAGGACCCGGCCTCATCTTCCTGGTGCCGTTCGGGATCGAGCGAATGCAACGGGTCAGCTTGCGCATCGTCGCGATGGACATACCGCCACAAGATGTCATCACCCGGGACAACGTCTCTGTGAAAGTCAACGCGGTCCTCTATTTCCGCGTCAACGTTCCGGTCAAGGCGATCGTCGAGGTCGAGGATTTCCTGTTCGCCACGTCGCAACTGGCCCAGACAACGCTCCGTTCGGTAATCGGCCAGGCCGAGCTCGATGATCTGCTGGCCGAACGGGAGAAGTACAACGAGATGCTGCGAGAGATCATCGACGAGCAGACCGACACTTGGGGGATAGAGGTAACCGCCGTCGAAGTGAAGGACATCGATCTTCCGCAGGAGATGAAACGCGCGATGGCCCGGCAGGCCGAGGCAGAACGCGAGCGGCGGGCCAAGGTGGTGAACGCGCTGGGCGAGCACCAGGCTTCGCGCAAGCTGGTGGAGGCGGCGAAGATCATGAGCGCCGATCCCGCCGCTCTGCAGCTGCGCTTCCTGCAGACGGTCTCCGAGATCGCGGCGGAGAACAACTCGACGACGCTCTTCCCCATCCCGATGGACCTGGTAAAGCCGTTCATGTCGCGGAGCCCGCAGGGTGAGCCGTTGGAGCCGGAAGACGAGGAAGAGGACGAGGGCAAGCGAGAACTGCCGCCGCCCCGGGAACTGCCGGGCCGATTCGCCAAAGGCGAGAAAGCGCCCGCTGAACGGAAGCGGAAGCAGGAGTAGCGCCGAACCGAATGGGCGAACTCGGACCCCTGCGCTTGAGTCGCGAGGAGCTCGAAATCGTCATCCGCCGCGCGGCTGAGATCGAGGACCGATACGGGGCCCAGGCTCCCGATCTGAGCGAGGATGACGTGATCCGGATCGCCGGCGAGGTGGGGCTCTCGGAAACGAGCGTGCGCCGCGCCCTGGCCGAGCACCGTGCCGCCGCCGGCAGTGAAACGCTGCTGGTCGAGCGTGGTTGGGCGTCGCGGCTCTGTGGTCCGGCGCTGATCGCGGCCACGCGCCGGATACCCGAGTCCGCCGGGGAGGTCACCCGCGCCCTACGCGATCATTTTCGGAGCAACGAGGGGCTCAGACCCGTGCGCCAGCTGAAGACCGGCTCCTTGTGGGAGCCCGAATCGGGCATGGTAGCTTCGATCTTGCGGTCCGTCGACGTGCTGGGGCGCGGATACCAGCTGGCGAAGAAGGCCAGGGCCGTCGAGATGCGCGTGATCCCGCTCTCCGAGGAGGAGTGTCAGGTGACGCTCGTCGCCGATCTGGGGAACGAACGTGCCGGGTGGTTCTGGGGCTTGGGAATGGGCGGCGGTGGCTCCGCCGTCGCGGCGGCCAGCGTCTTCATCGTCGGCTTGCCGTCCCTGCCGGCGGTCGCCGCGGTGGGAACGCCGGTCTTCCTCGCGGCATCCGTGGGGCTGGCGCGAAGCGGGTACGGCCGGTCGGTGGAGAAGATGAACCTGGTGCTGAACGGCATACTGGACCGACTCGAGCACGGCGAGGCGCTGGAAGCGCCGCGCGCGTCCTGGCGGGAGCTTTTCAGCTAGGGTACCACGGTCGGCTCTCTGTGCTTGGAAACTCATCCGGACCGCTCGTAGTTTAGGGGCTGGACCGATGACGATCGAGTCGGGTCGGGACGCGAGGGCAGGCCTGCGGCTGCGGGCTCGCGGCCCGGGCGACCTCCAGAAAGAAAAGCGGCGGCCTCGATGACCAGATTTCCCTCGGCTTTCGCCAGCGTGGCGACCCTCGGCGTCGCTCTGCTCAGCCTTGGAGCCTCCTGCGACGAGGCTCGCGAGCGGCCGACCGGCCTGAACGTCGATATCCCCGATTCTGAGGTCCGGGTGCTGGAGCCGAGTCCCGACGCCGTCCTCTTCGCCGACTCCCTCGTCTCCGTCTCCGTCGAGGCCACCGGTCTCCTCCAGGCGGTGGAGTTCGTCGCCCTCAGCACCGCGCCGGTCCTCGACACGCTGGCACGAGAGCGCCGCGATTACGACCCGCCGGTGGAGTTCACCGAAGAGCAGTTCGTGTTCCTGATGCCCAGGCTGATCAGCGGCAGCTCGGTCCAGATCTGGGCGATCGCCGAGGATCTGCTGGGCAGCCGGCGCCGGTCCGCGCCGGTCGGGGTGACCGTGGTGGACTGCGGGGTGGAGCCCGCGCGCTGCGGCTGAGGGGACGGCGGCGCCAAGCCGTTTTCGGGCCTCGAAAGTCGTTGAAATTAGGTCACTTAGAGCCGCGGGGCGGCCTTGAGAAAGGCCGCTTCTTCGGTTATTTTTATAGGGTGTTTCTCCAGCGGATCCAGCTCCGGAATTTCCGGAATTTCGAGGACGAGACCGTCGATTTCCCGGAGCGGGGTGCGGCGCTGATCGGGGATAATGGGCAGGGGAAGACGAATCTGCTGGAGGCGATCTATTACCTCGAGATCTTCCGATCCTTTCGCGGCGCGCGGGACGAACAGCTGATTCGGTTCGGAACCGACCACTTTCGGGTGGAGGGGTCGCTGGTGGAGGCCGGTGGGGCGGAAGTGACGGTGGCGGCAGCCTACAGGCGCGAAGGTCGCCGCAAGAAAGTAACGCTCAACGGCGACGAACCGCAGCGCTTCGGGGAAGCCATCGGACGAATCGGCGCCATCGTGTTCACCGCCAGCGATGTCGAGATCGTGGCGGGTGGTCCGGCGGCGCGGCGACGGTTTCTCGACATCATCCTCTCGCTGGTCGAACCGGATTATCTGGCGGTGCTGCAGCGCTACCGGCGAATCCTGACGCAGCGCAACGAGTCATTGCGTGAAGGGGCGAGCCCGTCGGAGCTGGCGGCCTGGAACCACGGGTTGGTGGACGCTGGTTGCTCGATCATCGAAGCGCGGGCGCGCTGGGTAGCGGAGCAGCGGGCCGGCTTCGCCCGCTACTACGAGAAGATCTCGGGCGGACAGCAGGCTTCGATCGACTATGCCCCGTCGATTCCGAAACCGACGGGTGACCGGGCCGCTCCCATCGACCGCCACGGCTGGATCGAGGCGTTTCACGGTCGGCTGCAGCGCTTGGCCGAGCGCGAGCGGCGACGCGGTGTCACCCTCGCCGGACCGCATCGCGACGAGCTGAAGTTCCGCGTCGGTAACAGCTCGGACGCCGTCGGTCTGCGCAGCTTCGGGTCTGCCGGCCAGCAGAGGACGGCGGCGGTGGCGTTGCGGATGGTGGAAGCCGAGACGTTGAGAGCCGCCCTGGGCGGCGAGCCGATCATCATGCTGGACGACGTATTCGCCGAGCTGGATCCGCCGCGATCGGAACGCGTGGTGGAGTTGCTGGCAGCGGAAGAGTGGGGACAGGTGCTGGTCACATCGCCGAAACCGAGCGAGTTCGCCCTCATGGGCGACAGCCTGGCGGAGTACCGAATCGCCGCCGGCACGTTGAGGCGCGTATGAAGGACGATCGCGGGGGAGCCCCGGAGCGGATCGGGGGGCTGGTGGAAGGACTGTTGAAGGCCAGAGGGCTGGCGGAAGCGGTCGAGCGGGCGTCGGTGATCCCGGAGTGGTCGGAGCTGGTCGGTCCGGAGATCGCGAGGGTCTCGACGCCGGTGGGTTTCGACCGGGCGGTTCTATTCGTGGAGGTGCGATCGTCGGCGTGGCTAATGGAGCTCGAGATGATGGAGCGGCGACTGCTGGCGCGATTGAACGCGGGTCGTCCGCAGGGGAAGTTCGAGAAAATAATCTTTCGACTCGCCGAGGGCGACGGCTAGCCGTCGCCCTCGTGAGCGAACTCGGGTTGAACTGTGAGGTAACGCCAAATGGCAAAGCGATCGGGGACAGGGAAGAAGAAGAAGAGCGCGGGCAAGAAGTCGATGGCCAAGAAGAAGCCGTCAGCCAAAAAGAAGAAACCGGCGGCCAAGAAGAAGTCGGCCGCGATGAAGTCCGCCACGAAACAGAAGTCGACGTCGAAAAAGTCGCGTGGCCGGAAGACCGCTGACGCGTCCGGTCGGCCGGTGGCGGCGGCACGGCAGGGCGACTACACGGCCGGCAGGATCCAGGTCCTCAAAGGGCTGGAGGCGGTTCGGCGCCGGCCCGGTATGTATATCGGTTCGACGTCGGCGCGTGGTTTGCATCACCTCGTCTTCGAGGTCGTGGACAACTCCATCGACGAGGCGATGTCGGGCTACTGCGACCAGATCGACGTCGTCATTCACGAGGACAACTCGATAACCGTAAAAGACAACGGCCGCGGCATACCCGTCGACAAGCATCCCACCGAGAAAGTGCCGGGCGTCGAGCTGGCGATGCTGACACTCCACGCCGGCGGAAAGTTCGACAAAGAATCGTACAAGGTCTCCGGCGGCCTGCACGGTGTGGGCGTGTCGGTGGTGAACGCCCTGTCGGAGTGGCTCGCCGTCGAGATCCACCGCGACGGGAGCGTCTGGGAACAGAAGTACAGCCGTGGGAAGAAGACGAGCGAGCTGAAGAAAGGCCGCAAGACCGACCGGACGGGCACGATCGTGGCCTTCATGCCCGACGGCGAGATCTTCCCCGAGCGCGATTTCGACTACGACACCCTGGCGGTACGCCTGCGCGAGCTGGCTTTCCTGAATAAAGGCGTGAAAATCACCCTGCAGGACGAGCGCCCCGACCGGGAGAAGAAGAACAAGTTCCAGTACGAGGGCGGCATCAAGGAGTTCGTGAAGTACATTCGGGGTAACCGGAAGCCGCTCCACAGCGAGATCGTCTACCTCGAGGCAAAGCGGCCCGAATGCGAGATCGAGCTGGCGCTCCAGTACAACGACGGGTACAGGGAGGACACGTTCACCTTCGTGAACAACATCAACACCCACGAAGGCGGAACGCACCTGACAGGGTTCAAGGCGGCGCTCACGCGGACGCTGAACGATTACGCGCGTCGCGGCGGCATGCTGAAGAAGGCGAACGTCAGTCTTACGGGCGAGGACGTGCGCGAGGGGCTGACGGCGATCCTGTCGGTGCGGGTGATGGAGCCGCAGTTCGAAGGGCAGACGAAGACGAAGCTCGGCAACAGCGAGGTGCGCGGCGCGCTCGAGTCCGTGGTGAACGAAGGGCTCTCGAACTTCCTCGCCGAGAGCCCGACGCCGGCGCGGCGCATCATCGAGAAATGTCTGCAGGCAGCGCGGGCGCGGGAAGCGGCTCGCCAGGCACGTGACCTGACGCGTCGTAAGTCGGCGCTCGAGGGCTCGATCCTGCCGGGCAAGCTCGCCGACTGCTCGCTCAGCGACCCGAGCGTAAGCGAGCTCTATCTGGTGGAGGGCGACTCGGCGGGCGGCTCGGCGAAGCAGGGCCGCGACCGCAACTTCCAGGCGATCCTGCCGCTGCGCGGGAAGATCCTGAACGTGGAGAAGGCGCGGCTGGACAAGGTGCTCTCCAACGAGGAGATCCGTACGATCATCACGGCGGTGGGCACGGGGATCGGCGAGGACGAGTTCGATCTCGACTCGGCTCGCTATCATCGGATCATCATCATGACCGACGCCGACGTCGACGGCGCTCACATCCGCACGCTGCTCCTCACCTTCTTCTTCCGCCACATGCGGCAGCTGATCGAGGCGGGCTACGTGTACATCGCCCAGCCACCGCTCTACCGGATCAAGCGCGGGCGCGAGGAGGTCTACGCCTACACCGAGGACGAGCGGGAAGAGATCATCAAGCGCCTGAGCAAAGACGGCAAGGATGGCAAGGCGGACATCCAGCGGTACAAGGGCCTCGGCGAGATGAATCCGGATCAGCTGTGGCGGACGACGATGGACCCGGAGCGCCGTACCATGTTGCGAGTCACGATGGACGACGCGGTGGAGGCGGATCGGCTCTTCACCCTCCTGATGGGTGACGAGGTGGAGCCGCGGCGCGAGTTCATCGAGCAGAACGCCAGGTATGTGAAGAACCTGGATGTCTGAGCCGTAAGCCGGCTGTCCTGTGGCCCTGAACTTCCTGCGTCCTCGAAAGATCGGCCGGTGGCTGCTGCTGGCGGCCGTCGCCTACTTCGCGGTGGGCTATGTATCGCCTCGTCTGCATTGGGTCGCCACGGAACGCGGCGCGGTGGAGTTGGCGCGGGCGTTGCCGATTCAGCCGGCGGGCGTGCGGGTCTCGGGCGTGATCCACGTGCATACCCATCGTTCGCACGATGCCGTGGGAGACGAGGGCGATGTCGCGAGCGCGGCGCGCCGGGCGGACATCGATTTCGTCGTTCTGTCCGATCATCGCGCCGCGGAAGCACCGATCGGTCAATGGCAAACGCGGGCCCACTTCGTCGACAGCGTTCTCATCGTGCGGGGCCAGGAGATCTCTCTGGGAAGCGCCGTGGGCCGGGTGCTGGCCTTCCCCCTCGATACCGCGGTGAGCGGCTGGCAGGCGGGGGTCGAGTCGTTCGCTGCTTTCCTGCGAGAGAGATCCGGCACGGCGATCGTCGCTCATTCACGCAGCCCGCGGTCGCGGGACAGCTGGCGCCCCGACTCGACGCCGGGGATCGTCGGGTGGGAAGTCTTCGATCTCGCGGACATCGGCAGGGCTCGGCTGAGCGACTTCTGGGTCGTCTACCACCTGGCAGCGCTGGCGGCCAGCGCCCCCTTCGGACGCCTGCACTGGAGCGTGACGCGCCTGTATCGGGACGGTTTCGATCAGCCGCACGTGGCGGCGTT
Organism: Candidatus Kutchimonas denitrificans; assembly: GCA_011774835.1. Classification (GTDB taxonomy): domain Bacteria; phylum Gemmatimonadota; class Gemmatimonadetes; order Palauibacterales; family KS3-K002; genus Kutchimonas; species Kutchimonas denitrificans. The sequence continues at coordinate 36,538 of JAACAK010000047.1, read as the reverse complement.
CGACTCCCTGTACCGGCGTGCGCACCTGGTGGCGCTGGGAGGGCTGGACGCGCATCCCAAGAAACGGTTTCGAGGCGCGCTGCTTCCCGGCTACGAGGCGTTCTTCAAGAGCGTGGTGAACCACGTCGAGCTGGCGACACCGTTCCCGAGCGACGCCATGGCCGCGACCACGACGTTGGCCAACGGTCTCAGATCGGGCCGGGTCTTCATCTCGTTCGGCGACACTCGACTGGCCCGCAACTTCGTGCTCTTCGCGGTGGCGTCGGACGGGGCACGCTACCCGATCGGCCGCCACGTGGAATGGGCGGACGAGGTGTACCTCAGGGGCGGCTTCTGGGGTGGCCCGAACAGCAGATTGCTTTACCGGGTGGTGCGTGACGGCGAGTCGGTGGCCTGGGTTCGCGGCCCGGAGCTGACGTGGCGGCTCAGCTCGCCGGGCGCTTATCGGGTGGAAGCGTATCGCTACACGCTCCGCGTGGGGCGGCTGATATGGAATCTGCGGCCGTGGATCTTCGCCAACCCGTTCCGGGTGGTGAGAGTTGGGGATTGAGGGAAGTAGGGAGGTCGGGATTCTGATTCAGGGAAGGTCGAAAGAGCCCGAATCGTTGAAGCGGGTTCGGGGATTCCGGGATTCGGGGTTTCGGGGAGGTTGGAAGTGGTCCAGGCGACCTCGTCGCCCCAATCTCTGTTTCCCCGAATCCCCGAACCCCCGAATCCCCGAATCGTCTTCGGCAATTCGGGCTCTATCGACCTTCCCAAAATCAGAATCCCGACCTCCCTACTTCGGAATTCCCAACGAACGGGCCAGGCGGCCTATACCTCGACCTCCAGCTCGGCGTAGTTCCGCAGCGTTTCTACCTGCTCCGATCCTCCCAAAAAGATCATCACGTCACCGGCCTCGATCCGCGTCTCGGGGCCGGGATTGTAGATGGGAGGTCCGGCAACGCCGCGCTGCAGCGCCAACACGATCAAGCCGGTCTCCTGTGGGATGCGTGCCTCGGCCAGCGTTCTGCCGACCAGGTGCGAGCCTTGGGGCACGGTCGCCTGTTCCAGCCGCATCTCGATCCCGGCATCCGAAATGGCGCAGTCGAGGAAGCTCACCACGGCGGGCCGCAGCAGCGAGAATGCCATCCGAATGCCGCCGGTCTGGTTCGGCGAGATGACGTGATCGGCTCCGGCGCGCCGCAACTTTTCCACCGACTCCTCGTTGTAGGCACGCGCCACGACTGGAAGCTTGGGGTTGAGGTCGCGAGCGGTGATGCAGACCAGCAGGTTGTCGGCATCTTCGGCCAGGCAGGCCGCCAGCCCGGCAGCACGTTCGATGCCGGCGCCGACGAGGGCCTGCTCCCGCGTCGCGTCCGCCTCCAGCATCAGAGCGTCGGGATAGATCTCCTGCATCAGGGCGATTCGTGACGGATTGCTCTCGACCACCACGTGCGGCCGGCCGGCTTCGACGATCTCGTTCAGCACGACGCGACCCATGCGACCCACGCCGCAGACGATGATATGGTCCGATAGACTGTCGATGTTCTTCATGATAAGACGTCTCCGCAGCACGCCCCCCAGGTCGAGCTCCACGATCAGCGCGGTGATCAGCGCCCACCAGATCCCCAGGCCCGTCACGCCAAGGAAGATGAGCACCATCGTCATGGTCCGGCCGGCATCCGAAAGAGGGTAGACCTCCATGAAGCCGACCGAGCTGATGGTCGTGACAGCCATGTAGAGAGCGTCGTGCCATGCCCAGCCTTCGACGATCATGTAGCCCACAGTGCCGACGGCGAAGGTGAGGAGGAAATAGACGGCGGCCAGGGCGAAGCGATACCAGAACGGCCGTAGCGCCTCTCCCAGCGTCATCGCTTGTGCGCCCAACGTCCCCCCGGCCATCGGTGCCGAGTGCTCCCGGCGAAGCGACAGCGAACGCCCGTGCCTATTCATGCACGTGCACCGTCCGTCGCCGGCGGCTCCACGGCGTGGCGCGGGCCGGCGTACCGCTCGGCTCGAGGTGGCAACGCTTAACGTCCTGCATCAGGTCGCTGTCGTATATCGGTGAGGGGCTCGCTGTTAGCTGGCTGGCAGCGCGTCGGCCGAAGATGCATTCTAGCGGAAGAGGATCCGGCCTGCAATTGGTCACCCCGTGGAACTATGCGCGGGCAACGGCGTTTTAAGGTAGACGGCGCATCGGCGAGATCGCACGCCGGCTTCCGCATCACGGCCCGCAGAGCCGGTACGGCGCCTCGCGCCGGGTCGCAGCGGCTCATATGTTTCAGGGTTCAGCGGCCCGTCACTTTCTGTGATATCGCCGGGCGCTGCATCGGTGAGCAGTTTGGGGCGGTGCCCGGGTGTCGGATAGTGTCGGAATCATGCAGTACGGAGGATAACGATGGCAGTGAATCGTCTTGGAGCGTTCGCCAGTGCCCTGGTCCTCGCCACGGTACTGGGCTTCGTCTCGGGTGTCAGCCCTGCCCACGGCCAGTATTTCGGTCGCAACAAGGTCCAGTACGAGGACTTCGACTTCAAGGTCCTGCGCACCGATAATTTCGACATCCATTACTATCCGGAAGCCCGGGAGGCGGTCGAGCAGACGGCCCGCATGGCGGAGCGCTGGTACGCCCGCCTGTCCCGTGTCTTCAACCACGAGCTCAGCGGGCGGCAGACGATCATCCTGTATGCGGATCACCCCGATTTCGAGCAGACGACCGCGTTGTTGGGGACGATCGACGAAGGGACCGGGGGCGTGACCGAGGCCTTCAAGCGGCGTGTCGTGCTGCCGATGGCGGGCTCGCTGCAGGAGACGGACCACGTCCTGGGGCACGAGCTGGTTCACGCGTTCCAATTCGACATCACGTCATCGGCGCGGAGCGGTGTGGCCGGAGGCTTTCCCACCGCACTCGTCATGCCGCTCTGGTTCATCGAGGGGATGGCCGAGTATGTGTCGCTGGGTCCGAAGTACCCGCTCACCGCGATGTGGATGCACGACGCGGCGCGGCGTGAGAAGCTGCCGTCGTTCCGGCAGCTCTACAACCCGCGCTTCAATCCCTATCGGTACGGCCATGCGCTCTGGGCCTACATCGGCGGTCGCTGGGGTGACCCGGTCATCGCCGAGATTCTCAAGTCGGCGGCGGTGACGGGCGAGGTCGGATCGGCCATCGCCAGCGTGCTTCAGATCACTCCCGATCAGCTGATGGCCGATTGGCAGGAGGCGGTGATCGAAGCCTACGCGGAAGTCGTCGAGGACACCGAGGGCCCCGACGAGTACGGCCGGGTCCTGATCTCGCGTGAGACGGGCAGCGGGTCCCTCAACGTGGCCCCGGCGATCAGCCCGGACGGCTCGGAGGTCGTTTTCCTGAGCGAGAAGGACATGTTCAGCATCGAGATGTACGTCGCCGACACCGAGACGGGGGAGGTCAAGCGCAAGCTGGTGAAGACGGCGACGGACCCGCACTACGAGAGCCTTCAGTTCATCAATTCGGCGGGTGACTATCACCCGGACGGGCGGCGGTTCGTTTTCGCGGGCGTGACCAAGGGCCAGCCGACCCTGTCCGTCATCGATGTCTCGAACGGGAAACGGCTCGAGGACTACAAGATCCGCGAGGTCGGCGAGATCTTCAATCCCTCCTGGTCGCCGGATGGCACCCGGATCGTCTTCTCCAGCAGTCAGGGCGGTCTGATGGACCTGTTCATGCTCGATATGGAGAGCGGGCAGCTGAAGCGGCTCACCGAGGATCCTTACGCCGATCTCCAACCGGTCGTGTCGCCGGACGGTACCAAGATCGTCTTCGTCACCGACCGCTTCGCCACCGACCTTTACCGACTCGAATGGGGCAGCTACGGCCTTGGCATGCTGGATCTAGAAACGGGCCGTATAGAGCCGGTGCCCGGGTTCGACGGTGCGAAGAACATCAATCCCGAGTGGGCCCCGGACGGCGAGAGCGTCTACTTCCTGTCGGACCAGAACGGGATCCCGAACATCTATCGCGTCTCGCTGACCGATGGCGAGATCCGCCAGCTCACGCACCTCACCACTGGAGCGAGCGGTATCACGGACCTGAGCCCGGCGATAACCCTCTCGGCGAACGGCGATCGGATGGTGTTCAGCGTCTACGAGGGGAACCGGTACTCGCTGTACGCCATCGAGTCCAAGCAGGTTCTCGAGGGTGGGTCGATTCGACCCCCGATCAGCGATGTCAGTCCGGCGGTGTTGCCCCCGGCGGATCGGCCGGTCGGCGACGTGATGGCGCTGGTCGACAACGCGCAGCTGGGCCTGCCGAGCACGGCGCACGATTTCCAGACGCAGGACTACAGCGCCGGCCTCTCGCTGGACTACATCGCGCCGCCCACACTGGTGGTCGGCAGCGACAACTTCGGGACCTTCATCGGCGGCGGAACGGCGCTGTTCTGGAGCGACATACTGGGCGAACACAATCTGGCGACGGCGCTTCAGGTGAACGGGAGCCTGAAAGACATCGCGGCGGCGGTCGCCTACGAGAACAGAGAATCACGCTGGAACTGGGGCGGTATGGTGGCCCAGTTCCCGATACTGAGGCGCGGCTTCAACGTGGTTCGGGACACAGCGGATCCCAACAACTTCGTCGAGCAGGAGCTCCGCCTCCGGCAGATCAATCGAAGAGTGTCGGCTCTGGTGAGCTATCCGTTCAGTCGGGTGCAGCGAGTCGAGTTCGGTGCCGAGTTCAACAACATCACGTTCGACCACGAGCTGAAGTTGCGGACCCGTTCCTTCCTGACCGGCACACAGATCGCCGAGGAAACCCAGGAATTCGGCTCCTGTAAGGACAATCCGAACGAACCGTTTTGCGAGCCAGCCGCGCTGAACATGGCGACGGGCACGGCGGCTCTGGTATACGACAACACGCGCTTCGGTTTCACCGGTCCGATCGTCGGTCAGCGGTACCGAATCCAGGTGGCCCCGACCGCAGGTTCGCTGAACTACGTCGGGACGCTGGTGGATTTCCGCAAGTACTTCATGCCCCTGCGCAACGTCACCCTGGCCGGTCGACTGCTGCAGTTCGGTCGCTTCGGCGGCGACGGTGAAGACCGGCGACTCACGCCCCTGTTCATAGGGTATCAGCAGATCATCAGGGGATACGAGCCCGGCACGTTCGCCTTCTCCGAATGCACGGAGCCCATCGACAACAAGTGGTTCGTCGGCGACGCCAACTCGGATTGCCCCGTGTTCGATCAGCTGTTCGGGAGCCGCATAGCCGTCGGCAATTTCGAGCTGCGCATGCCGATTCCACAGGTGTTCGGCTGGCGCGGACCGACTGGATTGCC
>JAACAK010000047.1:31027-31238 GCA_011774835.1 Candidatus Kutchimonas denitrificans | reverse complement strand
GCTGGGCGGCAACCGGGCGCCGTGGAACCCGGTCACCAGCTACGGCATCGCGTCGAGGGTCAACCTGTTCGGCGTGCTGCTGCTGGAGATCGACTTCGTCCATCCGAATGACCGGCCCGAAAAGGGCTGGCACTGGCAGTTCGGGTTCTCGCCCGGTTTCTAAGTGACGGGCGTTCGGGGCCGGAAACGGCCCCCGGAGCGCGGCGGCTGA
>JAACAK010000047.1:0-31020 GCA_011774835.1 Candidatus Kutchimonas denitrificans | reverse complement strand
TTCCATGGCGTACCAGCGCGCGATCCTGCGGTCGACCACGAGGGTGTCGGACCACGTGGGGTGGCGCGTGATCCCGGGCAGCCAGTGGACCAGGCCTCCCAGCCGAAACCGGCGCAGCGCTGCCGAGATGTAGAGCCATACACGTTTCGACTCCCGGAAGCCCGAAGAAGTCGTCGTTCCCCTTACGGGCCGCCGGCCTTCCGAAACGGCTCGCCACGGGGCGACGTTTTCCCGCTCTCACGCATCTATAGGGTGTGATGAACCCTGACGCCTTCGGTCTCGAAAGCGCGCTGGTCTCCCGTGCTCGCACCGGCGACGAGGAAGCCCTCGAGGCCGTGTTCCACGCCTATCGTACGCAAGTCTACAACCTGGGCCGTCGGATCTGCGGCAACGAGGAGGACGCGGAAGACGTGCTCCAGGATACCTTTCTCGAGGTCTGCCGCTCGATCAACAGGTTCCGGGGGGACGGGTCGCTCTGGGGTTGGGTCCGCCGGGTCGCCGCGAGCAAGGCGTTCATGCTCCTGCGGCGCGAGCGGATCCGATCGGGGCGGACGGTTTCAGGCGACGGGTTGAGTCCGGACGCCTTCGGTGTGGCGCCGCGGGAGCCGACCGGGCCGATCGACCTGGAGGCGGCGTTGAGCCGTCTGTCGCCGGTGACCCGGGCGGTGCTGTGGCTGCACGATGTGGAGGGATACACGCACGAGGAGATCGGGGAGCTGATGGAGAAGACGGCGAGCTTCTCGAAATCGCAACTATCGAGGGCGCACAGGCGCCTGCGGGAGTGGTTGGGCTGATGGTGAGCATGCGACATCTCGAGATGCACGAGTTGCTCGGGCTGCGCGATGGGGAAGAGACGGCGCGTGGCCGGGCGCATCTGGAGTATTGCGAGTCATGTCGACGGGAGCTGGAGCGACTGTATCGGATGCAGGCGGAGCTTCGGGCGCTGCCAGCGTTCACGCCACCCCGGGATCTGTGGCCGCGGATCGCGGAGCTCGAAGCTCGGCGTAGACGCCGGCGCCGCTGGTGGGCGGTCGGGAGCGCCGGGCTGGCGGCGGCGGCGCTGGCCGGCTTTCTGGTGCTGGGCGGAGACGCGGCCCGTGAAGCGGACGAGGGCGGGGTGGACGGCTGGGTGGCGGAAGCCACGAGCCAGGACCTGGGACCGTTCATCGAGCGGTCGCGGGAGCTGGAGACGCTTTTGCGCACCTATACACCCCAGTACCAGGTGTACGATGCCCCGACGGCGCTGGCCGTCTCGGCGCTGGAAGACCGGATCTGGGTATTGGACCGGATGCTGAGCGAGGGCCGACAGACCGGCGCCGAGCGTGTGGTGTTGAGGCAGCTCTGGGACGAACGGGTTGCGACGCTGGAGACACTGGTGGGCATCCAGTTAGGTGAGACGCGACCGGTGAGCGGACCGCAGGCCGTGTGGCGTTGAGTCGATTATACCCGGACGACGAGATCCGGAGTCCCGTTGGAGTCATAGCAGAGGAGGCAGTCAGATGAGGTGGGCAAACCTGGCAGCGGTGGGGGCACTGGGCACGGTGGCCGCCACCGGGTCCCTCCAGCCGGCGTGGGGGCAGGAGGTGCGGGAGGAATGCGTGTGCCCGGAGCGCAGCCGGACCGGGGTATGGGTCGCGCCGCGCGGTGAGCCGTTCAGCAATATTTATTACTTCAACACGCAGCCGCGCCTTGGCGTCTATATCCACATGGAGGCGAACCCGGAGACCGACCGCTACGGCGCGCTGATCGACGATGTCAGCGAAGGCGGGCCTGCCGACGAAGCGGGCATTCAGGCGGGCGACGTCATCGTGCGGGTCGCCGGCAAGAGCGTGCTGGAAGGGCACGGCGATTATCCCGAGCGGGTCTCCGCGCCGGGCCAGCGGCTGGTGGAGCTGGCGCGGGAGCTGGAGATCGGGGACACGGTGCAGGTGGAGTACCGGCGCGACGGCGAGACGCGGACCACGCAGCTGGCCGTGGGCGACTTCGGAGGGAACCTTCGATTCGGCTGGCTGAGCGGTCCGGACTCGCTCCACTTTCGAGCCGACTCGCTCGACCTCTCCGTGCGCCGCTGGTACAATCGTCTGCAAGAGCTCCCCGAGGTCTCGATCCGGGCGCCGCGGAGCTTCGCCATCGCCATCGGCGAGCGGCTGCCCGGACTCGAGCTGGTGGAGCTGAACCCGGATCTGGGCGAGTATTTCGGCACCGAGGAAGGCGTGCTGATCATCAGCGCGCCCGAGGATAGCGAACTCGGCCTGAAAGCCGGCGACGTGATCCAGGAGATCGATGGACGCACTGTCCGCGATCCCAGCCATGCCATGCGCATTCTGCGCTCGTACGAAGAGGATGAAGAGGTCACTTTCAGCATCTTCCGGAACAAGCGGAAGCGCACGGTGACCGGTAAGGTTCCGGAGACCTTCTTTGGTGGGGTTTACGGGGTCCGCAGACGTAATCCGTAGACTCGCTGGGACCGCTGGAGGATCGATCGCGGCGCCGCCGGCTCTTTGACGGCGGCGCCGCGATCTCTTTGCCCTGCTGACCCCGGGGCGCGCAACCGGACCGCGCCCCCTATCTTCACTCGACATCCACGCCCGCCACCTATAAACGTCGCCACCTCCTCGTGCGTATACCGATTGACGGGCGACGTATCGCAGCGAGAACGAGTGGAGCACCGGGGTGAACGACGAGGAGATCCAGAGTTTAGCGACCGCTTTCCGTCGAGGCCAGGAGCGGGCTTTCCAGACGCTCGTCGAGTCCCTGAGCCGCACCCTGATCGCGATGGCTTACCGCTACACCGGCGACTGGGAATGGGCTCGGGACCTCACCCAGGACACCTGGGTTCGGGTCTACGAGCGCATCGAGCGCTTCGACCCCGACCGCTCGTTTCTTGCTTGGCTCATGACGGTCCATCGCAACCTGTGTCTGAGTCATCTGCGACGGGCCTGGGTCAGGCTCGAGACCGCGCCCGGCGATGAGGAGCTCGGCGCGTGGCCGACCGCATCCGAACCGGCCGGGCCAGAGGAGGAGCTGGAGCGGCGCGAGTTTCATCGGCAGTTGCTGATCGCCATGGACAGCCTGAGCGAAGGCCAGCGCCAGATCTTTGCCCGGGTCGACCTGGAAGGGCGTGACCAGAAAGACGTGGCCAGGGAATTGGGCATCAAGAACGGTACGGTCAGGGCCGCCCTGCACTTCGCACGCCGCAGGCTGGCGACGGTCTTGAGCGGCATGGAGGAAACGCCGTGAAGAAGAGTATCGATTGTGAGGTCTTCGAGGACCAGCTGGAGACTCTAAAGACGGGCACGCTGCTCGACGATGGCATCGAGCAACTCCAGCGTCACGCGGCCTCGTGCCCGGACTGCGCCATGCTGCTGAGGATGCACGAGCAGCTTGAGCCGGAATCGCTGAAGGAACTCGAGCGGTCCGTGCCGGACGAATACGTGGACTCGATGTGGAGCCGTGTCCGGGCGGAGATCGCCACCCGGGAGTCGACCCGTGGGAGGATCGGCCGCGGCTGGACGGCCTCGCGCTGGCTGGTGCCGACTCTGGCGGCGGCCTCGATCGCCCTCCTGGTCTCGACCGCGTTTCTGCTTGGTGAACTTTCGCGGGTCCGGGCGAGCGAGCGGGCCCTGGCCCGGGAAGTGGCCGAGCACGATCGGCGGCTGGCGGACCTGGAGCTCACATCGTCTGAAGGTTCGGCCGCGCTGGCGGGCCTGACCGGGCGGACATGGGAACGCCAGCTGGCCAGACGCGAGAGCGTGAGCATGGGCGAGCTGCGGGAAATGCTGGGACGCGTCCCGCCGGAGACGACGATCCTGGGCCCGACGCGGCTGGATCTGGGAGAGCTGCCGACTTGGGTGGCGTTGGGCTGGCGGGACGCGCTGGACGAGATCGACGGGGAAGACGGCGTGCAGGCCGGCGAACTGCTGCGGGCGCTCGAGAAGGTGGACCTGGGTCCCGACACGCGGATTCCGGTCGACCGGCTGCTGGCGGTTACGCGGAGCGGGGGCCGCTCGTGATGATTCGACGGATGACACGAGACGAGGCGAACGGACGATGAAACGGCAAGATACATATCGATGGGCCAGCCCCGCTTTGCTGGTGGTGGCGCTTTTGGGGCTCGGGGGCTGCATCGAGTACCGAATCGAGACGACGCTCGACACTGATGGGAGCGGGCTCCGGAGGGAGACCGTAGAGGTGGACGAGAACGAGGATCAGGATCGCCGGCTGGCCGATGAACAGTTTGTCGATCTGATGAACCTGAGCGAGAGCGATGGCTGGACGTACTCGTTGAAGATGAGAGACGCTGACAGCGTGCACGTCTTCCGCCGCGACAGGCGAATCGCTGACTTGGCCTCCTGGTCCGATCTGTCGCGGAGCGTGGAGATCGACGGCACCACTGCCGCCGGCGCCGATTCGCGTGTGGGCTACGTGAGACTGGGGAGCGTGCGTTTTTGGAACGAGGTGAGCGTGGGGACCGAGCGGACCGCCGAAGGCGCCGTCTACACGTACCGCGAGACGTTCCGGTGGGCGGAGGCCCTCGATGCGCTGATCGAGTACTTGATGACCCGGGTGGACCGAACCGTGACGGCCCAATACCCGAACTTGCCGCCGAAGCAGGTGGGCTCGATCGTCGGGGTCGCTCGCGGGCAGTTGTGGGCGGCGATCGATCGGGGCCTGCTCGAGGAGGAGGGCGAGGACGAGTTGTTGCGGGATGCGGTCGACCGGACGGCCGTGTTGGCGGCGAAGATCGCCGGCCAGGGCCAGTCGGAGGCGGACGAAGCGTTCTTTCGCAATATGCTCAACCAGCTGTACAACGACGAGGACGACAGGCTGGGCGACTTTCTCGCCGAGGAGCTGCCAGGCTTCGACCTCGCGCCGGGCTTCGTCTTCCGTCTGCAGATGCCCGGCCGGGTCGTGAGCTCGAACGCGGATGAGGAGGACGGCGAGGTCCTGGTGTGGAAGTTCAACGCCGGAGACGCGATGGAGATGCCCGTCGAGATCGTCGCGGAATCTGTGGTTCCGCGTTAGCGGCGCGCGTCACGACCGTATCCGGTTCGCCGTATCCTGGATGGATCGCAGCGTGTCGGCCGGTTGCGGTTCCCGAGATGGTGGCACCGTGTTCCCGGCCGGCTCCGCGATGTCCGGCAGGTAACGCTCGAGAAAGTCGGCGCGTCGAAGCCGCCCCTCGATGTCCTGGACGTAGCGCTGGTAACCGGGGCTCCGACTGTTCGGGTTCCAGCTGGCGGGTCGGGGGAGCGCCGCTGCCAGCTGCGCCGCCTCGTGCCGATCCAGCGCCGTCGCGGGCTTGTCGAAATAGTGGCGAGCGGCGGCTTCGGCACCGTATACGCCGGGTCCGAACTCGACGACGTTCAGGTACAGCTCCAGGATGCGTCGCTTCGACAATTCTCTCTCCAGCCGCCGGGTCAGCACGGCCTCTTTCAGCTTGCGCAGCGGGTTGCGCGACGGTGACAACCAGAGGTTTTTCGCCAGTTGCTGGGTAATGGTCGACGCCCCGCGCAGCTCGCGCCGCCCGCTCAATGCGTCCCGCACCGCCTGGATGATCTCGCTGTGCGAGAAGCCTTCGTGCGAGAAGAACTCGATGTCCTCCGCCACGACGACGGCCCAGGCCAGCGCGGGAGCGATGCTGTCCAGCGGAACCGGCTGCCACCGAACCGCCGGTTGGCCTTCTTCGCCGGTGCGGCGCTGGTAGCGTTGGAGGAAGGCCGTGGTGGATGGATTGGCGGTCTTCAGCTCGGCGACTTCCGGCAGGCTGGCCACCTCGTAGGCGAAGCAGGCGCCGGCGAGGGCGACGGCGGCTAGCAGGACCCCGAGGGCGGCCTGCAGGCGTCGGGCGCGTGGCGAGGGGCCATCCGCGGCCGGCGCCGTGTCCGGTTGCCCCTCGCTCTCTGATCGTGGCGCGGCGCCCGGCTGCGGCTCAGTCTGATCCGCGTCCGTCTCCGGGGGCGGCTTTTCCTCGGCCATTCTCGAGCAGATCCTGGAGGGCACGACGGACGTAGACCGGCACCATGGCGCGGCGCCACTCGATTTCGACGATGATGTTGTCGAGCGGGTGGCACTGCCGGTGCGCCTGTTCCGCGATCGCCTCGATGACCTCCGCGGTCAGCCGCTTGCCGGCCGCGATCTTGTCCAGGCCGCCGATGGCTCGCGGCTTGGCGCCCAGGGCCGATATGACGAGATCGATCGACTCCAGCACATCCGGATCGCGGACCGTCGCGGCCAGCGCGATGCTCAGTATGGGGAAGTCGACCGACTTGCGTTCCCGGACCTTGGTGTAAAGCGTGCGGATCGGCTTCTCGGGTAGCCGTATTCGCACCGCGGTCACCAGCTCGTGCGGCTCGAGTCGTCTGTTCCAGATGCCGTCACCGACAAAGAAGTCGGCCAGGGGCACGGAGCGAGCGCCTTCGGCCGACGCGATATCGACCGTGGCGCCGAGCGCGATGAGCATCGGCGGCGTGTCGGCCGAATGTGCAGCGACGCACTTGGTGCCGCCCTTCACCACATGGCAGACGTCGCCGTCCTTCTTCAGGCAGAAGCCCAGCGCCTTGCGCCAGAAGTACGTCTGGTTGTAGTAGGTGCAGCGCGTGTCGAGGCAGATGTTGCCGCCGATGGTGCCCTGGTTCCGGATCATCGGGTGCGCGATGCCGGCCGCCGCCTCGGCGAGGGCAGGGAAGTGCTCCCGCACCAGGTAGTTGGAGGCGACTTCCGTCAGGGTCGCCGCGGCTCCGATTAACAGCTCGCCGTCGCGCTCTTCGATACCGTGCAGCTCGTCGATCCCCTTGAGCGCCACCAGGTGGCCGGGCGTGAACAGGCCGTGCTTCATGTTCGGCACCAGGTCGGTGCCGCCGGCGATCGGCAGCACATCGCCGGCGTGCTCGCGTAGCAGGTCGACGGCCTCTTTCAGGCTCTTGGGGCGGTGGTAGACGTAAGGATGAAGCCGTAGCATTCTTGGGTACTGACTTAATGTTGAATCATCGATCTTCAATTGTCGAGGCGAATTTTCTCAATGTTCACATCCAATTATTAATTTTCGTGACAACGCGGCCAGCGGTTGGAAATTGAAAATCGAATGTGAGCATTGAAACTTTGCATTGGTAATGGAAAANNGGGCACCGCAATCTCCGGCGGCCGGCCCTTCCACGGCGGCAGCTCGCCCGCCCGCTCCCGTTCGGCGCGGTCTCGGAGCGCCTTCCAGACGCGCGGCGGCGTGAACGGCAGGCGGTCGAGCCGGACGCCGACGGCGTCGTAGATCGCGTTGGCGATCGCCGGTATCGACGGGTGTAGCGGGCCCTCGCCGGCCTCCTTCGCGCCGTAGGGCCCCTCGGGATCGATCGACTCGATGATCAGCGACTCCATCTCCGGCGTGTCGAGGCTGGTCGGGATCTTGTAGTCGAGCAGCGAGGGCGCGTTGTGGAGCCCCGTCTCCTTGAAGATGTGGGCCTCCATGATCGCCTCGGCGAAGCCCATGTAGGCCGAGCCCTCCATCTGCCCCTCGACCAGCACCGGGTTGAGCGCGCGGCCGCAGTCGTGGGCGATCCAGATCTTTTCGACTTCGACGAACCCGGTCTCCGGGTCCACCTCGACCTCGGCCACGTGGGCGGTGAACGAGTAGGCCGGTGAGGCCCCGATCGTTCCGCCGCGGTACTCGCCGTGGATGTCCTTCGGCGTGTTGTAGTATCCCGTGGCGCCCAGCGTCCCGAACTCTGCCTCCGCCAGGTTGAACGCCTCGGAGATGGGCATCTTGCGGTCGGTGTCCTGCGCGTCGAACGCCCAGCCGCCGGCCAGCCCGACGCGCTTCGGCTTGCAGCCCCACTGGGCCGCCACCGCCGCGCGGACGTGATCCTTGATCTTGCGGGCCGCGTCGATGCAGGCGTTGCCGCACATGAAGGTGACGCGGGAGGAGTAGGCGCCCAGATCGACGGGAGTGAAATCGGTGTCGGCGGCCAGGACCCGGATGTAGTCCAGCGGCACGCCCAGCTCTTCGGCGACGATGTAGGCGAGGGTGGTGTCGCACCCCTGCCCGATCTCGGAGACGCCGGCGAAGATCGCGACGCGGCCCGAACGGTCGACCTGGAGCTGCACCGCGGACTGCGGCATGTCGTTGGGATAGATCGGGTAGTTCGTGCCCGAGATGTAGCAGGATCCGGCGACCCCCACGCCACGGCCGTAGGGGAGCTTGCGGTGCTTGCTCCGCCAGTCCGCCGCCTCCTCCACCGCGGCCAGGCACTCGGCGAAACCGTTCGACGTGACCCGGAACTCGTTTACCGTGCGGGTGCCCGAACCGATGAAGTTCCGTCGGCGGAGCTCGATCGGGTCCATATCGAGCGCCTCGGCGATCTTGTCGAGCTGGACCTCGATGGCGAAGCGAGGCTGGACCGAGCCGTGCCCTCGTTTCGGTCCGCAACATGGCTTGTTGGTGTAGGCTCGGGTCGAGTCGAACCGGTACGACTCCATCTCGTAGGGCGCGGTGATCAACTGCCCCGAGTAGTAGGTCGTGACGAGCCCGAAAGACGAGTAGCCGCCGCCGTCGAGGATCGTGTGGGCGTCGACCGCCTTGATCCGGCCTTTCTTGTCGGCGCCGGTCCTGTAGCGCATCAGCATCGGATGGCGGCCGCGGTGCGAGTAGAAGACCTCCTCCCGGGTGTAGAGCATCTTCACGGGCCGCCCGGTCATCATCGCCAGCTTGGCGACGCAGAACTCGAGGTCGAACGGCTCGGACTTGCCGCCGAACGCGCCGCCCACCGGCGGCTGGATCACGCGGACCTTCGCCACGTCGAGGTCGAGGACCCGGGCCAGCTCGCGGTGCAGGTAGTGGGGCACCTGGGTGGCGGACCAGACGGTCAGCTTGCCGGCGGGGTCGCAGTAGCCGATGGCGCAGTGCGGCTCGATGGCGGTGTGGGTCGTGCCCTCGAAGTAGTATTCGCCCTCGATGACGACCTCGGAGTCCGCCAGCAGCCCATCGACGTCGCCGAACTCCAGGTGCACGTGCTTCGACGCGTTTCCGTTGGCGTCGGGTTTCTTGGGCTCGTGAATTGGCGTCTCCGGATGGGCCAGTGCTTCTTCGGGATCGAGAAAGTGGGGGAGCACCTCGTACTCGACATCGATCAGGTCGAGCGCGGCGTTCGCCGTGTCCTCGTCCACGGCGGCAACGGCGGCCACGCCATCGCCCACGTAACGCACCTTGTCGACGCACAGCGCGTACTCGTCACGCGTCCACGGAATGATCCCGTAGGGGACCGGCATGTCGCTCCCGGTCACCACGGCGTGGACGCCTTCCAGCGCCAGGGCCCGGGAGGCGTCGATCGATACTATCGAGGCGTGGGCGTGTGGACTGCGAAGGATCTTGGCGTGCAGCATGCCGGGGAGCGCGATGTCATCGGTGTACACCGCTCGCCCGGTCGACTTGGAGAGCCCGTCGGTGCGGCGCAGCCGCTGACCGATGACGCTGAACTCGCGCTCCACCGCCTCGCGCAGCTCGGCGTCGTCGAGGGCGCCCTCTGCCTGCTTCTGGCGAAAGTCGTCCAGCTTCACGGTTCCACCACCTCAGACGGCCGCTTTCCGGAGCGCAACGCCCGGGCGGCCAGCTCCACGGCCTCGTAGATCTTGGTGTAGCCGGTGCAGCGGCACAGGTTGCCCGACAGCGCCGCCTGGATCTCATCGAGTGTTGGATCGTCGTTCTCCGCCAGCAGGGCGGCGGCCGAGGTCAGGATCCCCGGCGTGCAGAAACCGCACTGGGCGCCGCCGGTGAGATCGAACGCGTCCTGCAAGGGGTGCGCGCCCTCGGGTCCCGCCAGCCCCTCGATCGTCGTGACCTCCCGGCCCGCCGCCTCCTGGACCGGCAGGATGCAGGAGAGGGTCGGGACGCCGTCCAGCAGCACGGTGCAGGCGCCGCAGTCCCCCTTGTCGCACCCCTGCTTGGGGCCCGTGTAGCCCAGGACGTACCGCAGCGTCTCCAGCAGCGTGTAATGGCTGGGGACGCCGGTCTCGCGGCTGTCACCGTTGACGGTCAGCGTGATCGATTCGATCAATGCCACCCCTGGGCTTCGGATCGGCCCGGCGGCCCGCCGTGGAAGCGCCCTCCGCCGCGTGCGGTCTGGACGGCGCGATTCGGCTCGGGGCCAGGCAGGTCACGAGGACACTCTATATTAACATAAAATCGTGAGTCTTTCACATAAAATCGTAAGATGCCCGTCGCAGAAGCCTCAAGCTGACGGCGTTGGACGACTTTGCCGGATTCGAATGCGGCCCGACTAGACCGCTCGCTTGCGCAGCTCTTGGGAGCGGGCTCGGCTGGCAAAGAACTTCGTGCCGTCCCGCATAGTCAACCGCAGGCGGCCGGAACTATGGGGCTCGATGCTGTCGACGAAGTCGAGGTTCACGATGTGGGAGCGGTGCACCCGCAGGAAGCGGTCGGGATCGAGGCTTCGATCGAGGTCCGACATGCGGAGGCTGGCCAGGTGGTAATCGTCGCCGGTATGGATGGCGACGTAATCGTCTTGCGCCTCGAAGCGGGCCACGTCGGCGATGGCGATGGGGACGATGCGGCCGCGGGAGCGGACGAATAGTCGGCGAAGCGGCCGCTCGTCGGCCAGAGCGTCGCGGGCCCGCTCGACCCCGGAGCTGTTGCCGCCCCCCTGATCGTCGGTCGCCAGCGATTCGCGCACTCGCTCCAGCGTCTGCCGAAAACGCTTGCGCCCGAACGGCTTGAGTAGATAGTCGAGGGCTCGGAGCTCGAACGCGGTGACGGCGTATTCATCGTACGCGGTGGTGAACACCAGCGTCGGACGGTGCTCGAGCCTCTCCAGCAGCTCGATCCCCGAGAGGCCCGGCATCCGTATGTCGAGGAAGAGCAGGTCGGGCTTCTCGCGGTTCACCAGTTCGACCGCGGCGAGTCCGTCGGCGGCTTCGCCCACGCAGCGTATCCAGTCCACTTCATCGAGGAAGCCGCGTAGCTTCTCCCGCGGCAGCCGCTCGTCATCGGCGATGACGGCCCGGGCCATCACGTCGTCACCTCGCTCTCAGCTGATGCGGGTGTCGGTTCAGGGTTCGGTGCGCCGTTGCCGGTCGGCAATACGACGGTCGCGGTGAACCCGGCCCCCGGGCGCGTGTCGATGGTGAGGCGTCCGGGCCCGTCCTCCCAGATCTCGAGCTGTTTCTCCAGCGCCCGCAGCCCGATCCCGGTCTGGGGCTTCGCCACCGGCGTTTCGGCGCCGACGCCGTCGTCTCTTACCCGAAGCACCAGCCGATCGGGCTCCGAGTCGATGCTGATCCAGAGCGTGCCGCCGTCCGGCCTGGAGTCGAGCCCATGACGGATCGCGTTCTCGACCAGCGGCTGCAGGCAGAAGGGCGGCACCTGATGGCGCAGCGCGTCGGCCGCGACATCGGTGACGACGCACAGGCGCTCGCCCATGCGGATCTGTTCGATGGCCAGGTAGTTCTCGACGAAGGCCCACTCCTCGCGCAGCGGCACGCTGGCTCGCGACCCGTGGGTCAACGCGTATCGGAGCAGGTCGCCCAGCCGATCCATGGCCTCTTCCGCGGTCGCCGGGTCACGGCGGATGAGCGCCGACAGCGAGTGCAGCGTGTTGAACAGAAAGTGCGGGTTAAGCTGCGCCTGGAGGGCGGTGAGCTGGGCGCGCGTCGCGATCGCGTCCGCTTCCGCCGCCCGGATCTGCTGCTCGCGCGCCCGTTCGCCAGCACGCAGCGCGTATGAAACGCCGACCACCAGGCCGTAGGTGACGATGCCGAAGAGCAGGTTCCAGGCCAGGTAAGGGCTGGTCGCCGCCTCGCGCAGGGTCGCGATCGCCGGCCGCGACGCCTGGAGGCCGCCCAGCACGACCGTCGAGAACCACCAGACCCCGGCGAAGGCGAGTGCCGCTCCCAACTGGGCCAGGTAGAAGCCGACGCTGGCTCGCTCCGGCCAACGCAGCCGCCCGGACAGCCACCAGACGCCGGCGATCAGGGTTCCGCCGATCACGACGGTGCGGAGACCCACCAGCAGCCCTTCCAAGCGATTCTCCGCCATCCATGCGATGGCCAGCGGATAGCCGACCAGCAGCGGCAGCCACGCCAGCAGCAGAACCGCCCAGGCGCGCCGGGCCAGAGTCGGTACAAGGGTCGTCGCCGGTTCGTTCGTCATGAGGTCAATCAAAGCCTTTGTCACCACTGAATCAATCTCCAGAAGGCCGTCGGATGCCAGCCGGAGGACTTCAGTTCAGCGGGCCCAATCGGCAGTTCACCGAAATCGCTCTGTCGAATTACCGGTGCCGGCCTAGGTTCGCGACCGTTCACCTACTACTTGAGACGACGCGCGGCTGCGTACCGCACGAGGAGAAGAGAAAATGAGACTGGAACGGCGCACATTCGATGTGTTCCCGGGCCGGGCGAGCTCGAGAGCACGACTCCTCGCGACCTGCCTGTGCCTCTCGTCCCCGCTGGCGGCATCGCCTCTACCGGCGCAGACGCCGAACCCGGGAAGCCGGGTCATAACGCTGACCGACACGTTGGCCGCGGCGGTGGGCGGTGTAGCCGTCGACGAGATGGGCGCGATCTATGTGGCCGACTTCCGCGAGACCGTCTGGAAGGTGAACCCGGACGGCCAGGCGGCCCCGTTCGCCACCGGTCTGTACGGCGCTTCGGGGAACGCCATCGACTCCAAAGGCAACCTGCTGCAGGCGAACTTCTATGGAGACTACGTCAGCCGGATCGACCGGACCGGCGCGCACGAGATCGTCGCCGACGGGCTGAACGGTCCCGTGGGCATCGCGGTCGATGAAGAAGACAACTTCTATGTCTGTAACTGCCGGGCGAACAGCGTGAGCTTCGTCACCGCCGACGGCGACGTGAGCACGTTCGTCGAGAGCGACCTGTTCGTCTGTCCGAACGGGATCACGCGCGACCCGGACGGCAACCTGTACGTCGTCAACTTCAGGGGCGGCCGCATGCTCAAGGTGACGCCCGAAGCGGAGGTGAGCGAGTTGGCCCTGCTGCCGGGCGGTGGAAACGGCCACGTCACCATGGCGCGGGGCAGCCTCTATGCGACGAGCTTCCAGGGCCATCGGATCTACCGGGTCTCGCTCGAGGGCGAGGTGACGCTCATCGCCGGTACCGGAGCTCGGGGCGAAAAGGACGGACCGGCGCTGGAGGCGACGTTCACGTTCCCGAACGGCATCGCCGCCGGTCCGCGCGGTGACCGGCTGTACGTGAACGACTTCATCAATCGGTTTCCGCCCGGTGTCGAGGTGCCGCCGCAACCGCTCAGCGTGGTTCGGCAGATCAAGCTGGCGTCGATCTCGGATCTGCTGGTGAGTGCTCTGCGGTCGGGGGGCCCCGAGGCGATGGTCGAGGCGTATCAGGAATGGAAGAACGACCCGGCGACGGCCGGCGTATACACCGAGATCGAGGTCAACCGCCTGGGCTACTCGCTGATGGGGAGCGGCCAACTCGAGGCCGCGATAGAGGTCTTCAAGCTCAACGTCGAGTCGTACCCCAACTCGTTCAACGTCTACGACAGCCTGGCCGAAGCCTACATGAACGCCGGCGAAGACGAGCTGGCCGTCGAGTACTACGAGAAATCGCTGGAGATCAATCCCGGCAATACGAACGCGGTCGAGATGCTCGAGAAGTTGCGGGGACCGTGAGACGTCGCCAGCGCTCGGCTCACGACGAGCGTCTGCGGGGTCAACGCGGCTTGCCGGAGTTCCCGTCCGCCTCGGGCGCCTCCGAAGTTTCGATTGCGGCTCGGCACTCGCGGACGACGTCGGCGGGCACGACGCGCAGCGCCAGCCAGATCAGCCCGGGCACGACCACCAGGTCGTCCAGGTGACCGATCAGCGGGATGCCGTCGGGGATGAGATCGATGGGTGACACGGCGTAGGCGATCGCAGCGCCGAGAAGCCAGCGAGCGGTCGGAGGGGTGCGCTCGTGCTTTACGATCATGCGGTATACCCGGATCTCGGCCGTCAATCGGCGTCGGAGCTCGTAAGCCCGCTTCGTCAGGTCAGACAAGCGAGTCCTACCTGTTCACGCTCCGCTCGGCGACGATCCAGCCGAACCAGCCGCGAACCTCTCGTGAACCCACCACACGCAGCCCGGCGTCGGACAGCGCCCGGGAGAGCTGATCGTGGTCGAAGCGATCCTTTTGTGGATGATGAAGCAATCGTCGCCATAACGGATGAGTTACGATGTGGCTGTATACCTCTTCGCCGTAGAACCGTCCGCCCGGTCGCAGGACGCGACGCACCTCCAGTATCGCGCGCCGCCAGTCTTCCACGTGGTGGAGGATCCCGAAGTCGAAGACCGCATCATAGCGCTCGCTGGGTAGCGGGAGGGCGGTGGCGTCGCCCACCCAGAGCCTTGCCCGTCCGCCCCGGTCATGGATCCGCTGCCTGGCGCGGGCGATCATCCGCGGGTCGAGGTCGAACGCGTCCACGGACGCCGCCCCGAAGGTGTCGAGAATGATCTCGACGCCCACGCCACGGCCACACCCGATCTCGAGGGCCCGGCCTTCGCCCAGGCCGCCGCCGAGCTCGAGCAGCCGATGGGCCTCGATCCGACGCTGCAGCACCGCCCGCAGCGGGTTGTTCATGAGAGCGGTCTCGAGGAGGTTGAGGCGCATGCCCGTGGATCGGAGCAGGGCGCCGGCGGCGCGGCGCCCCGCCAGCTAGAAGAGGCCGGTGCCGGTGTAGATCTCGAGCCCGTCCGCCGTGGCCACGGTCATCTGCGCCGGGTCGTCTTCACCCGTTCTGGCGCAGCCGAGCTCGCCCGCCTTGTTGATCGCCACGAACTTCTCGCCCGGCATGAAATCGATGCCGGCGGCGCGGTAACGCTCGGCGATATCTCGCAGCGCGTCCTCGCACGCCTCCTGCGGCGAACGGCCCTGACGCATGCGCATCACGACGTGGTAGGTCGAGCACGCCTTGATCACGTCTTCGCCCCGGCCGGTGGCGCCCGCCGCGCCCACCTCGTTGTCCACGTACAGGCCGGCGCCGATGATCGGCGAGTCGCCGATCCGGCCGGGGATCTTGTAGGAAAGTCCGCTGGTGCTGGTAATGCCGGCTATGTCTCCGTTGCCGTCCACCGCGAGGACGTTCACGGTGCCGTACGTCTCCAGCCAATCCGCGGGCAGCGCCGCGTCGGCACCGCCGCGTTCCCTCAGGTGGTCCGGAGGACCCCAGTCGTCCCGGTCGCTGTGTCGCTCGCGCCAGCGGAGCCAGTACTGGCGCGCCTGGTCGGTCAGCAATTCCTCTTCCGGGAAGCCCCACGACTTCGCGAACTCCAGCGCGCCGGGGCCGACCAGCATCACGTGGTCGGTGCGTTCCATGACGAGTCGTGCCACAGAGGAAGGGTGCTTGATGTTCTCCAACGAGGCCACGGCACCGGCGTTGTAAGTTCGTCCGTCCATGATCGATGCGTCGAGCTGGACCACTCCGCGCTCGTTGGGGAGACCTCCGTACCCCACACTCGTGTCCTCCGGGTCCTCCTCGATGATGTTCGTCGCTCGCTCCACGGCGTCGAGGGCCGACCCACCGGCCTGCAGGATCTCCCAGCCGGCTTCCAGCGCGCGGTGCCCGGTCTCGTTCCGGTGGCTGCTCACGATGATCGGTGTGGTGGCTTCGCCGGGCGTGCGGCGCGAACCGTCGCGGTCCACCAGTTCACCCAGCCGCTGTGAGAGCAGCGCGCCTGCGCCCGCGACGGCGCTGTCCCGCAAGAACAGACGTCGTGTGATGTTTTTCGGCATGTTCAAAGCCTCCTCTACTACATGACGATGGCGGAAACGAAGAGAGCGAGGCCGGACGCGGCCAACGCCAGCCAGGCCGGCCAGCGCGGCCGGCCGCGAAACGACCAGATGGCGAAGGCCAGGGCCAGAATGCTGAAGATCCGGTAGTAGTTCAGCCTCGCCAGCAGATCCAGCAGCTCTGCCCTTGTCCCTTCGCTCAAGGCCGACTCATACCGATCCGGGCCGTAGATGACCCTCCAGTGCAGATCGCCGTAGATCCTGAACAGGTAGACGGTCGTCCCGGTGAGGACCAGGCTGGCGGTCGCCGCAGGCCATGACGGCAGCGACGCCGTGCGGACGGCGGTAGCGTCCTCTGGCGTCGGGGATGACATATCGGCAATCTCCTCTTCTCAACGCACCAGGTGGAATTTTTCCTGGCGGCGCAACACCCAGCGGGGCGCGCCGTCGTCGTCCAGGTACGCGTCCTCCTCGAGGGCCATCCGTACCGGTTGCCCCTCCCATTCGGTTACCGGCGTGGTGGCCTGCAGCTCGATGGAATACCAGGTGTTGGGCCGAATCGGCACCGCGCCGCGACCGGGCACGCCGCCCTGGCGGTCCCAGAGGCCGATCAGCGGGCCGGCGCCGTGGCCGTGATCGCCGATCGGATGGGTGTAGACGGTCCCGTCGATCCCGGCGTCGCGCATGCGGGCCAGCGCCCGCCGCAGCGCCTCGTCGCCGGTGCGGCCCGGCACCATCTCCGCCATCACGATGTCCTGCAGCCGGTTGCCGACGGCGAGGGCCTCGTAGAGTCCGGCGGGCGCCTCGGACTCGCCGGGACGCAGCACGTAGCCCATGTGCTGCGTGTCGGTGTTCAGCCCCAGCGCCGTGATGCCGAAGTCGCAGTGCAGCACGTCGCCGTGCAGGATGATCGGGTTGGCGGAGTCGCTCATCTGCACGCCTCGGCGCTGCACCTCGACCGACGGCTGGAACCAGGTATCGAGACCCAGTTCGTTCACCCGCTGGCGCATCCACCAGACGACGTCCTGCGTCCGGGTGACGCCGGGCGTGATGGCCACCTCGGAGAAGGCGGTCGCGATGATGTCGTGGGCGATCTTCTGCATCTCGATGTAGACGGGGAGCATCTCCGGGAGCCGCTCGGCCAGGTAGTCGAGGGCGAGCCGCGGTCGCCTGACGATGCGTTCCCTGTACTCATCGGGCAGGACCGCCTGCATCTGCTCCCATTCACCGGCGGTCAGCCCGTCGGAGAAATTGAACTCGTGCGAGATGTTGACGGCGATCGTCGGCGGATCGCAGGCCTCGACGACCGGCGGCAGCAGCAGCCACTGGTCCGGGCCCCACGGCTCGGCGGGCCGCTCCTGGCCGGCGGCGGCGCCCACGGCGGCGTCGGGATCGCGGACCACCCGGTAAAGACCGCCCTGCGAGTTGCCGCCGATGGCGATCCGCTCCACGCCCTCATCCGGCCCGCGGTCGCAGAAGACGTAGATGGTGCGGCGGCGCGCGGCGAACGTGGTCGGCGCGACCAGCCCGACGAAGACCGGGTCCTCGTTGTACTCGCGCATCGGGATGATCCACATGTCGACGCCGTGCTCGCGCATCAGCCGCGGCAGGACACGGGTGAGCCGCGCCTCGAGCCAGTCCTGCTGGATCCGCGCCTGCTCGCGCAGCGTGCCGAGGGGGCGCTCCTGCGCGTGGAGCGGGGTGGCCGCGGCCTCGATCGCCATGGCGACGGCGAGGGCGACGAGTAGGGGGAAGCGGGTCGGTCTGCGCATCGGGTCGGAACCTCCCTGTCCGTTCATGACCTGGATTGGGGTGACGGTATGCTAGGCGCCGTGTGAGCCCCGGGCAACGGGGGCGGGCTCGACCCGGCCCGTGGCGGGGCTTATCATGTCGGCGGCACGAATCGACCGCGCCTGTGAGGCAGGGAGGAGAGACCAGCGATGACGCGACGGGGCAACGACAGCGGGCCTGTGCGCGTGGCTATCATCGGCTCCGGGCCGGCGGGGTTCTACACCGCCGAGAAGCTTCTGAAACAGGAGGACGTCGCGGTCGAGGTCGACATGTACGACCGGTTGCCGGTGCCGTTCGGGCTGGTGCGGTTCGGCGTGGCGCCCGACCACGAGAAGATCAAGCGGGTTACGCGGATCTACGAGAAGGTGGCGGGCGATCCGCGCTTTCGGTTCTTCGGCAACGTGGACATCGGGCGTCATCTCACCCTCGACGATCTGCGGCGCCACTACCACCAGATCTGTTTCTCCACCGGCGCCCAGACCGATCGGAGCTTGAACATCCCGGGCGAAGACCTGGAGCGGAGCCACGCGGCGACCGAGTTTGTCGCCTGGTACAACGGGCACCCGGACTACACCGGCTGCGAGTTCGATCTCTCGGCCGAAAAGGTCGCGGTGATCGGGGTCGGGAACGTGGCGGTCGATGTGGCCCGCATACTGTGCCGGAACCCGGACGAGCTGCGGACCACCGACATCGCGGACTACGCGCTGGATGCGCTGGCGGCGTCCGGCGTGAAGGAAGTCTACATGCTGGGTCGCCGTGGGCCCGCCCAGGCGGCGTTCACCAACCCGGAGGTCCGGGAGCTAGGCGAGCTGGAGGGCGCCGACATCCGGGCCGTGAAGGAGGAGGTGGATCTCGACCCGTTGAGCCGGAAGCGCCTGGAGGAGGATCCCGACAAAGAGACGTCACGCAAGCTCGAGATCCTGGAGAGCTTCGTCGGCCGGGAGCCGACCGGCAAGCCGAAGACGCTGACGCTCCGGTTCCTGGTCTCGCCGGTGGAGATCTACGATGACGGCAAGGGCGGCGTCGGCGGCATGAAGCTCGTGCACAACGAGCTGTACGAGAGCGAAGATGGCTCGCTCCGGCCCCGGCCGACGGACGTGTTCGAGGACCTCGACGTCGACATGGTCTTCCGCTCGGTCGGCTATCGTGGGGTGCCCGTGGCGGGCGTCCCGTTCCACGAACGATGGGGGATCATCCCCAACGTCCAGGGCCGCGTGATCGATCCGGAATCCGACGGGCCGCTGACCGGGCTGTACGTCTCCGGCTGGATCAAGCGCGGCCCGTCCGGTGTCATCGGCACCAACAAGCCGGATGCGGCGGAGACGGTAGAGCGCATGCTCGAGGACGCACGAGCGGACGCCGTCCTCGAGCCATCGAGCCCCGACCCCGAGTCGGCCGAGCGGACCGTCTGCGGCGTCCGGCCCGACTGCGTTTCCTGGGAGGACTGGAAGCGGATCCAGGCGGTGGAGGACGAAGCCGGCAAGAAGCAAGGGCGACCGCGGGTCAAGCTGACGAGTCTGGAGGAGATGCTGGCCGCTTTGAAGGAGTGATTCGCGGGTCTGGGTTCGACCGAACCGCCAATCTCCGATGCACAAGTTGAACGTCCAACGTCCACATCCAGCTTCCAACTCCCAAGTACTTGGTGATTGGTAATTGGATGTGGAAATTGGACCGTTCGACTTGGACAATTGGAGATTGGGCGTTGAGCGTTCTCGCCAGAAACGTGTGCCCTCACACCAGCCGCGAAGAGTCGCCTTACCGCTTTCCTCGCTATTGCTCCATCCTATATATTGAAGACGGGCAGGTGGGTCGAGGCTGGGCCCGAAGCAGGCGGTCGTGGCGCCGAGGGCTGCAGCCATGTCTCTCTTACAGCACGGTGACGTACCGCAACGGCGTTCGGCACGGTCCGATCGCGGCTGTTCCGTTCTGTTTGTCAGTAGGACCACTCTTGCATCGCTCTGGCCGACCTGCCCGCCGAGGACGTGTCATGGGTAGCTTCAAGTCGATATCGGCGGTAGTCCGCACCAGCCCGGAGCGTTTCAGCGGGACGTTCGGGAAGCCCTGGATCCTGGTGAACCAGGGCGGCATCGACCGGCTCCAGTGCTCGCTGCTGGGCCCGGGCGCGGTGGGGAGCTTCCACCGCGGCCAAACGCTCTATTGCTATCGAAACTTTCGTCCCGAGGAGAGGGTCGAGATCCTGGACGATCTCGTGGGTCCCGAGGATCTCTACATACGGTTGGGGACCACGTCGTCGGACATGTGGCGGCCGGAGCTGATCTTGGTCTGGGGCTGGTCGCGAGAGAAGGGGACCGTCCCGCTGGCGCTGGATCTGGGAACGCAGTTGAAGTTGAGCGCCGATAAGAAAGAGGGCGTGGTCTCGACGCAAGTCCGGCGCGTGCAGCCGGGCGATCGTGAGATGGCGATTCGCGAGCTGCTCCTGGTCGCGGTGACCTACAACGCGCCGTACTCGGGGACCGACGATCCCATCTGGCTTCGCGTGACCGTCGGCGGTGATCTGGCTGCCAACCACGTGATCACGGACACGCCGCAGACCGACCTGGAGATCAACAGCTCGAACGTCTACCGGATTCCCGTGGAACGGCCGTTCACCCGGGCGGAGCTGGAAGCCGAAGAGAGCGAGGTCCGGCTCGGGATCCAGGGGAGCGACATGTGGGTCCCGAAGAAGATCTTCCTGTTCGGCCTCGACGCGGCGGAGGAGCCGCCCAGCCGGGTGGTTTCGCTGGTCCGGGTCTACGATCCCGGACCGTTGAGCATCTCTCCCACCGAAGGCGTATCGGCGCTGTCGTTGCCACTCGACGCGCCGTAAGCACGGGTGCGGCCGACCGCCTGACAACAGTGCGGCCCTCCAACGTGCGACTTTGACGCGCCGGTCAGGCGCTTCCATCTTCCATCCATGATCGTCGGTATCGTACTCGCCGGCGGCCGCTCGCGACGCATGGGGCGACCCAAGTTCTCCTTGCCGATCGGCGACGACACGTTCCTGTCCCGCGGCGTCCGGACCCTGTCCGCAGGCGGCTGCGAGGAAGTCGTGGTCGTATCGAACCCGGAAGAGCCGGCGGCGGCCGAACTGTTGCCGCTCGAGGCGGCGGGGCCGCGGCTGGTGGAGGGCGCGAAGACGGAGCAGATCGACTCGCTGCGCTCCGGGCTGCGGGCGCTGCCGAAAGGCACCGAGGCGGCCGTCGTCCTGCCGGTGGACCATCCGCTGGTGGAGCCGGGGACCGTGAAGGCGCTGATCGAGGCGTTTCGAGCGGGCGGCGCGCCCATCGTCCGGCCGACGCACGAGGGCCGCTACGGCCACCCGGTGCTGTTCGCCGCGGCGCTGTTCGACGAGCTGCTGAACGACGAGCTGCCGGAGGGCGCGCGGACCGTGGTGCGGCGGCATGCGGACCGTTCGGTCGCCGTCGCCGTGGAGGACCGCGGCGTGCTGATCGACGTGGACACGCCGGAAGAGTTCGACGAGCATGTGGCGGAGGACCCATGAGCCGGGAGATCAGCGCGGTCGAGGCCGCGCGCCGGGCGCTGGCCGTGCAGGAACAAGACGCCGAGCCGTTGGCGGTGGTCACCGTGGTGAGCGCGCCGGTCGAGGACGCCGTGGGCCGCCGGGTCATCGTCACCGAGA
Source organism: Candidatus Kutchimonas denitrificans (assembly GCA_011774835.1). Taxonomy (GTDB): domain Bacteria; phylum Gemmatimonadota; class Gemmatimonadetes; order Palauibacterales; family KS3-K002; genus Kutchimonas; species Kutchimonas denitrificans. The sequence continues at coordinate 9,838 of JAACAK010000047.1, read as the reverse complement.
GCGAGGTCGAGGGGAGCTTGGGCTCGCCGGAGCGGGACGAGCGCGCCGCGGGGCTGGCGCGGGAAGCGCTGTCCGGCGGCCAGCCGCGGCTGTACGAGATCCAGCTGGAGGGCGGCTTCTGGCAGCTCTACGTGGAGACGGTCACCGCCGCGCCAGACCTGCTGATCATAGGCGCCGGGCACATCGCCCGGCCGCTGTGCAGGCTGGGCGCGCTGCTGGGGTTTCGCGTCACGGTGGCGGACGATCGCCCCGAGTACGCGAACACCGGGAGCTTCCCGGAAGCGGCCCGGGTCGAAGTCATCGACTTCAGCGAGCCCTTCCAGAAGATCGATGTGACCGAGCGAAGCTACGTGGTGCTGGTGACCCGCGGGCACAAGTACGACTACGACTGCATCCTGGAGCTGCTGAGGATGCAAGCGCGGCCCGCCTACCTGGGGATGATCGGCAGCCGGCGCCGCGTGCGCGCGGCGTTCGAAGCGCTGGTCGCCGACGGCGTCGATCCGGCGCGGCTGGAAGGCGTCCACGCCCCCATCGGCCTCGACATCGGCGCCGAGACCCCCGAGGAGATCGCCCTCTCCATCGCCGCCGAACTGGTGGCGGTCCGCCGCGGCGGCAGCGGCCAAAAACTATCGGAGCTGGAGCACGTCTTGAAAAGAGTCGCCGGTAAGCCGTCCGAGCCCTGACCGACCCCTATCGTACTCCTACTCTTTCTCGTACTCGTTATCGTACTCGTACTCTTACTCGCAAAAGGGCCCCGAGAAATAGATGGACGAAAAACTCATTTACGAACGCCTGATCCAGGCCGCCGAATCCGGCCGCCCCTACGCCCTCGCCACCGTCGTCCAGGTCAAGGGCTCCACTCCCCGGGACGTCGGCAGCAAGATGCTCATCGCCGAAACGGGCGAGCAGGTCGGCACCATCGGCGGCGGCTGCGGCGAAGCCGAGGTGCTGGAAGCGGCCCGGGAGGTGATCGAGAGCGGCGTGCCCAGGCTGGTCCGGGTCGAGCTGACCGACGACTACCTGTCCTTTAGCCCCGCCGTGTGCGGCGGCGTGATGGAAGTGTTCGTCGAGCGGACTGGCGGCTGAGACCCCCTGAAGTCACATCGGGGCGATCCCGTCGAATCGCTGCGATCACATACCTCTCCAGCCGCGTCGGCTGCGAGGGTCGTCCTGGGTCCCACAATCGTAGCTATACTTGCGTCCCCCCCTCCGCACAGTAGCTTTAAGTTAAGCAAGCTTCGAATCCCTTCGGCATTTTGGCCCAAGACGCGTCAGCTGGCATGAACGACCGAATCTCTTCCGGAGGAGAACCGCCGAACGGTTCGGAGAACCAGCCCCCGCGGGTAGACCGGCCAGCCGTCGTCCTCGTTACCGATGATTCCTTGTGGGTCGGACGCGCGAGCGAGATCATCCACGACCTGGGCGCGGTCGCGGAAACTTGGGAGTGGTCCGAAGCAGCCGGCCTGAGTCGGCCGGCGGATGCTCTGCTGGTCCAGGTCGATGCGCGGCATTGCCGACGGGACGTGCTGAGCGGTTGGGCCGAACGGGCATGGCAGCCGTTCTGTGTCGTTTCTCTCGAGCCATCCCGCGGTGCGACAGGTTGCGAGGCGTTCCTGCAAGGACTCGGCTATGAGCGGTTCCTGCAGCCGACCGGACGCGACACGTACTGGACCGAGATACGGGAAAATCTAATAAGCATAATCGAGAGCGGCGCGCGGCTGGTGCCACTCGTCACGAAGGCCCTCGCCACTAACGATGTCTCCATCGTTAGAATGCTCTCGGTCGCCGCGCGCATGATTCCAAGACAGAAGACGGTGGCGACATGGGCGGATAAGCTCGGCCTGCCGGGTCCTCAGCGTCTGGACGACCGGTTCGTTGATCTGCGCCTACCCTCGCCGAAGCGCGTTCTCGATACTCTCCGACTTCTGCAAGTCTTAGAATTCGCCCACCGCTCGTCAAGTCGGCACAGCCGCGACGATCTCGGCCGACTCTTCAATTACTCTTCCGGTGACTACCTGGGAAAGCGCGCCCGAGAACTGGCTGGGTGCGCCTTGGGTGAGTTACGAGGAATGGAGCTCAACGAAGTCGCGGTCCGCTGCCTGACTGGCGCCTGAGCTTGGTACGGTAACCCCTGATGCCATTTTGTTAGGATTCGCCTTCTAATTGGAAGATATGAGGGTGTCCGAGCGCAGTCGTTGAGTCGAGATTGAGTATGCGGAGTGATCTCATCGTAGATCGAGGCGAAGCGATTGCTCCCGTGCCTGGAGTCAGTGGCGCCCTGCCTGCCTGCAGCGAGAGATTAGCAGAGGGAGGTACAGACAATGCGGAGAGAACTCTCGCTCGGACTCGCTGCAATGGCTGCTGCAGTTCTTTCCCTGGTCCCCGTCGACACGGCGGAGGCGCAGTCGGCCTGCTGGTGGTGCGTGCTGGATGTGTGTACGAGCAATCCGTCTAACGGTGTTGGCAATGCTTTGTAGACGAGTATGGCAATTGCTGGGTGTGGGAGTGCTTCGGCTGCATTCGGGAACAAGGCCCGATCCCGGGGCAGTTGCTGTCGGCTTGGGAAGCCCGTGACGGTCGCCAGGGGGTGGAGACAGTGGATGGATCCAGATGGCTGCAGGTGAGCGCGGGTCAGTGGGTGCGATTGACCGAGAATGGCGATAGCGAGGAGAGCTTCGACCGACGGACATGCGACGGTAAACTGGTCGAACGTATTTGGGCTAAGCCGGCTGGTCCGGATCCGGCACTCACGTCGATCAACGACAGCGGCTGAGCCTCGAGCTTCACTCGAGACTGGTGGTGACGATGATTCACACGGCCCTTTTTTCTCGGCTGTTGGCCATCGTGGCTGCGTTGGCACTCGGGATCCAGGCGCAGGAACAACACGGGAGCGTCGATTCGGTGCTGGCCAGGGCGAATGTTGCCCTGGCCAGCGGGGATACGGCAGCGGCGCTGTCGCTGCTGGAGGCCGCCGAGGAAGCCCACGAAGACGACGTGAGAGTGCAGGCCGAGCTCGCCTGGATACACGCCGCCAGGGCGTCGGATATCGCCACCGATTTCAGCGAGCGCCGCACGGCGGAAGAGTATGCCCAGCGCGCGCTCCGGGCCGACCCACAGAATACCAGAGCGCTGGCGGCGTTGGCGAGCGTGCGACTGAAGCAGCACTCAACCATCGCTGCAGGGAAGCTGTTGGCGCGTGCGTTCGACAGTCCGGGCTTCGTCCAGTTGCCGCCAGCGCTGAAAGCAGACCTCTACTACCTCGAGGGACAGCGGTGGGCTTGGCGCGTTTCAGCGTTTAAGGATCTCGTGCTGCCGCCGATGGGCCTCGCGGTCACCTCCCCTTCATGCTTGGCTTACGGAGTGTTCTGTCGGGCCTTCGCACATCCAGCGCAGTTCAACGAACAGCTCGAGGCGGCCCAGCCGCTCGAACAGGTGGCTGCCGACGAAAAGGAGCGTATGATTGCGGCCTATCGCCAGGCACTGGAGGCCAACCCTGGACATCTCCCGGCGCTAGCTGAGCTACTCGGTGTGCTGGCCGGGTCGGGAACCTGGCCGGAGTATCTGGAAGCCGCCCGGTGCGGCGTAGAGGCCCGACCTGACGCGGGCATCGTCCATCTGTGGCTGGGGCTCGGGCTTCATCGTACCGGTGAAACGGAGTCGGCGGCGGTGAGCTTTGCGAAGGGCCTGGCTCTTCTGGACGCCGGCGAGTCCCAATCCTATACGAATCCCCTCATACTGCTCACGGAGGACGATAGCGCTGAGGTGGCGAGCGCGGCAGTGCAGAAAGATGAGTATGAGCGCGTCTACTGGGCAAAGGCGGACCCGCTTTACCTTACGCCTTCGAACGAACGCTGGGTGGAGCATATCGCACGGATCGTCTACGCGGACCTCCAATTTGCCTCGCGCAGCGGCCGGAAGCGGGGCTCCGAGACGGATCCGGGCCGAGTCTTCCTCCGCTATGGGCCGCCGCGCGCCATCTGGTCCGTCGCCCGAGACCGATCGAAAGAGACGGATCCGCTCTCGATAGCGAAAGCTTTCGAACTGATGGAGTGCGGTGTGGCATTCGAGAAGAGCGCTGAGGATTATGCAGCCCCTGACATGACAGCGTGCCAGCAGTTAGAGACGCAGGTTTCGTTCAGTTTGCACGGCGGGGGTCGCTGGATCTTCTGGAATTACTTCCCCGATCGTCCCACGCTGGTCTTCTCTCGCAACCTCAGTTTCACGGACCCCGAGTTCCTCGCTGGTTCATACTCGGAGAACTATGTGCGTGAGGTGCGAGAGCGAGTGCCCTCTCACTATGAACACTTCGATCGGGTGCTCGAAATAGAGCATCAACTCGTTCGCTTCAAGGGCGACCGGCCCGATATCACGAGTGTCGAAACCTACGTCAGATTCCCGATCGATGAGCTCTCGCGTCCCAGCAGCCGTTGGACACGAATCGGGCTCTTCTTCTTCGACCGGACGTATCGCGAGAAGTACGAGTGGCAGCGGGAAGTGCCGGCACGAGAGGGGTCGAGGAGACTTCTGCTGACGCAGGATCTGCCGCCGGGCTACTACGATTACTCGATCGAAGCTTACGACACGCTTGCCAACTCAATCGCGACGGCGCGCGGAAGTTTGGCGACACAGCGCTACCCCTTGGACACACTAACGGTCAGCGATCTGCTGGTGGCAGACAATGTCGCGGTGCTTGCTAGACCCACCAAGAGGCGGGAACAGCTGCGTATCAGCGGAAGCACGGATCTGGAGTTCGAGTCCTGGGATCCGGTGTGGCTCTATTGGGAGACCTATGGCCTGCAGGCCGTTGATGGCCTGGTACGCTACGAGGTCTCTCTCGACGTTCGAGATGAGACCGAGAGGAGCGTTGTGGTAACCGTGCTCCGCGCCATCGGCGACCTTCTTGGCGGTCGCGCAACGGGAACGACTGTCGGTTGGACTCGCGAGGTCGAAGTGCAGGAACTGGATAGGACAATCGATTGGCTGCAGCTGGGTGAGCTCGAGCCCGGACGATACAGGATCGTGGCGAGTGTTCGGGACCTGGTTTCAGGGTCGACCGCTCGGGCCGAGCGGTATATCCGGATCAAGAAAGAGGAACAATAACCCGCGGTCTAGGATCGGAATCTGAAAAGGCCGCAGGGCACCGTCACGTCTTCTGATGACTCGTTCGAGGAAGATGAACACCGAAGGGCCGTTTCTCGCTTGCTCAATTGCTTGTATGAGATCGAGAACGGTGTTGTTATTGCCCCTGTGTCTCTTGATGCTGCCGCCACTCCTGCAGCAATCCGTCTTTCTGGAGCGGAAAGTTACACAAGTATGCGATTGCCCAGGAGGTGACGTTTCATTGCAGGATCAGCGCTGGTCGGTAGCGTTGGACCTGCGAATCGGAACGCGTGTCGGCGATGACCCTGAAGTGTTCGGAGACATTCGCGCGGTTCTGGTCGATGATGGAGGCAACATCTTTGTATTGGATCAGTTGGCGCGTGAAGTGAGAGTCTTCGACCCGTCGGGCAGGCACGTCCGGACATTCGGACGAAGCGGGCGCGGGCCCGGCGAGCTCCGGCACCCGATCGGGATGGCGTGGGGGCCTGATAGCACGATCTGGGTGGCGGACCCTATCAACCTGCGGTATTCAGTCTTCGACGAGAATGGCGTGTTCATTACGTCGTATCGTACCGAGCCTACCGGCTACGGGTATAGCTGGCAGGGCGGCTTCGATCTCGCCGGCCGTTTCTACGAACCGGTTCCGGTTCTGGCGCCGGGCTCAGGCCTATTGTGGTACGTACGTCGAGTCGACCTGCAGCTCGAAAACGTCGACTCCGTTTTCTTGCCTCCCTATCAACCGCTCACCTTCGAGTTGCCTCGGGGCTCAGCCAGAGTTCCCTTCGCGGCACGGCTGGTCTGGGTCCTTGATCCGGCAGGCCATGTCTGGTTTGCGGTTACGGATGAGTATCGTGTATTCAAGCAGAGAATGCAGGGTGACACCGTTCTGACCGTCGAGGGAGCTGCCCGACCGATGAGAGTAACATTGGCCGAAAGGCAGGAGGCGATCGAACGTCTGAATGAGTTCGCCAGACGGGCGGGGGGGCCTGAGCTGGATTTCTCCCGTATCCCCGGCACCAAGCCGGTCATCGAGGATCTTTCCGTTGACGATCAGGGTCGGCTTTGGGTCCGGCTGCCAGCAGAAGAGAGTACGGATAGCTATGACGTCTTCAGCAGCGATGGCAGGTACCTGGGATCGGGTCGCAGCGATTTTGATATCCCCGAACACCGGCGACATCAGGTGCAAGATGGGTTTCTTTATGCTGTCCTTACTGACTCCATGGATGTTCCGTATGTAATCCGGGCCAAAATCTCCCCTGCGCCAGGAGCGTCGAGATAGCGAAGCCCGCCGTCATACAGCAGCTGTGCACGTATCCAGTAGAATCAGATGCCCGCCTGATGCACGTGTTCGTGAAGCAGACCGGCGGCTAACTCCGCCTGAAGTCACATCGGCGCGATCCCATCGATCGCTGCGATCACGTCGTCGCTCAGCTGGAGGTCGGCGGCGGCGGCGTTCGCCTCCACGTGCTCGACCTTCGTGGCGCCGACGATCGCCGATGAGACCTCCGGTCGTCGCAGGCACCAGGCGATGGCCATGGCGGGCAGCTCCAGCCCGGCCGCCTCGGCGATCTTCTTCAGCTTACCGACCTTGGCCAGCCCCTCGGCCGAGAACCAGGGACCCATGAAGTCGCGGCCGCGCTGGTCGGCGGCCCGGGAATCTTCGGGCACGTCCTCGATCGAGGTGTATTTTCCGGTCAGCACGCCGCGGGCCAGCGGCGAGTAGGCGAGCAGGCCGAGGCCCTCGCGCCGGCAGACCTCCAGCACGCCGTTCTCCTCGATCTCGCGGCGCAGGATGTGGTACTGGGGCTGGTTCGAGACCAGGCGCCGGAGGCCCAGCTCGTGGCCCAGCCGCACCGCGTCCTCGATCTGCCGGGCCGACCACATGCTGACACCGCCGTACAGCACCTTCCCCTGGGCGATCAGGTCGTCGATGGCGCGGAGCGTCTCGTCCAGCGGCGTGTCGTCGTCGTAGCGGTGGCACTGGAAGAGGTCGACGTAGTCGGTGCGCAGGCGCTCGAGGCTCATGTGGACCTGCTCGAAGATGTGCTTGCGGGACAGGCCGGCGTCGTTGGTACGCGTCGAGCTGACCGACGACTACCTGTCGTTCAGCCCCGCTGTCTGCGGCGGTGTGATGGACGTGTTCGTGGAGCGGACCGGCGGGAGATAAGCGGCCCAGATGAACGCACCGTGTTAAAGTCGTCAACGGTGCCGTAGCTTTCCTCAAGTCTGTAATAGAACTTGCATCCCCCCCCCTTTCTTTGCTTATCTTGGATCTGCTAGGCACCGCCCGTCACAAAACAGCCAGACAGTAGCATGTTCTTGGCAAGAACGATGACCGGCCAAACTCCTACCGGAGAGGAGTTTCCGGGCGCTTGGGCTGACTTCCCGCCCCGTGTCGCCCGGCCTGCCGTGGTTGCGATCACGGACGATGAAGCGTGGGCGTCCCGGTCGGCCGAGATAGTTCAGGACTTGGGTGGGGTTGCCGAGGTCGGGGCGTGGCCCGACGCATCGAGGCTATCTAGCCCCCGCGATGCTCTGCTTCTCCATGTAGACGCCATGCATTGCCCGCACGATGTGCTGAGCACATGGGCCAAATGGGCTTGGCAGCCGATATGCCTGGTCTCCCTGGACCCGAGTCCGGGCGCGTGGGATTGTGAGAACTGTTTGCGAGAAATCGGCTATCGGCAATTCCTGCAACCAACACGACCGGACACGTACTGGGCGGAGGTGAGTTCGGCCCTCACCAGGATAATCGCTAGCGCGGCGAGACTCGTGCCGCTGCTGGCGACAACCTTGGGCGCGAGCCATCGACGGCTGATCGACATCCTCACGTCCGCCGCATACATGATCCCTGGCGAAACGACGGTCGCCAGCTGGGCGCGGAGAGTGGGCGTTTCAGCGCCACAGCGTTTGAACGAGCAATTCCTCGAGTTGCAACTGCCGTCCCCCAAACTCGTGCTTGACATTCTCCGACTTCTGCAGGTCTTGGAGTACGCCAGCCGCTCCACGCGGCGGCTTACTCGGAACGATCTCGCCAGGCTCTTCAACTACTCGTCAGGTGACCACTTGGGAAAACGTGCCAGGCAGCTAGCAGGACATACGTTCGGCGAATTGAGGAGGATGGAGCTGAGCGAGATTGTGTTGCGCTGTTTGGTACCGCGGTCGAAGTAAGTCGGCAAGCTCGAACGCCCATCCGTCAGGATCTCCCTTCGAGTCGGATGTTTTGATGGTGTTCCGGTGGAGGAAGTCGGAACAGATTGAAGAATCGTGGAAGCGTTTCCGACGCGTAGCGGAGCCAGTTCCAAGTAAACAGGCCGTTTGGCTTTCGCCCACGAACGGGAAATGCGCCTGACATGCCATCCGAGAAACCGGGGCTGTGCGAGTGCGAAGGTGGCGGCCGCCGGCCGGGCCGAGGGCTCAACCGCGCTCGAGGACTCAGATAACCGCGATAGCCCTCTCGACGGATTCGAGCGAAATGGTTGAAGAAGACCCATCGAGCAAGCTGTCTCGCTTCCTTAGCTGGCGGCATGTGCTCAGCAGGATACTGCATTGCGGGCTGGCCCTGTTGTTCGGCGGGTTTGTTGTGGCTAACGCCGCCCCGGCCCAGATTCCAACCGCGCTCGATTTCCCAGCGTCCCCTTCCATTGCCGCCACGGGCTCTGCAGGTGCGGCGCGCTGGACCGAACCAGCGGCGGCAATGGTAAACCCCTCGGTGATTGGAACCAGCGGCGGGATCGCGCTCGAGGCCTCGATGTTCGAGACAAGGAGCGTCGATCAGGAGGGACTGGCGGGGTTGGTCGCCCTGACTGGTCCTTTTGGAATGCGCTATGCCCTCGAGGTTCGGCACAAGGGGGTGAGGGATTTGATCGAGGATCCGGGCCTTGATGACTCGGGGCTCCAAGTGAGCGACGACTTGGTGAGTCTGATTCTGGCCCGTGCCGTGTTCGACACCGTTCTGGTCATCGGGCTACGTGCCAACACAGTACGGAGCCGTGTGATCGCGACTCGTGGACAGGCGATGTTTTTCGACCTCGGGTTGCTTGTGCGGCCTCACCGCCGCGTTGCCATTGGTGGAGTTGTGCGCCGACTGGGTACGAAAGTCCGGTGGACAGTACCAGGCGGCGAGGAGTTCGCGACCGGCATCGGCCAGGCGGTAAGGGCGGGGGTTTACGTGGGGGCGCTGCCTGTCGGCCCCGTCGATGTGGCGCTTGCCGGAGATGTGGAGAGCGGCACCTCCCTCGATTGGACGGAGCTCGGGGTAGGTGTGCAAGTCGGGTTCCGCGGCCTTGCGGTCCTCCGGGGGGGCGTCGCCCGACCTTCGGGAGGTTCCGCCTACGCCACCGGGGGGATGGGTTTGTCGGCGGGTGGAATTCGGATTGATTTATCGTACGAGGCGGTGCCGTTCGTGGGGCCGCGGATGGCCTTCGCGGTAGGATACCGCTCGGCGTCCTGAGTATTTGGGAGAGATTGGGGTGACAGCACTGAAAAACGATCTGGGGTCTGGGCCGCTTCGGAGGGCGAGCCTGCCGCTGGCGTTGCTGCTGGCTGCGTGTTCCTCGGGCGGAACGGAGCCCGAGGAGGTCTTCGCGCCGCTGGAGTTCCGGGCGCCGATCCGGGCGATGTTCCCGGGGATGGAGGATACGCTGATCGCGGCGCAGTTCGGCCGGGAGCTCGACGCCGACGAGGGGCGCTGGAGCAGCAGCCGGCCGGAGGTGGTGAGCGTGGAGGCCGGGGGTGT
>JAACAK010000072.1 GCA_011774835.1 Candidatus Kutchimonas denitrificans | reverse complement strand
AAGGATCGGGCTACGAACAAGCAGTCTCAGTGCCGCAGCACCTCGGGGATCGGCCTGTCGGCCGAGGGAATCTCGTTGGTGATCGAGACAATCAGCCAGCGGCCGTCCTTCCTGATCAGCGAGAAGCCGTCGACACCCCGGGTAGGCGGTCGGGGCGAGCCGGTGATCTGGGCCTCGTAGAGGACGAGCACGTAGGCCATTTCGCCGAAGACCATCGCGTTCGTACGGATGATCCGCTCGGTGAAGCCCTGCGCACCCGCCGGCGTGTTTTCGATGAAGTTGACGAAATCGTCGACGAATTCGTCGACCGAGAATACCGACGTGGCGTCACGGCTGGTCCGCAGCACGATCACGGCCTGCGGGATGAACAGCGATCTGACCTTATCCCAGTCCGGCCTGTTGCCCGCCTCGAACGAGACCAGATCGTAGATCTCAGCGACCACCGCTTCTGGCGTCGGGTCTGTCTCAGGTGGAGTCTGCGCCGCCAACGGGTGCGCCACGAAGGCGATGGCCAGCGACAAGAGAACCGGTCGCCTCATGTCATAGAACCGCATCTCTCACCTCTCGACCTTCCGTGCTAGGCCGTGGCCGCGACCCCGCATCGACTCGCTCTAGCCCGTGCCCAGCTGCTTGAGCTGCGCGGCGCGACGGACGGCCTTGAAGATGTGATCGTAAGCGCCGCAGCGGCACAGGTTGCCGCTCATCCCCTCCTGGATCTCAGCCAGGTCGGGGTTGGGATTGCCCCGCAGCAGGCCCTCCGCCGCCACCACCTGGCCGGGCGTGCAGTAGCCGCACTGGAAGGCGTCCTCCTCCACGAACGCCTGCTGCACCGCACCCAGCTCCTCGCCGTGCATCAGCCCCTCGACCGTGGTGATCTCATGCCCTTCGGCTTCCAGCGCCAGCGTCATGCAGGCGTACTGTGCCTGCCCGTCGACCAGCACGGTGCAGGCCCCGCACTCGCCGCGGGCGCAACCGAGCTTGGTGCCTACTAGCTCCAGATGATCGCGAAGTACATCGAGCAGCGTCCAGCGCGGCTCCACGCGAAGGTCGACGCGGCGGCCGTTGATCCGCAACGTGACCGGTTGGGTCCCATCGCTGGCGACCGCGACCGCTCCCTGGGCCGGCGCGGCCCGGCCGCTGACGGCCACACCGAGGGTGCCGGCGCCCATCGTCCCCAGGAAGTTGCGGCGGCTGATGCCGCGCTGCGAGTCCTGTCGCTTTCCCGAATCTTCGCTCATGATCTCCGCCCTGTATCGTCGGTCATCGATGGTCAGCCTTTGCCGTGCCTCTCCCGCTCACGCCAGCGATCGCAGCGTCTCCTCTACGACTCCCCGCACCAGGTCGACCTTGTAGCCGTTATGGGTCATTGGCCGTGCGTCCGCCACGCAGGCTTGCGCCGCGCGCCGGATGGTCTCCGCATCCAGGCGACTGCCGGCGAGGGCCCTCTCCGCCTCGGCCGCCCGCCAGGGGATCGGTGCGACGCCGGAGAGCACCAGCCGTCCGCCGGTCACCCGGCCGTCCGATATGGTCAGCGCGGCCGCCGCACCGGCCAGCGCGAAGTCCCAGACGCCCCGGGCCCGCACCTTCCGGTACACGCTGCGCAGCCCCATGCCCGGCGGCGGCAGCAGGACCTCGACCACCAGATCGCCGGGCTCGAGTATCGTCTCGCGCCTGATGTCTTGGCCGGGCGGAACGAAGAAGGAGTCCAGCGGGACGACCCGCTGGCCCGACGGGCCGACGATGCGCACCCGTGCGTCCAGCGCGACCAGCGCCGGCGCCGTGTCCGACGGGTGCACGATGTAGCAGCGGTCGCCGCCGAAGATGCAGTGGTACTGGTTGGCGCCGGCCACGGCGTAACACATCGAGCCGCCCTTGCGCAGGCAGTGAAAGTCGCCGCGGAAGTACCAGCAGCGTGGTCGCTGGCAGAGGTTCCCGGCGATCGTGCCCTGGTTGCGAAGCTGCGGGCTGGCGGCGGAGCCGGCGCCCTGCGACAGCACGGTGTAGCGCTCGCCGATCAACGGGTGGGCGGCGATCTCGGACAGAGTGGTGAGCGCGCCGATCCGCAGGCCGCCGTCACGCGTCTCGTCGATCCCGCGGAGCTCCGCCAGGTGAGCGATGGCCACCAGCTTGTCGGCGGTGAACACACCGTCCCGCAAGCAGCCGAGCAGGTCGATGCCGCCGGCGTGCAGGATCGCGCCATCGGTGGCGCCGTGCTCGATCGCCTCGCTCAGTGAGCCGGGACGTACGTAATCGAACTGGGGCAGCATGGTCAGTCTCCTCGCGTCTCGGCCAACAGCCGAACCATCTGCATGGCGGTGATGGGGGCGTCGTGGACGCGGACGCCGGTGGCGTGATAGACGGCGTTGGCGATCGCCGCGGCGGTGGGGATGTGGGCGGGCTCGCCCAGCCCCTTCGCTCCCGTGGTGTTGCACTCGGTGTCGTGGGGATCTATCGGCACGCAAGTCTGCTCCAGCGGCACGTCCTTGGCCGTGGGGATCTTGTAGTCGTGCCAGTTGTGGTTCACCATCTTGCCGGTCTGCGAATCGAGAACCCGATCCTCGGTGAGGCCGAACCCGATTCCCATCGCCATTCCGCCAAACACCTGATTCTCGTAGGTCAGGTAGCTCATCACGCGCCCGCTATCGTGCGCCGCCAGCAGCCGAGCGACACGCACCTCGCCGGTCAGCGTGTTCACCTCCACGTCCGCGAACTGCGCGCAGAAAGGAAGCGCGATCTTCCCCTCGGGGTGCGGGTGTCGTCGTCCGACCCCCACAATGTTCTGCCGCTGTCGCAATCCGCGGAGCTCCGCCAGCGGCACGGCCGCCCCCTCGTCGTCGATGGGAACGACCTGGCCGTCACGCAGGACGAGCCCCTCGGCGGGCCGCTCCAGCTCGGCGGCGGCGATCTCCAGCAATTGGCCCTTCACATCCACGGCTGCGGCGCGCACGGCGGGGGACGAGACGACTACCGTTTGACTGCCGCCGCTGGCCGGCGCGTACTGGGTGGTGCCGGTGTCGGCGTGCTCGATCTGGATCTGCTCCAGCGGCACACCCAGCTCTTCGGCCACCACCATGGCCATGACGGTCTTGGTGCCCGTGCCGATGTCGCTGGCCCCCATGTTCAGGTTCACGCTGCCGTCGGCGAACAGCTTGACGAACACCGTCGCCCGCGGCTCGCCCGGGTAAGCCCACATGCCGGCAGCCATCCCCACGCCGCGCCGCAGGTGCCCATCCTGCTGCGGCCGGCTGCGGGCGCTCTCCCAGCCGAACTCCCGGGCGCCCTCGATGATGCACTCGCGCAGCCCGATGCTCGTGTACGGCAGGTCGTCGCGTAGTTGGAGGACCGTCGCCAGGTTCTTCAGCCGGAACTCCACCGGATCCATTCCGATCTCTTCCGCCAACGCGTCGATCGTCTGCTCCAGCGCCCATGCGCACGGCGGAAACGCCGGCGCCCGGAACGCCCGTGCCCTGCCCGCGTTGGTGTAAACCTCGGTCGTCGCGGCCCGCGCGTTCGCGCAATCGTAGAGTGCCAACAACAGGTACGGGGACACCGCGCCCGATGGGTAGGCGCCGACGCTGCCCAGAAATTCACCCTCCAGCGCCGTCAGCGTGCCGTCCCGCATCGCCGCCGCCTTCAGCCGGATCGTGTTGGCCGGCCGGTTTCCCTCCGACAAGAACGAGTCCTCCCGCGTCACCGCCAGCTTCACCGGCCGCGCCGTCATCCGTGCGGCCAGCGCGGCGATGACGGTGTACTTACCCGTGCTCAGCTTGGCGCCGAAACCGCCGCCGACGTACGGACAGATGACGCGGACCGACGTCAGCGGCAGGCGGAAGTATCGAGCCAGCTCCTGCTGCCGTGCGAACACGCCTTGGGTAGAGTCCCAGACCGTGAGTCGGTCGCCATCCCAGCGAGCGACGGACACGAACGTCTCCAGCGGGGCGTGAAGCTCGCACGGAGTTCGGAACGTCCCCCCCAGCACGACGTCCGCCTCGGCGAAGGCCGCCTCGACATCGCCGCGGGCGAACTCTCGCTGCTCGGTCAGGTTGCCGCCCTCGTGCACGGCCGGGGCGTCTGCCTCGAGCGCCTCGGCCTCGTCGATCACGAACGGCAGGACCTCGTACTCGACCTCGATCGCCCGCGCCGCGTCCCACGCCTGGTGCACCGTCTCCGCCGCCACCGCCGCCACCTCCTCGCCGGCATATCGGCAATGCGAGTCGAACAGGCGACTGGTGGGACCGTCATCGCCGAAATACCACGGGATCTCAGCGCCCGGCGTCGAGGCGGTGAGCACCGCCCGCACGCCCGGCATCGCTTCCGCCCGACTCGTCTCAACCCGCACCACCCGGGCGTGGGCGTGCGGACAGCGCACGATGACGGCGTGCAGCATGTCGGGCAGCGTAAGGTCCAGCGTGTAGACCGCCGTGCCGCTGACCAGCTCGTAGCCGTCCACCCGGGAGAGTGACCGGCCGACCACGCGGGTCTCACCCCACGGGGGCAGTTCCTGGGGCTGTGCTTCGCCGGGTATCTGATCGGGATCGGGGAGATAGTGCTTCATTCGGGACCTCCTCGGGCTCCGCTCGAGTCGAGGGCCGACCCGGGGCGCACCTGCTCTACGCCGCCTTCTGAGAAACGGAAACGAGATAAGGTTGGGGCAGAGCCATTGATAACTAGAGCCGGTGGCGAGGGCAACCGTGGCGTCCTGCGTGGGCTGGCTGCCTTTCTCCCATTAACAAGATCGACCGGACCGGAGGCGCGACATGCGGCGACGGGAGCAAGCGCACGGACGACTCGTGAGAGCTTCAAAAGTAGCCCCCGGCCAGGGAGATGCTGGCGCCCGGTCACCCTACGTTTCCAGCGTTCTGCAAGGTTCAGCCCGGGCGCCGCTTCGACCGGGGGGCGGCTTACTCGGGGCGAAGCCGGAGTTGCTCCGCTGTCGTAAAGAACCGCCGCCGGTACCCAATCGTCACCAGCGTCGCCGTGAGCGTGACCGACCCGGCGAGCATGAACATCACGACGATCTGGTAGCGGATCGCCGTGAGCGGCGAGACCCCACCGAGGATCTGCCCCGTCATCATCCCGGGCAGCGCGACGATCCCCACGACCATCAAACTGTTAAGCGTGGGGATCAAGGCGGCGCGCAGGGCGCTACGCACGGGCTCGCGGGCGGCCTCGGCGGAATCGGCTCCCAGCGCCAGATAGGCCTCCACCTCGCCGCGCCGCATGCTCAACTCGGCGGCCAGTCGCTCGGCCGCCAGGGCGGCCGCGTTCATCGCGTTGCCCACGATCATGCCGAAAAGCGGAATCGTGTAACGGGGATTGTACCAGGGCTCGACTTGCACCACGACGGCGCTTACGTAGAAGAGGGTGAAGCCCGAACCCACGGCCAGAGACAGGCCCGTGATCCCGTACAGGATCGAAGGGCGGCTATCCTGTCGCCCCACCGCCTCACGGGTGGCAACCACCGTCATCAAGAGCAGGGCGGCCATCACCCAGTACCACTGATTGACGTTGAAGATGTAGACCAGCACGTAGCCGACGACGGTCAGTTGAACGACCGTACGCACGCCTCCCAACAAAAAACTTCCGGCGAGGCGCGTTCCCTGCCAGCGTGTGATGCCCACGCTCAGCAGAATGAGCCCGGCAGCGCCGACCAGATCCAGCCAGGAGATGTCGATGACCGGCGAACTCAGGATATCCATTCAGGTTCCTCTTCGGCGGATGTAGTCATGTCGAGGGTGGGAGGTCCCTATCGACTCCCTGCTCGAGCGCCCGCGCCAGGGTGGCCGGATCGAGTTCGGGGTCTGCCACGGCTCCTTCCCGAATCGACACCAGGCGATCGCCTACAGCCGCCGCCTCGCCAACCCTATGCGTCGCCATGATCACCGTGTGCCCACGTTCGCGACACAGCTTCCGAATCGTGCGTAACAATCGATCCGAGGTCTCGGGGTCGAGCGCCGAAGTCGGTTCGTCGAGGAGCAGCGTCTCGGGGCCAGTCATCAGGCAGCGCGCGAGGTTGGCCCGCTGCTGCTGACCGAGAGACAGCTCGCTCCCATCTCGATCGAGCAGGTTCAGAGGCAGCTCGGCGGTTTCCATCGCTTCCCTCATCCTCTCCTCGATCTCTCCAGCGGCCAACCCGACGATGCGCGCCGCACGCTCCATGTTCCCGCGAACCGTCCCGGGGAACATCACCGGCTTCTGGAAGACGAACCCCACGCGCCGACGCAGGTCGAGGACGGAGTAGGACTCGATCGGCCGGCCGTCGTAGAGGATGCTGCCTGACGTAGGACTATCGAGGCGATTCAGCAACCTCAGAAGCGAGGTCTTACCGGCGCCGGACGGCCCGACGAGCACCGTCAGCTCTGATACGCGCAGATCGAGCTCGACATCTTTGAGAGCCGATCGCCCTGCCCGCTTCATGCTGACCCGACTGAGACGATACAGAACCGTGTCGATCATTGGTTTGCTGGTCTCGTGATATCGCAGGGGCACACAACAACATCAACCCAGACAGTCATGCGATCCAAATCAGTCTAATACGGCGACCCCTTCCAAGCATCACCCCATCTCTCCCAACTCGCGTCGCTTCGGGACCGGGCGGTCACCGTCGCCCACCTCATTTCGCTTGACCGCGAACGGCCTGGCCCGTTTCTTATCTGGCCATGTCAGAGAAGACCTCGCTGAGGATCGTGACCTTCAACGCCTGGGCGCTGCCCGTCAGTATCCCGACCCAGGACAAGCGGCGCCGCCTGAGGCGCCTGTCGGACGCGCTCGCTAGCCTGGACGCCGACATTATCGTGTTGCAGGAGATGTTCGACGTCAGGGCCCGGCGCCGCCTGCTGGGCCAGCTGTGTCCGCCCTACGATACGACGCCGGACGCGCGCCGCTGGCGCCGGATCCTCGGGCTAATGCCCATCGACGCCACCGGCGGTCTGCTGGTGCTCTCGCGCCTGCCGATAGAGGACGCCCGATTCATCCCTCACCCGGCGGATCTCGGCACCAAGCCTGACGAGCGTCTCGGCCGCAAGGGGGCGATGATCGTGCGAGTCGAGACAGCGCTGGGCCCGTTGACCGTGCTGGCGATCCATCTCTACGCCGGAACCAAACCGAAGGACAGCCTCGTTCGCCTGGCCCAGCTGGAGCCATTGCTGCGAACGCTGGAAAGTGAAACCGACGGCACACCGGTCATTCTCGCCGGCGACATCAACACGTCGCCGACCATGGCCTACCCGGCGCCGCCGGGCCCGGAGAACCCGCTCACCCCGGAATACGCCGCGCTGATCGACGCGGGATTCACCGATCCGCTTCCGCCGAACCCCACGCCGGCCAGCCGGTCCGCGACCTGGGTGCCCAGCCGCAACCGCTACGCGGCGCTGCCCTATCAGGAGACGAAGACGGACGAGCGCTACGATTACGTGCTCGTCAGGCCGGACTCAGCCCGAGAGTGGCGGGTAAAGGAGACTGAGACCGTGCTGGATGGCACGGGGGCCTACCTCTCGGATCACGTCGGCGTGATGGTGGAGCTCGAATGGGCCGCGAACGACCGGGCCCGCTAAGGGAGTTCTGGCCTGCACAGACCGCGTGCGGCTCACGGTGACGCCAAACGTGCGAACCGACGAGTGGAACCGGGAAAATCCACGCCCATCGCGAATCCGGTGAGCAGACCGTACATCGCGCCCGCCAGCACGGTCCTCCAATCGAGCGCGACCGTGAGACCGGCCGAATGCCCGGCGGGAATCGTCGTGAGAACGATGCCGCCGGCCAACGACAGTACGGCCATCCACTGGTAGATCCGCAGCCCGGCGACTATCGGCGTCTGCGGCTCACCGCGATACGACTCCTCCACGAAACGGGCGACTCCCGCGAGCATGAGATACGTGCCGGCTATGAGACCGAAAGCCGCGCCCAACGACCACATTCGCAGGAGGAGTACCCCGATCACGACGTTCCCCAGAATGGAGTAGAGCGGCGTGGGGTGCAGTGGAACCCCTCGCAGGCTTGCAAGTGTGCACACGCGTGATCGTGGCTGCCAGTAGCGGATACCTGTCCCCTCCGGAGCTCCGGATCCGTGGCAACATCCCTGTACCAGGCAGCGCAACCGACCCAGCGCCTGCAGCCACGGTCCTTCCATCGCGATGAGGGCAAGGAGCATCACCGTGTTGCCGCCGACTGCCCCGGCGATCAGCGCACCGGATAACGCACCGATCACCCCCCCGTAGTACCCGAACGGGCGGGAAAGCTTCGGGGAGCCTTCCAGCTGTTGCGCCCAGAGGCCCGCGCCCGCCAGGCCGCACAGGTGCACGAACACCAGCTGCCAGAGCACTGATGGGCCGCCGAGCGCAGTCGATATCCAGAATCCCACCGCGGCGGCCAGGCTGGCGTACATGCCATGGTTGATGACGCGTACACGCCCCCAGCGCCATTCGCGCCACGAGTTCGCCACAGCCTCCGCCGCCCGGCGCATCAGCTCCCAGATACGCCGCCAACGCAGAAGCAGCAGGAACACGATCGCAGCGACCGCCAGGTCGGCCAAGGCGTGCATACCGGTCGTGATGCAACTGGCGGTGATCAGGATCGCCCACGCCCAGCCTGCGACACCCCAGGCCCGCGATCGCCGCGCCCATGCATCCGCGGCGATGAAGCTCCAGATCACGTGAAAGGCGGGAAAAGCGGCAACCGTGTGGGACAACGACCGCTCGAACATCAGGGCGTCGCCCAGAAAGGTCCGCGGCTCGAACGGGCGCGGCGGTGCGACCAGCGGCACCGTCAAGTAGACGACGGTCACCACCGCGGTCGCAATCAATCCCAGCTCGGCCAGGCGGCGCAGGTCCCGCTGGGTCGTCAGGATGAGCGGCGTGGACAGCACGAAGAGGTAGACGCTGCCGTAGATCGCTTCCGTCCACTCCAGCACCGGCCAGTCGCGCTCGAACGGGAAATGAGCGATGATCGCGTCCGCCGGGATGCCCAGTCGATAGACCGCTTCGAACGCCAGCGACCACGGGATTAACACGAGCAGGTAGATCGACGCCCGGTCCCAACGCGTGGGCGGATCCGGGCGATCCGGCGGCAGCGAGACGAGCGGTTTGTGTATGACCTCGGCAGCAAAGCGCTGACGGAGATCCTGTCGCTCGTAGCCCAACACGAACGCCGTCAGCGCCAGCGCCACCATCGGCGAGACCAGCCAGATCCCGGCCGGCGAGCGCAGGTAGATCGCCACCCCGAAGCAGGCGACGACGAAGCCCAAGTAGATCGGGTGCGCGGTGAACCTGTAGATCCCCCGCGCCACGTACACCGGCGGTGGATAGGGACTCATCGGTAAGCCCTTCCCATAGGCGACGAGGGCGAACATTCCGGCCGCCAGCAGAGCCACGCCGCTGGCGACAAGAACGAGCGCCACCCGCCCGTCCGGGATCGTGGGAAGCGGCACCACATCGCTTGCCGCCTGCGCCCACCACACTAGTGCGGCCGGTATCGCCAGCACGAACAGAATCGCGTACAGGAATTTCGCTAGCCTTTGTCTGTTCATCTCAACCGGACGACCTCATGAATAGCCCACCCCGGGCTGGAGCGGGTGCCCGTAGTCAACGTTCCCCGCGCCAGCCACTTGACCTCGTGCGCCTTCCTGATCCCGGCCGGCAACCACAAAAACGCGGCCGGAACCGGGCGGAGCGCGGTAGCGGCCAATCGCCCCTCACGGAGCGCGACCGATTCCCGCAACTCGAGGACGCCGCGATCGCCCGGTAACTCGACGCTTTCTGACTGGACCGTCGCGCCGGAGAGCTCGACCCCATTGTGAAACACCCACTGGCGCGGCGCTTCACCATCCCACTCGATCCAGGTCAGCGCGTCCTCCGTCGAGAGGAAGCGTCCCCAGCGCAACTGGCGGAACGGAAGCCGCCATGGCTTCAGCGAGAGGGTGAGCAGCTCGGCGTAGCCCAGGCCCGACAGTTGCCCCGCCCCGGCCAGCTCGATCCGCGCCCGCGCGCGCGGGACGTGACAGCGCCAGGTGATCGAGCCCGCGGCCGTCTCGAGCAGCACGCGGCTGATGGCCGGAAGGTGATCCCTCCACCGCGCCCTGACGCCCAGTCGCCTGCAATCCCAGCGCAGCTCGTCGCCCCGGAGCGTGGGAGGGGGGCACGACCGTAGCACGCACTGCTCGCGCGCAGCGCGATTGCGGGGCTTGTCGAGTACCGCCGCGTAGGGAATGCTGAGTGGTCCCCACCGCATGCGGGCCCAGTACCCGACGAAGGCGTTGCCTTCATCGCTCACACAGTCGCAGTACCACTTCGACAGAAGGAACATCAGCGGTCCAGGCTACCTGTCGTGGACAATAAGCTACCCTGAACAAGGCGAGAGGCAGTCAAGCGAGGCTCAAGTGAATGCCGAGTATCCAGCCGGTCGCCTGACCTGATAGAGGATTCCGTACGCGATCACTCCAACTTCAGTCTAGCCGCTAACTCCTCCACCAGCGGGACCTGGGCCGGATTCATCTTCTCCAACGTCTCGTCGAGACCGAAGAATCCCGCTCGGTCGGTCTCCGGGAACTCGCGCGCCTGTCCCGAGCCCGGCGGCCACTCCAGCTCGAAGACGTTGCTGCGCAGGCGCTGCGGATCGCAGTCGCCGGCGAAGGCCCAGGCACGCACCGTCTTGCCGCCCTTCTGCCTGACCGGAGTCAGCGGGATGAACGGTCCTTTGGCCCGCAGGCCCGTCTCTTCCTCGAACTCGCGCCGTGCCGCGGCCAGTGCGTCTTCGTCAGAACCGATCTCGCCTTTGGGAATGGTCCAGGCGCCTTTGTCTTTACTCCGCCAGAAGGGGCCGCCCGGATGCACGAGGAGAACCTCGAGCGCGCCCTCCCTGATCCTGTACATCAGTAGACCGGCGCTCGTCTTCGGCATCGCGTCTCCCTCGGCGGATCGTCTTCAGCAGGGGAGCAGCACCTTCAGCATCGCCCGACGATAGGCGATGACGCAGAAAATCCCAAGGCGGCGGTGACGACGCCGGGCCGACGAAACGCGTATCGCTCCATAGCAAGCAGCGAATAGCTAGCAGGTGGAATGGACGAGCGCACCGACCGCCTCTTTCTCCGCCAGCTCGTTATACACTCTGACCGCCTCTTCGCTCTGGTGGATACGCACCTCGACACCCCGCTCTTCCAGCTGCTCGAGGGTTTCCGGGCAGACGCCGAGCCGCTCGTACATGCCGCATCCGAAGACCACCACTCTGGCCCCATGCTCCACCAACTCTTCAACATCGGCCGGCTGGATCCCGGGCTGGTGCCGCGTGCCGGTCTCGTTCCAATCCCACTCGCGTGAGCCGCCGGGGAACAGCTTGGCATCCTTGTACGGCGCCTCGCGGCCATCCACTTCGATCCGGCCCCAGGACAGGCCCACCACCCGCGGTGACGGCCGCTTCCTCGCATCCATCAGAACCTGCCTCCTTCAACTCGCCGTGCAAAAGCCGACAGTGGATCCGACCGGCCGGCCTACGGTCGGCCCCGGCTCTGGCCCGTGGCAATTCCGCCGGCGATCAGGTGCGCCGTACGCAGCGGCTCAGGGATGTTCGCGTTCACCGACAGCTGCCGGATCACACGCTCCGCCTCATCACGACTCAGCCCCAACCGCTGCACGTACACACCGGCCAGCCGCTCCATTGGGCCTAACCGCTCGATCAGCGCCCACTTGCGCGCGCCGCCCGGGACGCGGGTGAGCAATGCCTCGCGGATCTTCTCCAACCGCGGCCGGCGCCGTGCCACGACGATCACCGGGAGTCCCAGCGCCTCGTGCAGGCGGTGCAGGTCGACCACGTTGAAACCGCCGAGTGCGATCCCCTGCAGCAGGACCAGCTGCAGCTGCGCGGCGAATTTCGAGCCGGCCACCATCTCGATCAGCACCCGGGTGGCGTTGGCACCGTCGGCGGTGACGCGGCCGGTCAGCACGCCTTCCAGTCGCAGCCCGGAGAACACCGCACCCACCACCGGCACGTACCGTTGCGAGTACTTATCGAACGATCCGTCGTCGAACCCGACGACGTGCGAATAGGAGGAACGGCCCACGGTCAGCTCAGGGGTAGCACCCCGGCGCCTTCGCTCTGGGATCGGTGCGCTCCAGCCGAACGTCTCTTGGCTGGACGCGTCCATCTTTCTATTTTGACCATTCTACTACAGCGGGAGAGCACGATGACTAAAGGACCGAAGTCGGTCGTTGTCGCCGTTGCGCTCGCCTTCATGGCCACCGCCTGCGGCGGCAGCGAGAGCGAAGGCGAGATGCGAGCCGAGACTGAAGCCGCGCCGCAGATCGAGACGCGTGAGGTCGAATATACCGTTGACGGAACGGTCCTGCAGGGGTTCTTCGCCTGGGACGCCTCGACGCAGGAGACACGGCCCGGCGTGCTGGTCGTCCACGAATGGTGGGGCCACAACGAGCATGCGCGCAACCAGGCGCGCCGGCTCGCCGAGGCCGGTTATGTCGGGTTCGCGCTGGACGTTTACGGGAAGGGCAAGTTGGCGACCCACCCTGAGGACGCGAACGAGATGATGACCGAGGTGCTACAAGCCGGCGTCATCCCGGCGCGCTTCAACGCGGCGCTGGAGCTGCTCAAGCAGGACCCCCACGTCGATACGGAGCAAATCGCCGCGATCGGCTACTGCTTCGGCGGCCAGGTCGTGCTGGAGATGGCGAGGGCTGGCACCGACCTGGACGCGGTTGCCACCTTCCACGGCTTGCTTGCGACTGACAATCCTGCGGCCCCGGGCTCGATCAAGGCGCGAGTCCTCGTTCTCGCCGGGGCGGACGACCCGTTCGTGCCGCCGGAACAGATCACCGCGTTCAGGCAGGAGATGGAGACTGCCGGCGCTCGTTTTGAGATCGTCACCTACCCGGGCGCCAGACACGCCTTCACCAACCCGGACGCCGACAGCCACGGCATGGAGGCGCTGGCCTACGACGCCGAGGCGGATCGGCAGTCCTGGGCGAGGCTGCTGCAGATGCTCAACGAGGTGTTCGGCTGAGGCATCGCGGACGCGACCGCAGGTCACACCGAGCTGAGGTAGCGGTGCACGTACATCACGGCCATCGACCCTTCGCCTACCGCCGATGCGACGCGCTTTACCGAACCGTGGCGAACATCACCCGCCACGAAGACGCCCGGCAGGCTGGTCTCGAGCAGGAACGGCAAGCGATTCTGTAACTGGAATTGAGTCGCCTTGCCATTGGCCGCCGCCTCGGCGCCGGAGAGGACGAAGCCACGCTCGTCACGCGCAACGAGATCGCCGAGCCACTCGGTGTGTGGAATCGCTCCGATGAAGATGAAGAGCGCGGCAGCCGAGACGGTTTCTCGGGTGTTGTCGCCGTCGCCAGCTATTACGAGCTTCTCGAGACGCGTTTCGCCCAGAACCTCCACAACCTCGCACCCGGTCCGCACCTGAATGTTGTCGGCCCCGTCGATCTGATCGATCAGATACTGAGACATGTTGCTCGACAGTGAGGCGCCTCGCACCAACATCGTCACCGTCCGGGCGTACCCGGAGAAGTACATCGCCGCCTGCCCGGCCGAATTGGCGCCGCCTATTATATAGACGTCCTGATTTCGAACCGATTCCCCTTCGGTCATCGCCGCTCCGTAGTACACGCCGGCTCCCGCCAGACGTTCGATCCCCTCGGCGTCCAGCTGTCGATACGACACGCCGGTGGCGATCAGGAGCGCGCGACACTTCAGTTCGCTGCCATCCCCCAGCTTCACGGTCTTCGACGGCCCATCGACGGACAGGCCGACGGCCTCCTGTGCCGACAGCACCTCGGCGCCGAACCGCCGGGCCTGGCTCACGGCACGCCGCGCCAGCTCGCCGCCCGATACGCCCCCCGGGAAGCCGAGGTAGTTCTCGATCCGCGAGCTCATCCCCGCCTGGCCGCCAGGTGCCTGCTTCTCGACGACGAGCGTCCGCAGCCCTTCCGAGGCGCCGTACACCGACGCGGCCAGCCCCGCGGGGCCGGCCCCCACCACGACGAGATCGTAGAACGGCATGTCGGCGCTGGTCTGCAGACCGCAGCGTTCGGCGATCTCGCGGTTCTCCGGCTTCTCCAGCATCGAGCCGTCC
The DNA here is from genome assembly GCA_011774835.1 of Candidatus Kutchimonas denitrificans. Taxonomy (GTDB): domain Bacteria; phylum Gemmatimonadota; class Gemmatimonadetes; order Palauibacterales; family KS3-K002; genus Kutchimonas; species Kutchimonas denitrificans. Next base: position 4,585 of record JAACAK010000072.1, on the reverse strand, counting down.
GGGAAGAAGAGGCAAGGCAGCTCGAGCTTGTTCGTTCCCGAAACCTCGATCAGGCGTCGCGCTTCCTTGCTCACCTCGGGGTCCATCCAGAGATACGGGATGTTGTTGCGCGCCAGGAACTCCTTGATCCGATGCGAGGCGGGAGCCCACTGGCTGCCGACCACGCGGATCCCCTCGAACGGCGGCCGGTAGGCGGAGCGCCAGTCGTCCAGCAGGTCGGTGAGCACCGGGTAGAGCTTCTCCTCCGGCGGATCCCACGGTTTGAGCAGGTAGTGGTCGATATGGACTTCGTTGATCGCCCGGATCGCCGCCTCGGTATCCGCGTAGGCCGTGAGGAGCACCCGTTTCGACTCGGGGAAGATCTCGACCGCCCGCTGGAGGAATTCGACACCGCTCATCGCCGGCATCCGCTGGTCCACGAGCATCAGCGCCGACGGCTCGCCACGCCGCTTCAGTTCCTCGAGCAGCTGCAACGCGCTCGCACCAGAATCGGCGCGGGTAACTCGATACTCTGATCCGTACTCGCGCCTCAGATCGCGCTCGACGGCCCTAAGGACGTCGACATCATCGTCCAAGGTCAGGATTGCCGGTTTCGCCATTCTCTCCCTCCTGAATACTCGCTCTACAGCTTACGCTGTGGGTTCCGCATCCGCCGGCTGCTCGCAGGTCGCGGCCTCATCAACGGGTAGCCGAACCCGGAAGACGGTTTCGCCTGGCCGCGAGCTGAAGTCGACCGAACCGCCGCACCGTCCCCCGACGATGCGGCGCACGATGTCCAGCCCCAGCCCGGTGCCCTGCCCGACCTCCTTGGTGGTGAAGAAGGGCTCGAAGATGCGATTCTGTATCTCCTGCGGTATGCCCGGACCGTCGTCGATGACTTCGACCACGATGTGATCGCCGTCTCGACGCGTTTGGATGGTGATGGTCCCACGGTCCCCCAGCGCGCCGATCGCGTTGTCGATCAGGTTCGTCCACACCTGGTTTAGATCGCTCCCTCCGCTCCGGGCGCGCGGCAGATCTCGATCGTAGCGCCGCACCACTTCGATCCCTTTCTTGAGCTTGTGCCCGAGGATCCTGATCGTGTCCTCCAGCCCCGCGTGGACATCGACATAGTCCACCGGCGCCCGGTCCATGTGCGTGTAGGACTTCACCGCGCTGACCAGCTCCGACATGGTCCGCGAGCTGCGGACCACCGTTCCAGCCAGCTCCCGCGCATCGAGCGCCTTGTCCAACCAATCGATGGCCTCGGCCAGGCCATCCGCCGGTAGGGCGCCGGCGATCTCCTCCAAGTCCTCGTCCCGCACCCCCGCACTGGCCAGCGTGGAGGCGATCTCCCACGGTTCCTCCACACCGTGCCCCTCGAGCCAACTCAGCAGCTCATCTTCACGATCGCTGGCCTCCAGCGCCGACAGGCCGAGCGCCTGATCGGAACGCCGGCCGAATTCGGTGTACCGGTCGCTCAACTGCGCCCACCCATCCGAACCGAGGCCCGTCCTCGCCAGGCGCACCGTGGCTGACAGCAACTCGTCCAGCATCTCGACCAGCTGGCCAGCCGCGCGGCCCGCCGCCGCCGCCGGGTTGTTCAGCTCGTGGGCCAGCCCTGCCGACAGCTTACCCAGCGCCGCCATCTTCTCCCTCTGCCGCAGCTCTTCCTCCACGCGGCGCCGGTCGCTGATGTCGACGAAGGTGACCACACAACCCACCAGCTCGCCGTCACGCTCCACCGGGTACGACCAGTACTCGGCCGGGAAAGGCTTGCCGTCCGAGCAGAACATCACCTCGTCGTCGACGTGCGTTCCCTTGTGCTCCCGGAACGCCTGGTAGATGCGGCACTCCTCCACCGGGTACGGCTCCCCGTTGGGCCGCGTGTGGTGCACCAGGTCGTGCATGTGCTTGCCCAGCAGCTCGTCGACGCTCTCGTAGCCCAGAAGCCTGGCGCAGGCGGGGTTGGCGAAGGTGCAGTTGCCTTCGAGGTCGACCCCGTAGATCCCTTCACCCGTCGAATTGAGCAGCAGCCGCACCAGTTCGTCCGCCTGCCGCAACGCTCGCTGGGCTTCTCGCTGTTCGGTGATGTCCGCACCGAAAACGAAAACGAGGTCGCCCTCGAAGTCGCGCCGGTGAGTCAGCACGTAATCCCTATCCTGAATGCGCCGCTCGAGGACACACGGCCCCGTGGAATCGACGATCTCATTCCAGACATCCCCGTCGATATCCGGACAGATATCGAGCCAGCATGTACCGACGAGGTCGGCCCCGAACACTTCCTCCGCGGCCGCATTGGCCATCAGCACATTCCCATCTAGATCGAGGCGCACGACCGGCCCCGGATTCATCTCCGGGAACCGTGCGACCTCAGCGATGGTTGCCGCCTGCTCGGCGAGCAGCTGTTCGCTGCGGCGCCGCTCGCTGATGTCCATGAACGTGACCACGCAGCCCAACAGCTCACCCTCACGCTCCACCGGGTGGGACCAGTACTCGGCTGAAAAACTCGATCCGTCCTTCCGGAACATCACCTCGTCGTCCACATGCGTCCCCGCATGCTCACGAAACGCCTTGTAGATCCTGCATTCCTTCTCCGGATAGGGCTCCCCGTTCGGGCGCGTGTGATGGACCAGCTCATGCATGTTTCGACCCAGCAGATCCGTATCTTTCTCGAAGCCGAGCAGCCTCAGGCACGCGGGGTTAGCGAACGTGCACTTCCCTTCCAGATCGACCCCGTAGATCCCCTCGCCCGTTGAATCCAGCAGCAGCCGAACCAGCTCGTCGCTGCCGGCGAGGCTGTCCGCAGTCGCTGAACGACCGGACGGGGAAGCTGCGTTATCGCTCATAGGGACTAACCTCTCGTGCCTGAGGCCGGCATCGGTTTAGGATCCCCCCTGGATCGCATTCACCGCGTCATCCGTCGTCAGCACGGCGCTGGCGATCATCCGGAAGTTGAGCAGGGCGGCCTCGTAGAAATCGCCGCCGGGGAGCTGAGCCCCGGCTGTGGCGTCCTTCACCACCGACACCTCGAACCCCTGCTCGGTCAGCTCGCGCAGGTGCGCCTCGACACACAGGTTGGCGGACATGCCGGCCAGGATGACCTTGTCGATCCCTCTCTTTCGAAGCTGCAGGACGAGATCGTTCGATTCGGGCCCATACACCTTGTGCGGGCTCGCGATGACCACGTCATCGCGGTCGATCAGCGACTTGAGCGGCTCGTGCCAATCCGCCCCGGACCCGCTGAAGCCCTTGGTGGTCAGCGCGCCCTCGCGGTCGAACATCCCGACCGCGTGCATCATCTTCTCCAGCGCGCCGCCGAAGTCCCACTTGTGGTCCTGCGGGTAGTAGTAATGGGGAGAGATGAACACGGGGATCCCGGCGTCGTGCGCGGCGGACAGCAGCTGCCGCAGGTGCTCCACCGTGTTGTTCTTCTGTACGCTCGGTCCCACGACTTCCCAGACGACGCCGTCTTCCGAGAGGAAATCCCGTTGCGGATCCGTGATGACGACCGCGGTCTTTCCCTTTTCGACCTTAAACCCGGGGTTCGGGAGTATGTCGTTGTAGGTCGGTTCCTTGCCCATCGTGATCCTCCTTCGATGTTTGCACACAACCTCGGGCCTGACGACCCCGGGCACCGACCCGGGGTCGCCGCTCGTATCGCCCGATCAAGTCTTGACCTTGAATGCCTGGACGGCTTCTTCCGTGGTGAACATGTCGTTGGCGATGAAGCGGAAGTTGGTCATCGCCGCCTGATAGCCATCGAGGTCGGGAAACTTGGCGGCGGCCGTCGCGTCGGTCACCACCGCGACCTCGAAGCCCTGCTCCAGGAGCTCCCTCAGGTGTGCCTCGACGCAGAGGTTCGCCGACATCCCGGCGAGCACGACACGGTCGATGCCGCGCTTGCGAAGTTGGAGCACCAGGTCGTTGGCCTCGGGACCGTAGACCTTGTGCGGACTGGACACGACGGTCTCGCCGTCTTCGATGTAGGGCTTGTAGCGCGCCAGCCAATCGGCGCCGGATCCCTCGAAGCCGTCCACCGAGAGCGGCCCTTTGCGGTCGAACATGTTGATGTTGTGCATCAACACCTCGAGCGTCCCCTCGAAGCGCCACCCCTTGTCGGTCGGGTAGTAGTAGTGTGGCGAGATGAAGACCGGGATCCCCGAACTCTTCGCCGCCGCGAGCAGCGTCTCGATGTTCTCGACGGTGTTGTTCTCCTCGACGCTCGCGCCCACCGCGCCCCACGCGACCCCGTCCGGGCTCAGGAAGTCGTTCTGCGGGTCGGTGAGGACGAGTGCCGTGCGATCGTCGATCTGCATCGTCGGCTCCGGCAGCTGCGCTGTCGCGATACGCGCGGTAGCCAGCGTGAGCGCGACGATCGAGACCGTAAGAGTGCTGTTTCGCATCCGTCTTCCTCCTTGGTTGGGGCTAAAGTTCACGGTGACTTCTTCGTTTGCGAATCGCGGGTCGTAGACCCCGCGTTCAGGACCTCGTCGATCTTCTCGCACAGGGCGAGCGCGTTGAACGGCTTCAGCAGCAGACCGTCGGCACCCGCCGCGCGCGCCCGTCGCCCCGCTTCCCTCAAGTCGAACTGCCCGGTGATCAC
>JAACAK010000042.1:371-1075 GCA_011774835.1 Candidatus Kutchimonas denitrificans | reverse complement strand
CCGCCTTGCCGCCGGAGAGCCCCTCGGGCGTCTCGACGCGCGGGATCTGCTTGCCGAGCATCTCCTCGATGCGGGCGAGGTACTTGCCGTCCTGCGGCATCGCGATCGTCAGCGCGATGCCCTCGCGGCCGGCGCGGCCCGTGCGCCCGATCCGGTGGACGTAGTCCTCCTGGTGGCTCGGCACGTCGTAATTGAAGATGTGGCTGACGTTCGGGATATCGAGCCCGCGCGCCGCCACGTCGGAGGCGACGAGGAGCTTGATCTCGCCCTTGCGGAAGCCGTCGAGCGTCGCCGTGCGCACCGACTGGTCGAGGTCGCCGTGGATCGCGCCGGCGTTGTAGCCGTGCTTGACCAGCGACTTGTGCAGGATCGCCACGTCGCGCTTGCGGTTGAGGAAGATGATCGCGTTGCGGAGCTTGTCGCCCTCGCGCTCCATCAGCGCGCGGAGGCAGGCCCGCTTCTCGGCGGCCGCGTTCTCGCGCCGGGACGGCTTGAAGAGGCAGACGCCCTGCTCGACGGTCTCGGNNTCTCCGGCGGCATGGTGGCCGAGAAGAACAGCGTCTGCCGCGTGAAGGGCGTCAGCTTGAAGATGCGCTCGATGTCCGGGATGAAGCCCATGTCGAGCATGCGGTCGGCCTCGTCGACCACCATGACCTGCACGCCGGTCAGCAGCAGCTTGCCGCGCTCGAAGTGGTCGAGAAGCC
>JAACAK010000042.1:0-245 GCA_011774835.1 Candidatus Kutchimonas denitrificans | reverse complement strand
GGTGATCATCGGCAGCACGAAGCCGGCGGTCTTGCCGGTGCCGGTCTGGGCGATGCCGAGGACGTCGCGGCCCTTCAGCGCCTCCGGGATGGCCTGGGCCTGGATCGGGGTGGGCTCCTTGTAGCCCGCCTCTTCGATTGCCTGGAGAACTTGCGGGTCGAGATCGAGATCTGAGAACTGCATGTATACCTGTGACGTTGCCTGTGTGACGAGAAGCGGCTGGTTGATTTGGCCGCATTTCACCA
>JAACAK010000092.1:849-1240 GCA_011774835.1 Candidatus Kutchimonas denitrificans | reverse complement strand
CGGCGCTCGACCGGGAAGTCAAAGCGGCGACCTATCACCAACTTCGGGTCGAAAGGGGCGATGACGGCACGTGGTATGCCCGCGTCTACCTCGACCTGTAGGAATTTGCCGCACCTGGGTGAATCCACTGCGAAAAGGACAGATCGATCCGAATAGACCATTCTCTCTCATCGATTCCTCCCAGTCCGACAGGCTTCCCATGGAGACGACAATGACCGTGAAGATCGAAAAGATCGACGCCTGTCGCTGGCGCATCCCCCGCGAGGGAGCCATGCGCACCGAGGGGCTCGTTTTCGCCTCCGAGGCGATGATCGAACACCTGCGCAGGGAGCAGGCGCTGGAGCAGGTGCGCAACGTCGCCACCCTGCCGGGCATCGTCGGTCCGTCGATG
>JAACAK010000092.1:432-798 GCA_011774835.1 Candidatus Kutchimonas denitrificans | reverse complement strand
GCTGCGCAGCGGCCTGGCGGCGAGCGAGGTCGGCGACCGCCTTCCCAAGCTCGCCGATGCGCTTTTCCGCAACGTCCCCTCCGGGGTCGGGTCGCACCGGCGCGACCTGAAGCTCAGCATCGCCCAGGAGCACAAGGTGCTGGTCGAGGGGGCGCGCTGGGCCGTCGAGCACGGCTACGGCAACGGCGCCGATCTGGACCACATCGAAGAGGGTGGGGCGCTCGAGGGCGCCGACCCGGAACTGATCTCCGAGCGCGCCATCGAGCGCGGCCGCGCCCAGCTCGGCACCCTCGGCTCGGGCAACCACTTTCTCGAGGTGCAGAAGGTCGAGGAGATTCAGGACGAGGAGGCCGCCGAGGCCCTCGG
>JAACAK010000092.1:0-365 GCA_011774835.1 Candidatus Kutchimonas denitrificans | reverse complement strand
TACCAGGTGTGCGACGACTACCTGCGCATCATGCAGCGCGCCAGCGCCAAATACGGCATCGACCTTCCCGACCGCCAGCTGTGCTGCGCCCCGCTGAGCAGCGACGAGGGGCGACAGTACCTGGCGGCGATGGCCTGCGCCGCCAACTTCGCCTTCGCCAACCGCCAGCTGATCACCGCCTGGGTGCGCGAGAGCTTCGAGAGGGTTCTCGGCCTCGGGCCGGGCGATCTGCGCATGAGCGTCGTCTACGACGTGTGCCACAACATCGCCAAGATGGAGACCCACCCGGTGGGAGGCAAAAAGAGGCGCCTGTGCGTTCACCGCAAGGGAGCCACCCGGGCCTTTCCGCCGAACCACCCGGAGAC
>JAACAK010000054.1 GCA_011774835.1 Candidatus Kutchimonas denitrificans | reverse complement strand
ACCGCCGCGTGATCGCCGCCGGCACCCACAAGGCCAGCAGCATCCGGGTGGCCGAGGCGGCCAAGGTGATCGAGAACACCCAGCGCGACGTGAACATCGCCCTGGTCAACGAGCTGGCGCTGATCTTCGACCGGCTGGGCATCGACACCCTGGAGGTGCTCGAGGCCGCGGGCACCAAGTGGAACTTTCTGCCCTTCCGCCCCGGGCTGGTCGGCGGGCACTGCATCGGCGTCGACCCGTACTATCTTACCCACAAGGCCCAGGAGATCGGCCACAACCCCGAAATGGTCCTGGCCGGACGGCGTATCAATGACGGTATGGGCGCCTACGTCGCCGAGCGCGTCGTCAAGCTGCTCACCCAGCGCAGGATCCACGTGGTCGGCGCCAACATCCTCGTCATGGGCCTCGCCTTCAAGGAGAACTGCCCGGACCTGCGCAACACGCGCGTGGTCGACATGATCGAGGAGTTCGCCGCCTATCACGCCAAGGTGGACGTGTACGATCCCTGGGTGGACCCGGAAGAGGCGCGGCGCGAATACGGGATCGATCCCATCGCCGAACCCGCGCAGGGCAGCTACGATGCCGTCATCCTCGCCGTCGGCCATCACCAATTCCAGCAGATGGGCGCCGGCGGCATCCGCGCGCTGGGCAAGCCCGGCCACGTGCTGTTCGACGTCAAGTACGTGCTCCCCAAAGAATTGGTGGACGCGCGCCTGTAACGCGCCGCGTCCAGATTGACCTTCCCCAGCGCCCGGCCGTACAATCAGCAGTCCGTCTCCCGGGCGGTTAGCTCAGCGGGAGAGCACTGCCTTCACACGGCAGGGGTCGCTGGTTCGATCCCAGCACCGCCCACCAATCCCGCCTCGATCAACCCCTGAGGGTCCTTCGTGCGCCGCCCTCCCCCGGCGGCCTGTGCGAGTAGCCAGGATCTAGACCGCGCCAGCGGTAGGCGCGGCGCTTGGCGCCGCGATCGACGACGGTCGATGAACGCAGAGGCACAAAGACTGCAAAGGGGATCGACGCCTTGTCGCGACAAGAATGTCGCTCCCACTCCGGTATCGGCACTGGCGGCGGTGCCCCGGTGGGAGATTCTATGTTGCCATGCAAGCCTCCCGGACGCGCTCGGGTTGATAATCGGTCTC
>JAACAK010000062.1:17738-34188 GCA_011774835.1 Candidatus Kutchimonas denitrificans | reverse complement strand
ATGCTCCGGTTGTGCCGCAGGTCCCGGGCGAGGAAGACGATGGCCATGCCACCCTCGCCGAGCTGCCGCTCGATGGTGTAACGGCCCGCCAGGCCCTTCTCGAGACGTTCTTTCAGGTCAGACACGGCCGGTAATATGCGGGGCCGTGGCCGAGGTGGCTAGTGCGTCGGGACAGCCGGATCGGCGGTCGCGCCCGTCCTTCGCCGGCGCGAGCCTCGGGCTCGGTCCGGTGGGCCCTTCTTGGAGGCGTGCTCCGGCCGCTATAGATTGCGCGGCGACCGTGATTCTTGCCTGAACACCCGGACCTCGGATGTCGCATGACGAGAGCCTCGCTGCCGTTGCTGACACTCTTGTTCCGCCAGGCGGTCCTGGTCATCGTGGCCGTGATGACCACGCTTCCGGCCTTCGCTCAATCCCCTCGGCCGGAGGACGCGCGGATCGTCACCGGCGACATCGAGCGCTTCTTCGCGATGGCGTTGGAGCTCGAAGCGGCGGAGAGCGAGCGGGACTCGGCCTGGATCGTGTTGAAGAGCTACTACCTGGCGGGCACGCCGGGTCTGCACGATTTCATCCTGGCTCGGATCGGATCGGAGTTCCAGCTGCTGGCCAAGATGAGGAGCCGGTCGGCCTACTACGCGCACCTTCCAGAGAGCCTGGAAGGGATCGAGGAGGTGGAGCCCGAACTTCGCGCGGCGTTCGAGCGCTTCGAGGAGCTCTACCCCGATGCCGTGTTCGCCGATGTCTACTTCGTGATCGGCCGGATGAACTCCGGCGGCACGACGTCGGCGGACAAGCTGTTGATCGGGGCGGAGATGTACGGGCTCGACGCCGACGCGCCGACCCACGAGCTGAACGATTGGGAGCGCGCGGTGCTTAGGGACCAGGAGATTCTGCCGGCCATCGTCGTGCACGAGCTGATCCACGTGAATCAAGCGCCCATGCAGGGCCCCATCACACTGCTGGCGGCGTCGATCCGGGAGGGCTCAGCGGACTTCCTGGGCGAGCTTCTGGTCGGCCGGAACATCAACGAGCACATCCACGAGTGGGCGAACCCGCGGGAGGCAGAGCTTTGGGGCGAGTTTCGAGAGGTGATGCACGGCACCGATCTCAGCGCCTGGTTATACGGCGGTGCCGACCCAGCGGTGGGACGTCCCGCCGATCTCGGCTATTGGATGGGCTACCGGATCGCGAAGGCTCACTACGACCGCGCGGAGGACAAGCGGCAAGCCGTGGCCGACATACTTCAGATCACCGATTTCGAGAGCTTCCTCGAGCGGAGCGGGTACGCGGAGACCGTGAGCCGCGATTAGGGCGACTAGATGCGCCGCCGACGGCCTACGGCTCCACGATCACCGTACCGATCATCCCCGCGCCTTCATGTGGAATACNNGCGATGACAGCGAGTAGATACGCTGCCGACGGCCTAGGGCTCCACGATCACCGTACCGATCATCGCGGCGCCTTCGTGGGGGATACAGAAGTAAGTGTAGGTTCCGGCGACGCTGAACTCGTGTGAAAACGACGCGCCGGGCTTCAGATTGCCCGAGTTGAACGGCTCGGCCCCCTCTGGCAGCTGGACGCTCCCGTCGCCGAACGGACGCGCGTCTCGAGCTGCTCGCTACGCGCGCCTACCGGCCAGCGCCGGCCTATTCCATCCGGAGCACCGACATGGCGTCGAGGTGTGCCGCGCGCCGCGCCGGGATCGAGGCGGCGGCGCCGGCCGCGACCGTGAGCAGCACGGCCACCGCGGCGAAGGTGAGCGGGTCGCTGGCGCTCACGCCGAAGAGCAGGCCCTCCATCAGCCGCGTGAGGACGAGCGCACCTGCCAGGCCCATGGCGATGCCGGCACCAACCAGCAGCAGACTGCGGCCGACGACGAGACGGACGATGTGGGCCGAGCCCGCGCCCAGCGCCATGCGGATCCCGACCTCGCGCAGCCGGCGCGCGACGCTATACGAAACGACGCTGTAGAGGCCGATCACGGCGAGGATCATGGCCAGCGCGGCGAACAGGGTGAGCAGGAAGGTCACGAAGCGGTCGGGCGCCAGATCCGCGCTGACGATGGAGTCGAGCGTCGCGATGCCGGTCGCGGCCAGGAGGGGGTCGATGTTCGCGATCTCGCGCCGCACGGTTCGGGACAGGGCGGCGGGATCGCGCGAGACCTCGAGGACCAATGCCATCCGCAGCGACCGGGATTGGTAGTAGGGCAGATAGAGAGCGTTCCGGCTGTCGACCCTGATGCCGAAGTTCTTTATGTTCGCCGCCACACCGACGATCTCGCGCCAGATCGGATCGTCGGGGTCGTTCAGGTTGATCCGCAGACCGACAGGGTTCACGCCCGGGAAGTGACGACGGGCGAAGCTCTCGTTGATGATGACGACGGGCGGTGCATCGGCATGGTCGCTCTCGGCGAAGGGTCGGCCCGACAGGAGTCGAATCCCCATCACGTCGAAATAGCCCGGCGTGATCCGCCGGTACCACACGGCAGGCTCCTGGCCGGGCTCCGGGCGTGGCCGCCCCTCGATCGTGAAGCTGACGTCACTGTTGAAGCCGGTGAGCGGGACGGTGGCCGTGGCCGCCGCAGCCTCCACGCCGGGGAGCGCCTCGAGCCTCTCCAGCAGCTGCCTGAAGAAGGCCGCCCGCTCCTCACCCGTCTCGTACCGTGAGCGGGGCAGGTTGATCTGCGCGGTCAGCCGCTCCTCTGTCTGGAAGCCCAAGTCCACCGAGCCCAGCGCGGCAAACGAACGGAGCAACAGGCCAGCGCCGACCAGCAAGGTCAGCGCCAGCGCCACCTGGCTGATGACCAGCGCGTTCTGGATGCGTCGACCCGGCACGGCAGAGTCGGCGCCGCCTCCCCGGCCGCCCTCCTTCAGCGTCTCCATCACCTCCGGCCGGCCGGCGCGCAGGGCGGGTAGGAGGCCGAAGGCCAGCCCGGCGGCGAGCGAGATGGCGCCGGTGAACGCCAGGACACGAAGGTCGACGGTAACACTCTCGATGCGTGGCGTGCCGGCGGGCGCCAGGGCGACGAGCAGACGGGTGCCCCACACGGCGAGAAGGAGACCGACCGCGCCGCCCGCGGCGGCGAGGGTGACGCTCTCGGTGAGCAGCTGCCGAACGATGCGCCAGCGGCCCGCGCCCAGCGCCGCCCGCACGGCCAGCTCGCCGCGCCGCGAGGCGCCCCGGGCCAGGAGCAGGTTCGCGACGTTCACGCACGCGATGAGCAAGATGAGGCCGACCGCCCCCAACAGCACGTGGAGCGCCGTGCGGACCGGGGTGACGATATCGTCCTGGAGCGGATAGATGAAGAATCCCGTGTCCGCCGACTCGGGGTAGGCCACGGCGAGCTGGTCGGCCAGCAGGTCCGCCTGGGCGCGAGCGGTCGCCAGCGACACACCAGGCCGCAGGCGGCCGAGCCCGCGGATGATCGCGCTGTTACGGGACTCGACGAATCCGCCCAGGTTGGGCGTCATGGGTCTCCAGATCTCGGCATTGGGCAGAAACGGCGGTCGGAAATCCGGGGGCATGACCCCGATCACGGTGTACGGCGCGGCATCCAGGCTCACCGTGCGACCGATGATCGACGGGTCGCTACCGAACGCCCGGGACCAGAGCCCGTGGCTCAGAACCACGACGCCGGGTGCGCCGGGACGATCGTCCTCGGGTCTGAACGTTCGGCCCCGCGCCGGCTCGACCTGCAACACGGTCGAGAACATCCCCGCCGTCACATCGGCGCCGGCCAGGCTCATCGCCTCGCCCACACCCGTCAGCGTGGGCGCCCAGCCAGCGTACACCGCCACGTCCTCGAATACCGAGTCCAGCTCTCGCAGGTCGGCGAAATCCGGGTAGGAAAGCCACTCGCGCCGTGGACCGCCTCGTTCGGTCTGGTCCGACCAGACCGCCACCAGCCGGTCGGGCTCAGGGTACGGAAGCGGGCGCAAGAGGATCCCGTCTACGACGCTGAAGATCGCCGTGTTCGCCCCGATCCCTAGCGCCAACGTCATCACCGCCACCACGCTGATGACCGGGCTGCGCCATAGCGCTCTCACTCCGTATCGCAGATCTCGTAGAAAGCTCTCCATGCGACCGTGCCTGCTGGGTGTTCGGGTTCTTGTCTCGGCCGATGGCCGGTTGCAAGGGAGGTGCCAAGAATTTAGCAGCCGGGGGATGGCGGACCCGTGGGACGGGCCTGGGAAGCCGGCGGCCCCGCCGACGCCCGGGTGTCCGGTAACGAGACGGGGCGTTTCGGATGTGGGCGGCGGGAGGGGACGGAAAGGCCGGGCGGGTGGACCCCTTGACCTTCTATGGGAAGGGTGGCATATTTCCCTCGAGCTTCTATGGGAAACACGCCAACCGCGGGGAGGCGCGATGGACCACGGCCCGAACCCTCGTCTCGATCTGATGCAGGGCACGCTCGATCTGCTCATTCTGAAGGCGCTGGCCTGGGAGCCGCGTCATGGATATGGGATCGCCCGCTGGCTGGAAGAGACCACGGATGACGCGCTGGGGGTGGAGGAGGGGTCGCTGTACCCGGCGTTGCACCGGATGGCGGAGCGGGGCTGGGTGAAGGCGGAGTGGGGTCGGTCGGAGAACAACCGGCGGGCGAAGTACTACTCGCTGACGGTGGAGGGTCGACGCCAGTTGGGGGTGGAGATGTCGAACTGGCTGCGGTTCGTGGAGGCGATGGGGAAGGTGCTGGAGGCGAGGCCGGCGGTGCCGCTGGTCGCGGAGCGGTGAGAGCGCGATGAGGAACTGGATACCGGATCGATACCGGGAGCTGCGCTCGCTGGTGAAGCGTGACTCGATCGACGAGGACGTTGGGGAGGAGCTGGAGCACCACATCGCGATGCGCACGGAGGAGAACATCGCGGCGGGGATGTCACCGGAGGAAGCCCGGGCGGCGGCGCTCCGCCGGTTCGGAGACGTGGAGCGATTTCGGCGTGAGACGCGGGAGATCGACCGGCGAATGCGGCGGCGGCGGTGGCGGGGCGCCACCTGGCAGGCGCTGGGCCGCGAGCTTCGGCAGAGCCTGCGGCTGTTGCGTCGGCACCCGTCGTTCGCGGCGATCGCCGGGCTGACGCTGGCGTTGGGGATCGGCGCGTTCACGTCGATCTTCGCCGTCCTCGATTCGGTGGTACTGCGGCCGCTGCCGTATCCGGATTCGGAGCGGCTGGTGTGGCTGGACAGCCCGGTGCCGGGGGTGGCGCCGGAGGCGGTGTGGGGGCTGTCGGTCGCCGGTTATTTCTACTTGAAGGATGAGAATCGAACCTTCGGCGCGCTGGGCGCCTATTCGCGGACGCGCACCAACCTGGCGGGCGTGGGCGGAGTGGCGCGGGTCGACGTGGCGGCAGTGACGGCGGGCGTGCTGGACGCGCTGCGCGCCCGGCCCCAGTTGGGTCGATCGATCGTGGACGAGGATGACGATCCGGGCGCGGAGCGTGTGGCGGTGCTGGCGCACGAGTTCTGGACGCGGGAGTACGGGGCGGACCCGGAGGTGCTGGGGCGGACGATCGAGCTGGACGCGGTGGCGTACCGGGTGGTGGGGGTGATGGAGCCGGGCTTTCGGCTGCTCGATGATCCGTTCGACGCGTGGATCCCGCTGCAGCTCGATCGGGATGCGCGGCCGGTGAATGCGCACTGGCTGTCGGGGGTGGGCCGGCTGCGGGACGGCGTGTCGCTGGAGGAGGCGCAGGCCGATCTAGCGCGGCTCACGGGCCAGTTCAGCGAGGTTTTTCCGGGGGCGTACCAGGAGTCGTTCATGCGGGGTGCGGGCTTCACCACGAGGGTGACGCCGCTGCGGGCCCGGGTGGTGGGCGACATCGATCGGGTTCTGTGGATCCTGTTCGCCTCCGTCGGTCTGGTGCTGCTGATCGCCGGTGCGAACGTGACGAACCTGTTTCTCGTGCGGTCGGAGACGCGACGGCGCGAGCTGGCGTTGCGGTCGGCGCTGGGCGCCGAGCGGCTCCACATCGCCTGGCACTATTTCACCGAGAGCCTGGTCCTCTGTCTCGGGGCCGGCGTTCTGGCGTTCGGACTGGCCTACGGCGCGCTGGAGCTGCTACTGGCGCTGGCGCCGCCCGAGCTCCCCAGGCTGACCGAGATCGAACTCGACCCCCGGGCCATTCTATTCAGCGGCGGCGTGGCGTTGGGCGCGGCGGCTTTTCTGGCGCTGTTCCCCCTGGGGCGGCGGCTGGACTACGAGGCGCTGAGGGAAAGCGGTCGGGGGATGACGGCCTCGCGGCGCCGACACGCGATTCGGCACGGGATCGTCGTGGGGCAGATCGCGCTGGCGCTGGTCCTGCTGGTGGCCGCGGGATTGATGCTGAGGAGCTTTCAGCGCTTGAGGGAGGTGAATCCGGGTTTCGAGGCCGCGAACGTGTTGACGTTCGAGGTCGCGCTGCCCACCGCCCGATACGGAAGCTACGAGGAGGTCGTCGGCTTCTACCGGGCGCTGCTGGCCGGGATCGAGGGGTTGCCGGGCGTGCGTCAGGCGGGGGCCACCGAAGCGCTCCCGCTTCAGGATCGGCACGCCTGCGCCCTGGTGTTCGTCGAGGAGCGGCCGCCGGAGCCGGACAAGAAGTACCCGTGCATTCCGAAGGCGCTGGTGTCGCCGGGCTACTTCGGGGCGCTGGGGATCCCGCTGCTGACCGGGCGCGAGCTCGAGTGGGGCGACGTGGAGCGGCGGACCGGGGCCGTGGTAGTCACCCGGGCGCTGGCCGACCGGATGTGGCCCGGCGCCGATCCGCTGGGGAAGGGTATCCGACCCAACGGATGGGGCGAGCCGTTCTACCGGGTGGTGGGCGTGACCGATGACCTGCGCGCCGATGGATTCGACCGGCCGCCGATCGAGGCGGTCTATTTTCCGCCGCTGCCATTGGAGGGCGCGCCGCTGTGGTCGCCGCCGCGCCGGATGGCGGTGGCGGTGAAGACACAGACCGCCAACCCGACGTCGCTGACGCCAGCGATCCGCCGGGTCCTGGCGGAGCTGGATCCGGATGTGCCTCTGGCGAACCTGAAGACGATGGGGCGGGTGGTCAGCGACTCGCCGTCGATGCTGCGGACGTCATTCCTGATGTCGCTGCTGGGCATCGCCGGCGGCCTCGCTCTGACGCTGAGTGTGGTCGGTCTCTACGGCGTGGTGTCCTACGTCGTCCGTCAGCGCGAGGGCGAGATCGGGGTGCGGATGGCCCTGGGAGCGCGGGTGGAGCAGGTGGTGGGTATGATCCTGAAGGGCTCGCTGCGGTTGGCGCTGATCGGCGTGGCGCTGGGCGTCCTGGCGGCCCTCGCGTTGTCGCGTCTGTTAAGCTCACTCCTGTTCGATGTGAGCCCGACCGACCCGGTGACGCTGATCGGCGTGAGCCTGCTGCTGCTCGCGCTGAGCCTGGCGGCGAGCTACAAGCCGGCGTCGCGAGCGGCGCGGGTGGATCCGACGGAGACGCTGCGGGTCGAATAGCCCGGGGCTAGAGGATCGCCTTCAACAAGCTCGCTGTCGCCGCGTCAACGCGGCCGGGATCGAGGCTCAGATCGATCTCCTGAACCGGAGTCCACTTCTTGCCATCGAGGTTGACCCGGGCTCGGACCTTTACGTCGAGCTCCGATCGGCTCGCGGCGGCTTCTACGGACGAGTGCCAGACGATGCCGTCGATCGCCAGCACATCGCGTCGCTTCGCTTGGGCGATCCGCGCGGCGACGGCGGGAGCCAACTCCACCCAGTTCGGGATCTTCTTCTCCAACTGGGCGATGAAGCTGTTTATCTGATCGTAGACGAAGTTGCGCACGTAAGAGAGCCCCTTGCGTATCTCCCGGGCCGCTTCCTTACCGCCGAGTCTCCCGACGACGCTTCCGGTTAGTTGGTCGACGCAGTCCTCGATCGTCCGCTCGACTTTTCGGATGTCGCACTTCTCGAGGGTATCTTCGGCCGACTTGAGAATGTCTCGTATCGGCTTCTTCACGATGCCGGAAAGGTCCTTCGAGGTTCGGACCTGCTTGATACGTTCGGCCATCGCCTTGGGGATCTGGTTGAGCCGTTTGGCGTACTCGTCGGGGATCTCGCTCAGTTTCTTTTTCCTGGCCACGAAGTCGCGGGCCTGACGCAACAGGACATAGTTGGAGGCGGCGAATTGGAGAAGCTCGAAGGCGGCGTCGGCCAGGGCGTCGCAAATGCCCTTGTCGAGCTCGACCCTGAAGTCGAAGGGGCCCTGGTGGAACTTGCTGGTGGGGAGCGTCGCCTCGAGGCTGCAACCGTACTTGCCGAACAGGGTTCCATCCGCGATCGAGAGCGTGAGCCGGGAGTCGCCGCCCGGGTCGGTCATGGTGATGGCGCCCGCGCCGCGAGCGATGCCCGCACCGACGGTCGTGTCGCCCGAGAGCCGCAGGGAACGGAAGGCGAGGGCGTCGGCGCCGGGATCGTACATGAGCGACAAGGCCGGGCCCTCGAACCTCACGAAGTTGAACTCGAGCGTCTCGAGTCCCGCCCGCAGCTCCAGCCCGCTGTCGGCGCCGACCGCGGCCAGGGTGACACCCTGGGTCTGGCCAGCCGCGTACGTCCATTTGCCCTCAACGAGGAACCCGTGATGGCTGTCGATTCGTGCCTGCGCGTTCATCGAGAAGAACGCGCCGGCCCGCACCTGCACGTCCCCCGCCAGCACCAGCTCGCTCGGCGACAAGTGGCCGCGCAGCGTACCGTCGATCACCTGCAGTCGGCTGCGGACGCCGATGGCGAAATGGTCATTGTGGAGGCTGAAACTGCCGTCGAGGATGAGAAGGTCGGCGACGCGCAGTCCGGCGTGGCCGCCCAGATCGAGCGAGCCCTTCGAGACGAACGCGCTGCTCGACAGGGCGAGCTCGGCCGCGTTGCCCAGGTCGCCCTGGATCCCGTAGCCGGTTCCGACACCCTTCGAGCCCGACGCCGCCATGCCCAGCGAGACCTCCATCGATGCCCAGCCCTCGATCCCCCAGCCGCCCCAGAGGAGCATGATCAGACCGGACGCGTGAGGCTCTCCCTCGAGTGGCAGGGCGCGGATCAGGTTATCGCGCTGCCGCTTCGGCATCGCCTTCAGCTCGTCGAGCACCTGGTTGCGGACCTCGGCTCCTTTCTCGCACAGCTCCTGGAACTCGTCGAAGGTGGTAACGATCCACGATGCGCCGAGATCGAGGAACCCGAACAGCGTGGTTCCCTCCTTGCGCACGCGCTTCTCGATGGGGAAAGCGCGAATCAGGTCGAGGGGGTCCCAGCGCTTGATCCCGTTGAGCAGCGGCACGATCTGTTCGGCGAAGTCGATCTCCCAATCGTCGGTCCGCGAGCCCACCAGCTTACCGCCGACGTAGGACGGCAGCTGCAGGTAGTTGGGTCCGCTCCAGAAGCGGCCCAGGTCACCGTCGTTCAGGTCGCCGGGCTGGAGCTGTTTCTGCGGATCGCCGAGGAAGTCGACCAGCTTGCGCGCCGTGCCGACGATGCTCGCCGCGTCGATGGCGGGCAACGGGAATCCCCAATGCGTCTCGAGCTCCAACCCTTCGATCCCGGTGTACTCGAAGCCGATCTCGTCGAAGAAGATGGGGATCGGCACCGGAAAGGCGGTGGCACCCAGCATGGTGACGTTGTGGAGCCGAAAGCTCTGACGGAGCTTCCCGGTCTCCGGCATGAACGCTGGCCGGTGCTCACCGAGCACCAGGTCGAGGAGCATCTCGACCACCGGGAACACCTCGATGTCGGCGTCTACTTCCATCAGGAAGAGCGTGCCGGCGGCCAGTTCGCCGATCGAGAACCCGCGCAGCTCGATCCCGATCAGGTTGGGCCCGCTGGGCAGCAGCATCCGCAGCGGCGGCGTCTTCCANNNGCGTGGACCGCCTCGAGGAACGCGGACTGGCCATCGAAGGGTGTATCGGCGAGGGCCATGAGTCGGCCGAGCAGGTCGGACGGGAATCCGGCCTCGCGTAGCTTGACCAGCGACTGGGAGGTCAGCCGGTAGGCGGGCGGTTCGTCGCCGGTCGTGATGTGACCCCGGATCGCCCCCGTCGGTGTCACGGTGACGTCGAGGTGGAAGTCGTCAGGGACCTCGAAATGGAGGAAGCGCCGGAAACTCTCGGGAAGAAGCTGAAACTCCTTCTTGATCACCTGCGCGCCCTTCTTGATCTGAGGCGGCAGCTTGATCGCCAGGGTGCTCTCCACCATGTCGAGCAGCGGTCCCACATCTCTCAGGTTTCCCCGCTCATCGACCAGCTGGAGCTTGGAAAACGGCAGCTTGTGGGGCAGAAGCCCGGCCAGCTTCTCCAACCCGGTGGCCTTGAGCAACAGCTCGAACGGTGCCAGCGTCATCGCCTCGGTACCGACCAGCTGCCAACCGCCGGCGGCGTGGAAGCTGCCGCTGGGCTGCAGGCGCAGCGCGGGGAGGTCGAACGCGAGGCTGGTCTCACCGCCGAGCGGCACGTCGATGTGCGGCATCGGGAAGCGACCGTAGGCGGTCTTCTTCTTGGTCCGCTTCACCTGCACCGCGGGCGTTGGGGACGAGAGAGGAAAGTACTCTAGCCCGTTCAGCCCCACGTGCAGGGCGAAGGTCTGGACGCAGTCGGGGTCCCGAGGCGCCAGGGCACCGGCTACCTTCAGGATCCGCGCCGCGTATTCTTTCGCCGCCTCCGCGCCGACGGCGTCCTCGATCTGTGCACGGAACTCCGCCTCGCCGACGACACGGCTGCCGATCAGACCGCGGAGCCGGCGGCGAACCGCCGGCGGAATCGCTTCGGCATCCGGCCCTCCCCGGGCCAGCGTGAGCAAAGCGTTCTCGGTCATGGTGAAGACCTGGACGAGCTGATCGTAGGCATGCAGCGCCCGGTGAAGAGGCTTCCCGTCTTCTCCGATGCCGAACAGCGCATTTACCAGTGGCGGCAGAGCGAAATTGATGGTCGCGCCGAACGCGGCTCGATCCCCGAGCGTCACGAACCAGTCGCGGGCCTCGAGCCAGAGATGGCCGAGATCGATGGAATGGTCGAGGATCTTCACGGAGCCGAGCGGGACCTGGACCGGGTCCCAGAAGCGGTCGAGCTCGAGCGAAACCGACTTCGAGTCGACTCGAAGGGTCCAGCTACGCGCGCCGCTGGGGATGATGTCGGTCTCGGTGCCCGGGATCTTGCGATTCAAATAGTCGGGTAGTCCGTCGATGTCGACGGCGACCCGGAGCTCCAGCGTGAGCGGGACCGCCACGCGCACATGTTCGATGTCGGCGGTCAGGCTGGTCCGACCGCCGCCCGGCCGCGGGATCTCGATGGGGCGCAGCGCCACCGTATCGTCGGGCTCCAGCACCAGCTCGCCGCCGCCGTCGGCGACATCGATCCGAACGGTACCGGCGGCGGCCGCGCTCAGGATCTCCGGCATCGTCAGGGTGCCGTGACCCTGGAAGCCCCAGGCGTATTTGTCGTCCCGGCAGGCGACATCGATCGCGAGCGAATCGGCATCGAGGTGAGCATCACCGATCGTGACCAGACGACCGTCGCCGCTGTCCTTCTTGCCGTCGAAGTGGATATCGCGGGTCGCGTCGGGGCCCGGCGCGTCAGCGTAGCGGCCGGTGAAGGTCCAGGCATCGCCGAAGAGCTCGAGCTTTGCCCGGGCGTCGAGCGACCAGGCCTCGCCGGCGCGGGTGAAGGTGAGCGTGGCATCGTCGACGACGATCTGATCCTTTTGGATCTGCCAGGGTCCGGCGTGGACCACGATCGATCCGCCGAGCTGGTGCTCGTTGCCGGACTTCGTGCGCGTGAGATCGAACTGGCAATCGCGTACCCGCAGGCCGCCCTTCTGGCTGATCATGCTCCAGCCGCCCGGCGATTTGGCCGACAGGGTGTACTCGCCTCGTTCCGGGGTGAGATCGATGGCGACGTCCTCGACCTTGACCGACGGGATCTCTGCAGGGAGGGTGAGGGGGACCGGCAGGATGAGCCGGGCGAGGGCGCCGAGGTCGGCGCTGGCGCCTCTCGGCATCTCGATATGGAACTTCAGCGTCTCGCCGAAACTGCCGCTGAGCTTGAACGGTGTTTTACCGGCCAGAAGCGTGCCCGAGAACTTGCCGGACAGCCAATCACTATCGGGTCCGTAGCTCAGCTCGAGCTCCGGATCGCGCCACTTCAGCTCTTTCGATAGAATTCCCTCCAGCTTCCCCAGAACATCGCAGAGGGCCACCTCATCTTTGCCTCGTTGTTCGTCATCGAAGGCGGCGTCGATCTTGAATCCCGTACCGCTGCCGGTCTCGAAGATCTGCACGTTGACATCCAGGTGAGGCACGTCGAGGAACCCCGTGCCGCGCAGCTTCAACCCCAGTGGGTCCCGGGTCCGCTCGACCTTTTTTCGGGTGGGGATCTTCAGCGTTTTGACATCAAAGCAAGAAAGGCTGACCAGCTGGTCGAGCCCGATGGTCCCCAGAGTCTTGTCGTCGAGCAGCGCTATGCCTGAGGCATCGATCTCTTTGTTCAGGGCGGCGGCGATCTCTTGCATCGTCATGGCGGGATTCCTCTGTCGCGGCACTCGGTTGGCGGACGCATGCGATCCAAGCGGAGCGCGGAACGTATACAGCGCTGCCGCGGTGCACGGCGTTCGCGACGGGTTAATGCTTGGGGCTGGTGCTCGGATGACCGCGGAGGTTGGCCCCGGCTGGCAGGGGGAGTGGCTAGCCGGAGTACAGAGCGCACGAGGACGGCTCTTACTCTAAAGTGTGACGACCTCGCAGTGGGGCTGGGCTGCCGTGGCCTTCACCTGTCCCAAGTCCGACCATAATCGGCCGTGTGCGGGCGAAAAGCAAGAATTGATCGTCGTAAGCGCGGGGAACGGACGCGACCGGCAAACGCCGGCGTCGTCGCAGGCGTACTGGACCGGAACGCCCTTCCCGGCGGTGCAGGTCAGAAAGCGATCATGAGCCACCATGCCAGGGCTGTCGCGGCCACGGACAGCCCGGCCGTCTGCCAGCTGGCTTCGAGCGGTCGCCGCCCGGCCCGCGACTCGGGGGCGAACAGATGTCGCTCGATGTCGCTCCGATACAGATCCGAGATCTTCGGTGAGCTTCGTTTCATGTGATATGCAGAGTAGGTCGTCGCCACGGCGGGTGCGGCGCCGGCAGGCAAGGGTGCAGTCAGCGTGAGGGGGGAGGTCTCGCGCCGACCCTCGAGCGATGCAGACAGCGGGCCAGAAGGGCCACCGGGAAGCAGGCGTTGCGAGATCAGGACTTGGGTTGTCGGGCTTCGTGTGCTGCGCGAGGTGCGGTTGCGGCGATGCTACAGAGCCGCGGCCGCACTGTCGCGCGGCCTCACCTCGGACCTGGTGACATGAGTGTCATTCGTGACGAAGTGCCTCCATGGGATCGATGCCGGCGGCGCGTCGAGCCGGGATGAACGTGGCCAGGGCCGCCACGACGATCAGGACGACCACGAACAGCGTCAGGGTCAGGGGGTCCCTAGCGTTCACACCGAGCAGGAAGCTCTCGATGGTGGTCGAGAGGGCGAGGGCGACGGTCAGGCCGATGGCGAGGCCGATAGCCACGGGCGGGAGCATCCCCCTCATCACCTGCAGCAGCACGTGCTGGTGGCGGGCGCCCAGGGCCATGCGGATGCCGATGGCCCGGGTCTGCTGGGCGACGGTGTAGGACACGACACCGTATACGCCGGTGGCGGCGAGGATCAGGGCGAGCACGCCGAACAGCGACAGCAGGGCAGCCCCCATGCGCTGCGGCATCAGGACCCGGAGGAGCTCTTCCTTCATGGTGCCGATGCTGGTCAACGAGAGTCGCGGGTCGAGGGTCGCGAACTGGCTCCTGAGGGCCGGCAGCAGCGCCGCGGCATCGCCATCGCTACGGGCAACGAGGGTGATGAAGCTGCTGGCAATCGTCCCCGGACTCTGATCGATAGGTATGAACATGAACGGGGTCGGGTCCTCGGTCAGTCGCACCCACTTCGGGTTCTCGACGACCCCCAAGACCTCGAACGTCATGTTCGCCAGGCTCACGCGACCGCCGACGGCGTCGCCGTCCGGCCACCGGCGTTCGGCCATCTCCCGGTTGACCACGGTAACCGGCCGGCCACGGTCCTCGGGCGAGAAAGTCCGACCTTCGATGAGCGAGATTCCCAGCGTGCGGAAGTAATCTTGGGCCACCATGACAAAATCGATGCGCAGCTCTTCGTCGGGTGCCGGCTCGTAACCCTCGACCTGGACAAACGTGCCGCGGAAGCCGCCGCTCTGAAACGGCACGAGGGTCGCGATGCTGGCGGATTCGACTTCCGGCAGGCCACGCACCCGGGTCAGCAAGTCTTCGGCGAACGTCACACCCTGCTCCTCGCCGTAGCGCAGCAGCGCCAGGTTGAAGCGGGCCCGGGCGACGTTCTCGGCGCGGAATCCGGGATCCCGACTCAACCCGCTGGCCAGCGTGCGCAGGAAGATCCCGGCGCCTGCCAACAGCACCAGGCAAAGCGCCAGCTGGAGGCCGACCAGCGTCTTGCGCAGCCGCTGGCTTCCGCCGCTCGGGCTCTTCACGTCGCCCTTGAGGGCGGTGACCAACTCCGGCCGTGTCGCCTGCAGGGCGGGTAGCAGCCCGAAAGCCAGGGCGGTGGCCAGGGAGACCAGTCCGGCGATGGCGAGGGTTCGCATATCGAGGCCGATCCCGAGAGCGCCGATCGCTACCCCGCCCGGCAGCTGGAAACCGGAGAGCGCGTCCACCAGCCACAGTGCGATGACGATCCCGGCGGCACCGCCCAGCGCGGCCAGCAGCAGACTCTCGGTGAGCAGCTGCCGGATCAGCTGCCAGCGGCCGGCACCCACCGCCAGGCGCGTGGCGATCTCGCGCTGCCTCCCGGTGGCACGGGCCAGCAGGAGGTTTGCCAGGTTGGCGCAGGCGAGGAGCAGGGTCAGGGCGACCACGCCGCTCAGCAGCCAGACGAAGCGAACGATATCGGCCCGATTCTGGCTACGCCGGGGAAGGACGTAGCCGGAGAGCGGCTCGACGGTGACCGAACGGGGACCGCGGGCATCGGGGTCCTCCTCCCGCAGCTCGTTGGAGATCGCCAGCAGGTCGGCTCGCACCTGGTCCACCGTGACGTCCGGCGCCAGGCGGCCGACCAGTGCGCTGATCCAGCGGGATCCGCGGCTCTCGAATATGTCGGCCCTCGCCACGGCGCCCGCGGCGTCGCCCAACGAGGTACCGGCAAACATCGGGATCCACAGGTCGGGGGCATTGGCCAGGTCGAGGCCGCGGAAGCCGGCGGAGGTTACACCGATTACCTGGAAGGGGACGTCGTTGAGACGGATCGTTCGACCCACGATCTCCGGGTCACCCCCGAACTGGCTTTGCCAGAGGTCGTGGCTCAGCACCACCACCTGGTTCGGTGCGCCACGCTGATTGTCCTGCGGCTGGATCGTCCGACCGACGACCGGCGCCACACCGAGCAGCGAGAAGTAGTTCCCGGTCACCACCTGGCCCGTGGCCAATCGGCCGGCCCGGCCGCCGCCGATGTTCACGGGAATCCAGCTGTAAGCGGCGAGGTCGTCGAGTGTCCGCGACCTCGATCGGTAGTCCAGGTAGTCCGGCCACGACGACGAGCAGCGCGGCATGCCGCGGCGGCAGGTCGTGAACACCATCGCCAGCCGATCCGTATCCGCTATACGTGGTCCCTCGACCAGCACGGCGTCCGCCAGACTGAAGATGGCCGTGTTCGCCCCGATCCCCAACGCCAGCGTGATGGCCGCGATGGCGGTGAATCCGGGATGTCTCAAAAGCGTGCGGATGGCGTATCGCAGATCGTGCATGGTCGAGGCCTTTCGTTGCTTCTGCAGCTTCCGGCCGGGCCGGCCGGCGGTCCGGCACGGTTGTCGCCAGATAAGAGAAGGGCAGGAGACATGCCAGCATGGGCCGGGGCATGTAAGTGTCTGATTTTTCTGAAGATACGGGTCGTGCCCTCCGCGCGTGCCGCCATCCGTCTGACCGTGGGCGGGAACGACGTTCCCGGAATCGAACAGTCTCTCGGCCGACCGGCGGACCGATCGCGGCCGTCCTGCCGGCGATCGGCGCCGGGCTGAAACGGATCGGGCTTGCCGTGCCGTAGTGTGGCGGAGTCGAGCCCTGTCCACCACGAGACGATCGAAGATCATGACGAAGATCAACTTCCTGTACACCGAGATCGGGCGTGGTCATCCCCATTATCTGGACGGGGTTCGCGAGCGTCTCCCGCCGGAGCTGATCGGCAGGGTGGCCGACGTCTTCCAGGTCAGCTCGGGGCTGAGCCGGGTAGCCTGGAAGGCGGCGGAAGCCGCTTATCGTCTGGGAGGTCGTGGGGGGCTGATCGGAGCCGTCTACAACCGGCTGCGCCTCTCGAACGAGCCGAAGCGCGGCGGACCGATCCGCTATCTGCTGGGGCGCTCGTTGCGACGTGCTTACCAGCGCGACGGGACGCCGCTGATGGTCGGCCACCCGATGGTGGCCGCGCTGCT
>JAACAK010000062.1:15555-17716 GCA_011774835.1 Candidatus Kutchimonas denitrificans | reverse complement strand
CATCGAGCGTGTGCTGGTGCCGCTGGTCGAGACGGCGGACGTTTTCGTCGCAGCGGGCATCCCGAAGGAACGGGTATTCGTTTCGGGGCTCTGTATCGAACCGGCGCTGGCCGAGCGAGCCGAGGCGGCGTACGGGAAGCGGCTGGAGCGACTGGCAGGCGCCGAGCCGCTATGCGGCGCTTACTTCTCCTCGGGCGCCGAACCGCGTCGCCACGTGGAGATGATCACGACCGCGGCCCTCTCGACGGTCTCTCAGGGCGATCGGGCCATCCTGTTCGCTCGACGTGCGGGCCGGCTCGCCGAAGCCGTGAAGCGAACGTTCGACGAGGTGCGTCAGGGGCTCGACATCGTCGTCGATCCCCTCGACATCCCGGCTCGCATGCACGATGCCGCGCTCTGCCTGTACGACGACCGGCGCGAGCTGAACGAGTTCACCGCGCGGCTGTTCGACCGCTTCGACTATTATGTGGCGCCGTCCCACGAGCGCACGTGCTGGGCGTTGGGGCTGGGTCTGCCCACCTTCATAGTCGAGCCGCCAATCGGCAGCTTCGCACCGCTGAACCGGGATTACCTGCTGGAACAGCAGGTGGCGAGGAGCGTGAGCGACATGGAGGTGGCGGCGCGATTCGGACCGGAGCTGCGTCGCGCTCGGGAGTCAGGCGGCCTGACCGCGATGGCTCAGGCCTGTTGGGGACGGTATGAGATTCGCGGGTTCGACAACATCGCCGGGCTGCTTCGGGTGGGAGGAAGTGAACATTGAGCATTGAGCACGGAGCACGGAACGTTGAAGTAACTGCCGAGCGTTGAACCGTAAACATCGAACAGGGAACATCGAGCGGCAGTTCGACGGCCTGGTGGTCGGAGGTAACCTTCGTGTATCCGCCGTGCGTTCCGTGTTCCGTGCTCCGTGCTCACTGTTCGCTGTTCGCCTGCGCGCTCAATCTCTCGAATAGTTGTCGGGTCGCCGCCAGGCCGGCCGGGTCGTTGACGGCGAAGAACCAGAAGCGCTCGTACTCCCCCTGGTTCACCAGCAGCTGCATGGTGCCCTGGGTCTTGTGTGCGGCGATCACCCAGTTGGCCACGATGCGGTAGTCCAGGCGCCCGTCGGGGCTCAAGGGCGTTCTGCGGTCGAAGATGAAGGGGTCCAGATCGGGCGCCACCCGGGTCACGGGGAAACCCTCCAGCTGCGTGAAGGTGGAGGCACCGAGGAAGTCCGGGTCCGCCTCCACGCCGATGAAGCTTCCCAGCACCACGGGCCTGAGCGAATCGGGGAGAGCGGCCGCCGCCTCCAGTGCGAGGATCGAGGCGGCCTTGTGATGGGCGTGGAAGTCGGGAACCGGGAGGTGCACGAAGACGAAGTCATACCGGCCCCGGGCCATGATCTCCGTCAGGCGCCCTCGCGCGCGGTCCGCGTCCCAGACATGGTGGAGCACGGTATCGACGTTCTCGGTGTAGGCGTGATCGTATTCGTCCAGGAAGAAGTAGTCCCGGATCCCCATGATCGCGCCGGCCGCCCTGAGCTCCTCTTTCCGGATGGCGGGCAAGAAACGCCGGGCGACCTCCTGGTCGGTGAGGTCGAGTCCGTAGATCGGCTCGGCCAGCTGCGAATAACGGAAGCCGCCGCTGCCGTCGGTGACCAGCGCCAGGTCGACCACGCCGTCCAGGTCGTGCGTGATTCGGTACACGCTGGCGGCGAACATCGCCTCGTCATCCGGATGAGCGGTGACCAGCAGGACGACGGGTCCCTCCCCCGTCTGTGCCGCGATCGGCCGGGCGGCCAGCAGGTTGAGTGCGACCAGCGAGGCCGCGACGAACGAGGCGACTGATCCCTTCATGCAACCATCCCGTGACTCGATTCGTTCAACAGTTGGATAGAGTGTACGAGTATCGGTGACCGGTGGGCGAACGGCAAGAGTGGAGGCCGATCCCGAGGGAGTTCCGGTGACGAGCACGACCCGGGCGGAGGTCCGTGCAAAGGTAGCAGGGGACGTATGGAAACCATAGAATATCGGGGGCTGCAAACCGGCCAGAAAAGAAGAGGACGATGAAACGGACTGGACACATCCTGTGGGTCCTGGCGCCGCTGTTGATGGCGGTCGCCGCCTGCGACGACGGAGAGGTCACACCGCCCGAGGCCGTGCCTGGCGATCTGGCGGTCACA
>JAACAK010000062.1:9992-15502 GCA_011774835.1 Candidatus Kutchimonas denitrificans | reverse complement strand
ACCCGGATCGTGGTCCTGTTGGACGCCCCGGGCACGATACGGTTCACGCTGGGGGTGGAGGACGTGAACCGTCCGCCGCAGCTCGAGCTCGTGGAGGTCGCCGATCCGGATAACCGTCTGCGCGGGGATCTGACCGGCTACGGGCTCGAGTTCGTGCCGACCGAACCCCAGAGCGGAGCGTGATCGAATGAGACCGATACGATCGCTGATCGCGCTTCTCTCTGCGACCATCGTGCTGGCGCCCGGTCGCGTCGACGGGCAGCACGTCGAGACCATCATATCGCGCACGGGCCAGCGGCTGCCGGCAGAAGTCATCGAGCGTTCGAGGCAGAGTCCGGCCCTGCTGTTCGGCCAGGGCGGTTGGATGGCCCGGGCCGAGCGGGCGATCAGCCAGTCGGCGGCGGTGGAAGGCGACCTGCCGCTCATCGCGGTGCCGGCGCTCTTCATCGACTCGGCGGATCCGCCGCACATCAGCGCCGAGGCTCTGCACGAGTCCCTCTTCAGCGGCACGGCTTCGCTGAAGGCGTTCTGGGCCGATGTGTCGGGAAACCGACTGAACGTGACCGGCGAGGCGGCGCCTTGGGTACGGACCAGCCTGACGCTGGAGGAGGTGGTGGGCGACAACTACGGCCTTGGCGGCACCAACAAGGTGGGCGAGTACCTGGTGGAGGCGCTGACGCTGGTCGACGACATGATCGACTTCGGCCTCTACGACAACGACGGTCCGGACAACGTCCCGAACAGCGGGGACGACAACGGGGTCGTCGACGCCATCGCGTTCTATTTCCTCGAGGTGGCGGCGTCGTGCGGCGGCCCCGGCATCTGGCCCCACTTCTTCTCTATTGGCGGCCGGGTGGGATCGGACTTCGAAACGAACGACCTGCGACCCGACGGCACGCCGGTCAAGGTCGGGCCTTACTTCATCCAGAGCATCGCCGACTGCAGCGGTACGCAGCTCGGGTCTATCGGGACCATCGCTCACGAGTCAGGCCATCTGCTGGGGTTGCCCGACCTGTATCATCGGGCCGAGGGGCTGTTGCCGGAGGAGAGACGCTGGGTCGTCGGGTGCTGGTCGCTGATGGCCGCGGGCTCGTGGGGCTGCGGACCGGTCAACAACCCCGCTCCCTTCAGCGGCCCGACCCAGCCGGGGGCCTGGGAGAAGAGACGGATGGGCTGGCTGGACGAGATCCAGACGGTCTCGGGCGTCGAGATCGCCGAGATCACCCTGATGCCGGTCGGGGTTAGCCGAAAGATACTCGAGGTGCCGCTCAGCGGCGCCGAACGGCTGCTGATCGAGTATCGCGATAACGTCGGCTTCGACAGCGAGCTGCCCGCCGCCGGTGTGCTGGTCTACGCCATAAACGACACGGTCCCGTTCAAGCCGGACCCGACGGCGCCGCCGGTCTACGGCGTCAAGCTGCTGGAGGCCGACGGCGACAGCGCGCTGGTCGAGACTTTCGCGCAGGGCGGTGACCGCGGCGTCACCGGCGACGCCTACGGCGTTCTGGGTCCGGGCTCGCTCACCGATCTGACCGAACCGTCGACCCGGCACAACGGCGGCCTCGGCGCGCCGTCGGGCGTGAACATCTACCGGATCACGCTGGAGAACGGAGCCGCTCGTATCGTGCTGTCGACCACGCCGATCTCGCTCCAGCGTCTGCTGGGCCCGCTGCTGCTGGACGAGAGCAACACGCTGACCGAAGCGGAGCGGGGGTATCTCGACGTGTCGAACAACGGTAACGGCCGCTTCGATGTCGGCGACCTGAGGGCGTACCTGCAGCGAAACCAGTGAGTCGGCGCGGGTAGCGCGCCGCACCATCGGGGACCGCAGCACCCGTCAGCCAGGCCCCAACCGAGACATCTTGACGCGGCGCGGGAACCCGCGCCGGTCTGCTCAACGGAGCCGAGCCATGTCCGAGAACAGGATCCGTATGCCAATCGAACCCAGATCGTTCGCCGGAATGGCGGTAGCCGCCTGGCTGACCGTCGTCGTGTGCGCGCCCGCTCCCCTCCTCGGGCAGACCATGCGGGTCGACCTCGACACCGTGCGGGCGGGAAAGTTCGATTTCGGCAAGATGTGGACGTTCGAGTACCCACCGTCCGACTACTTCACCGCCACCTACGGATTCGACGCCGACGAGCGATGGTTCGAGCGCGCCCGGCTGTCGGTGCTTCGCATCCCCGGCTGCTCGGCGTCGTTCGTATCGCCCAACGGTCTGGTGGCCACCAACCATCACTGCGTGCGCGGCGCCGTGACCCGGGTGAGCCGCCCCGGCGAGAGCTTGCTGGACAACGGGTACAGCGCGGCGGCGCTCGATGAAGAGCGGCGCATCCCGAATTATCACGCCGACCAGCTCATCCACATCGAAGATGTCAGCGGGGAGGTCTTCGCCGCGCTGGACCGTGCGGCCGGTGATGCGGAGCGGCAGCGAGCCGAGCGGGAGACGGTAGGGGCAATCCGAACCCGGCTGAAGGGCGAGTACGGGGCGGCGGGTGACTCGGTCTGGGTCCAGGTCGTCAAGCTGTATCACGGCGGCCGGTATTCGGCCTACGTGTTCAGACGCTTCACCGATGTGCGGCTGGTGGTGGCGGCGGAGCTCCAGGCGGCGTTCTTCGGGGGCGATGCGGACAACTTCACCTATCCACGCTACGATCTCGACTTCGCGTTCCTGCGGATCTACGGTGCGGACGGTCAGCCACACGAACCGACCCACCATTTCCGCTGGAGCGAGGAGGGGGTGGAGGAAGGCGACGTGGTCTTCGTGATCGGCAATCCCGGGTCGACCAATCGCCTGCGCGCCCTCTCACAGCTGGAGTATCAGCGTGCGGTGGAGGTTCCCGTTCGCATCCAGTTCTACGTAAGCCGGCTTGCGGCGCTGGACGCCTTTCGCCAGGCGGAACCGCGGACGGCGGAAGCGATGAACGTCCGCAACCTGATGTTCAGCCTGTCGAACTCGCTCAAAGCGAGGACGGGCCAGCTGGCGGCGCTGCGGGACCCGCTGATCATGAAGAAGAAATGGGACGCCGAGCGGCAGCTGAGGCAGGCGATCCGGGAGGACGCGGAGCTGAACCGGCATTATGGCGGCCTGTTCAGGCGTCTGGAGCGGATTCAGGAGGCGAAGGAGGAGCTGGGCCCGTCTTACGGTGCGTTCTACGCCTTCGGCAGCCCCGCGTTCTCGTCCGCCACGCTGCGGCGGGCCGTGGCGGCGGCCTCGTACCTGACGGCGCTGGCCACGGATGCTCCGGCCGATACGGTGGCGGCTCGCCGGGCACGACTCCTGGAGATCGGGGACTTCCCCGAGCCCCTCGAGCTGGGCTATCTGACGGCCCGTCTCGCCGATCTGGCCCGCTACCTCGGCCCCGACCACGCCATCACGCGGCTGGCGCTGCAGGGCGAATCGCCGGCGGAGGCAGCGGCCCGGCTCATCGAGGCTTCACCCCTGAGCAATGCCGCGCGGACCGCTCGGGCAGTGGACGACGGATCGTTGTCGGACGACGATCCAGTGGTTCGGCTGGCCACGGTCTTGATGCCGGAGTACCTGGAGTACGTTCGCACGTTCGGTGAGTTGAGTCGTGACGAAGAGCGACTGGAGAGCGAGCTGGGTCGCGTGCGGTTCGAGGTCTACGGTCGGAGCATACCGCCGGACGGCACGTTTTCGCCGCGGATCACCGACGGTAAGGTCCGGGGATACGAATACAACGGGACGGCGGCGCCGCCGTATACCACGTTCTTCGGTCTGTACGATCGCTACAATTCGCATGGGCCCGGCACCGAGTGGGATCTGCCGAATCGCTGGCGCCGGCCGCCCGAGGGGCTGGACCTGAGCACGCCCCTGAACTTCGTGTCGACCGCCGACACCTACGGCGGCAACTCCGGCTCGCCGGCGGTGACGCCAGAGCTCGAACTGGTCGGGCTCAACTTCGATCGAAACATCGAGGGCCTGTCACGAGACTTCATCTATCTGCCCGAGCGCGGACGCAATGTGATGGTCGACGTGCGAGCCATACGCGCGGCGCTGGACGCCGTGTACGACGCCGACCGGATCGTAGCCGAGCTGGCCAGTGGCGTGCTGTACGAGACGGAGGCGGCGGCCGACGCGGCGCGCTGAGCGGACGCTGCGTCAGGGGGCGGTGCGGTCGACCAGCACCTCGCCGAACTCCAGGTCTTCGGCGGCGAGGACGAACAGCGTGGTCGGCAGGTGGGCGACGCGCTTCCGGAGCCGCTCGTAATACGACACGAAATCGTCTTCGGGCTCGGCGATGCCGATCATGACCAGATCCGCCTCCTGGGAGGATTCCTCGAGGATCTGCTGGAAAGGCCGGTCGCCGGAGATCACGACCTCGAAATCCAGGCCTGTCCGACTGCGGGCGAGCAGTCTGGACACGTTGGTCCGTACGTCGCCGGCGGCGGATTCGGTGCGCACGGCCATCTTCAGCGTGACGCGGGCGTCGCGCCACTCGATGCTGGAGGATAGCAGGTAGGCCAGCAGCATCATCAGTCCGCCGTTCTGCTTTAAGCCGCCCCACCATACGTCGATTCGTTTGCGAGCCCCGAACCCGCGGTCGGGATCGTCGTGGACGATAATCACGTTGCGCCGGGCGTCGTGGAAGTGAGAGATCATGGCGCAGTAATCGGCGCGGTGGCGCGGGTCCTCGCTGTCGCCGAGAAGGATCGTGTTCGGTGTGATCGAGCCGAGGCCGTAGGCGGACACGAGCTTTTCGGCGCCGACGAACGGATCCTCGGCGGTGACCACGCGCACCAGGCTGGGCACGCCGCGGCGCAGCAGGTACTCGCGGATCGTCTCTTCCATGTCGTATAGCCGCTCGTGGGTCACCTGGCCGGTGGCCAGCACGCTGGAGACGGTGAGCAGTCCGCGGTTGTGGCTCATCGAGCGGGCCAGGTCGATCAGGTGCCACCGGCTCGTGGGCGCGCCCGAGAGCACCAGGATATGCGGACGCCAGTTGCGCGTGTCGGCCGGGCTGTCGACCCGCAGCAGGCTGGCGCGGGTCAGCGCCATCCAGATCCCGCGCCGCACGTCGCCCCAGGCCGTCCGCAGCTCGCGCCGCTCCAGCCAGATGAAGATTCCCAGCACGACCACCGCCGCTGCCAGGGTCGCCATCGCGTTGATCAGGAACATGACGGCGATACAGCCGATCGCCCCGGCCAGCGAGAACGCCCAGTGGACACGGAACTTCGGACGGAACGACGGGCTGGCGAGGAAGCGCTCGATCCCCGCCGCCAGGTTGAGCGCGCCGTAGGTGGTCAGGAAGAACATGGTCAGCACCGGGGCGATGATGTTCAGGTTCCCCAGATAGACCGCGGCGAGGGCGACGACCAGGGTGATGACGGTGCCGACCCGCGGCTCGTCGAGTTCGCCGCTGCCACCGCCCAGCCAGCGCAAGCGACGCGGCAGCACGCCGTCGCGGGCCAGCGCCTGCAGCACGCGCGGGGCGCCCAGGATGCTGCCGACGGCGCTGGAAAGGGTGGCGCCCCAGACGCCGAGGAGGAT
>JAACAK010000062.1:0-9968 GCA_011774835.1 Candidatus Kutchimonas denitrificans | reverse complement strand
AGGTCGCCCGACATGTTGACGCCCGCCATGATGCCGGTGACGGCAGGGAAGAAGACGGCGAAGACGGCCCAGAAGCCGGGCGAGACGCTCGCCGGACCTTTGAAGACTTCGGCGCTCGATTCGCCCACCGGGCCGCCCAGCAGCAAGGAGATCAGCGAGAGGGCGATGGCGGCCATGATCACGTATTGAGCGCGAATCGCGGCCTTGGCCGAGGCGATGGCGAGGGCGGCGACCAACAGGGTGGTGACGATGCCGACCGCCTTCTCGTTCAGACTCGGGAAGACGTTGACCACGCTTTCGGCGAAGCCGACGGTGTAGAGAGCCACCGATAGGGCCTGCGCGAAGTAGAGCGGGATGCCGATCGCTCCCCCGGTCTCGATCCCGATCGAGCGGCTGACCATGTAGTAAGCGCCCCCGATCCTCACGCGCTGGTCGGTAGCGATCTCGGAGATGGAGAGCGCGGTGAGCAGGGTGATCAGGGTGGAGAGGGTGACGATCAGCAGGGTGGCCACCAGCCCCACGTTTCCCACCACCCAGCCCAGGCGCAGGTACATGATCACGCCCAGGATCGTCAGGATCGAGGGCGTGAACACGCCGCCGAAAGTTCCCAGGCCGCCAGGTTGGGCCGGCAGGACCTGCGGTGCGGCTGACGACTGCTGCTCGTTCGAAGCCGGGGGCATGACGAAGCGAATTCTCCGGGGTCGACGGTGAACGCGGGTCACCCGCACCGCGGGGGCGACGAATCTGAAGAATCTCCGACGGGCGCCCCTGTCCGGCAACCGTTTTTCGGGGGGCACCTCGCGGCTCGGGTCGTTGGCGTCGTGCCTTATCGGCAGGAGCGAGGCGCCCGATCGCGATCCGAAGATGGGGGACGCCGCTGGCCGGGGACGCGAGAGCGTGATAATATGCAATTCGCTGCGAGGCTCCCCGATCAACGACTATCGAGACCATCACATACACGTGACAGGACAGGTGCCAGCATGGCGAAGGGAACGGCTTTTCTGAAGAAACTCGGGATCGATGACACCAACCCCGGCGGTTTCGGGGGGGAGTGGATGGGATCGGGTCCAGAGCTGGAGGTCATAACCCCGATCGACGGGTCGCGAATCGCCACTGTCAAACAGGTGACCGAGGACGAGTACGACCAGGTGGTGGCACGGGCGCACGAGGCGTTTCTCAAGTGGAGGAGCGTACCGGCGCCGCGGCGCGGCGAAGTGGTGCGGCAGCTGGGTGACAGGCTGCGCGAGGCTAAGAGCGACCTGGCCCGGCTGGTGACGCTGGAGATGGGCAAGATCATCGCGGAGGGCGAGGGCGAGGTCCAGGAGATGATCGACATCTGCGACTTCGCCACCGGCCTGTCGCGCCAGCTCTACGGCCTGACGATGCAGTCGGAGCGTCCGGACCACCGCATGTTCGAGCAGTGGCATCCGCTGGGCGTGGTCGGGGTGATCAGCGCCTTCAACTTCCCGGTCGCCGTCTGGAGCTGGAACACCGCGATCGCCGCCGTCTGCGGCGACAGCGTGGTGTGGAAGCCGTCGAGCCAGACGCCGCTCACCGCGATCGCCTGCGTAAAGCTCGCCGAGCAGGTCGCCCGTGACAACGACATGGATCCGGCGATCTTCTCGCTGGTCGTGGGCAGGGGTTCGACGGTCGGCGACCGTCTGCTGCACGACCGTCGCATCCCGCTGGTCTCGGCGACGGGCAGCTGCCAGATGGGGTACCGGGTGGCCGAGGTGGTCGGCAAGCGGCTGGGCCGCACGATCCTCGAGCTGGGCGGCAACAACGCGATCATCGTGACGCCCAGCGCCAACATGGACATGGCGCTGCGGGCGATCCTGTTCGGCGCCGTGGGCACGGCGGGCCAGCGCTGCACGACCACGCGCCGCATCATCGTGCACGAGTCGAAGCGCGAAGAGCTGGTCCAGCGCCTGGTCGGGGCGTACGAAGGGATCCCGATCGGCGATCCGCGGGACCCGGAGATCCTGATGGGCCCGCTGGTGACGACGGACGCGGTGACGGATCTGCAGAAGGCGATGGAGCGCGTGCAGGAGGAGGGGGGCGAGATCCTCTACGGCGGCGAGGCGCTGGAAGGGAAGGACTACCCGGGCGGCCACTACGTGAAGCCGTGCATCGCGGCGGCGAAGAACGAGTACGAGATCGTCCAGGAGGAGACGTTCGCGCCGATCCTCTACATCATCGGGTACGGGAACGCATCGTCGTCGCCCGAGGCAGCGGTGGCAGAGGTCGAAGAGGCGATCGCCCTGCACAACGATGTACCGCAGGGATTGTCGTCCAGTATCTTCACCCAGAACCTGCGCGAGGCGGAGATCTTCCTCTCCTACCGCGGCAGCGACTGCGGGATCGCCAACGTGAACGTGGGAACGAGCGGGGCGGAGATCGGCGGCGCCTTCGGCGGCGAGAAGGAGACCGGCGGCGGCCGCGAGTCGGGCTCCGACGCGTGGAAGGCCTACATGCGCCGCCAGACGAACACGATCAACTGGAGCACCGAGCTGCCGCTGGCGCAGGGGATCAAGTTCGGCGACTGAGGTCGCCGGAGGCGCCGGGGAAAGAGGCGACCGCCGGCCGTCTAGGCCGGGGCCGTCGTTCCGGCGGCCGCCGCCGAAGTCGCCGTCGCGTGACGGTCGGGATCGAGCCGCTCGAAGCAGGTCTGCCCGAAGGCGAAGACGCCGCGATTGGGGATCCAGAAGTCACCCAGTCGCGCCTGCGGCTCGCGGGGCGCCGGCCTTCCCAGCTCTTCGCCGCCGAGCACCGCGACGCTTTCGTCCACCAGCCACAGGGCTCGCGGGTTGGCGATGAACGCCTGTCCGTTGGGGGCGCGGCCGTGGAGCCCCACCTTGCCCAGGTCCAGCAGCGAGGCCGCCGTTTTCCCCATCAGCGATAGCACGGCCCGGTTCCGCCACAACGCCTCGGGTAGAAGCCGGCTGGCCATGTTGAGCGCGCGTGTGGCCGGGGTGGCCGCCAGCCGGATCGACCATTCGAGTGGGGCCGCCGGCACCGTGACGATGAGCTCGGTGGGGCCGGTCCAGTCGATGTCGATGGGGGTCACGTCGATGCGCTCGATACCCCGACCGAAGAACCGGGCGCACGCTTGGCGTGGTGCCACGTCCGAGTAGAAGGTCCAGGCGCCGCGGGGCGTTCGGTGCCAGACCGAGCTGTAGCCGGGCCCAATCGACGAGGCGGGGAAGTGCCGGAGCGCCAGGATGTGGCCCGAGTCGAACGGCAATCCCATGACGCCGTAGCCGCTGAACCGCTCGGTCTTCCCCTCGGGCAGCTGGGTCTCGGCATCCAGCCTTGAGGCGATGTACCGGGGCGAGGGCTGGCGCTTCGTCATCGGTCTTCGGGGGTGGAGGCCGGTTCGTTGAAGCCGAGGGTGACCACGAACTCCCCGGGTATCCGGTAGCCGGAGCCATTCCGGTACGGCTCGATCGACTCGAGATACTCGGCGTGGGCCTCCTCACGGGTCGCGTCGTCGAAGCGGGCGTAGGCCATGGCCACGGGCCCGCCGACGAATGCGGCGCCCAGCGCCTCCTCCTCATCCTCGTAGTGCAGCGAGCTGGAGATGCGTCGGGACGTGATCCGGTCGAACCCCGCGGCCTCGAACGCGTACTCCAGGGCGTCACCGGTCCCCAGTTGGAAGAAGAGCGGGCAGACCTCGGTCTCGACGCGGCAGTCGACGATGGGGAAGATCTCGGCCCAGCCGCAGCGGTCGCGTCGGCCCCAGACGGCGGCGGCGGCGCGGCCGCCGGGCCGGAGCACCCGGCGCATCTCGTTCAGCGCCCGGACGGGGTCGGGCACGTACATCAGGCCGAGGGCGTTGAGTGTCGCGTCGAAAGAATCGTCATCGAGCTCCAGCTCCTCGGCGCCCATGCGAGCGCCCCTCACCTGACCCAGGCCCCGGCGCTCCGCTTCATCGTTTACCAGCTCCACCATCCGGTCGGAGATGTCGGTGGCCACCACCAGGCCGTCGGGGCCGACGGCCTCGGCGGCGGGCCAGGTGACGAGGCCGGTTCCGCAGGCGATGTCGACGACCCGGTCACCGGGCCGCAACTGCGCCATCTCGAGCAGCAGGGCTTGCGACGGTTCGATCTGACGAGCCCAGTAGCGATCGTAGTGCACCGACGCCTTGTCCCAACCGTAGCGCTGGACTCTTCGCTGAAGTTTCGGTTGCATGCCGTCGTCTCTCCCTCGGATCGAGCCCGGGTGCTTATTCGGCCTTCGCCGAGCGATCGAGAATCTTGACTTCGCGCCGTACGTCCTGAGGATCGCGGAAGACGGCCAGGTAGTCGCAGCAGGCGTCCGCTTGATCCAGAACGCGCATGATCTCCGACTCCGACGCCTCGCTCTCCACGGTGACGACGTAACGGATCTGGATGTAGCCGGGCGGCACGTCGTCGACGCCGTACATCCCCCGGGTGTCGTAGTCCGCCTGGACCTCCACCTCTAACAGGTCGAACTCGACACCCATCTTCGCCGCCCACAGCGCGTAGCTGGTCGCCAGGCAGGTCCCGAGCGCGGCGCGACCGATGATGCCCGGGTTCGGCGCCGAATTGTCGCCGCCCGACTTTTCGCTCAGATCGGAGGCGAGCCGCCAGGGCCCCTCCTCGATCTCGCAGGCCAGGCCGCCGGTGAGCCGCACCGTGGTCACCGCCGTGCCCCGGCCCACACCGGGCCGCAGCTCGAGAGCGCGGACGTTGCGCTCGAACTTCGTCTTGATTCGTTCGGCTCTGACGCCGCTCATAGCTCGCCTTCCCGCTGCATCTCCTCGATTGACGTGGTCCAGTCGATCTCGTCCAGCACCCGTTGCCCGTCACCGGTGAGCTCGTACCGCCCCTCGGACTCGGGTCGGCCGCCGACGGCGAGCAGTCCATCCTCGACAAGCCAGCGGACCGCTCCGCGGATATGCTGGCGGGTGACGGGCCAGGCCCGGGGAATCTCTGTCAGCGTGAGGGGGCCGAACTGGTCCAGACGCCGCAGAACATCGAGGCGCAGGCGCGCCGTGGCGTTCGTGGCGCCCAGCTCTTCCACCAGGGCTTCGATCCGTCGAGATCGCGCCTGCGGCGCGGCCGGTCGAGCCTCACGCTGCCGGGCGGCAACCCGTGCGGTCCGCCGACGCGGGTTGCTGGTCAGCGTGGCCCCTCGGGGTATCGCTCTTGATTGAAGCAGATTCGAACTCCTCTCGATGGGAGCGGATTTTCCCTCATCCAACAAAGCGCGAAATCGTGCGCGCGGCCTTCATCAGTAGATGCGCAGGATCGGGCCGGCGGCGGACAGGGAGCGGTTGGTGGTGGGCAGTTGGAGTCGGGGGTAGGGAGAAGTCAGCCCGGCCGGGCGGCGGTCAGATGAATACGGTCAGGAAGGCGGTGAGAACCAGCGTCGCTGCCCACATAACGTCGAAGTTGATCCAGTGGGTCCGCAGGAGGCGAAGCCCCAGCTTCTCGTAGACGATGAACGCCACCAGACCGGTCACGACCAGGTATCCGGCCGTGTGTACGAGCGTCACCAGGAGTCCGACCAGTTGCTCCTGGGGCAGCCCGGCCAGCAGAGCGTCGTGGGCGCCGTGGCCCGGAGCGCCGATGGCGCCGGCCGCGGGGTCGAGAGCAGGCCCATCGGCCATGCCGTGCANNGAAGGGGAGCACCATGAGGCCGGCACCGTGGGCGCTGGCCATCAGGAACGACCAGACGGTAAGATCCCAGGAGCCCACCAGCATGCCGCCCCAGCGTGGGTGTCGGTTACGGATCAGCCGGAAGAGGCCGAAGCCCAACAGGGCGAATGCGACGATCCATTTCAGATAGCTCACCGGGACGACGGCGCCGATCGCCACGGCCAGCAGCACGACGGCCGTAATCGCGAGGGCATGCCCCGCGGCGAGGGGCAGAAGGGCGCGCCATACGGCGCGCCGCTTCCGCTCTTGCAGCCCCAGGGCGACGGCGAACAGCCAGCCCATCCCCGGGTTGATTCCGTGCAAGGCCCCGAGCGCCAGCAGCGCCAGCCAGGGCCACGTCGTCGTTAGGTCGATCATGAGTAGCAGAACGAGTCGGACGAGGCGTCGCCGCCCTGCAGGCGGACCTGGTGGCTCCGCATGCCGTCCTCGAGTTCCAGGAAGAACCGCTGGTCGAACTCGAACCCTCCGTTGTCATCTATGTTGATCTTCGCCAACCACCCGTTGATCCCGTCGGGGTAGAACTGCGCGTCCCACGGCGAGTAGAGGGAGTTGGTCAGGTAGACGCGGCGGCCGTCTCGGCTCACCTCGACCATCTGCGGGCCGCCGTTCAGCGCTTTGGCCGGGCTGCTCGGGTGCGAGGTCCGCTGGACCATACCACCGATCCGCAGCGAGCCGACCAGCTTCGGATTGAACGGGTCGGTCACGTCGTAGCGGCGCAGCTCGCCGGTTCCCCAGCACGAGACGTAGAGGAAGCGATCGTCCACCGACAGGTTGATGTCGGTGATGAACGGCGGCACGGCGCCGAAGCCCTGGAGCACCGGCGGCAGGTCCTCGGCGGCGGCGGGCTCGGCCGGGATCTCGATCACCTTCTTGGCCTTCCACTCGCCGTCACCGTTCGAACCCTCCAGGTACCAGAGCCAGACCGAGGCCGACAGGTCCTCCAGGGAGACCACCACGCCGGCGAATCCGTAGGCCTTCGCGGGGTCGTGGGCCGGCCGCAGCTCCAGCACCATCTGGTGCTGCTCGCCCAGGTCGATGGTCTGGCGGTGACGCCGGCGACGCATGTCCCAGACGTGTAGAGCGTGGCCGTACTTGGCGCCCAGCAACAGCTCGGGGTTGACCCCCTCGGTCACCATGTTCGGCGTCCCCCACTCCGACGTGATCAGAGTGTCGTTGCCCAGGTGCCAGAAGAAGTCGTAGGACAGGTACTGCGGCCCGCGATCGCTCTCCCAGGGGCCCTTCACGTCGAAGGTGTCGGGGTCCAGCATGAAGATGCCGCCGGGTCCCTCGCCCTCGGGGTTGCCCAGGGCGTTGACGTAGACGCCGTCGGGCCCGCAGTGGACCGTGTGGGGCGCCGCGTAGCCGGCCTTCGCCGCCAACGTGGCGCCGTCGATCGTCTTCACCAACCTCGGGTTCCGCGGATCGGGCTGGGTGTCGAGTATGTGGATGCTGGACGAGGTGATGCCCGGCACGATCAGGTAGCGCCGCTCCATGTGGGGGTGCGGCGCGTACGGGCACAGACAGGAGCTGCAGGCGTTCCAGCCGAAGTGGTGCAGCTCGCTTCCCAGCTCGGGCATGTCGGTCTGGCCTACCAGCTGGCCGTAGCTCTCCGATTCGGGGTTCACATCGACGACGCCGATGGCGTCAGGACGCTCCTGCTTCGGGTTGATCAGCGCGACGTAGGCCAGCTCCTCCGGCGGCGCTTCGATCGCCATCCGGGGAGACGGGTAGAAGGTTGGATCGGGCTTGAGCTGTGGCATTTCAGTCCTCCTTGAGTGTCGTTGCTCGAATTCCGTTGGCCCTACATCAGTGTGTTGCGCGAGATGACCGGAAGACCGGACATGACGGTGAGTAGTAGCGAGTGGGGAGTAGGGAGTGGGAGTAGGAGTGGGCAGTAGGGAGTGGGGCGGGTGGGGTGACTACAATTTCTGACGCTTGGTGATTTACTGCTTGCTCTCTCGGGCTCGCGTCGCCTGCCAGCTTTCGGGGCCGACGTGATCGTGGACGATGCGGCGGCCGTCTTCGAGGAGCGGTTGGGCGGCGGCGGTCTGGCCCTGCGCGGCGAGGGCGGTGCCGAGGAGGTGCGTGGCGTCGCCGATCTGCCAGTGGGTCTCCGGGAGGGGACCGTAGTTGGTCAGCGCAGCCCGGAAGAAGCGCTCGGCAGCGACCGGGTCGCCGGACCGCAGGTGCGCTTCGCCGAGATAGTGGAGCGTATGGCCGATATCGGGGTGGGGCTCATCGAACTTGGCCCGCTCCGCGGCCAGCACCCCCTCCAATTCGGTGATCGCCCGGTCGGCGCGGCCGGTCTCTATGAGCAGCGCCGCGTGGGCGCGCTGGACCGCCAGGGTGTAGCGGTGCTCCGGCCGCAGCTTCTCCGCGGCGATGTCCAGCGCCTCCTCGAACGCGCGCTCCGCCTCGGCGTGGCGGCCCTGCAGGGTGGCGATCCGCGCCAGGCCACGCAGCGCGATCAGCCGGTAGACGCTGCCCGGGCTCGTGGCGTCGAGAACCCGGCGGTAGTGTTCGGACGCTTCCTCCAGGCGCCCGGCCCCGAGATACGCTTCCCCCATACGCGCCAGCGTGACCAGGATCGCGGCGTGCCCTTCGGCGTGCACCGCGCGCTTCACCGTCAGCGAGGTGTCGTGACGTGCCAGCGCTTCGGCGTAGTGACCCGTCGCCGTCAGGTTGATCGCCAGCGCCTCCCGGAGGGTGATCACGTCGTCGTGCCGCTCGCTCAACACCCGGCTGGCCCGTTCCAGCGCGCCGCCCAACACGGCCTGCGCTTCGGCGTAGCGGCCCAGGTAGTTGAGAAGGGCGCCCCATTCCTTGGCCGCCTCGATCACCAGCGGATGGCCCGGCTCGTACAGGTCGTTCCGCATCGCGAACGCCGACTCGACCAGCGGCAGCGCCGAGCGATAGTCCTCTTTGAGGCGACGTATCATCCCGATGTTGAGGAGCGCCGTGGCGGCGAACGGGTGGGCCTGGACGCCGCTCGTGTCGACACGGGCCAGGGCCCGCTCGAGCAGCGTCTCCGCGTCGTCGAGGCTGCCGGCGTCGTGGTAAGCGGAGGCCAGCCCCAGCATGGTCAGGGCGACCTGGGGCGATTCCTCGCCCAAAACCGCGATCTGGGTCTCCAGTGCCCGGCGGAAGAGCGCCGCGGCTTCGTCGTATCGCCCGATGGCCCGAACCTCCCAGGCCAGATCGGCCCGCGCCCGGGCGAGGAGCGTGTCGGGCCGGTCGAGGGCGCGTTCCCGGATCGCGATGGCGCGTTGAAGTTGAGCGATGGCCTCGGTCCGCTGGCCGCGCGCCGCCAAAACGTGACCCAGCTGCGCCAGGCTCTCGGAGGTCTCGAGCGCTTCGGGGCCGAACAGCTCCTCTCGGATCTCGAGCGCGCGGCGGATGAGCGACTCCGAGCGTTCGAGCAGCCCGATATTGCCGTAGACGCGTGCCACCTCCAGCATGAGCTCGGCCTGCACCTCGGGCTGATCCCGGAACTCGCGCTCGATGCGCTCGGTCCCGCGATCGAGCACCTGCCGCGCGGTGATCGTGTCGCCCAGCGTCTCGTTCGGGTCGGAAAGGCGGAAGAGATCGACCATGACCGACGCGACCCGGGCGGCCTTCTGAGCCTCGCCCCGGGCGCGGTCGCGCTCCTGAGCGGCGATCTCCGCCTGGCGGGCGGCGCGGCGCGCCTGCCAGGCGGTGGCGAGGGAGCCGCCGACCAGCGACAGGAGGACGGCGGCAGCGGCGACGACGGCCCAGCGGTGGCGTGAGATGAACTTGCGGGCCCGGTAGGCGGGGGAGTCGNNCGGGCCCGGTAGGCGGGGGAGTCGGCCCGGGCGATCACGGGCCGGCCCTCGAGGTGTCGCTCGATGTCCTCGGCCAATTGCAGCGCTGACGCGTAACGCCGCTCCGGCTCCTTGCGGAGCGCCATCAGCACGATGCGGTCCAGGTCGCCCCGCAGACGCCGTCGCAGCCGGCGCGCCCGGTTCTTCCAGGCCATGCGGGTGGCCGCGTCGATCGCTGGCACGTAACTGGTGACATTGACCTCGACGTTGTCGAGCTCGGGCGAGTCCTCCACATCGGGTGGCGGCTCGGGGTCTTCGAGTACGGCGGAGCTGGGTCGCGACGGCTCCACCTCGCAGATGACGCGCTCGCGCTCGCCGGCCGAGAGGCCGTCGAGGCCGAACGGCCGACGCTCGGCCAGAAGCTCGTATAGCACCACACCGAGCCCGTAGATGTCGGTGGCGGTCGTGATCGGGCCGCCGGTGACCTGTTCGGGACTGGCGT
>JAACAK010000017.1:106773-108955 GCA_011774835.1 Candidatus Kutchimonas denitrificans | reverse complement strand
CTGTGCTCTGG
This sequence comes from Candidatus Kutchimonas denitrificans, assembly GCA_011774835.1. Lineage (GTDB taxonomy): Bacteria > Gemmatimonadota > Gemmatimonadetes > Palauibacterales > KS3-K002 > Kutchimonas > Kutchimonas denitrificans. Next base: position 108,944 of record JAACAK010000017.1, on the reverse strand, counting down.
ATTGACGAGGGCGTCCACGGGCAGAGTGATAAGGGTTGGCACGATCGCTCCGGCCGGGACCGTTACTTCTGTTACTTGACCTTGGGCCGCCGATGAGAGAAGGACCGATACCACTGTCGCCGCAGCTACGGCTGCCCGGTACCCTTCGCTTCGCATCCAGACCACTCTCTTAGGGTTGAATTTCAAAGGAAACCTCAGCATATCCTCCTGCATTGCTGACCCTTAACCTCCCATCTGGGTTAGGATTAAGTCCGTCTTCCTCTGTCGGAACCGAAGTGATTATTCTAGTGTCTGATGAGCCGGCGAGAACCGGCGCAACTACACCATCAAAAGTCACTTCAGCGTCCGTGAAGTTCATTCCGTCAATCGTTACGGGGCTAAACCCGCGGGGTGCCCTCCTTGGTGAGTAGTTCGTGATGGCGGGTGCTTCGATGCACTGGCTGCCGGTGTTCGCAGGCCCAGGTCCTACTTCAAAGCTGATGTCATACCGTCCAACAGTGTTGGCGGACCCACCTACTATCGCATGATATCGCCCGTTGCTTGGCAGTTCCATCTCGATACGCGAATCTGTCCCAATGGCATCGTCATTAGAATCGATCACGGTTCCTCCGGTGACGTCTCGCAGCTCGAGATATGTGTCCACGTCGGACGGAGGAGTGAGCCGGCCAGCTAGCGTTTCGACCGTAATCGTATCCGACCGGCACGCGTCAATCGCGAACCAGTCGGTGTCACCGATCGGGAATACGTTGAGAGCCGTTAAGCTATCGTTGGCCCCTGTACCGAATCCTACAAGCGGGGCCGTGGAGGGATCGTCACCACTCGAGGTCAGATCGGTGACGACATCTACAAACTGCGCCTCGCTAGGACGGCCGCTCTCCACGAGCACGCTTACAGCACTGACCCGGATGAAATACCGACCCGTATCGGCGACAGTCAGCTCAGCCGTAGTGCTTGTAGAGGACACACTACGAACGTCACCGAACGTGGCGGATGTGTCCCACTCAACGATGTAGCTATCAGCATTCAGTATTCTNNCGGCGGATCCAGTACTGGCTGGTAAGGAAGAAAAGAGATGCTCGCAGCCGTGTTCTTACCTGCCGTCACCTCAACACCGCTCGTGCTTCCGAAATAATCGACTTCGCCGCTAACAAGCCCCTCCACGGCCACCGTGTAGCTGCCTGGCTGAAGACCAGAGATAGTGCCTGTGAACCCCGACGATGTCTCCGTCAAATCCACTTTATGCTCTCGCGCGCTTGGCCCTTCTGGACCGATCGCACGGGCGATAGCGGCGTCGAGGTGGCCGCGACTTGTTCGCTGCTCTCCCAACCACGCAGCTTGCCCTACACTGGTGGTCCCGGCCGCTTGGTTATCCACTGTTTGATCATCCGGAATCACCAACTGAAGGCTAATACCGCCGCTACCAGGGGCGAATGGTGCCGGGGATTCTTGACAGCCTAACGCCACAAGCGATGTCACTAACGCTCCGGTTACGAAAATGACGTCCCTAGCACGCAGGATTCTGATCGTAATCCCGCAATCAGCGTGTCCCACTTTTCAAGCTCTCCCCAAATCCAGAGTATCTCGCGCTTCTCTAGGCAACCGTCATTAAGGACGAAGCCCCGCACTGTGAGGGAACGGTCCGTATTGCCCAACGTCGCGTTTCAACGCCTTTAGGGGTTAGGTACTGAGAAGGTAATGGATCCGGTATCGCCGCCATCGCCTCCACTAGTGAGAAGCAACGCCGCCACACCTCCCGCTGCTGCGACAACTCCAGCCGCCGTTACCCACGGGAACCCACCTTCTCGCGTCACCTGTTCCCTAGCCGGGAAGTATGGCTCAAGCATTCGCTCAACGTGGTCGAGTCGAATGGCCAACCCGATTGGGACGTCCCTTACTGTCACAGAGTCGAGAATCCCCGCCATGATAGTCTCTAGAATCAGAGCACTACCACTCATACCTTGAGTTAACCGTTCCGAAGAGCGTCTAGGCCTGACTCGGAGATACGGGTCGCCGACGGTTACGACCTCCACACCCGTTAGAGTACGGCTACCATCTTCGCTAAGGGTCTCCAGCGATCCTTCTTGAACGGCCTGCAGGACAGCGGTGACGCTATCTTCAGGAGGCCATGGTTGGGCATTCATGCACAACTGTTCTGCATTCTTCTCCACTTT
>JAACAK010000017.1:106524-106752 GCA_011774835.1 Candidatus Kutchimonas denitrificans | reverse complement strand
CACGATTCGAACTTCCAGATCGGGGTTTACAACGTGTGCGGGCGCAACCACAAAGCATTCTTCGCCCCTCATTCGAAGAAGACCGTGTCCTATGCGTCCGTCTACTTGGTCGAGGAAAACCGTCGGCCGAGTTTGCTGCGCTGCAGCCGGGACCGTAGACGCCTGCCATAGGATAAGCAACACCACTGCAGAGCCAGCCAACCTCAGAATACGCGCGTTCATGATTTC
>JAACAK010000017.1:76781-106487 GCA_011774835.1 Candidatus Kutchimonas denitrificans | reverse complement strand
TAGCGTTAGAAACGTCACCCAAGCTGCCTGAATGGCACCATCGTTGACTACTCGAGACCGTATTGATGTGCTCACTTCGTAGCCCTTAGCTCCAAATCGCGATACCCGGCCCTTTTTGCCAACGGCCCTAAAAACCGCTGCAAGGGCAGGCCGCTCATCCGCGACGACGAACCCGTACGCAGCGTCTGTGGCATCGTCCACTAGAAAGAGGTCCCCGGGATCGAGTTGTACCATGCCGGCCTGGTACAACGAGGCATCTGCTAGTGACCGACCGAGGAGCGACACGGTCCCCGAGCGGAGGATCGGGTAATCCGCGCCACCGATCAGCCCTAGAGACTGACCCACCTCAAGTCGTCCGTTAAGGGGGATGACTACGTTGCTTCCGGCTCGTGCTCTCTCAGAAATATCGTTTATAATGAACACTGCCCGAGTGCCCAATGCTTCGAGCGGGATATCTGCCTCGTCGAAGAGAGTACCAACGCTCCCACCGTCCGTGCGAACTTGGCACCGAATTCTAAGTGGACCGAAGGCCAGCCGCTCAACGCGTACTTCGGTTCCAAGTGATGGTTGGAACGATCCCGTGAATTCAGCAGGCTCGGAACCATAGCCTCTCACAATCGCTACGCTCCTGAGTGTCCAACGAGGACTCGGCGTGGAAGTCACCCGTACTGTAAGTGATTCGGTTCGCGCGTTGATGTTGAACGTCGTTGGAATCGTCCACAGCGTGAGCACGATAGCGATCAATAACGTCGCCAGTACGAAAGCCCACCGGATAACGAACTTACGCGAACGGATCACGGCACCTTGATTGGCAGAGGGATCGGCATTAGCTGGGTATCGAATCGGAAACGCTGAATTGCCCAGCGGACTATGCGTGTCTCATCCCCGGCTCCGAGTTCGATGGCCGGTCTCATGACCGGGCACTCTGTATTGAAAGCAACTCCTTCAAGGGTTGGATTGCAGGAGAAATACACACTCTTGCCTTCGGATGTTATAGCGACAATCCGAACAACGTCAGTGTTCCCACCGTTAATGAGGACAAGGATCGAGTCCAATGTCGCATCTCGGTCCCAGGCTGCGATCATGACTGCTTCGGCAGGTTCTGCTGGACTACACGAATCCTTGGTCTCTGCATACACGGCAAGTTCGCGTGTTCGATACCTGCTTAGCCTTTCACGATAGGCTGTCGGCAATCGAAGGCTGTAATGGCCCGGAGGCAGACCACGGATATGAAAACGTAGTTCTGCGAAGTATCGTGCATCGCGAGAATTGACCGTAACACACAGGTAGTCTCCGTGATCGGGTGTCAGGTGCACAGACAGGTTTGCAGGGTCGACAAGTTGATCCGGTTGTCCAGTCTGTACTCCCACGCGAACCCCGCCAGATACCGGCGTGACATCGCGGAATTCCTCTTTGAAGGCTTGCGGTTCCAAGGGTGCTAGCTGCCCCCACGCGCAATGGGGAGTGAGGAGCGCTAACCAAGCCAGTGGCAGTAAATGCCGCCGACTGGCCATTCTCTTCTTGGGGGATCGATAGGGAAAACACATTTGTTCTCGTTCCTCACATGAGTTCCCGTACCCTAGTATACGCTCACAGGCAGTCCGCATTCTCACTCCGGGAAGAAAGCCCAAGAGGGCGCAACGCCGGTCAGCATACAGTGCGACAATGGTGCGTTTACCAGTCGAGTGCTCGGGCCGTTGGCGCAACGTCCTGAGTGCCTGCGGGGCAAGGCGATGTGGGGCCGGCCTGGGGCGCCGGGGCGTAGGGCTGGGGGGCGGCTTTATGCTGCTGCATGGCACCTTACGTTGCAACCCTCGCGGCGTTTCCGCGGATCGACAGGGGTCGTGGTTGAATTGACGGGAAAGCCCTATTTTGGAGAACAATCCAGGAAGGGCGATTACCGACTCGATTCGAGACTTTAGTTAGGCCCTATTGCGCCGCTTGCGGCTGATCGCCAATCCATTAAGCGCCGGAGCGGAGCAGGTCGAAGAGCCTTCCATGCAAACTAGCTGAGTATTTGGCGTCCGGACGTCTAGCTGAAGCTGGATAGTGCTGTGTCAGGCCGAGTCCGGGGGCAGGTGGCGCGCCAGCGAGCGACCCGCACTGAATTACAGAAAGAATGCCGCGGTCTAGCAGATCGGTCAGATCCGACGACCGGTCTCGTGCGGGCCATTCTCCCTAGGTCGACCCTTTCTCGGGAGTCGTGAGCACGGTCGGGCGCGCCGAGCTTCGGCCAGGTCGTTGTACCTCGAGTTCTTCTTATCAGTTCTGAAGAGACGCTCGGGCTCTCGCCCGCCTCTCACGGAGCGCCGCGGGGTAATCCGGACTGTCCAGCTCGACCGTGCGGGTAGCGCTCATGGCCCGCAAGCTGGGCTCGATCTATCAACCGAACGTCACCACAGCAGCCAGTGGGAGTTCGACGTTGGAAAGCAGTCGAGTTGCGTGTGGCTTGTTCGGCGCGGTGGTCGACGGGTACCCGCCCTGACCCGGCAGATTGGTCCGTCACAGCCGAGATTATGGCCCCGATTGACGGTGCACGCCGGCGCGCATACAACCCTGTATAGCTTCGGCTCGTCGTCGCCCTGCTCTTCTGGCTCACAGGGAACGGTGTGTGTTTCAACGGCGCCCGTGAGAAACTGGACGCCACCCTGACCCTTATGGAGAAGAATCGACCCCGATGCTGCTGTGCCGCCGGGTCATTCGCTCGTTAGACGGCCCGCAGACCATCCCTGGGCTACGTCTCCGAGGTACCAAGCACTTCACCGATGAGGTCCTCGGATAGGAGCAGCCTACCGAAATCGGTGGTTCGCATATTCCAGGTAGGCTCTCCGGTGTCCGATAGTAGCATGGAGGCGGTGTCGACGCATTTGAGGACGATGCTAGAATATCGGAACATGAGGTCGATAGAGCCATCTCCAGAAACACCGAAACCCAGGAGCTGATCGTTCAAGCGGCTCTTTTCGTCGGCGAACGGGGCTTTAGCGATGCGAACAGGCCTAATCGACAGGACGCATGGGACCTTCGGCATGACCCAAGAGTTGATTAACCAGAGCAGGCGTTTATGTCTGCGATACTCGTAGCTGATCCGATAGAGAGGCAGCGAAAATGTGGAGCTCGCCTCATCATAGGAAAAGGCTTCGAGTGCTACAGCATCGTGCAGGAAAGCCGATAGCTTGTAGACCCATTCCGGCTTTGCAAGCACATCACGTACGCTGATCTCCATCGCCTCGGCCCGGCTAGGGGTAGCCGTTCGTGAAATGCCGACGGGCGTACTCGCCTGGTTACGTTAGTCCAGGGAGGGCGTCACGTGGGTAGCCAGCGGTTGCCACAGTTCCGGCAGGCGCCTTCGAAGTAGTACCGCTTCCAAGTCCAAGAGGTACCTATGTCCCCGCACTCGGGGCACGCCAAACGTTCTTCGAGCACCCTGAGATGACTTTCTAGCATATTGTACTTGGAACGATTCCACTGAAATAGCTCCAACGAGCCTCGCAACTCGTCTCGGTTACGTATGAGTGTATAAAATTCGTCGAGATCCCTGTCATCGTTGACCGACCTGGCCGTCTGCCCACAACGACAGCACACGCCCTTCTCAAGATAGTAACAGGAGCAATGATGGGTATCGCAGCTCAAGCTGTCGCGGATCCTGCGCGACCAGCCGAACCGTCTACAGCGCAATAGGGCCATCGTCAGCCTTGTCGTAGCGAAAGTGTGACTCCAGCGCCGCTAGTCTTAGACCCGGTCCTGTCGTACTCCCACCGCCAAGCCCCCTAGGGGGGGTTACTTCGCTACTCCCCTTGCCGTCATGGGTGGCAAGGTGACGGCGAGCTATCAACAGAACGTCACCGCCGGCGCCTTCGGGAAGCACATTATCCTTTGTTGTCCGCTGGATCCTTCCGCTCACACACGAACACGCCCCGCTCGTCGTAAGAGAAGTTGCAACCGGCAGTCAANNGAGAAGTTGCAGCCCGCAGTCAAAGCGGCCTGCAGCCTTCGCCTGGCTCGGTGAACCCGGATCTTGACCGTCTCCAGCGAGCAGCCCAGCATCTCGGCGATCTCCGGATTGGTGAGTCCGTGCAGGTCATGGAGGATGATGGCGATCCGGTAGTCGTCCGGTAACTTCACCAGGTATTCCTGCACGCAGGCGCTCATCTCTCTCTGCTCGACGGCTTCATCCAGGCGCGGCGCGTCTCGATCCTGGAGCTCCCTATCGAAGCCGGCAGGCGCTGGCGCGTCGATCGACTGCGGCGGGCTGTGATACGAGGATTGACGAAAGCGGTCGTAGCAGACGTGCGTGGCGATCCGATAGAGCCAGGCCGTTAGCGCGTCTTCATCCTTCAGGTTCTCGAGACTGCGGTGGGCCCGGAGGAAGGTCTCCTGGGTGAGATCCTCCGCTTCGGCAGGATCCCTCATCATGCGCAGGATGTAGCGGTAGATCCGGTTCCTGTACTGCTCGAACACTGCCGCGGAACTCAGGCTGGCCGATGACTGCCGATCGCTCGCCATCCTTCTGCCTTTGCATCTACTGATCTGCTAGAGTAGGTACAAAGGATTATCGAGTCAATATCATATCGGTAGTGATTATTGCTTGCGGCGGCTGGCCAGGCGGCCGCCACCCGCCGCTCATCTGCTTACCGGTCTCCCTCTTCTGCCTCACGTTCGGCGGAGGAGCCGCTGCGCATGACTTCACAGCAGCCCGTCTCACCGCCGCTACTCTCGAACCACTCCTTCATTCTCTCAAACCACTCTGCGCAGCCGTCGAACGGCCGTGCATGGCTGTCGCTCCGCTTCTCCGACGCAGAGCTCCGCTCTTCTCGTCCAGTGCGTCCCATTGCAGCACTCCTTCCAGTTGAAGAATTCGGTCCTGCTCTACTCATCTGGACGAAGGCGCCGTATCGAGAGATACACCCAGCGGGTGTATCCTTGTGGCACCCCATTCCGTCCTTCCGTTTGAGCACAGCTGACACCGCCCGTGCGCGGGCGCAAAGTTCAGGGAGGTATCGGATGAACCTGACAAGAGTGGTACTGAGCGTCGCCGGGGTTCCGCTTCTCGGCGGCTGCATGATGATGGGCGGTGTGGGGCATACGGGCAGTCCGGACATGATGAGCGAAGTCGATCACGCGCGGGGCGCGCGGCTTCCCGCCCCGGTGCAGCGCGCCGAAGCGAGCAGCGAAGGTCTCACGATCGCCCTCGCCTTCCCGACTCCGAGCATCGGCGACGCCGTTGCGATCGATGCCTGGCTTCTCACCGACAGCACCGATCATGACCCTGAAGCGGGAGACATCCGGCTGCGAATCGAGACGCCCGGCGGCAACGTGGATCAGCTCCGCATGCGACGCCTTCATTCGTCGACGACGGCGACATTCCAGGCGGAGTACAGCTTCTCAGCCGCCGGCCTTTACCTCGTGACGGCCGAGGGTCGGGCAGCGACGCGCGCTGACGTCCGAACGGTGTCGGTAACGGCCCGGGTGTTTGTCGGCGGAGACATGTACGGCGGGCGACATGACTGGCTCATGCCGGCGGCCATCCTCGGTGGTCCTGCAATGGTCGCGATGATGGCCCTGATGATGGGAGGCTTTTAGGGAACGTGCTGGCGATGCTCACGCGGATGAGCCTGGTGAGCTGACCGCCTCGGTCGGAGCCACCACAGCACTGCCGCGATCACGAGTAGCGGGAGACCTTCGATGACCGTCATGAGGAGGCCCTTCTGGATGGGTGTCGCTATCAGCATCACGAGAGCATGAGCTGCCGTTGCCCAGATAGTGAAGTCGATGAATAGAGGGTGCTTTGCGGGATTGCCTGAGGCACGCCACAGCATGACCGCCCAGGCTATGTAGATGGCTGCCATCATGCTCTCGTAGTGGGCATTGTAGGGCTGGAATCTGAGCAGTGGTGCAAGTCCACCGCCGGGTGCGAGAATCGGCACTCTCAGAAGAATCAGTGTGATCCACGGGATGAACGCTGCAAGAAATCCAAGGGAGAGAACTTTCAGGAGAATACTCAGCCAGGTCATCCTCGTCGTTTCGTTCATCTGACAGTACCTCGACTCGATTTCGTGCGATTCCCACCGTGCTAATGAGATTATGGCTGATGTCGCCTTACGCTCTCAGGTAACGCCGCATTGCCCATGTTGCTGCGGTTAGTCCCGGGGTCCACCATTACCGCCTTCGCCGCCTCGATCGGCACCGGCCCGGATCTGTTTCATCGATCTCCCTCGGACTGCGCAACGACACTCGCCACTGAGCCTTCTTCCTTCAACTTCGCGATGATCTTGTCGGCCACCTCGCGTGCCACTGCCTTGCGTTCCTCTTCCGGCACATCGTCCATCGAGAAGATGTCGGTGTACTTCTTGTACAGCGGCAGCGCATCAATGTGAACGACTCTCTCCTCCTCGATCAGCTTCTTCAGAACGCGCCCGTGGCACTTGAGGAAGCAGCCATCGATCATGACGGTCTTGTCCGCCGCCTTGACCCACTGTGCCATCGACGAATGAGGCACGAAGAACGCTTCGGCGTGACAGGCGCGTGCGAGAGTCGGCACTTCTTGCGCCACCAGGTTGGCCGCCAGTCTGGCGATTTCGCCCCTGATGCAAGGTCCCTCGCAGGAAAGCACCGGGATCGTCTCTGCCTCGATCTGCTCCTTCGCGTAGAGCTCGCCGGCGGGGCAGAACCCTTTCACCCCCTGCACGTCCAGCGAGAAGTCGGGTGTGTGGCTTTCCATGTGATCCTCCATTCGTGATCAGGCCATCCGAATACTGCCCCTCACCCTGATGGACGGATTCCAGCTCGGAAGGGATACACCTGGTGAGGTAAGAACGGCGCTCGACGCGATCGCGCCGTTCTTCTCCGGCTGCCTCCACCACCAGCACCCCGCGGGACAGGCCGGCGATGATCCGGTTGCGCTGGGGAAGTGCCACTTTCGAGGCGGCGTGCCCGGCGGAAACTCGCTGACCAGGCAGCTGCCCGTGGCGCTGGCCCCGAACAGCTGCTCGTGCTCCGGCGGGTAGGGGACATCGATCCCCGTGCCCAGCACCGCCACGGTGCCGATGCTCGGCGACGCCGGCGTACCGGGGAATGGCGCTCTACTTTCTGATGGGCAACCTGCGGGAGACGATTACGCGAGGGTAAGGATTGTTGACGTAGCCGTAGACCAGGTCTTACGTGGTCACCTCGGCGATCGCCCGGAGGTCGAGAATCCAGATGTCGCCGGCGGTGGGCTTGTGGCGATCGAAGATCACCGATCGCCCATCGGGAGACCACATCGGATAGTCGATGCGAACGTCCGCATCCTCGAACTCGAACACGCGCCGCGGCTCACCCTCATCGAACGGTGACACCCAGAGCGTGTGGTGGCCTTCCACATCCATGATCCACGACTCGTCCGGCCCGAAAGACATGTGCGCGCCACCTTGGATCCAGGGCAGGTCGCGGCTCGGCGACCCGTCCAGGAAGTACTGCCGCACGTTGGCGCCCGGTACACCCACCAGGATCGAGCGCGAGTCGCCGGTCCAGAGCAGATAGTGGTCGCCAGCGCCGTCCGTCGTGAGCTGGCGCGGGTCCGAGCCGTCCGCGCCCATCACCCACGCCTCCTTCCGGCCACCGCGATCCGACTGGAACGCGATCATCTGGCCGTCCGGCGAGTAGAACGGGTTGACGTCGAGCGCGGGGTTCTCGGTGAGCTGCTGGAGCTGACCGGTCTCCACATCGACCGTCCAGATGTCGATGTTCCCGGACCGGGAGGAGAAGAAGACCAGCTTTCGGCCGTCCGGCGACCAGCGAGGCTGGTAGTCGCCGCCCGGCCCGCTGGTGAGCTGCTGGGTCACGCCGTCGTCCAGCGAGTGGAGCCAGAGGTTCATCTCGCCGCGCCGGTCGGAGTTGAACGCGATTCGACGGCCGTCCGGCGACCAGGCGCCGCGGCTCTCCTCGCGGGTCGTCGCGATCACCGCCTCCGGCGGTCCGGCCGCGAGCCCGCTGTCGGGAGTGACCGGCAGTCGCCAGAGGTCGGAGTTCTGGCTCAGTATCGCGAACGCGGCCCGGTCCCCGTCGGGCGTGATGGCCACGTTCAGGTCATGCCCCGCACCGGTGGTGACCTGGCGTGGCGCGCTCGCCGGCCTGCCGTTCCGATCCACGGCGACCCGCCACAGGTTTATACCCCCACCACGTTTTGACGAGAAGAAAACCTCGTCGCCGTCCGGGGACCATGCCGGGTCCACATCCTCGAACAGGTCGTCGGTCAGCCAGCTCATCTCACCGGTCCCCAGATCGACAACCCGGATGTCGAGCTTCGTCTTCTCGACGTTCTGGAAAGCGACCTTCCGACCGTCCGGCGACCAGGCGGGCGCGATATGCGAGACCGCCTCCGACTGGTCCGTGGTCACCTGACGCGCGTTGCGGCCGAGCGAGTCCGCCACCCAGATGCGGTGGGCGTCGCCCCAGGAAGCCGCGAACGCGATGCGTGCCCCGTCCGGAGAGTAGGCCGGGTGGTAGGCGTCCTCCAGCAACCGTCGCCGCCCCCCGCTCGCGAGATCCAATCGCCACACATCACTGTCGGTGAAGCGGCCGTAGATATCCCCCGGTTCGAGCTTCGGGTCCCCCTCTCGCGCCCTGGCATACAACAGGACGCGCCCGTCCGCCGACCAGGCCGGCTGGATGTGGTCGAGCGGCTCGTCCGTGTACTGGATCTCCTGTCCCGTGGCCAGCGAGCGCACGTAGATCTGCTTGTAGCCCGCGACTTCCCGGCTGAAGGCTAGCCGGTCGCCCTGCGGCGCGAACGCCGGATACTCCTCCACGCCCGCCGAAAACGTCACCTGCGTCAGGACGCTCACGCCGGCGGTCACGTTGCGAGGCGGCGGCGGACCGACCAGCAAGAGCCAGCCGGCGGCCACTACGCCCCACAGCGCGAAGGCGAGGACGCCACCGGCGATGGCGTTGCGCCAGGTGAGCAGGCGCCGCAGGCCTCGGGGTTTCTGAGCTGTCGGGGGCGCCTCGACCGCCTCCTCCGCGCCGGTCCGGGGCGCCTCTTCCTCACCTCTTCCGGGTACCACTCCCTCCTGAACGAAAGCGGTGGCGAGAACGATCGGCAGACCAACGAGCAGGAGGATGATCGCGAAGCCGAAAATCCAGGGAGGAAGCGAGAGGCGGTCGATCAGCACTTCGGCGACCTCCAGCACGCCCACCGCGGCGGCGACATAAATCGCCAGCACCTGCCAGAGGCTTCGCCGATGAATCTCTCGGATGAATTCCTTCAACTGTTCCGCCATACCCCCTTTTTTGGCCCTGCGTGAGGCCTCAAAAGGACGGCCAGCTGCCACGCAGCGCTCTGGAGCAACCAGCGTTCAGCTCGAATTCGGCTTATAACCGCTGGTTGATCGTGAGTCTTCCTTACTTGCCAAAACAAAAAAGATAGGACAGCCCGGCCGATTCGTGCAAACATCGCGCCTCTACAGCGACCGGTGGCCCGTCGGCAACTACCTCGTCCGCGTCGGCGATCGCGAGTTCGAGATACCGGCCGATTTCGGACGGATCCGCTTCGCTGGTCTCCAAGACGCGAGCTTCGCCTCGCTGACCCGGGACTTCGGCGAATCGGCTGTCACCTACCGTCGCACGGGGGTCAACTGGCCGCTTTTCGATTCAAGAAAAGCGTGAAGCCCAGCTTTTCCGAAACGGCCAACTTCCGCGTCCAACGGAACGTCGCCGGTGCCTATCCGCCCGCTACCTCCGCCTCGCTGCAGTCAGGCTCTACATCGTACCCCAGATAGAAATAGCGATGCCACAGACGCCTTCCGGTCATCCCGATGCCGGACCAGACCGTGAGGTGCAGACCTTCGCTGCTCGCACAGATTCGAAATTCCTCGAGCGCACCGTCTCCGTCAACGTCCAGGCGGGCCTCGGCGCCGCTCATTTTCACCTCCCTCAATGGGGCCGCCACCGCGAAATGCACACGGCCCAACCGTTCCTGGTCTGGCGGCGACAGCGTGGTTCCATAGAAGGCTTCACCATCGCTCGCGATATCGCGCGGACAAGAGGCAGTGCGTCGTATGCCAGTTCGGGCTGTCAGGGGCGGGCCATGCATCGTGACATCGATCAGCAGAAGCGGCGTACCCTCCGCGAGGTCGGGGTTCCGAATCGCCAGACAGAGGCGCCCAGCACTATCCGGCGTGGCCACCCCGATAGCGGCGGCGTAATCGAAACCCTGAGCCACAACGGGGCATGGCCAGGCGGCCAGGAAGAGTAGCGTCGCGATCGGCGGAAATCTCAAATGGCATCTGCGGCCTGACATGTTCGTTCCTCCGGAGAGCTAGTCCGTCACGGATCCGGGTTCCTCCCGCGTCATCAACCGGTCGAGCAGATCCCGGCCGGACTCGGCGATCACCCTCATCCGCTCCTCCAGGACCCGGATCTCGCCCTGGTAATGGGTGTCGGCCTGTACCGCCCGTGCAAGGTCCATCAGAGATTCGCCCAATCCATCCAGCTGTTTCTGTCCGGCTCGCGTCCGCTCGGCCGATTCACGATAGAGCGTCAGCACCTCGCGCAGCTTCCCGCGCAGTTCGTCGAATTCCTCCCCTTCGGGCGTCGCGGTCTCGAGAGCGGAGAGCACGAGATCGAGCGACTCGACGCTTTCGTCGGATGGCGCGATCAAGGCCTCGCGGATCTCGTAGGTCTGTCGTGTCGCGCCCTGAACCTTCGCGTGGACGCTCTCCAGCTGTTCGCCCGTCTGACTGCTGACCTGGGCGAGCCGCTCGTTCACCGCGCCCACCTGGCCCAGGACGCCGTTCACGTCCTCGATCAGGTCGCACACGCGATCGAGGAACAGGTTGAGGTCGGTGGCCAGCTCGCCGAACTCGTCGTTCGACTTCGCCTCGGCCCGTCGGGAGAAGTCGAGCCTGCCCTTGGCCAGTCTTGCGACGATGGCGCGGAGCTCGAGCAGCGGCTGCATGCGCAGACGCAACAGGAGAAAGAGCACGATCGTGTGCAGGATGACGTTCGCCATACCAACCACCGATACGACCCGGGCTTCGCTCCACCATTCATCGATGCGGGCCGTCCGGTACTTTCGCACAGCGACATGACCGAGCACGTCGCCGACTTTCGCCGTCACGTGACATTGGAGACAGAACTCCTCCGCCTCCAGCTGCACGGTCGCCTCGTGATGCTTGCCCTCGGGCCACTCGGGCACGACGCCTCGCGGTCGAAAGTCGAACGTCTCACGGATCGATTCGACCGTCGTGGCGGAGGGGACGATGGCGATCTCCAGTCCACGCTCGGCGTGGTTTCGCTGGATGATCGGATAGACGGTGCGCGCGGCGACCGGTCCACCGCGATTCAGCATGATGTCCTTCACGTCGCGGGCGAGCTGCTCGGCGGCGACCTCCGTCGCCTCGCGGTCCTCGCGAGCGAATTCGTTCATCGCCAGCAGCAGCCGACCGCCCATCTCGAACACGACGATCATCGTGAGGGCGAGCAGGAAATCACGAATCATCCGGATGACGAATGACTGATCGAAGCGGCCGAGTTCGTTGCTGTCGTTCGAGGCCATAAATGTCTTGTGGCTATCGTGGATGCGGCGGTTCGAGGCTGGCGGAGCTAGCGCTCGCTCGAGCCCGACTCGTCTTCAACCTGACGCTCCCTTCTCACGACGGACCAGAGTCCCTCGGCGAACTCCTGCAGCCCGGTGCGAGCCACGCCCGAAAGGACGTAGCTGGCAAATGCCATGGGCGCTGCGACCCGCGGGGGCGCTTCCTCGCCAGACAACAGATCGGCTTTGGAGATCGCGACGCAGTGGGGCTTCTCGGCCAGCTGGCGGCTGTACTCCGCCAGTTCGCTCCGCAGCAGCTCGTACTCCGCCTGCGGGTCCCCGGTGTCGACCGGGATCAGGTAGGCCAGGGTGCGGGTCCGCTCGATGTGACGGAGGAACTGGAGCCCCAGCCCCTTCCCTTCGTGGGCGCCCTCGATGATCCCCGGGATGTCGGCCAGCACCATGGTCCGCCCCTCCGACAGCTGCACGACGCCCAGGTTCGGCTCCAGCGTGGTGAACGGGTAGGCGGCGATCTTGGGCCGGGCGGCGGACAAGGCGGCCAGCAGCGTGCTCTTGCCGGCGTTCGGCTGGCCCACCAGCCCGACGTCGGCGATCAGCTTCAGCTCCAGCTCAATTCGCCGCTCGACGCCGGGCGTTCCCGGTTCAGCCTCCCGGGGTGCCCGGCGGGTGGCGGTGGCAAACGATGCGTTGCCCCGGCCGCCGCGGCCGCCCCGCGCCACAACCAGCCGGTCGCCGGGCTTCAGCAGCTCGCCCAGCTGCCGGCCGGTATCGGCGTCCTTGACCACGGTCCCCGGCGGCACGCGCAGTTCGGCGTCGGCGCCGGACGCGCCCGTCCGCTTCTTGCCCTGCCCGTGCTGGCCGCGCTCGGCCCGATAGCGCTGCTGGTACTGGTAGTCGAGCAGCGTGCTGAGTCCGGGGTCGGCGATCAACACCACGTCCCCGCCGTCACCGCCGTCGCCGCCGTCGGGCCCGCCGCGGGGCACGAACTTCTCGCGCCGGAACGAGACGCAGCCGTTGCCGCCGTCGCCGCCTTGCACCTGTATGACCGCATGATCGATGAGCATCGGCTAGCCTTTGGGCTGCAGGTTCGCCCACAGCTTGAGGGCGAGCTGACGATGCTCGGCCGGCGCGAAGACGGCGGCGCGCCGGATCGTCTTCTCCACATCGGCCGGCGCGGCACCGGCGTTGAGCGCGCCCCGCAGATGCGAGCGCAGCTGGCGACGGCCCGACTCGCCCTGCACGACCAGCATGGCGACGATGAGCAGCTCCCGGACCTCGAGGGCGAGGGCCGGTCGACCGAGGACCTTGCCGTAGCCCTCCCTCACCATCCAGCGGTCGAGGTCGGGGTGGAAGCGAGCGATATTCTGACGCAGCTGATCGTAGTGGTCCCCGTAGACGACCGCGCACGTCCGCTCGCCGCGCTCCAGCCACAGGTCCCAACCCTCGTGCGCCGCAGCTGGGGGTGCGGCCCCGCGGTAGCGCCAGCGGCGCAGCGCCTCGATCGCCGACGGGAAACCGAGAAACAGGTACGACTGGAGCAGCGCCTCCTCGACTTCGATCTCACGCCCGGCGACCTGCAGCCGCTCGAACGCCGTCTCCATGCCCGAGGTATCGCCCGCCGCCTGAGCGGCGGCGAGATCGACCAGATCCCGTACCCAACTCTCCATCGCTATGCTCAGTCCGTGCTCTCGACGCGGAACTCAGGACGGATCACGCCGACGTCCTCGTCCCGGGTGTTCGTGACCGTCACGACCTGCCGATCGGCCAGCGCCTCGAGCTCGCCGGACGACAGCAGACCGAGCTGGTCGAGGAATTCGATCACGGCGGGACCGATGGCGCGGGCGTTACCATCCTCGACCTTCAGCGCGATCCCCCAGCGGCGCCTCCTGTCGGCCAGGCAGTAGACCGCCTCGGCGCCGAACTTCGCCATCAGCCGGCCGCCCGTGGTCTGCATGAGCCGCGTGGTCAGCCGGTCGGTGCCCGCGACGTAGTAGGGCTCGGAAGTCATCGCTCCCAGCACCCGAGCCTCCGGACTCGAGGGATCGTTCTCGGCCCGGGCGACCATGTCCGCGAAGACGGTCGCCACGACGTTCAACGGCAACGCGAAAGATGGGACCCCACAGCCGTCGACGCCGGAGATCAGCTCCTCGCACCGTGAGCCCGCTCGATCCGCGATCTCCCGGCAGATCCGCATCTGCACCGGATGATGGGCCTGATGGTAACCGGTCACATCGACCCCGGCATGCCGCGACCATGCCAGCATGCCGGCGTGCTTGCCGGAACAGTTGTTGTGCAGACGGCCGGGCTCGCGCCCCTCCCGCCCCTCCGTCCGGAGCGCCTCCGCCGCCGGCGGATAGAACGGCGCGTGTGGCCCGCAGGCCAGATCGCTTTCGTTGCAGCCGATCCGCGCCAGGATTCCCTTCACCGTCGCTATGTGGCGCGGTTCGCCGGAGTGGGAGGCGCAGCAGACCGCCAGCTCGGCCTCGGTCAGTTCATAGGCGTCGGCGGCGCCGTCGGCCACCAGCGGCAGCGCCTGCAGCGGCTTGGCGGCGGAACGCAGGAAGGTGACCAGCTCCGGGTCGCCCAGCCAGGCCCGGAGCCGACCCTGGGAGTCCACCGCCGCGGCCGACACACGATGCCGCGACTCGATCCGTCCACCCCGGGTGACCTCGATCACCGCTTCGCTCCGACTCACTCCCTGCCTTCCTCACGCGCGTAAATCGAGATGCCCAGGCCGGCGATGATCAGGCCGCCTCCCACCACGGTGGACAGCCCCGGCACCTCGCCGTCACCGAGGAGCCACCAGGCCAGCAGGCTGGCACCCAACGGCTCGCCCAGGACGGCCAGGTTCACAATATAGGCGCGCACGTAGCGCAGGGCCCAATTGAACCCCGTGTGGCCGAGCAGCATGGGGCCGGCGGCGAGGCCGGCGAAGATCCACCACTCGCGGGCGCTATAATCGAGCAGCGGGTCGCCACGCCACAGGACGAATGGCAGCAGGAAGACGGCGGCGAAGGCGTAGACCCAGCCGGCGTAGACCCAGATCCCCAGGCGCTGCCGCATCCAGCGGCCGATGATGAAGTATCCCGAGAAGAGCGCCGCGCCCGCCAGAGCCAGCACGTCACCCTGCAGCGCCGTCGGCCCCAGGGCCAATCCCGCACCGCCGATCAGCGCCACGCCGACGACGGCCACGGCGATCCCCGCCCACTCCCGTGCCGTCGGCGGCTCGCGCAGCCAGACGGCAGACATGACGGCGGCGAACAGCGGGTGGAGGTTCACCAGCAGGGTGGCGCTGGCGACCGTGGTGAGCTTCACGGACATGAAGAAGGTGACGAAATGGAAGGCGAGGAAGCCGCCGGCCAGAGCGAGGGCGCCAACCTCGGCCGTCGTGAGGCGGGCGTGGCGTTTATCCCGGCGCACGACGAGCAGCGCAGCACCGATGATGACGAGAGACAGGGCGAGCCGCCAGAAGGCGAGGACATAGGCGGAGGCGTCGGACCAGCGGACGAGGATCGCCGCCCACGAGACGCCGACGATCGCCACGGCGATGACGAGCCATGGCGGGACCGGCGGCCGCGAGGTGGCGTCGGACGGTAGCGCCTCGCTCACGTCGCCGGGCCGCCGCGGCGCCGTTCCCACACGAGGCGCAAGAAGCGGAAGGCGGCGGAGTCCGGACCGCCGTCACGCCCGACCAGCTGCAGATCTTCGGGCCGGTCCACGTCGTACCACTCGGGCGCGAAAGCGATGCGAAGCCCGGCGTCCCGGGCCCGCTCCCGGGTGGCGGAGAGGACCTCCGGGGTGGACCAGGGGATGTCGACGAACAGCGCTCGCGCTGCCGGCCAGCTCTCGCGGCGCGCCGCGACGGCGTAGTAGCCGCCGTCGCGGCTGGGTCCGAAGGCGGCATCGGACTCGTCGAGGCGCGCGAGGGTCTCGGCCAGGAACGCTGGCGGCAGGGTCGGGTGATCGCTACCGACGATGAGCGTCCGGGCGAAGCCCCGGCGGAAGGCGTCGTCGAACGCGGCGATCAGACGCTCGCCCAATCCGTCGCCCTCCTGTGTCCGCACCTCCCGGTCCGGGTAGAGGGCACGCAGTTCGGCGGCGTCATCGAAATCGCCGGCCACGTGCAGTTCCACGGTCTCGCGCACAACACCTTCGGCGATCGCCACCACGTCGGCGGTGGCCGCCAGATGGAACTCGGCCGCCTCCTCCGGCGTGAAGCAAGGGACCAACCGGGTCTTCACCTCACCCGGCATCGCCGGTTTGGTGAACACGATGATCAGTGTGGCGCCGGCCGTCATGGCCCGCGCACCAGCATCAGCAGGTTGACCACGGTCAGTCGAGCGCCCAGCAGGAGAAACACGACCGCGAACAGATAGCGCAGGTATCGGGTCGGCATCCGCAGCTGGGCTTCGGTGCCGAGGGGAACGGCGATCAGCGCGCCGACGGCGAGGGCCAGCGCCACCGGTAGGTGGAAGTAAGAGAGTACGGCAGCGCCCCCAGGGCCGCCGAGCTGCCCGCTCACCGCGTAGGTCAGCACCCCGGCCGCGGCGGTAAACGTGATGATGGCCAGCGACGTTGCCGAGACCTTCTCCATCGGCAGGTGCAGCCAGTAGAGGAGCACCGGGATCGCGACCAGGCCGCCGCCGACGCCGAGCAACGCCGAAAAGAAGCCGACCAGCGCGCCACCGAGCAGCGCCCGGACCGTGCGCGTCCCCGTCCGCACGGTGGCCAGCCCGGCGACGGATCGCCGACCCAGCAGCACTTGGACGGCCACGGCCAGCAGGAAGATGCCGAAGACCAGCTTGAGCGCCTGACCGGGCACCGCCACCGCCACCCGCGCACCCAACACGGCGAAGGCTACGGCGGCCAAGCCCATCCGCCAGCCGGCATCCCAATCGACCCGGCCGGCTCGATGATAGAGCCAGGCGCCGCGAACGCTGATCGGAACGATCACCAGCAGGCTGGTCGCGTGGGCGATGACCGCCTGTTCGGTGGCGGGCAAGGCGACGCCGGCGAGCTCGGAGCTGGCCAAAAAGAAATAGAGGAAGGGGACCATGATGGCCCCTCCCCCTATTCCGACCAAACCGGATACGGCGCCGGCCAGCAGCCCGGTTCCCAGGGCGGCCAGCCAACCCGCTGGACTCATCCCGGCTCCTGTCGGTAACGGTGAGGCTGCGGATCAGTCCTGATATTCGCCTTTCCGCGTCTCCGCCAGCGCGAACAGCTGCTTCGGGCTCGGGCCACCGCGCAACAGCTCGGTGGCGACCTCGAGCTGACGATCGAGCACCAGTTGCCGACGCAGGGTCACCTTGTCGTCGAACGCCACCGTAGCCAGCTGGATGCCCAGCTCGCGGACAACGACCCGCTTCGCGCTATCGTACAGCTCGCGCTCGACCTCGATGTCCAGCCCGACGATCCAGTCGTAGAGCTGGTCGAGCATCTCCTGGGTGACCTCGAAGTCGGGCGACAGGTTCGGATGCTTGTTCGCGTAGACCGCAGCGAAACGGAACACCGCGTCGCTGTACGCGGCCAGCTGGTCGCCCAATGACTTGCGGAACTCGAGCTCCGCATCGGTCAACGGCTCGCCCTGGATCACCAGGTCGGGAATGATGCCGCCGCCGCCGACCACCTCTCGACCGGCGTCGGTGTAGAAGACCGGCGGCTCGAGCGACGCGCCCGCACCTTCGATGGCACCGCCGCGGTGAGCCACCACCGCACCGCCGTTCGACCAGTCGCGCTCGCGCTGGATCGAGCGGCCGCTGGGCGTATACCACTTCGCCGTCGTGATCTTCAGATAGTTGCCGCCCGGCAGCGGATAGAGCGTCTGCACCGAGCCCTTGCCGAACGTCGTGTCGCCGAGCACCAGGGCGCGGTCATGGTCCTGGAGCGCGCCCGCCACGATCTCGGATGCGCTGGCCGACCAGCGATTGACCAGAACGATCACCGGCATACCCGACTCAACCGGACGGCGATCGCCGAAATACGTGTCGTTCTGATCGGCGATGCGCGACCGGGTCTCGACCACGTCGGAGCCATCCTCGAGGAAGATATCGGCGACCTCGACGCCCTCCTCCAGCAGACCGCCCGGGTTGTTGCGCAGGTCGAGGACAAGAGCGCGCATACCCTGCCCCCTCAGATCCTCGATCTCGCCACGAATGTCGTTGGCCGACTGGGCGCTGAACTGCAGCTGCTGGATGTAGCCGATGCCGGGCTCCAGCACGAAGGCGACCACGTAGTCCACGTGGATATCGTCGCGGACGATGCGGACCGGGATCGGCTCGGGCACTCCGACGCGGGAGATCTTCAGGTCGACCGGGGCGCCTTTGGGCCCGCGGAGAACGCTCACCGCCTTCTCGCTCGTCCAGCCTTTCATCGACTCGCCGTCGACTTCGATCAGCCGATCGCCAGGCTGGAGGCCGGCCCGATCGGCCGGAGTGTTCGGCAGCGTCTGCACGACCGTGATCCAGTTGTCCTTCTGGTCGATGCGAATCCCGAGGCCACCGTAGTTGCCCGTGGTCGTGAGCCGGAGCTGTGAATAGTCCTCCGGTCTCAAGATTGCCGTGTGCGGGTCGCCCAGCTGCTCGATCATCCCCTCGACCGCCATGTCGTACAGGTCGGCCGGATCTATTTCATCTACGTAACGGTCCGAGATGACCCGCATGACGTCCTGGAACACCCTCGACTTGAGGTAGACGTTCCCTTCCGAGCTCTGCTGCACCAACCAGCCACCGCTGGCCACGGCGAGCAGACCGATCACGGCGGGCATCCACAAAGACTTCTTCAACCGCATGAATCCTCGCTTTTTCGCTGATATCCGGTGAGTCGCCCAACGTCCTACTTCTAACACCCCCGCGGTGGGAAAGTTTCAGGAAAGCGGCTCGAAAGGGCCTTCCAGACCGCGGTTCGTACCCTTTGAATCTCTCCGTTACCGTCGACGAGCGCAACGTCTGGCTCGTTGGCGGCCAATCGCCGATAGGCGTCCGCGACCCGACGGTGGAACGCCAGGTCTTCGCCCTCTATTCGGTCGCGCGTTTCCGGGCCGCCGGCCCGTCGATGGCCGACTTCGACGTCCACATCTAATAAGACGCACAAGTCCGGCGAAACGCCGCCCGTGGCCAGGTCGTTGAGCGCTCTCAGCCGGTCGAGCTCGATGCCGCGACCGCCACCCTGGTAGGCGAAGGTGGACAGCTGGTAACGGTCCGCCAGCACGACGCGGCCCGCCTCCAGCGCCGGCCGGACGACCTGGCGGACGAACGCCGACCGGGCAGCCAGCATGAGCATGAGCTCGGCGATCTCGTCGAGCTGCAGCCGCTCGTCGAGGACGACGGCCCGGATGGCCTCGCCGGCCGGCGTGCCGCCGGGCTCCCGGGTAACGACGGGCTCGACGCCGCAGCGGCGGAGGGCCTCGGCGACGAGCCGGATCTGGGTGGACTTGCCGGAGCCTTCGATCCCCTCGAAGACGATGAAGAGGGGCCGGGCCGAGCGGTCGTCGTGGGACAACGTGCCTCTAGACGTCGCGGTAGTAGTCCTCGTAGTACTCGGTGCCGAGATGCGTGATCGGCGTCTCGCCCATCAGCCAGCGCAACGTGTTCTTCAACTTGGTCAGCTGGATGAAGAGGTCGTGCTCCGGGTAGAGCTCGGGCGCGGTCATCGGGCTCTTGAAATAGAACGAGAGCCACTCCTGGATCCCGCTCATCCCGGCGCGCTGGGCCAGGTCGAGGAAGAGCGCCAGGTCGAGCACGATGGGCGCGGCGAGGATCGAGTCGCGGCAGAGGAAGTCGATCTTGATCTGCATCGGATAGCCGAGCCACCCGAAGATGTCGATGTTGTCCCACCCCTCCTTGTTGTCGCCGCGGGGCGGGTAGTAGTTGATCCGGACCTTGTGGTACAGGTCGCCGTAGAGCTGAGGATAGAGCTTCGGCTGCAGGATGTACTCGAGCACGCCGAGCTTCGACTCCTCCTTCGTCTTGAAGCTCTCGGGATCGTCCAGCACCTCGCCGTCCCGGTTGCCCAGGATGTTGGTGGAGAACCAGCCCTGCAGCCCCAGCATGCGCGCCTTGAAGCCCGGAGCCAGGATGGTCTTCATCAGCGTCTGGCCGGTCTTGAAGTCCTTGCCGCCGATGGGCACGCGCTTCTCCTGCGCCAGCTCCCGGAGCGCCGGGATGTCGGCGGTGAGGTTCGGCGCACCGTTGGCGAACGGGACGCCCTCCATGATCGAGGCGTAGGCGTAGATCATCGAGGGCGCGATGCCCGGGTCGTTCGTCTCCAGCCCGCGCTCGAACTTCGCGATCGTCTCGTGCACCTCCGCCGGCTTCATGAAGACCTCGGTCGACGCACACCAGATCATGACCAGCCGATCACACTCGTTCTCCTTCTTGAAGCGGCGGATGTCCTCGCGCAGCCCTTCCGCCAGCTCTTTCTTGCTCCCCTTCTTGACGTTGGTTCCCTCGAGCTTCTTCACGTAGTCGCTCGAGAACACGGCGGGCATCGGCTTGATGCCGCCCAGGAAGTCGCCCACCTGGCGGAGATGGGCGTCGCTCAGCACGCCGCAGGTCCGCGCCGAGTCCAGGCCGTCATCGGGGATCGGGTCCCAGGCGCCGAAGACCAGGTCATCGAGGCCCGCCAGCGGGGCGAAGTCCTTGATCAGCGGCATGCGGCTTTCGGTCCGCTTCCCCAGCCGGATGGTGCCCATCTGGGTCAGCGAGCCGATGGGCGCGCCCACACCGCGTCGGACGGCCTCGACGCCGGCGATGAAGGTGGTGGCGACCGCGCCGAGTCCGGGCAGGAGCACGCCCAGCTTGCCGGTGGGTTTGTTGATTTCCGGTTTGTCGCTCATATCCCTGACCTCACGCTACACCTACTAAGTTGTTGATGTCGTGCTCTTCTCGGCGCCGACACGGTCGGTCGCCGCCTCCTTTGTCTCGACGGGCCCGATTCCGTTCCCCGACGGACGCGTATGTCGGTAGACCCAGATGATCCGATGGACCGCCGTCAAGTTGGCGAGCACGGCGAGGGCGTAGATCACCACTCGCAACGCCAGCCCATTATTATCCTCTCCGAACAGCAAGCTCGCCAGTCCGATCAGGATCACCCGCTCGCCTCGCTGCATCAGCCCGACCTTGCAGTCGATCCCCAGCCCTTCCGCCCGGGCCCGGGTGTAGCTGATCATCAGAGATCCGGCCATCGCGAGCATGATGGCGTAAATCATGCCGACGTCGCCGAGCTCGAGACGGTAATCGTTGTAGAGCGACAGTATGCCGAGATAGACGGCGACCTCGGACATGCGGTCGAGGGTCGAGTCGTAGAAGGCGCCGAACTTCGAGGCGAGGCCCGTGGCCCGGGCGACCCGACCGTCGAGAAGGTCGAAGGACCCACCCAGCAGGATGAGTATCCCGGCGGTGCGGACATGGTGAGAATGGAAGGCGAAGGCGGAGGTGATCGTGATGAGGAATCCGATCGTGCTCAGCACGTTGGGATGAACCCGACGCCGGACCAGGATGTCGATGATCGGCTGCAGGGCTGCCAGCAATCCGCGCTCGACTGTCTTTCTCATTCCACCACCGTTCGCTGCGGGTTGCCGCTCAGCCGTGGCGCTCGGCCAGCACGATCCGCGGATGCTCGGCGTAGTCCGTGTGCAGCTCCGGCTCGGCGAAGTCGCCGTTCGCGCGAATCCGCGCCAGCGCCGATTCGACGATGCCTGGCGCCACCTCGAGCGCCAGCAGGCCGCCCGGTTCGAGATGCGCGGGGGCACCATCGACGATCGCCTCGATCAGCTCGAGACCCGTCGGCCCGGCGAAGAGGGCGATGGCCGGCTCCCAATCGCGCACCTCCGGCGGCAGCGATGCCGTTTCGCCGCTGGCGACGTACGGTGGGTTGGATACGACCACGTGGAAGCGCTCTCCCGGGCGAACGGCGGAATAGAGCGACCCTGACCGCAAATCGACCCGGTCGGCGACTTCCGCCTCTTTCGCGTTGTAGCGGGCAAAATTCAGGGCCGACGCCGATATGTCAACGCCGACCACACGGTGGAAAGGGCCCTCCACGGCCAGGCTGATCGCGATGGCGCCGGACCCCGTGCCGAGGTCGAGCGCCTGCAGATCGTTCCTACCTTGACACCAATCCAGTATGAAGCCCACCAGCTGCTCGGTCTCCGGCCGGGGGATGAGGACCGAGGGCCCAACCCGGAGGTCGAGCTGGCGGAAGGCGGCCCGACCTTCGATGTACTGGAGCGGCTCGCCAGCGACGCGCCGCGCCAGTCGGGCGGCGAGGGTGTTGCGCTCGACGGTCGTGAGAACCCGATCTCGCTCCAGGGCGAGGGCGCCCGGCTCCAGGCCGAGCACACCGGCGAGGAGGAACCGCGCCTCGCGGCGCGCGTCGTCGTCGTGCCGAACCGCGGCCAATGTGCGCCATCCGATCTCCAGCGCCCGCAAAACGGTGATCGGCTTCGCAGTCCCCATTCGAGGCGACCGCGAGGGAGAATCTCGTCGGGGATCGATCACGCGCTGAGCCGCTCTTCGCGACGGGCCATGCGCAGCTCGCTCACCAGCTCGTCCAGCTCGCCGTCGAGGATCTCCTGCAGGCGGTGCACGGTGAGATTGATGCGATGATCGGTGACGCGGCTCTGAGGGAAGTTGTAGGTACGGATCTTGGCGGAGCGGTCACCGGTGCCGATCTGCGTGCGCCGCTCCCTGGCACGCTCGGCCTCCTGCTCCGCCACCTTCATGTCGAGGAGTCGACTGCGCAGCACCTTCATGGCCCGGGCCTTGTTCTTGTGCTGCGATTTCTCGTCCTGGCAGGAGACGACGAGCCCGGTGGGCTCGTGGGTGATGCGCACGGCGGAGTCGGTGGTGTTGACGCTCTGGCCGCCGGGACCCGAGGAGCGGAAGACGTCGATCTTCAGGTCCTCCGGGTTGATCTCGACGTCGACCTCTTCGGCCTCCGGCAGGACGGCGACCGTGGCGGCGGAGGTGTGGATGCGGCCCTGGCTCTCGGTCTCGGGGACGCGCTGGACGCGGTGCACGCCCGACTCGTAGCGCAGCGTGCCATAGGCGTTCTTGCCGCGCACCAGAAAGACGATCTCTTTCAGACCACCCAGTACGCCTTCGCTGGTGGAGAGTACCTCGACCCTCCAGTTGCGACGGTCGGCGAAGCGGCTGTACATACGGTACAGGTCGCCGGCGAACAGCCCGGCCTCGTCGCCGCCCGTTCCGGCCCTTATCTCGATCACCGCGTCGCGGTCGTCGAGGGGATCGCTGGGGACGAGCAGGTCGCGGGCTTCAGTCTCGAGGCCGGCGATCCGCCCGCGGAGCTCTTCTATTTCGGAGCGGGCCAGCTCGGCCAGCTCCTCATCGGCCCCCTCGGCCAGCTCGCGTGCCTGGGCCAGCTCGTCGTCCAGCTTGAACAGCTCGCTCCCGACTTCGGCGATCCGCTCGAGCCCGGCGTGCTCGCGAGCGACCTTGCGCAAGCTGTCGGGATCGCCGATGACCTTCGGATCCGCCAGTTGACGCGCGAGCTCTTCGCGGCGCTCGGTGGCAGTCCGGATCTTCTCTCTCAGCTGTTCGGAATTCGACATGGGACCGCCACGGAAGGCGGAGTGTCGGGGAGGGTGGAGCTCCCCGCCTTACTCCGCCTGCTCTTCTGCTCCCGGCGCCCTGGCAGCAGTGGTCTGCTCCGCGGTAGGCTGCTCCGCCTCGGCCGGCTTCTGCGCCTCGCCCGGCCCCTCTGGCTTCGCCTTCTTCCCCTTCTTCTTCCTCTTCTTTCCGGCCGTATCGCCATACTTGCGGCGGAAACGCTCGACACGACCCGCCGTGTCCACCAGCTTCTGCCGGCCGGTGAAGAAGGGGTGACAGCGCGAGCAGATCTCGACGTGGATCGACTCGAGGGTCGACCGGGTCGTGAAGGTGTTGCCGCAGGCGCAGGTCACCACCGCCGTCTTGTACTCGGGGTGTATGCCCTCTTTCATACTACTACCCTGTGTGCATGGTCTAGCGAGAAAACGGACGGCCAGTCGCGGGCCGTCCTTGCGGCACCAAATTTAGCAGGGGAAAAAGACCGTGCAAGACATGGGGGAAACATCGGGAATGTTCAATATCCGATGTTCAACTCCCAAGGCGGAGGCTCAATTCTCACATTCAATTCTCAATCATCAAGAAATTGGAAAGTGAGAATTGCATGTGCACATTGAAAATTGACCTTGGAAGTTGAGAATCGGGAATTCACCATTTATTCAGTTCCTCCGACGCCGCTTCTCCACCCAGAGCCAACCCAGCCCAACAAACCCGGCGATGGCGGAGAGCCAGCCGGGCCAGTCACCCAGCCGCGTGTAGAGCGTCAGGGTGTCGGTCGTCTGGACGGTGGCGACGCGGGCGGCGGCCTCGAAGAGCGGGGTGGTGCGGGAGACGCGGCCGTGGGGATCGACGAAGAGCGAGATCCCGGTATTGGCGGAGCGAGCCACGCCCATCCGGTTCTCGATGGCCCGCATGACGAGATGCGACGGGTGCTGGTAGAGCGCGCTGGAGCGGCTCCACCAGGGCTTCTCGCGGCCGTACCAGGCGTCGTTGGTGATGTTGACCAGGAAGTCGGCGCCGTTTCGCCGATAGGTCCGGGAGAGGGGCGCGAAGATCGACTCGTAGCAGATCAGCACGCCGAAGCCGGCCCCGTCGACGGTGAACACCGGCTCTTCGACCCCGCGGCCGAAGCCGCCGAAGTAGCGGAGGAAGGCGGAGACGCTGCCGATCGCCGGCAGCCGCCATTCCTCGCGCGTTGCCCGGCTGCGGAGGTCGCGCATCCAGCTCATGGGCAGGAACGGGACGCGCTCCACCACCGGCACCAGATAGTGCTTGCGATAGGTCCCCACCGGGCTGCCTCGGGAATCGACGAACAGCGCCGCGTTGTAGTAGTCGAAGGTGCGATCCGGGTACCACTCGACCTCGACCAGGCCATACAGCAGCCCGACGCCATAATCCCGGGCCAGCCCGTTGGCCCAATCCGCCCAGCCTGGAGCGGCCGAGGGATAGGTGGGCAACGCGGTCTCCGGCCAGACGACCAGCGAGACGATCGGTGCCGCGTCCAGCTCGGTCCGGGTCAGACGGTCCAGCGCCGTGAAGCTCGAGTCGAGCGCCTCCTCGCGATCCAGCTTCAGATCCTCCGGTATGTTGGGCTGGACCACGAGCGCTCGCGCCGCGGGACGCACGTCCAGCGTGTACCAGCGGGCGACGGAGAAGCCGATCGGGATGGCCAGGGCGGCGGCCAGCACCGCGGCCCGGCGCAGTGGGCGCCTGGCCAGCCCGTCGAGCCACCATTCCGCCAGTAAGCCACCGACGAGCGCCAGCCAGAACGTGACGCCCCGGGTGCCGGTGAGCTCGGCGAACCCAACCAGCGCCGGGTAGCCGGTGAGCGAATTGCCCAAGCCGAGCCAGGGAAAGGCGATATCGCCGAGATGCCCCTGCACCCATTCCGCCGCCGTCCAGAGGACGGGTACCGAGACCCAGAATGGCACGCCGTGCGTGACCCTGGCCCGGTGGACCCCCCACCCGACGACGGCGAGGATGCCGGCGAGGATCAGAACGGTGATCAGGTAGCCCAGTAGTGACAGCCAGGTATAGAAGACCAGCGAGGTGAACAGCCAGTAGAGGAGCGTGCCGAAATAGACGATACCCATCCAGAAGGTGGCGCGCCGCACGCTGGCGGAGCCCTCGTCGGTCTCCGGCGCGCGGCCGACGAAGACCAGCCAGGGGACCAGCGCCACGAACGATGGCGCCAGCAGATGGAACGGTGGAAAGGCCAGGGTGAGCAGGATGCCGCTGGCGATGGGAAGGCCCAGCTCCTTGCCACGCGGCAGGACGGGATGCCTCACAGTACGATCTCGCGCCCCTCTTCCGAAGATCGATAGCACGCATCGACGATCTTCATCAGGGTCAGCTGCTCTTCGGGCAGCGGCTCCTCCCGTTCGCCGCGGACCACCGCGAGGAAGTAGTCGAGCTCGCGCTGGTAGGACGCGCGGTAGACGTTCTCGGTGCCCGGCGCCAGCCGCGGCGTCACGTCGACGATCTTTCCACCCGTCTCTTTCTGGACGTTGAACGGAGACAGCGAGCCGTAGCCGTGAGAGCCCATGGCTACCAGCGAGTGGCGGTCCTCGATCGCGGCCAGATCCCAACTGACCTCGACACTGCAGGTCAGGTTGCCATCGAGCCGGATCAGGACGACCGCCGAGTCATCGACCTCGTCCTGGTCCCGGTCCAGCAGGTAAGCCGTCAGCCGCTCCGGTTTCGGGTAGTCGATCAGCCACAGCGCCGCGTCGAGGTTCGTGATCCCCAGATCCATCAGCACGCCGCCGCCAGCGACTCGACTCATGCGCCATTCGCTGACCCGAGGGCGTCGGGCCCGACGCCGCTGCCAGCTGGAGTGGATGTGAAAGATCTCACCCAACTCGCCGGCCGAGATGAAGCGTCGCAACGCCCACGCGTCCGGCCGGAAGCGGTGATTGTTGGCGACCATCAGGCTGTGGGCCGTCTCCCGGGCGACGTCGAGGGTGTGGGCCACCTGCTCCTGGTTGATGCCCAGCGGTCGCTCGACCAGCACGTCGAATCCGGCCCGCAGCGCGGCCTCGCAGTGCTCGGCGTGCAGGTCGTTGGGCGTGCAGACCACAACGGCACCGATGGCCGAGTGCTCGAACAGCTCGTCGACGGAGGAATAGACGGCCGGCACCTGGAAACGTTCGGCAACCAGCTTCGCCTTGGGCAGGTTGATATCGCAGACGGCCGCGACATCGACGCCGTCCATCCCGGCCAGCACGGGCAGGTGGACCAGCTGAGCTATGGCGCCGCATCCAACGATTCCGACGTCTACCACGCTCTTGCCGGTGGTCATCTCGCGGTCGTGTCAGGGCTAGGAGGCAGGCTCGTCGCCGTCCCAGTCGGGCGTCCAGGTGACCGCACCCGCCGCCGGTTCGCGCTCGGGGTCGGGCTCGACCTCGTCGATCAGCTCGATCAGCGCGTCGACGATCTCGGACTCGGGCACCTTGCGCGCCACTTCGCCCCTCACGTAGAGCAGCCCCTCGCCCTTGCCGCCGGCGATCCCGATGTCCGCCTCCCGGGCTTCGCCCGGTCCGTTCACCGCGCAACCCATGACCGCCACGGTCAGCGGCTTGCGGATGTCTCGGGTCCGCTCCTCGACCGCCTCCGCCAGCTTGATCAGGTCGACCTGGAGCCGGCCGCAGCCGGGGCAGGCGACGATGCGTACGCTCTCGCGCCGCAGGTCGAGCGACTCGAGGATCGTGCGGGCGGCGTGGACCTCCTCCACCGGGTCGGCGGACAGCGAGACCCGTATCGTGTCGCCGATCCCTTCGGCGAGCAGCGTGCCGATCCCGATCGCCGACTTGATGTTCCCCGCCCGTGGCGTGCCGGCCTCGGTCACACCGAGATGCAGCGGATAGTCGAACTCGCGCGCCGCCCGCCGATAGGCGTCGATCATCAGCGGCACGTGGGACGCCTTGAGCGAGATGACGATGTCGTGGAAGCCCAGGTCCTCGAGTAGTCGGACGTGCCGGCGCGCGCTCTCCACCATGGCGGCGGCGGTGGGTTTGCCGTACTCGGCCAGCAGGTCCTTCTCGAGCGAGCCCGCGTTCACCCCGATACGGATCGGCAAGCCGCGTTCCCGGGCGGCGTCCACCACCGCCCGCACCCGCTTGGGTCCGCCGATGTTACCGGGATTGAGGCGCAGCTTCGCCACTCCGGCCTCGGCCGCCTTGAGAGCCAGCTGGTAGTTGAAGTGGATGTCGGCCACCAGGGGCAGCGGCGAGTGCGCCACCAGCTCCGGCAACCGGTCGGCCGCCTTCTCGTTGGGCACCGCGGTCCGAACGATGTCGACGCCCGCATCGGCCAACCGCTGGATCTCGGCTATCGCCGTCTCGACGTCCAGCGGGCTCGCCAGCGTCATGGATTGGATCGAAACGGGCGCGCCGCCGCCGACGGGGATCCCCCCGATCGAGACCCGGCGTGTCCGCTGCCGATGAGGCACCGTCGTATCTATCGTCGTTTCCGTCATGAGCTCTTCCAGTCGAACCGATTCAGCCGGACCATGAATCTATTCGTGTCGCGCCGCTCGCGCGAGCGCCCGGTCGACCGTTTCGAGGGTCGCATCGATGTCGGCGTCGCCGTGAGCGGTGGAGATGAAGCCGGCCTCGAACGGCGACGGCGCGAAGAAGACACCCCCCTCCAGGCACTCACGGTAGTAGCGGCCGAATAGATCGCGATCGACGCCGAGCGCGTCCTGGAAGTCCCGGACGGGCCCCTCGACGAAATAGACGCCGAACATCGAGCCCACGGCGCGGCCCGTGGCGGGGATGTCGTTCCGCCGGGCGGCCTCGACGATCCCTTCCACCAGCCGGCCCGCGCGTTCCTCCAGGATCGAGTACGGATCATCGCGCTCGAGGATCTCCAGCTGGGCCAGGCCCGCCGCCATCGCCACCGGGTTGCCCGACAGCGTGCCCGCCTGGTAGACGTCGCCCTCGGGCGCGATCCGCGACATGACATCGCGCCTCCCTCCGTACGCGCCAACGGGGAAGCCGGCGCCGATCACCTTCCCCAACGCGGTGAGATCGGGCGCGACGCCGTACCGGGCCTGGGCGCCGCCCAGCGCGACCCGGAAGCCGGTCATCACCTCGTCGAAGATGAGCAGAGCGCCGCAGCGCTCCGTGGCCTCCCGCAGGTAGGCGAGGAAGCCGTCGTCGGGGGCGATGAGGCCGGCGTTACCGACCACCGGTTCGACGATGATCGCGGCGAGGGCGTCGCCGTGACGCTTCACCGCCTCGTCTACGGCGTCCCGGTCGTTGAACGGCAGGGTCAGGGTGAGCCGGGTGACCGGCTCCGGCACGCCCGGGGTCGACGGGATGCCGAGGGTCGCGATCCCCGATCCGGCGCTGGCCAAGAAGCTGTCGCCGTGGCCGTGATAGCACCCCTCGAACTTGACGATCAGATCGCGGCCGGTGTAGGCACGGGCCAGCCGTATGGCCGACATGGTCGCCTCGGTCCCGCTGTTCACGAACCGGACCATCTCGACGGAGGGGACCAGGGCCACGATCTTCTCCGCCAGCTCCACCTCCACGGGCGTCGGCGTTCCGAAGTGCGTGCCCCGTTCCAGCGCGGCGGCCACCGCTTCCATCACCTGCGGGTTGCCATGCCCGAGGATGAGCGGGCCCCAGGACAGGACGTAGTCGATGTACTCGCGCCCGTCGACGTCGCGGAGGCGACATCCGTCGGCGCGCTCGGTGAAGAACGGCTCGCCGCCGACCGCGCCGAAGGCGCGGACCGGCGAGTTGACGCCGCCCGGGGTCACCTCCCGGGCCTGGCGGTACAGGCCATGCGATCGCTTTCCCGGATTCATCGGCCCCATGCGGTTTGAAGGTCGAGAGCCGCGCCTCGGTCCGAGGGAATGGGCCGTCGGCTCACGTTCACTTTCGATTCCACGGTCGCCCACAGATCCGCGTCATCGGCGCCGGCCACGGTGGCGCGGGCCAGGTCGCCGGGCCCGAGATCCAGGCGCGGGCCCTCGAGATACGTGACCCCGTCGATCTCGAACGCCTGACTCCGGGTTCGTCCCTCCAGCCCGTTGTCACCCCGACGGTCGACCAGCACCTCGTAGGTGCGGCCGATGCGCTCCTGATTCTTCGCCGCGACGATGGAGCGCTGCAGATCGTTGACGATGGCCAGCCGCTCCATCTTGACGGGCTCGGGCACGGGATCCGGGAGCTCGGCTCCGCGCGTTCCTTTCTGCGGCGAGTACGCGAACGCGCCCAGGTGATCGAAGCCTATCTCCTCGACGAACTCGAGCAACGCCTCGAAGTCCTCTTCGGTTTCGCCCGGGAACCCCACGACCACGGTGGTGCGCAGCGTCAGGTCCGGGATCTCCGAGCGCAGCCAGCCGATCTTCTCGCGCAGCCGCCCCGGCCGTTCGGGCCGCCGCATCGACTCCAGCATGCGCGGGCTGGCGTGCTGGATCGGCATGTCGATGTACGACAAGAGGCGCTCCTCCCGTGCAATAAGCTCGACCAGCTCCGGGCGCAGCCCCGCCGAGTAGATGTAGAGAAGCCGGAACCACGGGATTTCCGTCTCTTCCAGCAGGCGCTGGAGCAGCACGTGCAGGCCGGCGTCGCGGTCCAGGTCGCGACCGTAGTG
>JAACAK010000017.1:0-76759 GCA_011774835.1 Candidatus Kutchimonas denitrificans | reverse complement strand
TGGACGAGAGCGTCGGGATCGAACGATCGGTGCCGTCCGCGCCAAAGCGGGATGGCGCAGAACGCGCACTTGTGGTCGCAGCCTTCGCTGATCTTCAGGTACGAGACGTGGCGCAGGCCGCCGACGGGCAGGCGCGATCCCGGATGCCGTCGCTCGCGGCCGTCGAGCAGGCCGCGCATGACGAGCTGCGGGACGAGCTGGTCCAGATCGCGGAGTCCGAGAAAGAGGTCGACCTCCGGCAGCGAGCGCCGAAGTTCCTGGCGATACTGCTCGACCATGCACCCGACGGCGACCAGGGTGCGCAGCGAGCCCGAGTCCTTGAGGCGCGCCGCCTCGAGCAACGTGTCGATCGACTCTTCCTTCGCCGGATCGATAAACGCGCAGGTGTTGACGATGAGGATCTCGGCGGCGTTCGGTTCCGGCGTGTAGGAGGCCCCGTGGCCGACGAGGGTCGCGACGATGCGCTCGGAGTCGACGGTGTTCTTGTCGCACCCCAGCGTTATGACGGAGAACTTCACCTGGTGAACACCTCGACGCCCGCCGGTGGCGTGAAGCTGAACAGATCGTCGGACAGGTCGATGCCGGCTTCCACGTTGCTGAGCGTTATGGTGCGGACCGTTTCGTTCTCCTCGTGGATCTCGAACTTGCGCACCAGATAGTCCTCGGCGTCGATCCAGACGCGGACCAGCGTGTAAGGCGCATCGAACTTGGGGACGAGGGCGAGCAGGTGAGCGGCCCGACCGTCGATCACCTGGCTCTCCACGTAGGTCGCCACGTAGCGCTCGGTCGGGTTGACCAGGAATTGCTGGCCCAGCGCGGCGCTCTGGCTGGACGGGTTGATCCGGGTGCGGACGACCTGATCCGGCTGGGCGCTGGGATAGTACATCCAGAACCACTGGCCGTCGGCGACGACGACGTCGCCTGCGGGCTCGGTGAACTGCATGCGGAAGTAATTGGGCTTCTTCTGGTAGACGATGCCCCGCCCCTCCTTCTCGGTCTCGAGCGCCGGGATCTCGATCCGCTGGCTGAAGTCCGACTTGAGCGTCTGAACCGCCTCGTAGGCTCGGGCCGCTGCGACCAGCACCTCTTCGGCACGCCCCTGGTCGCCGGCCTGCGGCGCGAGGATCGCGAGAAACGCCAGAACGTTCGCCGTGATCGTCATGGAATATGCGTGGCTCCCTATCTATCCGCTCGAGGCGGAACAGATCCGTTCGATTTCTTCAAGTGTAACCAAAACGTCTCTTGGTTTGGACCCCTCGGGCGGCCCAACGATCCCCGCCTGCTCCAGCTGGTCGACGATCCGGGCGGCCCGTCCGTACCCCACCCTGAGCCGGCGCTGCAACAGGCTGGTGGAGCCCTGCTGATGCTGGACGACGACCTCGGCGGCGCGACGGAACAGCGGGTCGCGGTCGGCGGGGGCGTCGACGGCCGCCTCGGTCTCGGCCTCCTCCATCTCACGGAGGTGGACGGCCTCCAGGATGTCCTCCTCCTCGCGGGCTCGCTCTTCTTCCCGCGCCCGGTACCACTCCATCAGCCGCTCGGTATCGTCGGTCGACACGAACGTTCCCTGGATCCGTATCGGCTCCGACTGCCCGGGCGGCATGAACAGCATGTCGCCGTTGCCGAGCAGGGTCTCTGCGCCGTTCTGGTCTATGATGGTGCGGCTATCCACCTTGGAGGCGACGCGGAACGCGATGCGGCAGGGGAAGTTGGCCTTGATCAGACCGGTGATGACGTTGACCGAGGGCCGCTGGGTGGCCACGACCAGGTGGATGCCGGTGGCGCGGGCTTTCTGCGCCAGATAGGCGAGAGGCCGCTCGACCTCGTTCTGGACGGTCATCATCAGGTCGGCGAGCTCATCGATCACCAGGACGATATAAGGCAGGACCTCCGGGTCATCGATCACCGCGCCACCCTCCGACTCGGGCGCCTTGACCGGGACGCCGCGGGCGACGCGGCGATTGTACTCCCTCAGGTTGCGCGAGTAGTTGGCGGAGAGGATCTCGTAGCGGCGCTCCATCTCGTAGACCAGCCATTTCAGGACGGTGGCCGTGTCCCGGTTGTCGGTGACCACGGGGTGGCGGAGGTGCGGAAGCACGTTGTAGCCGCCCAGCTCGACCATCTTCGGGTCGATGAGCAGCAGGCGCAGACGGTCCGGCCCATAGCGATAGATGAGGCTCGAGATGATGGCGTTGATGCAAACCGACTTCCCCGAGCCGGTGACACCGGCGATCAGCAGGTGCGGCATCTTCGCCAGGTCGGCGATGTCGTGGCGTCCGGTGACGTCCTCGCCCAGCGCCAGCGGCAGCTCGGCCTTGCTGGTCCGATAGGCGGTCGACTCGAGGATCTCCCGCAGGTAGACGATCTTCCGTTCCGGGTTCGGCACCTCGACGCCCACCGCGCCCTTCCCCGGGATCGGCGCGATGATTCGGATCGAGGGTGCCTTGAGGCCCAGAGCCAGGTCATCGGCCAGGCCGGCGATCTTGCCGACCTTCACGCCTGACGCGGGAACGACCTCGAACTGGGTGACGACCGGGCCCGTGGTCCGCCCGGCGATCTTCCCTTCGACCTTGAAGGTCGCCAGCGTCTCCACCAACGTGCGTCCCAACTCGTCGAGCATGGTCTCGCTGACCTGGTAGGTCTGCGCCGGCGGCTTGGAGAGCAGCTCGAGGGGCGGCAGCTCGCGACGCCCGTTACCGTCGGTGAACAGCTCCCCCTGAGCGGCGGCCTGCTTCTTCTTCTCCTTCTTCTCCTTCTTCTTCTCCGGCCAGCTCGCGATTGCCGGCATGGTCCGCGGCGTGTCATCATCGCTGGCTTCGGCGGCCGTGTCCTCGGCAGATCCGAGTCGCGAGAGGATCCCCTCCCGCGGCCGGCGCGCCAGGCGGTCGCCCACCCGGTCGACGGCGACGGCCAGGTGCTGCCACCCGACCCGGACGCCGCCGCCGATGCGACGGCCCAGCCGGGCCAGGGAATCAACCAGCAGACGGCCGCGATCCCAGGCGACCAGCGAGCCACGCCAGGCCGAGCGGAAGGGGTCGAGCCCCAGCAAGAGTATGACGACCGATGCGAGCAGCGCCGTGAGCAGGAACGCGCTTCCCAGCCACGAGACAGCCGAGCTGAGGGCGCCGCCGACGCCGTCGCCGTAGCGGCCTGCGAGCCACAGGGCAGCGCCGCCCAGCGGCTGTCCGATCGAAGCGAGGGTCAACGGTACGAGAGCCAGGACAGCGGCAAAGAAGAGAGTCCAGCGTGCGGTTTCGCGGGCCTCGAAGCGCTCCAGGCTATACAAGCCCCAGAGAACCGGGAAGAGCGGAGCGGTCGCCGCGGCTACCCCGAAGAACCCGACCAGCCAATCGCGGAGCACCGCCCCGACGGGGCCCACGACGTTACCGGATGGAAAGGTCCGGCTCAGACCGGGCCCGAGCAGCTGGACCGGAAACAGGCTGAGGAAAGTGAAAAACCCGATCGTGATCAGGCCGACCCCGATCAGGACCCTCTGGGTACGGTCATTCCCACGCGTGCCCATGGCTCACCTCCCTACCCCTCTCGCTTCTTCCCACCATTCGCACCAACGCCCACCGTCCCGTGCCGGACGATCTGCCGGTCGCGCAGCACCGGGACCACCGGTATCGAGTCCACGCGTGCACAGTACCGTATGTCCGCGCTCTGGCCGATCTCACGGAGCGATCGGCCCGCCTTCGTCCGCCTCAGAAAGCGGACGTCCGGCGTCAGTTCACGGGCCAGCGCCCGCGCGGCGACCGCCCCGTCCCCCAACGCCGGCTTGGGCAGCTTGCGGCGCCGCGCCTGCTTGACCGTCGCATCGACCAGCAGGCCGGCGCACAGCGCGTCCTCGACGCTCACCCGACCGCGTCGCCCGGCACAGACCACGACGGGGTCGCCCTCGAGCTCCACCAGCCGGTCTGCCAAAGCCTTGAGGTTCACCAGCGCGCCGACGTAGACCGATCCGGCCGCCGACAGCGCCACCAGCGTATGCGTGCCGTTGGTGGTGCTCATGACCAGGGTCTGCTCGCGGACCACGTCGGGTGTGAACTCGGCCGGCGAGTTGCCCAGGTCGAAACCTTCGATCGGCTCACCGCCCCGTTCGCCGCAGAGGAGAACGTCGCGCCGCCCGATGGACTGGGCGATCCGAATCGCCTCCTCGGTGGACGCGGCGGGCACGACCGCCCTGGCGCCGTTGTGGATGGCCGTGGCGACCGTGGTACCCGAACGAAGCACATCCACCACGACGGCGGTGCGATCCTGAATCTGCACCTGCTCCAGCTCCGCCGGGGTCCATAGAACGTCGATCTTCATCCAGCGGCAGCACCCTCCAACCTGCGCGCCCGCATTCGATCGAGGAAATGCGTGTCGATGTCGCCCGAACGGAAGTCGGGATGGTCGAGCACTTTCTTCAAGAACGGGATCGTCGTGTGGACGCCTTCGATCACGAACATGTCCAGGGCGAGCCGGGCCCGCTCGATCGCCCAATCACGGGTTCCGGCCCGCACGATCACTTTCGCGATGAGCGAGTCGTAGAAGGGCGGCACGATGTAACCGTCATACACGTGGGTGTCGACGCGCACGCCCGGACCGCCGGGCGGATGGAACGTTTCGATCCTCCCCGGCGACGGCCGGAAGTCGTTGTCGGGATCCTCGGCGTTGATCCGGCACTCGATGGCGTGGTCGCGAAGCTCCACACCGTCGGGGATCGACAGCGGCTCGCCGGCGGCCACCGCGATCTGCTCCTTGACCAGATCGTAGCCGGTAGCCTCCTCGGTCACCGGATGCTCCACCTGGATGCGCGTGTTCATCTCGAGGAAATAGAACTGCCCATCCCGGGCGAGCAGGAACTCGACCGTCCCGGCGCCCACGTAGCTGATCGCCTCGATTCCGCGCACCGCCGCGTCACCCATGCGGGCGCGGAGCTGGCTGTCGACCGCCGGGCTCGGCGCCTCTTCGATGAGCTTCTGGTGACGCCGCTGGATGGAGCAGTCGCGCTCGCCGAGGTGGACGCCCCGCGAGTGACGATCGCCAATCACCTGGATCTCGACGTGCCGGGCGTCCTCGAGCAGCTTCTCGATGTAGAGCGCGTCGTTCCCGAACGCGGCGTCGGCTTCGACCTTGGCCATGCCGAACAGCCGATCGAATTCGCTGGCCGAGCGAGCGATGCGCATTCCCTTGCCGCCACCGCCGGCCGCCGCCTTGATCATTACCGGGAAGCCGATCTCCTCCGCCGCCTCGCGTGCGGCCCGGACATCGGCGATGGCGTTCTCGCTGCCCGGGATCACCGGCACGCCCGCCGCGGCCATGGTCCGACGCGCCGCCACCTTGTCGCCCATCGTGCGGATCTGTTCCGCTGTGGGTCCGATGAACGTGATATTGGACCGCTCGCAGATCTCGGCGAACTCGGGGTTCTCGGCCAGGAACCCGTAGCCGGGATGGATGGCGTCGGCACCGGTGATCTCGGCGGCGGCGATGATGCGCGGGATGTTCAGGTAGCTGTGCTGGGCGGCGGGCGGCCCGATGCATATCGCCTCGTCCGAGAACAGGACGTGGAGCGAATCGCGATCGGCTTCCGAGTGCACGACCACGGTCGGGATTCCCAGCTCGCGGCAGGCACGGATGACGCGGAGCGCGATCTCTCCGCGATTGGCTATCAGGACTCTCTCGAACACCGCTCGTTCCTCGCTGCCGTCACCACGTCGTCCCGGCGGCCTCAGTCGGGTAGGATGCGGAACAGAGCCTGCCCGTACTCGACAGGCTCCGCATTGTCGACGCAGATCTCCTTGATCGTGCCGGCGACCTCTGCCTCCAACTCGTTCATCAACTTCATCGCCTCGAGAATACAGAGCGTCTGTCCCACCGATACCCGATCGCCCACCTGGACGTAAGGGTCGGCATCGGGAGCCGGCGCTCGATAAAACGTACCGACCATCGGCGACGTGACCTCGGTCAGATCGGCGGCTTTCTCGGCCGGCGCTACCGGCTCGGTCTTCTCCGGCGCCTGGGCCGGCACGTTCGTCGCGCCCGAGTTGCCCAGCTGCGGCGCGATGTGCACCGGAGTCGGGTTAGCGCCGCCGCCGCTCGAGAAAAGCGTGGGCGATTTCGAAATCCGAATCTTCGTCGCCCAACGCGAGATCTCGATCGTGTCGATCCCGCTGCTCTCGACGGTCTCGATCAGCTGCTTCAAAAACTTGAGATCGATCATGAGCTGACGCGCTCCAGGTACTTGTTCTCGCGCCGGTCGACCTTCACCACATCGCCGATCTCGATGAAGAGCGGCACCTGCACCACCGCTCCCGTCTCGAGCTTCGCCGGCTTCGTGCCACCCTGCGCGGTATCGCCCTTCAATCCCGGCTCCGTGTCCGCCACCTCCAGCTCCACAAAGAACGGAAGCTCCACCGACAGCGGCTTGTCGTCCCGGGTCAGGGCCTCGCAGATCATATTCTCCTTCAAATACTGCAACTGTTCCTCGCCGATCGTTTCGGCCGGCAGCGGGATCAGCTCGAACGTCTCCTGATCCATGAAGTAGTAGAATTGGCCGTCCGTGTAGCTGTATTGCACCGGCTTACGGACCAGCCGCACTTCATCCAACTTCTCACCCGCCCGAAACGTCTTGTCGACAACCGCGCCGGTCATGACGTTCTTCAACTTGGTGCGGACGAACGCCCCGCCTTTGCCCGGTTTCACGTGTTGAAAATAGGTCAGGCTGTAAAGATCGCCGTCGATCTCGAGAACCATCCCGTTACGGAAGTCTGAAGTCGTCGCCATGCGTGTTACGTGTGATGGATAGAACCTTGGGCATCACCGGCTTATCCCGAAAAGATGGCCCAAAATGCCCTAAAGCGGCAGGGCCTGTAGACGATCCCGCTCCAGGTCGACCAGCCGCCTCGCTTCTCCCTCGGTCACCAGCAGGTCGTCCTCGATCCGGATCCCGCCCCAGCCTGGAAAGTAGAGGCCTGGCTCCACCGTAACAACCATGCCCGCTTCCAGCCGATCCTCGGCCTCGCGGCGCAGCCCCGGGCCCTCGTGCACTTCCAGCCCCAGCCCGTGCCCGGTGCTGTGGACAAAATTGTCCGCCATTCCACGTTTCTCGAAGCGGCCCCGTGCCGCCGCGTCGACCGCACCCGCTTCCACTCCCGCCCGGAGGGCGCGGCAGGCTGCGTCCTGGGCCTCGAGGACCGCCGCGTAGACCTCCCGCTGTCGGTCGTCCGGGTCGCCGAGGACGAAAGTGCGGGTGAGGTCGGAGCTGTAGCCGTTCCAGCAGGCGCCGAAGTCGATCAGCAGCAGATCGCCGCTGGCGAGCCCGCGGCTGCCGGTGGACGCGTGGGGCAGCGCGGTGCGGGGGCCGCTGACCACGATGGTGTCGAAGGCGGGCCGTTCGGCGCCGGCCAAGACCATGCGGTGGTCGAGCTCGGCCGCCAGCTCGGCGTCCCGCATGCCGGGCTCGACGATCGGCAGAACCTCGCCCAGCGCCCGGACGGCGATCTGCGCCGCCTGTTGGATGGCGGCGACCTCGGCGTCGTCCTTGACGGCCCGGAGCGATTCGACGAGGCCGGTCACGGGCTGCCAATCGACGGCGTCCGCCTCGTCGTGGAACTTCGCCCAGGTCGAGTGGCTGATGTGCTGGCTCTCGAAGCCGATCTTGGCGCCGGTGAACTCCTGCAGCGCCCGATCCGCCAGCTCGCTCAGCAGCCTCTCGCGTGGAACGACGAACTGGGCGCCGAGGTCGGCGGGAACCTGCTCGGTGACCTGCTGCTCGTAACGCCCGTCGGTGAAGATCACGACGCGGTCGATGCCCAACAGCAGCCAGCCGTTGGAGCCGGTGAATCCGGTCAGATAACGCAGGTTGGGAAGGTGGGACACGAGGAGGCCGTCGAGCTGCCTATCGGCGATAGCCTCCCGAACCATGGCGAGCCGCCGGGCGGCCGCGCTTCTCGGGCTGATCATCGCCGACGAAGGTAAGCGACCAGCCCCTGTAGCGCGAGGATGTAGCTGTCGCCGCCGAAACCGACGACGAGGCCGACGGCGATATCCGAGAGGTGTGAATGGCGACGGAAGGGTTCCCGGGCGTAGACGTTGGTCAGGTGAACCTCGACAAACGGAATGGAGATGGCGGCCAGGGCGTCACGGATTGCCACGCTGGTGTGGGTGTAGCCGCCGGCGTTGACCAGAAGCCCGTCGAGACGGGCCTCGGCGCGCTGGATCCAGTCGACCAGCTCGCCCTCGATGTTCGACTGAAAGAACTCGCTCTCGGCGTCCAGCTCGGCGGCAGCGTCAGCGATCCGGCGGTTGATCGAATCGAGGTCTTCGAAGCCGTACGTCTCCGGCTCACGCCTGCCCAGCAGATTCAGGTTGGGGCCGTGGAGAACGCCGACGGTCAGGTCTTCAGGCCTCTGAGCCACTCCTGGAACTGTTCGAGGTCCTCGTCGTCATCGTCATCGCCGGCGGTTGGCGATGATTCAGCCGGCGGCGCTGTCGATGACGCTGAGTTCGGCGCGGCTTCGGGCCGGGCCGCCGAGTGGGACGCGGCGCCTGCTCCGGGGCTGCCGGGAACGTAGGCGAGCAGTCCGGCGAGATAGTCCTCGATGGTGACACCCTCGGCCGCCGGGGCGGGGCTCGGCGCCGCGGCCGCAGGCCAGGCCTCCTCACCTTCCTCCGCGGGGGGTCCGGTTGGCGGCGCGGGCGTCGGCGGTGGCGGCTCGATGTGGGCGCCGGGGGGAACCAGATCCGGCTCCGAGGACGTCAGCGGCACGCCGTCCACGGTGACGGGCACCGGACCTTCGAAGCCCCGTGCGGTGGG
Source organism: Candidatus Kutchimonas denitrificans (assembly GCA_011774835.1). Lineage (GTDB taxonomy): Bacteria > Gemmatimonadota > Gemmatimonadetes > Palauibacterales > KS3-K002 > Kutchimonas > Kutchimonas denitrificans. The sequence goes on along the minus strand of JAACAK010000017.1, from coordinate 67,959 downwards.
CTCGAGCTCGACCGGCTCCTCCTCCTCCTCGGCTCCGCCGTCGCGCTGGACGAACACATCGAACGAGGACGCGAAGGGATCGAGCTGCTCGATTCCGGCGACGGGCGCTTCATCGGCGAACTCGAACCCTCCCGTGCCGGTCGCGGCCGGCGGTGCCTCCGCGACTGGCGGTGTCTCCACTTCGGGCTCGGGCTCGGCCGCGGGCTCCGGCCCTTCGGCGCCGACGTCGGCAGTGAGGAACTCGGGCGTGGCCAGGGTCTCTTCGTCCGGCGCCTCCGGCTCGACGCTCTGGCCCGCCTCCAAAGGCGTCGTGGTGTCGGACGCGAACTCGGAGGGCACGCGGGGTTCGGTCAGCTCGAGCAGCTCGGACAGCTCGAGCCCCGGCGCGTGCTCCCCGGGACTCTCCCTTATCTTCGCCTCCAGCTCCTCGATCTTGCGCTGCAGATCTTCATCATCAGGCCGGGCCTCAGCCAGCTTGTGGTAGACACCCAGCGCGTCGTCGTACAGACCCTGCTTGACGTACAGCTCCGCCATCGTCTCGGTGACCACGCCCTCATCCTCACCGCCCTGCTCCTCGCTCTCCTCCCCCGCAGGGAATTCCATGCTGAACTTGTCTTCCCCCATTATCGCCCCGGCACCGAGCTCCTCCCCCCGCTCCTCCGTCAGGTCCTTCTCGTGCAGAAAGCCGGGGGTCCAGTCTTCCATCTCCTTCAAATCGAGCTCGCTGGCCTCGTCGGCGTCGGGAGCCTGCGATGACAGGCCCTCGACCATCGACTGCGAGAAGGAATCGACACGCTCCCCCTCTCGCGAGACGGCCGCGTCGGGCTCGAGATCCTCCAGCTCGGTCAGCCCCTTCTCCCAAGGCATCGTTCCGCCGTCTTCCAGCTCCTCCGACGTCAGCTGCGCACTCCCTTCGATCACCTCCGGGTCGTGATCGACTTCGTCCCGCGACCGGGTCATCGTCTCCTTGTTGACCAACCCCTCCACCGGCTCCACCCCTTCCAGCACTTCCACTTGGTCCGGCGGTTCGGGACGCGACGGCTCGATCGGTGGCGCTTCGATGTCCAGCTCATCCAGATCCGGCTCGCTCGCCTCCTCCGCATCGAAGCTCAGCTCGATCTCGTCCTCGGCTCCCGGCGGCGCCGGCTCCTCCAGGTCCCGCTCCGCTGCCGCTGGCTCCGTGCCCGCTGTGTCCTGCTCCGCCACCTCCTTCGCCCCGCCCACGGCGGGTTCCGCCGACGCGGAGCCTCCGCCCTCCAACCCGTCCAGAGCCTCCTGCGCCTCCTCGTTACGCGGGTCGATCTGTAGAATCCGCTCGTACCAGCTCCGCGCATCTTCCAGACGGCCGCCCTGTAGAGCCAAGTCGCCCAGCGCTCGCAAGGCGATCAGGTTCTGAGGATCCAGCTCCAGCACCTTGTTGAACTGCTCGTGGGCATCGGCGAACCGCTCGCTGTCAAGGTAGATGCGGCCCAGTACGTTGTAGGCGCTGATGTACGTGGGGTGCGTCTTGAGCCCGTGCAGGATCAGGCCCTCAGCCTTCGCGAACTCACCGGCACGCCGATAGGCGTCGGCCAAATGCGCGAACACCAGACCTTGAGAGTTCTCGGCGAATCGCTGTTCGAGTTGTTCGATTTCCTGATGGACGTCGTTGTCCGGGGGCATGCCGATCTCTACTCCTGGGGCGATCCTCGATGTTCTGGACCTCGGAGGCGGGGAAGTCGGGCAAATATAGTCCCCTCAAAGCGTTAGTGTCAACGCCGTTCCCGGCTGCGCCGCTACGGCCGACGGTGGCATTTTCGCTCGACCCGAATACATTTTGACAACTCTCCAGACATGTCGTTTTCATGTCGTTCTGGCATGACCGAGAAGGAGAAGAGTGGCCATATGCTCCGCGCGATGCGCAAGAACACGAAAATCATCATGCTGGTGGTGGCCGTCGCTTTCGTCGGCCTCATGGTCTTCGAGTGGGGGATGGACGTCAGCGGCCGGAGCAGCCCGGCGGCGACGGGCGAGGTCGGCGTGGTGAACGGGACGCCGATAAGTTATCAGGCTTACAACCGAACCCTCCGCGCTCTGACCGATCAGGCCCGGCAGGAGAAGGGCGCGGCGCTGAACGACCAGGAGATCGACCAGCTCGAAGAGCAGGCATGGAACCAGCTGGTGACGCGGATCCTGGTGGACCAGGAGCTGAAGCGGCTGGGGATCAAGGTGACGGACGAAGAGATCCGGATGGCGTTTCAGACGAGCCCGCCGCCGTGGCTGATGAGCAACGAGATGTTCCAGACGGGAGGCGAGTTCGACTACGAGAAGTATCTGGATTTCTTCTCAGGGCCGGCGGCGGACCCGATGCTGCTGCTGCAGATCGAGGAGTACTACCGCGACGTGCTGCCGCGGACGCGGCTGATGGAGCTGGTGAGCACAGGCGTGTACGTGGCGAATTCGGAGCTGTGGGCGATTTACCGGGACCGTTCTGAGCAAGTGCAGGTGAGCTACCTGGCCATCGATCCGGAGCTGATGGTGGCGGACGAGGAGGTGTCGGTGACGGAGGAGGAGCTGCGCCGCTACTACGAAGAGAACAGGGAGGAATTCCGTCAGCCGCCGACGGCGGAGGTCACCATGGTCCAGGTGTCCCGACAGCCGAGCCGGGCGGACACGGCGGCGGCGCTGGAACGGGCGCAGCGAATGCGAAGCGAGCTGCTGGAAGGGGCCGATTTCGAGGCGATGGCGGAGGAGTACAGCGACGACCGGGCGTCGGCGGAGGCCGGCGGTGACCTGGGCTGGTTCGAGCGGGGCGACATGGCGCCCGAGTTCGAGGAGGCGGCGTTCCGGTTGGAGCCGGGCGCGATCTCGGAGCCGGTGCAGACCAACGTCGGCTACCACTTGATCAAGGTCGAAGAGCGGGAGGACGAGCGAGTCCGCGCGTCGCACATTCTGTTCTCGATCGCGCTGGGCGGCCAGAGCGAGGATGAGCTGTTGGGCAGAGTCGATCGGATGGAAGCGATCGGACTGCGTCAGGGCCTGCAGGCCGCCATCGATTCACTCGATCTGCCGAGCAACCGGGTGACGCTGAGCCAGGAGAGCGAGTTCGTGCCCGGCATGGGGCCCTTCGGGCCGGCGATCGAATGGGCGTTCCACGACTCGACTTATGTGGGCGATCTGAGCCCGGTTTACGAGACCGGCCAGGGTTTCGTGGTCTTCGAGCTCGAATCGCGCTCGCCGGAGAGCTACCTGTCGTTCGCCGACGCCGAGCCCTCGATTCGGCGCCGGGTCCTGCAGCAAAAGAAGCTGGAGACGGCGCACTGGCGAGCCGAAGAGATCGAGGAGAAGCTCGCCGCCGGCGCCGTGCTGGAGGAGGTGGCGGCGGAGGAGAACCTCCAGGTGCAGACGACCCCGCTGTTCACGCGGCTCGACTTCGTTCCCGGCCTGGGGCAGAGCAACCGCGTCATCGGCACCGCCTTCGGCCTCGAGCGGAACGAAGTCGCCGGACCTATCGAGTCCGACGGACAGCTCTTCTTCATCCGGCTGGATGCTCGGGTGCCGGCCAGCAAACAGACGTTCGATGCCAGGATGGAGAACCTGAGAGCGCAGCTGACGCGGCAACGGCAGCAGACGGCGGTCGAGGAGTGGCTCTCCGATCTGCGGGAGCGCGCCGAGATCGAGGACTACCGTCAGGAGCTCTTCACGCCGCGATCGTAGGTTGGTGCGTTAGTGCGTTGGTGGGTCAGTGGCCGGTAGATGCGGGAAGCTGGAGGTCAGTACGTCTACCTTCGGCTTCCCTAACTGCCCCAATCGCTAAATCCCGAATCCCCGACTCCCCGAATCCCGCTATCACATCCTCGCTATAGCATCATCCGCGCCAGGTAAGCCACGACGAGCACGCCCGCCACGCTGAACAGATTCACGTTCAGGACCAGCGGACCCAGCGTGAACGCGATCACCAGCAGGTCGACGCTGAGGGGTCCGACGCTCGCCGAGATCGTCGTGGTAAAGAACTCCAGGAACGGACCCTCGGGGAGGAACCAGAGCGAGAGCTTGGTGAGCAACGCACCCAACAGAAAGCCGATAGCCACGATCGCGACGACCCGCCAGGGCGAGCGGGTCACGGGTCGCACGAGCAAACCGTCGGCTCTGTTCACTGTCTTCGGTCGACGGCGTAGCCGACCGCGTCGGCCAGCGCCGCGGCGGCAGGGGACTCTGGCAGATCGGCGATGGCGGAGAGGGCCTCGTCCGCGTAGGCCCGCGCTCCGGCACGGGCGAACTCCACCCCACCCCGCTGTTCGGTCGCTTCGATGACGCGCGCGATCAAACCATCCTCCGGTTCCGGGTCGGCGAACAGGGCGCTGACCGCCAGCCGCTGTTCGTCATCGAAGTTGGGCAAGGCGGCGATGAGCGGCAGGGTCACCTTGTGCTCCCGCAGATCCTGGCCGGACGGCTTGCCGGTCACGTCCTCGCTGCCGGTGTAATCGAGGATGTCGTCGGCGATCTGGAACGCCATGCCCAGGGCGTAGCCGAAGGACTTGAGGGGTTCCCGATACTCCGGCGCGCCGACCAGGGCCCCCAGCTCGCACGCCGCCGACATGAGCGCGGCGGTCTTGGCGCTGATCAGGCGATAGTAGTCGTCCTCGGTAAAGGCGAGCGAGTCGTGCATCACCAGCTGCCGCATTTCGCCGATCGTCATGGTGTTCGCCGCTTCCGCCAGCACCTGTATAAGTTCGACGCGGCCCAGGCGCGACAGCTCGACGACCGATCGCGAATAGAGAAAGTCGCCCATGATGATGGCGACCTGGTGACCCCAGAGCGAGTTCACCGTCGGCATGCCGCGTCGCAGCGCCGAGTGGTCGACGGCGTCATCGTGGACCAGCGTGGCCAGATGAACGGCCTCGACCACGGCCGCCACCCGGATGGCGTCGCGGCTCGGCCGACCGCCGATCTCGTTCGAGAGGAGCAATAGGGTCGGGCGGAACAGCTTCCCGCGCTTCAGGAGCAGATGATCGTTGATGTCGTCGATCAGCTCGAACTCGTCGGCGACCAGCTGACGCATGAGCGCGTAGAGCTCGTCGAGGCGATCGCGCACCGGCTCGCGTATGCGGGCTAACTCTGGGGTTGCCGTGCTTACCATTTGAGATCTGTCGGAGAACGCCGGCGGTGCCGGCAGGCGCATCTCGGCCGACACTTTAGCTGGGCCCGTAGAGCTTTGTCAAAGGGTGGGGTTATTGACGGAGGGTAGCCACGCGCTCGGACACATCCTTGAAGCTGACATCGCAACCGACGACCCGCTCGTACCACTCCACCGCCCGTGGCGTTTCGCCCAACGCCTCGTAGGCGCGACCCATGGCGTAGAAGATGCCGATCAGGTCCTCGTCCCTGTACTCGGGCACCTGGAGGGCACGACCCAGAACCTTGAGCGCGATGCGGAAGTCCTGCTTCTCCAAGAAGCACGATCCCAACATCTCGATCGCCCGCAACCGATACTCCATCCCGCGGGCCGCGATCTGGAATTCGGCGATCGCCTCGTCGATGAGCCCCATCTCCTTGTAGGCGACGCCCAGATCGTAGTGGCTGCAGGCGTCCTCTTCCTCGATGTTCTCCGCCACCTTCGATTTGAACTGGCTGAGCATATCGGCGAAGTTGACGTCCGCCTCGCTCTTCGGGTCGGCAGCCGGGATCCGGAAGCGCGTGGTCTTCTCTCGCGGCTCCTCGGCCTCGACGATCATCGAGCTCAGATCCACGTAATCGGCGCCCGAGTCCGCTGATCCGTCGGCGCCGGCGGTCCCGGCACTCGCCGGCTCGGACCCGAACATCTCCAGCGCCGCCGTCGCTCGCCGGTTCTCCGGATCGAGGTCCAGAACCCGGGAATAGACCACCCGAGCCTTGTTGCCCGCATCCGTGCGATCCAAACAATCGGCCAGACCCAGGTAGGCTTCGATCAGCGCCGGCTTGTCGTTCGCCCGCAACGCCAGCTCGACCCGCTTCTGGTAAGCCCGCTCGTCGTTCACGTTGAGGCGCAGCAGCTCGTCGAGCACCCGAGCCGCTTCGCTGAACTGGCCCTGCTGCTCGAACAGATCCGCCGCCTCGCCCAAACAGAAGGTCGCCTTCTCCCGACCCCCGGTCTCGAGCAATGCCTCGGCCATCTCGACCAGCAGCCCGGGCCGGCGGTCACCCGAATCGAGCTGCGCTTCCAGCCGGGCGACGCGTTCGGCCGCCGTCGGCTCGGGCCGCGCGGGCGGCGCCTCCGGCGGTGCGACCGGAGCCTCGGCGAGGTCCAAGGGCGCCTCGAGATCCCCGGAGAACGCTTCCTCGAGATCCTCCATCGAAGCCTCGGGCGCCGGCTCCAGGGGCGAAGGCGGCTCCTCCGCCTCCGCGAGTGTCGTGGGTTCGAGCTCCAATCCTTCGACCGTGATCCCGCGCGCCCCGGCATCGTCGTCGGGCAAGCCCGCGTCCACGGCGTCGAGGTCCACGGGCTCGAGCTCGACCTCCTCCGTGTCGACAGCTCCTTGATCGGTCGCTTCGAATCCCGTGCTCTCGAAACCTGCCGGTTCCGCGTCCTCCGCTTCCTCCTCGAAGAAGCCTTTCTCCTGGGCGAAGCCGCTCTCCTGGGCGACCTCACTCTCCTGGGCGACCTCACTCTCCTGGGCGACCCCACTCTCCTCTACGAAGCCGCTGCGGTCCGCTGCCTCGGGCTCCACCGTCGCCGCCGCGAGCTCGTCGGCCGCGCTATCCGGCTCGTCGTACGGCAGGATCTCCGGGAGGTCGAGGACACCCTCGGCGTCCATCCCGGCGTACCCCGAAGACCCTTCGTCCGGCGGATCGACCTCCGGGTCACGCTGCGGAGCCAGCTCCATGATCCGCTGCCTCACCTCCCCAGCGTCGGCCTCGCGACCTTCCTGGTTCATGTCGCGCCAGGCCAAACGCATCTGCTCCACCGCCTGCTGCATCCGGTTGTTCTCGATTAGCTGGTCCGCGATCATCAACCGAACATCCGGATCGGGTGACAGGTCCGCGAACTCGATCAGCGCCCGGAACGCCTCATCCAGCTGGCCCGCCTTCTGCATCCGTTCCGCGTACTCGAGAAAGTGTCGACGCGCATCGGACAGGAACCCTTTCGCGGCTCCGATCTTCCCGAGCTTGAGATAGGCTGAATGACGGTTCGGCTGGTTGCGCAGGATCTTGTTGCAGAGGGCGATGGCGTTGTTGTAGAAGCCCGCCGAAAGATGTCCGTCGGCGGCCATCTCGTAGTACTTCACCGCCCTGTTCACATCGCCGATCCGCCGATACAGATCACCGATCCGATTGTACAGCGCCAGATCGACGTCCTTGCGCGCCTCCCGATCCGCCTGCAGGGCCGCCTCGTACGCCTCGATCGCGCGCTTCCAGTTCTCGCGTTGCTCGAACGTCCGCGCCTTCTGTCTGAAATGAGCTCCGTCGCTCATTCGCCCTTCGCTTCGTGGTTGGTTTGGGTGGCCTCGGTCCCGACGACCCGCTCCAGCAGCCCGTCGGACCCGGCTGGCAAGCAGAACCGGCTACCCTGAGAAGTCCGCGCGCCCACGCCGGGTGTCAATCCGTACAGCGCCCGCGCCAGGCCGGGGGGAGGGGGCCGGGAGAGACGGCGCTCGAACCTTTAACGGTCAAGCTTAGCCCGTCTACACCTCATTGACAATATAAGTTGCGCTGGCGTTCAGTGAACCCGTCGGCCGTTCTTCCAGACGGCGACGCAATGATTGACCCCATACAAGTAAGGAATGATACGGTAATCCGTCCCTCGGAACGCCACGATGTCTGCCGGCGCCTCTGCCTCCAGCGTCCCCTGCCCGTCCCGCAGCCGGAGGGCGGCGGCGCCGTTGGCGGTGCAGGCGACCAGCGCCTCGGCCGGCGACAGGCCGAGCCGGCTGCAGGCGATGCTCATGATGAGCTGCAAGTTGACGGTTGGGGAGGATCCGGGGTTGAAGTCGCTGGCCAGGGCGACGGCGGCGCCGGCGTCGATGAGGCGTCGGGCGGGCGGGAAGTTGTGCTTGCCGAGGAAGAAGAGGGTGCCCGGCAACAGGGTGGCGAGGGTATCCGAGCCGGCGATGGCGGAGATACCGGCATCGGAGATGGCGCCGAGGTGGTCGGCGGAGGCGGCGTCGTACTCGACGGCCAGCTCGGCGCCGCCGCTGGACTCGAACTCATCGGCGTGGATGCGGGGACAGAGGCCGTGCTCGACGGCAGCGTGGAGGACCTGGCGGGTCTCGTCCGGGGTGAAGACGCCGGGTTCGAGAAAGACGTCGCAGAAGACGGCGAGCCCCGAGTCGGCCACGGCCGGGATCATGGTGTCGGCGACGAGGGAGACGTACTCATCGCGCCGATCCCGGTATTCCGGCGGTACCGAGTGGGCGCCGAGAAAAGTGGGAACCACGTCGATCGGCCCTTCCGCGCCGAGGCGCTGGATGACGCGGAGCATCTTGAGCTCGTCGTCGAGGGTCAAGCCATAGCCGCTCTTTATCTCGACTGTGGTGACGCCGTGCTCGAGGAGCATCCGCAGGCGCGGCCGGCTGAGCTCGACCAGCTCGTCTTCCTCGCGTTCGCGCAGGTCCCGTACGCTGGCGTTGATGCCGCCGCCCTGGCGAGCGATCTCCATGTAGGGGACTCCGGCGCAGCGCATCTCGTATTCATCCAGCCGGTAGCGGCCGAAGACAGCGTGGGTGTGAGAGTCGACGAGTCCTGGGGTGAGGACGTGGCCACGGAGGTCCTCCCGGGGCGCATCGGGGAAGCGGGCACGGAGCTCATCGCGAGTCCCGGCGGCGGCGACGCGCCCGTCGGCGATGGCGACGGCGCCGTCGTCGATCAGGCCGATATCGGACATCGCCTTGCCGCGGCGCGGCCCAGCGCCGCCCGGACAGGTCAGCACCTGGGAAGCTTCGAGAACGGTGACGTGTGATGTCGCCATGGTGTTCGACTCGGCATGAATGACCTGCACCCGGGGCCAGGGCTAACCCGTCGCCCCGGGGATCTTTATACCGTGTTCCCGGGCCGCGGCGAGCGCCTCCTCGTATCCCGCGTCGGCGTGGCGGGCCACTCCGCTCCCGGGATCGTTGGTCAGCACGCGCTCCAGTCGCCGCGCGGCCTCGGGGGTGCCGTCGGCGACGATAACCTGCCCGGCGTGGAGCGAATCGCCGATCCCCACGCCGCCACCATGATGAAAGCTCACCCAGGTGGCCCCGCTCGCCACGTTGAGCATCGCGTTGAGGACGGGCCAATCCGCTATGGCATCGCTCCCGTCCTTCATCCCCTCGGTCTCACGGAACGGGCTGGCCACGGACCCCGTATCGAGATGATCGCGACCGATGACGATCGGTGCCTCCACCTTTCCGTCCGCCACCAGCTCGTTGATCGCCAGCCCGAACCTGGCCCGGTCCCCCTGCCCCAGCCAGCAGATCCGCGAAGGCAGCCCTTGGAACGCCACCTTCTCCGCCGCCAGGCGGATCCAGCGGCGCAGCGCCTCGTCCTCGGGGAAGAGCTCCAGCACCAGCTCGTCGGTTCGATGGATGTCCGAAGGCTCGCCGGACAGGGCCGCCCAGCGGAAGGGCCCCTTCCCCTGGCAGAAGAGCGGGCGGACGTAGGCCGGGACGAAGCCGGGGAAGTCGAAGGCGTTCTCCACCCCCGCATCCCGAGCCTGCGCCCTGATGTTGTTGCCGTAATCGAACACCACCGAGCCCTGACGTTGCAGGTCGAGCATCCCGCGGACGTGCTCGGCGATCGACTCCATAGCACGCGAGATGTACGCGTCGGGATCCCGTCCGCGCAGCTCGTCCGCCTCGGCGAGCGACAGACCGTGGGGCACGTAGCCGCCGAGGGCGTCGTGGGCGCTGGTCTGGTCGGTGACCAGGTCGGGGACGACCCCGCGACGGGCCAGCTCGGGCACGACGTCGGCGCAGTTCGCCACCAGGCCGACGGACAGAGCCTCGCGCCTCTCACGGGCGCCGAGGACCAGCTCGAGCGCCTCATCCAGATCCTCGCTGGCCCGATCGAGGTACCGCGTGTCGAGTCGGCGCTGGACCCGCTGCGGGTCGACCTCGACGGCGAGGAACGCGGCCCCGTTCATCGTGGCGGCCAGCGGCTGGGCGCCACCCATCCCTCCCAGGCCGCCGGTCACGACCATGCGACCGCTCAGCGAGCCGTCGAAGTGCTTCCTGGCGGCCGCGGCGAACGTCTCATACGTCCCCTGCAGGATCCCCTGAGTGCCGATGTAGATCCAGGAACCGGCCGTCATCTGGCCGTACATGATCAGCCCCTTGCGCTCCAGCCCCCTGAAGTAGTCCCAGTTGGCCCAGCGGCCGACCAGGTTGGCGTTGGCGATCAGGACCCGCGGCGCGTCCGGATGGGTGCGGAATACGCCGACCGGCTTGCCGCTCTGGACCAGCAGGGTCTCATCGCTCTCGAGCTCGCGTAGCGCGCCGACGATGGCGTCGAAGGCTTTCCAAGAGCGCGCGGCCTTGCCCGAACCGCCGTAAACGATCAGCTCGTCCGGCTTCTCCGCCACTTCCGGATCGAGGTTGTTCATCAGCATCCTCAGCGCCGCTTCCTGCTGCCAGCCCTTGCAGGAGATTTCGGTCCCGCGCGGCGCACGTACCGTCCGCGGCGTGCTGATGGTGGACATGGCGCTGTACCTCCGTCGATTAGCGTTGGCCTGGCGCCGGCCTAGTTTCCGGCCGCCCGACTCTCCTGGCGATAGTCGAACTTGATGTCGCGCAAATCGCTGAGATGGACCGAGAAATTGAATGTGATGTTTCCGTTCGATGCCTTCAAGAACTGGAAGTTCGCCGACCAGCGGTGAAGATCGCGTCGCAAGTTGACCACCTGGTCCACGAACTCGCCGGCCTCGATATCGTACGTCGTCCGCCAGCTCAAAGTCCAGTTCGATGTGGGACTGAAGCCGAGGTTGAGGCTCAACGACTGCCGGTTCGGCGTCGGCGTCCGCACATCCGGGATGGGTCGGAAGACAAAGGCCGAAAATCGGCTGCCCGGATCCGCCTCGACAGCCTCCAGCTCAGGATTCCCCGCCGGTTCCGGACGCGCACGCACCAGGCTGTAGTTGACGCTCAGGCTCCAGGGACGTCGGTCGCCGCGCTCACCCGCCTCGCGACGCTGCTGATCCACCTCTTCGGCGAGCGCCGCCTCGTCCTCGAGCTCTTCGAACGGCTGAGTCTCGTTGATGATTCCATCCCGGTCCGCGATGCCGCCGCCCAACAGCGCGGCGAGTGTCCGTTCGCCGACTGAGAAGCTGAGGTTGAGCTGGGTCAGGAACGGATCGAAGAACTTTTTCTCTTCGCCAAAGCTGTTGACCTCCTCGCGGAACAGGTCGTGCTCCACGCGAACCTGAAGCCCGCGCAGCAGGTCCGATGTGATGCTGTTGCTCAAGCGGTCGGTCGTGAACTCGCCCTCGACGAAATCGTAGGCGACGGCGGAGGTATTGATGGCGAGGATCGTCAGCTTGCGGGCCTCCTGCGTCGCTTCCCGCCCCTGCCGTTCCCGCCCGACGCCCGACGTGGTGTCGTCGGCGGCCTCTTCGGGCGGCGGTTCCTCCCTCGGCCGGAGCTTCGCCTCGAACGTCTGGTTGAGACCCACGCTGAGCGTGTGCCGCTCCTGAAAGCCAGCGGGATTGAAGCCCACGATGTCGTCTCGGGTCGTGTCCGGTTCGACTTCGGGGCTGTAGGACCAGCTGAGATTGGGCGAGAACTTGTGGCGGATCCGCTCCGCCGGGCCGATGCCGGGGAAGAACCCGTAGATGTCGCTGTTGAGGGAGGCGCGAACCGAAACGCGGGTAGGCGCCGAGATGAACTCGAACCCGGTCTGATTGGAGCGGAAGAACGATCCGTCGAGGTTCAGCGATGGCGTCAGGTTCGTGGTGCCGATCAGGCGCTGCCGATAGCCCATCGACGTCCTCCAGGCCAGGGTCCCCCGGCGAACCTGTGACCCGATCACCGTCGCGCTCGTGTCCGTCCTCAGCGTATCCGGCTTGTCGATCCGGGTCTCGTTGTACGACGCGTTCGAGTTCCAATTCAGACTGCCCAGCGTCAATCCCGAGCTCACCGCCGACCGCAGGTTCCGTTCGTCGGCTGCGGCCGGCGGTTGGGTCAGAGTGTGACTGAGATTCGTACTTCCCGTCCAGGTCAGACCGTTGTACCAGCGAGCGTCGAGCGGCGAGCGGGCAGGCGTGAGCACGATGGGTGACAGTGTCAGGGACAGCTGTGGCAGCGTGGTGGTCGTCGCCTGCCCTTCCGACAGCGGCTGTACCCGCTGGCCGCTGAGGCTCAGGGACCCCCAGTCGAAGCGCCGCGTGAAGCCCACGTCCGATCGGATGTTCTGGGTGAGCCGTTCCGGGTTGAACTCGGCATCCTGTTGGAACTGCTGGCTGGAAACGAACTGGACCGAGGCGCGCAGGTCGGCGCGCTCGCCAAAACGCTGGCGGTGGTTCCAGGATCCGGATATCTCGCGGCCACCGTCGGGCAGCAGGAAGTGCGAGTAGGCCAGACCACCGTCGATGAACCTTCGAACCCATTTATAGCGAAAGAAGCCATCCAATCGGGTCCAGGTATCGCTCCACCAGTCCATGCTGAGCTGGGCGTCCATGTAGTCGTTGATCGCCCAGTAATAGCCGATGTTCGATATGTGCCGGTTGCGGCCGGGCGAGTTGCGAATGATGTCGTTGACGCCGAACTGCAGGGGCAGTATGCCGCTGTGCCGGCCCTGCCGGACGTCCTGCGCCATGAAGGGGAACCAGAAGACCGGCACGTCGCCGAAATAGAGACGCACCGGCCAGGCCACCACGATATTGCCGAGGATCAGCTTGATCTTGTCGGCTTCGAACCGGTAGTGCGGCTCGGGCAAATCGCAGGTGGTGAAGTGGCCCCCGCTGACCCAAAGGGTGTCCGTCCCCTCCAGCGTAAAGTCGCCGGCCACGTGCCAGGCTTCCCAGCGGGTCTCGCTGTTGCGGATAGTCCCGATGCGACGATCGGTGTCGTACACCAGCGGGCCGACTTCGCTGTTCACTTCCTGCCCTTTGGCGTTGATCAGCCGCATATTGCCGAACCCGGTCACCCAGCGCGTGTCGCCCTGGTACACCACGGAGTCGGCGTAGTACTGGTCGCCCGCCCGCTCGATGTGGGCCCGCTCGCGGATATGGATCGCCCGGTCGCTGGTGGTGAAGACGAGCGTGTCACCCTGGTAGACCACCGGTCGGTAGCCGGCCCTTTGCATCAGGGCTTCCATGATCGAATCGCTGGGAGGGAACGGTTCGCCGCGCTCCACCGCGGCGGAGTCGCCCGGTGTTTCCGCATCCGGCTCGTCGCGGGGCGGGGCGAGATCCTTGAGCGGCTGGCGGCGCGTGGTGTCCTGGGGAGCGAAGCTGAGGGCGGCGTTGTACGGCTTGTAGGGCGCGGCGAACACGGGTGCGGGGGCTGCCCCCAGGGTCAGGGCGGCGGCCGAACAGACGATTATCAGCGCCCTCATCGAGGCCCGATCACTCGGAGCCGGATTCGCGCGAAGTGTAAGCGACCCGGCGGCGATCCATGACAGCGACGAGGAGAATCGACACCTCATAGAGCAGGACCAGCGGCGCCATCATCATGAGCATCGTGCCGACATCAGCGGGTGTCAGGATGGCCGATAGCGCGGCCACCCCGACGATCGCGTGTCGTCGGTAGCGTTTCAAAGTGTCGGCCGTGATGAGGCCGAGCATCGCGAGTAATACTGATACCAGCGGCAGCTCGAAAATGATCCCGAAGGCGAGAATCAGCCGGGTGGCGAATTTCAGGTACTCGCCGATCGTGATGATCGGATTCAGCGCCTGGGTTTGGAATCCGAGCAGGAACCGCAGACCCAACGGCAGCACGAGGAAGTACGCCATCGCCACGCCCAGCAGGAAGAGCAGGAACCCTCCGATCACGGCGGGGATCGCGACTTCCCGCTCGCGCTGTAGCAGGGCCGGAGACATGAACCCCCACGTGTGATAGACGATGATCGGGACCCCCAGCACGATGCCGACCACGAACGACAGCTTGAGCGTGACCGTCATCGGCTCGGTCGGGCTCGTGAACAGGAGCTGGCCGTCGGGGACGAGCGGTTCGATCGGCCGCTTCAGCAGGCCGATGACGTCGAGCTCGGTGACGAGAAAGAAGCCGGCCACCGAAAGGATGAGGACGGAGATGCCCACCCAAATCAGACGCCAGCGGAGCTCCTCGAGGTGCTCGAGGAACGGCATCTCGCCGGTGCCCCGGGCTCGCGGCGCGCGCTGACCCGGCCCGCGGGCCGCGATGTAGAAACCGAGGAAGTAGAGGGCGACGAGGGCCGAGGTCAGCCCGATCCGCCCCCACGCCAACGAGCCGAGCCAGGCGGTGATCTGGGGGCCGGTCAGCAGCCACCTCACTCGGGCGGCTCCTTCTTTCCTTTGGACTTGCGAGCCAGGTCCTCACCCAGCGCCGACTCGAGGAAGTCGAGCTGGGCCGCGTCGTATCCGCCGCGTTGGGCCAGATCGCGGATCGTCTCCAGGTACTCCTCGGGATCCTGGAAGTTGGTATACACGGAGGCGAAGCGAACGTAGGCGACCTGATCGAGGTCGCGCAGGCGATGCATCACCTGCTCGCCGATCTGCCAGCTCTCGACCTCGCCCGACTCGCTCCGCTCCAGACCTTCGAGAATCGAGTCGGCGATCTCCTCGATCTGCGCCAGAGTGACCGGCCGCTTCTTGCAGGCGAGCTGGATGCCGCGGATGAGCTTGGCACGGTCGAAGGGCTCGAAGCTGCCGTCCCGTTTCTTGATCGACAACGGGCGTTCCTCCACGACCTCGTAGGTCGTGAAGCGCTCGCCGCAGCCCTGGCACTCACGCCGACGGCGCACGGCGCGGCCCTCGCGGCTGGTGCGCGAGTCGACCACACGATTCTTCGTCTGACCGCAGTAGGGGCAGCGCATCTGGCAGGAACACGATGCCCGGCGCGGGGCCGGGCATTACGGTTTATCGACAGCCCAACCGATCGACCTGATCGCGGGCCAGCCGTGATTCGTCGCTGCGCGGATAGCCGGCCAGGATCCGCTGGAAGAACTGGCAGGCCTCGTCCCGATTGCCCTGACCGACCTGCAGCAGCCCCGCTTTATACAGCGCCGTAGGCGCCGTGCGCGAGTTGGGGTAAAGCTCCACCACGCGCCGGTACTCCCGAATGGCCCGCCTCGCTTCCTCCTCCTCCCGATAGGTCTCGGCCAGGTAATACTGCGCGTCCGGAGCCAGTTCGTCGGCGGGATAGGTCTCGAGCAGTTCCTGAAACCCGGCCCGCGCCGTATTGTAGGCGCCGCGTCGGAACTGCTCGATCGCCGCCGCGTACAGGTCCCGGACGCCCCCGCCACCGCCGCTCGGCGGCCCGGCGGCCGGCAGGGTGTCGGCGGCACCGCTCGGCTCGTCGTCCTGCACGGCCTCCATGAACTCGGCGTCGCTCTCCTGCCGCTGGTCGATGCGCGTGCGCAGATTCTGCAGGACGATCTGACTCTGGCCCAGCAGCTCCTGGATCTCGACCAGCTGTCGCTCCATGTCATCCAGCTGCTGGCGGATATCGCCTCGAGTCTGCAGCGACAGCGAGCGCTGTTCCTCCAGCGCCGCCGTTACCGCGCTTTCCAGAGCCTCGAGCCGCGACTCGATGGCGGCCTGCTGGCCCCGAACGCTGGCCAGGCCGGTCTCGAGGCGATCGACGTCCTTCTTGGTCGCGCAGGCGCTCGTTCCCGCCAGAGCCAGAACGAGCAGCAGCCTGCCGATCTCGTTGTTCATCAGCGATACCGCTCCCCGGTTCACATGCCTCCGAGTCGTCCCTGATCCGTAAGGGTGAACTCGCCTCGGCGATTCATCGCCCAGGCGTCTTCGTTCTGGCCCCGATCCAGCGGGCGCTCCTCACCGTAGCTGATGGTGGTGAACCGTCCGGCCGAGAGCCCGTAGCTGACGAGATACCGTTTCACCGCTTCAGCGCGGCGCTGGCCGAGAGCGAGGTTGTACTCGTTGGAGCCGCGTTCGTCGCAATGTCCTGCGATCCGCAACTCGATCCCCGGGTACTCCCGAAGCACGGTGACCTTGCGCTGCAGCACCTCTTCCGCATCGGGCCGGATCTCGGACTTGTCGAAATCGAAATGCACCCGCTCGGCGAGGACCGTCATCACGCGCTCCCGCGCGGCCTCCATCCGGCGCCGCTCCTCTTCCTCGCGGCGGCGGCGCTCCTCCTCCATGCGCGCGCGTTCCGCCTCCTCGTCGACTGTCGGCTCCGTCATCTGCGGTTCCGGCTCGGGCTCCGGCTGGGGCTCCGGCGCACCACCGCCGCAACCGATGACGACAAGAATCAAAGCGAAGCTGCCCAACTGGACGAAGCTGTTCTTCCATGTGCTCATAAGACCCGACCGCTCCCTATTGATTGTTGTCGTTGACGCTATCCGAACTCCGTTCGCCGGAGCGCGAGGGAGAATCTATGCGGCCCGACCAGTCAGGCAAGCGGACGTCGAAGCCCCCGACCAGCTTGCGAACGCGGCCCGTGACCACATCGAGGACCCAGAGCCCGGCGGTCCCGGCCCGGGTCGAGTGGAAGACGACATGACGGCCGTCGATGGCCCAACTGGGGTCCTCGTTGCGACCCACTTGAGTCAGCTGTCGCAACCCCCGGCCGTTGGGCGCCACGGTGAAAAGCTGCGGCACGTTCGCCACCCAGCCGTGGAAGACGATCCGGTCGCCCTGCGGGGACCAGTCGGGTGCGGCGTTGTGAACGCTGCGATCGTAGATGTAGGGTGTGAGCAGCTCGGGAGAGCTGTCGCCGATGCTGGAAACGAAGATGTGGAGTTGTCCGAGCCGATCGGAGTTGAAGGCGATGCGCCGACTGTCCGGTGCGAAGGTGGGCGAAAGCGAGTTGGCGAAACGGGCGAAGGTCACGCGCTCGGGACAGCAACCCCTTAGCAGATCGTAGACGTAGATCTCGGTTCGCCCGTCGACGTAAGCGCCGAAAGCCAGCGAGCTGCCGTCCGGCGAGTAGGTCGGTGTCATGTCCATGCCGGGGAGATCGACCAGCACGCGGGAGGTGCCGTGGGCGAGATCGAGCTCGAGGATCGCCGGATCGGATCTTCGATACGACATGAAAGCGAGGCGGTCACCGCTGGGGGCCCACGCTGGAGACAGCGCTATGCTGCTGTCGTTCGTGATCGGGCGCGCGCCGAACCCGTCGCTGTCGACCGTGAAAATCTCCGAGCCGCCGCGCCCGGGTCCCACGTACGCGATCCGGGTCGCGGCGATGCCCGGGCTGTTCGTCGCCCATTCCATCACCTGGTCGGCCGCCCGGTGTATCGCCATCCGCCCGTCCGGGTGCGCCAGTGGACGCAGGTCGAAGGCCCGGACGTCCTGCACCAGCTTGAAGACGACGTCGTGCAGCGAGAGGCGAAGGATCGGCGCGTCGGCGGAACCTTCGATCACACCGATCAGCAGCCAGACCGCTCCGAGCTCATCCCAGAGCGCGTAATTGACCGGCCCCTGCTGCGGCATATCCGCGCCCCTCTCCAGCGGCTGCAGGCGATCGCTGTAATCGAAATCCCGCAGGATGATGGTCCGCACCGAGTCGGCCAACTCCTCGAGCCCCTCCGGCGCCGAGACCGCCGGCATGGCGATGCCCGGACGGAACGCCGGCTGGTAGAGGATGCCGACGCGTACGTCGCTGGGAATGCTGTCGCGTTCCTGAGCGCTCAGCGAAGCCGGCGCGGCGGCGATCAGCGCGAAAACGACAGGCCAAGAGAGGAGGTATTTCGTTTCCCGTATCATGTATGTTCAGATCTTCCGGTAATGGACTTCCTCAGTACCTCGTCGGATCGAAGAAGAACGACACCCGCAATTGATCCGACGCGAACGCCTCGGGCAACGGCCCGAACGCGCCACGACGCCCGGCGGCCTCGATGGCGCCGCGCGCCTCCAGGTCGAAGGCCGGGGCGCCCGAGCGTCGGACCCATGCGATGTCCACCACCGAACCGTCTCGCAGGATCGTGAACGACAGCTCAGCCCGCAGCTGCCGCGCCCCGGGGGGCGGACGCCAGTGTCGCTTGATCTGGAGGATGATGTTCGCCAGGTACTCGGGATAAGGGAACGGCGCGCCTTCCAGGCGAACCGGTAACCCCTCGACCCCCTCGGGACTCTGCTCCGGCGGCGCGGCGGCCCGCTCCTCGATCTCCGCTTCGGGCTCCGCCGGCTCCGGCTCCTCGCTGGGCCTTTCCGCCGGGGGGCTGGTCTCCCGGGGACGCTCAGTCACCGCCGGCACCGTCTCCTTGGGCCGCTGCTGCGGCTGCGGCTCCGGCGGCCGCGGCCGTCGTTCGGGCGTCGGCGTCGTGCGGACCGGAGCCGGGCTCGGCCTGGCCACCAGCTCCACTTGATAGACGCGCGGCGGCGTCGGCATCGAGATGTGAGTCGCCCCCCAGAACATCACGGCGAGCAGCACCGTGTGCAGGCCCAGCGAGCCGACGACCGCACCGGGCGGGACGCCCTCCTCGAGGCCCCTGTCGTCACGGTGAAGGACGAGCCTGGCCATCGCTCAGCGCCTTCGCCTCATTTCGGGCTCCGCCACCAGACCGACCGATTCGATCTCGGCCGCCTTTAGCGCCGCGATCACCTGCAACACGACCCCGTAGGCCGCGGATTCGTCCGCCTGAACGTAGACCGCGGGCGTGCCCTTCGTCGTCCATACGTCGCGAATCGAGGCCCTGAACTCCTCCAGCGACACGGGCGCGTCCTCGATGTAGATCGCGCCTTCTCCGTCGATGGACACCACGATGGCTTCCGATGCCGGCAACGGCGCCACCTCCGCCCGCGGCACCTGGATCTGCACGCCGCCCTGCAGGATCGGTGCGGTGATCATGAAGATGACCAGCAGCGTGAATGCGACATCGACCAGGTTGATCAGGTTGATGTCGGCCGTCAGAGGCATCCCCCTGTCCTCGTACAGACCGCCGTTCCTCGCCATCACACTTTGCCCTCACGCGCCAGCGCGCCGATGAACTCGCTGGAGAAGCCCTGCAAATCCCCGGCGAACAAGGCCAACCGGCTGGCGAAGAAGTTGTAGCCGATGACCGCCGGTATGGCGACGCCCAGGCCGGTGACGGTGGTGATCAACGCCTCCGCTATGCCCGGGGCCACCGCAGTGATGTTCGCGGTCCCCTGGATCGAGATCCCGACGAACGCGTCCATCACGCCGACCACGGTCCCCATCAGGCCGAGCAAGGGACTGACGGTGGCGATCGTGGCGAGTCCCGGCAGGCCGTGGGCCATCGCATCGCGCTCTCCAACGATCTCCTTGTCGAGCACCAGCTTCAGCGTTTCCACCTGAGCGGCTCGCAAGCCACTGGTCGGATTGTCGTTTCGACCCCGCAAACCGGAGACGAAGTTCATCCCGTGCCGGAACACACGGAGATACGGCGAGTCGGGCAGCGCGATGACCGACTTGTACGCCTCGTCCAGATGTTGGGCCTGCGCCACCTGCGCGAGGAAATCGCTCTCCAGGCCTCTCACCCGTCGGAACTGGATCCACTTCCAGATGATCAGAACCCACGAGGCGAGGGAGAAGATGAACAGAACGGCGAGGATCACCTTGGTGGTGATCGTCGCGCCCGTTACCATATCCCACGCCGAGCTGGGCAGGGGCTCCTGCGTCAGGGCCGCGAGCGCCAGCGCATTCATGTCGCCTGTCCCGCGATCCACTGATACGTCCGCTGCAACCCTTCACTCAAATCCACCGCCGCCTCCCATCCAAGTGCGCGAAGTTTCTCGCAGTTCAGACTGTTCCACTTTAGCTCGCCGGCGCGCGCCGGGGCGTGCTCGAGCTCGACTTCCACGCCGGCCGCCTGCATCAGGATCGCCGCCAATCTGACCACGCTGGTCTCGATTCCCGTCCCGACGTTGAAGGCGCGGGCATCGAGGCTGTCGTCGCCGACGTCGAACTCGGCCTTCGAGACCACCATATTGGCCTCGACGACATCACCCACGTAGACGTAGTCGCGCGTCTGCTCGCCGTCGCCGAAGATGGTGAGCGGCTCACCGGCGATGATTCGGTTGGAGAAGATCGCGACTACACCCGCCTCGCCATGTGGGTCCTGGCGCGGCCCGTACACATTCGAGTAGCGCAGCGCGACGTAGTCGAGGTCGTGGAGTAACTGGAAGCAGCGCAGGTAATACTCGCTGGCCAGCTTGCTCACGCCGTACGGCGACTCCGGCCGCTTCGGCGCCGTCTCCGGGATCGGCCGTTCCTCGGCGTCCCCGTAAACCACACCGCCCGACGACACGAAGACCACGCGCCGGGCGCCGAATTCACGCCCCGACTCCAGCACGTTCAACAAACCGCCCAGGTTGATGTCGGCGTCGAACCGCGGCTGCGCGACCGAGGTCCGGACATCGATCTGTGCGGCGTGGTGATTGATCAGCTCGAAGCCGCCGCGCTCCTCGAAGATCCCGCGCAGGCTATCGTCCCGCACGTCCAGCTCGACGAACTCGGCGGCCTCCGGAACGTTGCGCCGCTTCCCGGTGGACAGGTTGTCGACCACGGTCACCTGCCAGCCATCCGCCAGGTAGGCTTCCGCGACGTGAGATCCGATGAAGCCCGCACCACCCGTCACCAGGACCCGCTTGCTCACTTCGAACCTTCCGTCTTCGACTCTCCCTCCACATCGAACAGGAAACGCGCCGCTTCCAGCACGTCATGCTCGCGCCCGTCCTCCGCCGCGGCGCGGATTCGTGCTGTGGGCTGATGGAGAAATTTCTTGAGCAGGGTCACCGAGAGGCGCTGAATCTTCTCACGATCGGAATCCGAGAGATGGTCCAGTTCCGACAGCGTGCGATCCACTTCCGATTGGCGCATCTGCTCGGCCTGGTTCCGAAGCTGCTTGATGAACGGGACGGCCCGCAGCCCTGAATACCAGCGCCAGAATTTCTCGACCTCGTGCTCGATGATCTTTTCGGCCTTCGGCAGTTCCGCCTTGCGGCGTTCGTAGTTCGCCGTGACGATCTGCTGCAGGTCGTCGATCGTATAGAGGAAGACGTTGGGAAGGTCGCCGATCTCCGACTCGACATCCCGAGGGATCGCGATGTCGACGATGAACAAAGGCGATTTGAGCTTCTTCGGCATGCGCGTCTGAAAATCTTCGAGCGTGATCATCGCGTGGGGCGCCGAAGTCGACGTGATGACGATATCGGTCTCGGGCAAACCCTCCCAGAAATCGGAGAACGAGACCGCGCTTCCGCCAAAGCGCCCGGCGACCTTCTGCGCCCGCGTCAAGCTGCGGCTGGTCACGATCACGCTCGAGACGCCCTCGCTCACCAGACACTCGAGCGTCAGCTCGCCCATGTTCCCTGCGCCCAGCACCATCCCGCGCCGGCCGCGGAGCGAGCCGAAGATCTTGCGGGCCAGCTCGACCGCCGCCGAGGGGACCGATGCGGCGCCTTCCGACAGCCGCGTCTCCGACCGGACGCGACCGCCGACGGAGAGGGCCGACTGGAAGAGTCGGTTGAAGACGGTGCGAACCGCCTGCCGCTGGCCGGTGAGGCTGCGCGCCACCTCGTAGGCGTCCCGAACCTGGCCCTGGATCTGGACCTCGCCCAGGACCATGGAGTCGAGGCCCGAGGTCACGCGATACAGGTGTTCGACGGCATCGAGCCCCTGCTTCACGTAGATGTAGCGTTCGGCCGGCTTCGGCAGACTGTCCGCCTGATCGGCGAGCGTTCGCACCACGTGGGCGACGGCGGCTTCGTGTTCACTGAGATGGAGATAGAATTCGGTCCGGTTACAGGTCGAGATCAGCGCCGCCTCGCTGATGGCGCCGTCCGACAGGACCTGTGCCAGCGCGTCGGGCATTTCGTCCGGGGAGAACGCGAATCGCTCGCGGATCTCGATCGGCGCCGTTCGATGATTCACACCCACCACAGCGAACGGCATGCCTCAACCTCGACCGATCCGAATATCGGGGGCCACAGCCCCGAGAGCCTCTGCTACCACGTCTCGACCCTTTGCCATCACAGGAAGAACGGTCCTCCAGGCGCGAACAGCTTGGCGACCAGGTAGGCGGCGGAGATCGTGCCGAATCCCGCCACGTTCCAGAGTGCCGCCTGGCGCGCCGTTCGCCCGCGGCCAAAGCGCGCCCAGATCGCCAGCAGCATCGCCAGCCAGGCCAGCACCGCCCAAAGGACCTTGGGATCGGACCAGCGGAAACCGCCCTCGAAGCGAATCGTCCACGCCCANNCTCGGCCAAACGATCCAGCGTCTCGAGGGGTGGAAAGAACTCGAACACGTTCCCCAAACGCTTGTGCTTGAGCTGACGGAACTGGAGCAGGTACATCAGCGCCGCCGCCGCCGCGACCACCCAGCCCGCGTATCCCAAGAAGCTGAGCGAAACGTGCAGCACCAGCCACCGACCACGGAAGGCGAGCTCCGAACCCGTCGGCTCGATCCCGACCAGGATCGCCACGAGCAGCAGCGCACCGGCCACGGGGGCCAGAAGCAGCCCCAGGGCCCGGGCGGACGAGAAGAGCGCCAGGGCCGAGAAGGCGAGGGCGATGAGCAGCGCCAGGCTGGCGAGAGACGGACCCAGGCCGACCAGGGGGGCCTCCCCGTACCGCCCCCAATAGAGGCCGCTGGCCAGCAGGTGGCTCACCAGCCCGGCGGCGACGATGATGGCGCCCACCGCCGTGGCACCGGAACGAGCCCGGGCGAACCGAACGGCATATCGTATCGACGCGGCCAGATACAGCGCCGCGGCGCCGGCATAGAGAACGACATGCATGTGAAAGGGGAATATAAGAGACAGGTGGGCAGAAACTAGGCCGGCCGGCCCGGAAGCCGGCCGGCCTGCCCTCACAGGGTCAAGATCGGCTTCCGGTCAGGACGGCATTTTCCGAATCAGGCGGACGGGCAAGCCGATGGCGATCGACGGGTGCTCCTGTTTGAACAGCCGAATGGTCGCCGTCCGCTCGGTCACGCGAACGACACGTCCCTCGGCGATCGGCTCCTCGGGAACGCGATAGCCCAACCTGGACTCCCGATCCGAGACGTAGACCTCGAACTCATCACCGAGCACGAGTCCCTGATCGCGGCCGACGTTGACGAAGGCATAATCGCCAACGCCCGGAACGAACTGGTTGTCGAGCAGCGCGACGAGCTCGCCCTCGGGTCCCGACGGCACGGCCTCGGCGAAAACGCCGCGCTCCATCTCGAAAAACTCGAGCCCCGTCACCGTGTTGCCCACCTGGATCTTGTCGAAGACATGGGTGATCACGGCGGTCGACACTTCCTCGTGCACCGCCACGATGACCGCGATGCCCGTCGGGCGCACGATGCGGCCGTACGGCCGAACACGGTCTTCGATCCGGGTGAGCAGCACCCGGTCGCCCGGCTCCGGCGCCTCGCCGCCCGCGTGGCTCACATAGATTTGCTCGTACCGGTTAGTCAGGTCGATCGACGACGTCTCGGCGTTGTGCGGCATGGCCGCGTCCACGACCACCCCTCGGGGACCCAGCTCGGCCAGCGGCAGCAGCATGCCCGCCCGATAGAAGTCGCCCTCGGTCACCGCCATCGGGGGCACGGGCGGGATCGGTTCGTAGGTGAGGGTTGTGGTTCGAATGTCAGGCGGCACGAAGACCGTCCGCGCACCCTCCGCGACCTGCGGAACTTCCTGCGGGGGTACCTCGACGGGGACTTCCGGAATGGGCACCCGCTCTTCCTCGCCCGGCACCCGTTCCTCTTCCGGCACCGGCCGCTCGGCGATTACCTCGCCCGGCAGCGGCAGAACGAGCTCTTCAGCCGGATAGATCCAGTGTGGATCCTCGACGACCATCGTGTTCAGACGGTAGATCGCCGGCCACAGGAACGGGTCGGTCAGGTAGAACTCCGCCAGATCCCACAGCGTGTCACCACGCCGCACCACATGCACGCGACGACCCTCCTGGGTCGTCGGCGTGGCCGGTTCCTGCTGCCTTTCTTGCGCTTGTAGGGGGAGGGCTTCGGGCAGTGTTACCGCGAGTAGGATCGCGGCCGTGGACAGGACAAGCTTAGAAGGGCAGGTCGTCACCCTCCTCCAGCGATTCCGCCGGAAAGTCATCATACTCCTCACCCCCATGCGATGGTGCTCTCTGGTATTCGAGAGCGCCGTCTCCGCGGCCACCCAACATCACCATCTCGTTGGCCACGATCTCAGTACTGTAACGCTTCTGACCGTTCTGGTCTTCCCACTGGCGGTACTGGATACGCCCCTCGACGTAGACACGGTCGCCCTTCTTCAGGTACTGCTCCACGATTTCCGCCAGTCGGCTCCAGGCGATGATCCGATGCCAGTTGGTCTCTTCCTGCATCTCGCCGGAGCGGTTCTGCCAGCGGCGGTTGGTCGCCACCGACAGCGTGGCCACCCGGGTACCGCCTGGAGTGGTGCGGATCTCCGGGTCGTTGCCGAGATTGCCGATGATGATTGCCTTGTTCACGCTTCGCGACATGGTGTCCTCCACTGGGGCGTTGGCGTCTGTGCTGCGACTTCCGACGCCAGCCAGCATTATACCCGAGCGTCAAATTATTGTCAACGCGGGGGTTGCCGCCGCCGATCTCCTCCAAAGTCTACGGCCGGGGATCCAGATCGATGCCCATGACCAGCGCGTCCTCCACCGGCTCCCGGTAATAGCGCCGCCGCACGCCGACCCGGCGGAAGCCCCGGCGCTCGTAGAGGTCCTGAGCGGCGCGGTTGCTGACCCTGACTTCGAGGAAGACGGTGTCGATGTCGCGCCGGCGCGTGCCCTCGAGAGCCCAATCGAGAAGATAGCTGCCGAGGCCGTGTCGCCGCCAATCGGGGGCGACGGCCAGGTTCCCCAGCTCGCCCTCGAAGCCGACGTACCAGAGGACGGCATGTCCCACGACGGCCCCATCGATCTCGGCCACCCAGAGATCGGTATCGCTCCTGCGCAGCAGATTGAGAAAGCTGTTGCGGGACCAGGGGGTGGAGAACGAGGCCCGCTCGATCCGGAGCACGGCATCCAGGTCGGCTTCGTCCATCCGGCGGATCTCGGGGGTCACCAACGGCTCGGCGGCGCTCACCCGCTCTCCTCCTCTATCTTCCAATCTCGGACATAAATCGGCTCCCAGCTCTCCGGCCGCGCCACGTGGCCGAGGCCGGGCGCGACGCCACGGAGCCACAACAGGCTCGCGGCCCGGGGCACCGCCAGGTGCTGTGGCAAGATGCGGGCCTCGGCGACCGCGTCTCGGATCGCGCCCTCGTGGACCAACGCCCCCTCCCCGGCGAAGATCGGTCTCATGTCGCGGCGCTCAAGTTCGACCAGCAGATCCTCGATCCGCCAGGCGCCAGGGGACAGCAGCTGGTCGACCCCGGCGTCGCTCACCTGATAGACGGCGGCATAGACCTGGCCGCGACGGGCATCGAAAAGGGCGCAGACCGGTCCCGTAGCGCCGCAACCGGCGGCGACGGCGAGCAGGCTGGGGTAGGCGAAGAGGGGGGTGGCGCGGGCCATGGCCCACCCCTTGGCCATCGACGCGGCGATACGGATCCCCGTGAAGGACCCCGGTCCGCTCCCGACGAC
Organism: Candidatus Kutchimonas denitrificans; assembly: GCA_011774835.1. Taxonomy (GTDB): domain Bacteria; phylum Gemmatimonadota; class Gemmatimonadetes; order Palauibacterales; family KS3-K002; genus Kutchimonas; species Kutchimonas denitrificans. Next base: position 42,368 of record JAACAK010000017.1, on the reverse strand, counting down.
CAGGGCCGTCAGATCCTCGGGTCCGGTCCCGGTGGCCGCGAGTGCCCCATCGACGGCGGGAAGCACTCGCTCCGAGTGCGTGCCCTGAATCCGCAGGGTCGTCTCAATGGCCAGCCCGTCCTTCCAGATGGCGATCGAACCCGTCGCGGTGGAGGTCTCCACCGCCAGCCATACCTGGCGCCCGGTCGCGTCCCCGCTCCTCACCACTCGATCAGCTCCGGCGCTGCTCCCAGCCGCCGAACCTCCACCGTGCGGCGGTCCGCACGATCGTGGTAGTCGATCTCCACTTCCCACCGATCCTCGGGTTGCTGGCCCCCCGCCCGGTTCGCCCATTCGAGCAGAACGAAGCCCGAGCCGTCCATCAGGTCGTCCCAGCCCAGCGGCTCGATGGGGTCACCCGGGCGCAGCCGATAGAGGTCGACGTGGTGGATCGTGAAGCCGCGGCGGCTGCGGTAGCTCTGGACGAGCGTGAAGCTGGGGGACGGGATATGGCCGGTCACCCCGGCGCCGCGGCAGACGGCGCGGGCCAGCACGCTCTTGCCGGCACCCAGCGGGCCGTTGAGAGACATCCAGAGGGGCGGCTCGGCGCTGGCGCCGATCCGCTCGCCCCAGGCGACGAGCTGCGGCTCACTCAGGGCGCTCGGTCCCAGCGTCCGCATTTCGTTCGTCTCGCTTGCCCGGGGGCCGCCGGCCGCCGCCGCGTTCCCGCGCCTCGGTCTCGGCCCTCAGCGCGAAGATGTGGTCCCTCAGCTCCGACGCGAGCTCGAAGTCGAGATCCTCGGCGGCGCGTTCCATCTCGGCCGTCAACCGCTCGATCAGCTCCTCTGGCTCGAGGTCGGGCAGCGCGGCCAACGTCTCCACGGCCCGAGCGCTGGGATCGATGCGTGAATCGGCGACGGCGGTCGTCCGCCGCACCTCGTCCACCGATTTGCGGATCGAGCGCGGCGTGATGCCTTGCTCCTCGTTGTATCGTCGCTGGATCTCGCGCCGCCGGTTCGTCTCCTCGATGCAGCGCGCCATCGAGCCCGTGATCCGGTCGGCGTACATGATCGCCTTGCCCCGCTCGTTCCGTGCGGCCCGGCCGATGGTCTGGATCAGGCTCTTGTCCGACCGCAGGAACCCTTCCTTGTCAGCGTCGAGAATCGCCACCAGCGAGACCTCCGGCAGATCGAGTCCTTCCCGCAGCAGGTTGATGCCCACCAGCACATCGAAGTGTCCCAGCCGCAGGCCGCGCAGGATCTCGACCCGCTCGATCGCGTCGATGTCCGAGTGCATGTAGCGCACGCGGATTCCGACGCCCAGCAGGTACTCGGTCAGATCCTCGGCCATCCGCTTGGTCAACGTGGTCACCAGCACCCGCTCGCCCCGCGCTGCGCGCTCCCGGGTCTCGCCGATCAGGTCATCAACCTGGCCTCGCACCGGACGCACCTGGACCTCGGGATCGAGCAGACCGGTGGGACGGATGATCTGCTCCACCACCACACCGCCGGAGCGCTGAAGCTCGAATTGGCCCGGCGTAGCGGAGACGAAGATCACCTGCGGCACCATGCTCTCCCACTCGTCGAAGGTCAGCGGCCGGTTGTCGAGGGCGCTCGGCAGCCGGAAACCGTACTCGACCAGGGTCCGCTTTCTGGAGCGATCACCTTCGTACATGCCACCGATCTGCGGGATCGATACGTGTGACTCGTCGACGAACACCAGGAAGTCGTGGGGGAAATAATCGAGCAGACAGGCGGGTCGCTCTCCGGCGGCGCGCCCCGACAGATGGCGCGCGTAGTTCTCGATGCCGGCGCAGTATCCAACTTCCTGGAGCATCTCGAGATCGAATCGGGTCCGATGCTGAAGGCGCTGAGCCTCGAGCAGGCGGCCCTCGCGGCGCAGGTCGCGGGTTCGCTCTTCGAGCTCGTCCCTTATCCGCTCGATCGCGCGTTCCAGCGACGGCTGCCCGATGGCGTAGTGAGTCGCGGGATAGATCGCCGCCCGCTCCAGCTCGGCGATGGCGTCTCCGGTCAGCGGCTCGATCTTGGTCAGGCGGTCCACCTCGTCGCCCCACAGCTCGATGCGGACCGCCTGCTCCTCGTAGGCCGGGAAAACCTCGATCACGTCACCGCGGACGCGGAAGGTGCCCCGCCTGAACTCGTAGTCGCTGCGATTGTACTGGACGTCTACGAGGGCGGCGAGGATGTCGTCGCGCGAGATCTGTTCGCCGCGCTCGACGGTAACCAGAAGCTCGCGGTATTCCGCCGGATCGCCCAGCCCGTAGATGGCCGACACCGAGGCGACGACGATCACATCGTCTCGCTCCATCAGGCTGGACGTCGCCCTCAACCGCAGCCGATCGATGTCTTCGTTGATCGACGCATCCTTCTCGATGTACGTGTCGGTCTGCGGGACGTACGCTTCCGGCTGGTAATAGTCGTAGTACGAGATGAAGTACTCGACGGCGTTGGCGGGGAAGAAGCCTTTCAGCTCGCCGTAGAGCTGCGCCGCCAGCGTCTTGTTGTGGCTCATGATCAGCGTCGGGCGACCCCAGCCGGCGATGACGTGCGCCATCGTCAGCGTCTTGCCGGAGCCGGTGACGCCCATCAGCGTCTGCCAGCGTTCCTCCCGCTCTAGCCCCCGGACCAGCTGTCGGACCGCCTCGGGCTGGTCGCCCGTCGCCTGGAACGGGGCACGCAGGTCGAACGTCGCGCGTCCGCTGGACGTGCGACGCCGTGCCGGGTGATGCTGGGAAATTCTGGGGGGTTTGATCATATCGCGCGGGTCAGCCATCCAGGCTGTCGAACCAGGCGTCGATCTTGTCGTCGTCGATGTCGTCCTCGCCGCCGCCTCCCGCGTCCGCCTCGAGGGGATCGGCTTCGGGAAGCTGACTGGACAGACGGCGGGCTCGGGCGGCCATCGGCGCCGCGCCCAGCTTGCCGAACAGCTCGATCGCGCGCTCGACCGCCTTGCGGGCTTCGCCGGGCTGGTCGCGTCCCAGGATATGCGCCTGGTGATAACGAAGGAAGCCCTCGCCGTAGGGATCCTTGTCCACGGTCTCCGCGATCCCTTGCTGGGCCACCATGCCAGCCAGCCAGGAGTCGCCGTCGAGGTAGATGACGCGGATACGGACAGCGTCGCCCTCGGCGCGCCGCTCGAACCAGCCCTCCTTGCCCTGATAGAGCTGCTCGAGTCGCGCGGCCTCCTGCCACGCCTGCAGCTCGTCGCCAAGCTCCAGGTAGGCGAGGGCGCGGATCGCCGTGGTCTGGAAATCGATCTTCCAGGCGCCGGAGTCGGGCAAGTGGTTCCGTATCTTTTCGGTCAGCTCCAGGACCGAGGCGTAATCGCCACGCTCGAACTCGAGCCGCGCCACACCCGTCTGGCTGCGAAGGATCAGCGGCTCATCCTCGAGCTCGGTCGCCTGCTGCAGACCGGATTTGAACAGCCGCATGGCCCGATCGAACTCGCCCCGCAGGGTGAGCAGTTCGGCGATGTTCGCCTGCATGGCGACCTTTTGATCGGGTACCCCGGCCACTTCCATGCTCTCCAGGGCCGACTCCCAATGGTGGAGCGCGTCGTACCACTCGCCGGCCCGGAAGTTGGCCAGACCCAGCAGCTCGTGACAGACGGCGGCCCCGCCCAGGTCGTCGACCTGGCCGTAGACGTCGAGGGCGCGCTGGGCCAACACGCGCCCCTCTTGCGGGCTGTCCCACGAGATATGGACGCGCGCCAGCCGGTAGGCGGCGTTCGCCACGATCTCCGGACTGCCGGTCCCCTCGGCGACGTGGAGCGCTTCCTCGGCCATCAGGAGAGCCTCCTCCGCCCGGCCGATCCGCTCGGCCACGACCGTGGAGAGATCGAGGGCCATGACCAATTCGTTGGCGAGCTCGGCGCTCCGCGCGGCGTCGACCATGCCGCCGACAAGGCCCGAGATCCCGGCGGGCGGGACGCCGCGCTCGAGACGAAGCCAGCCGAGCATCGTGCCGGAGCGAACGGCGAGCGGTTTGTCGTCGAGCTCGACGGCCCGCTCGTAAACGGCCTCGAGGATGGCCTCCGCTTCGGGTTCGCGGCCGGTGGCACCATACACGGCGGCGAGCCGGTTTTCGATCTGCAGACGTGCGAGTTCCTCCGACGACGTACGCGCCGCCGCCCGCAGGTAGGATTCCAGCTCGTAAAGCGCGTACAGCCGCTCGCAGAGGTCCGCGGCTCGCAATGACCACTCTTGGCACTTCGAGGTGTCGTCGATCTCCAGGTAGAGGGGCGCGATCTCGTCCGCCAGCTCGCCCGCCGCCGCGCCGGCAAGCTTCTCGGTGGTGGCCGCGGCCCGGCCGATCAGGTGCTCGCTGCGCTTGCCCGACACCCGATCGCCGATGGCCTTGCGGACCAGCGGGTGGTCGAACCGATAGCGGACCGAGCGGGGACCCGACGCCCAGCGGCGCTCGCCGAAGTTATGGAGCAGACCGAGCCGGGTCCCCAGCTCCAGCTGCTCGAGGACCTCCTCGTGCTTCTTGGCTGATTGCGCGGCCACGATGGTCGAGTCGATCACCGGCCCGCCCACCGCCGCGGCCTCCAGAGTCCAGCGCAGATTCGGTTTCTGCTCGTCCAGCCGGCCCAGGATCACGTCTTCGATCCGCGGGTCGCCCGTCGGCAGCTCCGATTCCCGAACCGAGCGCTTGAACAGGCGCTTTTTGATCACCTTCTTTTCGGACATCCAGAGCAGCAGTTGCTCCGCCCGGAGTGGGAGCCCGCGAGCGGTGCGCGAGATCCAAGCAGCGAGCTCGTCACCGAAGGATCCGCCCAGGATGTCCTCGGCCAGCTTGATCACTGCGTCGTCTTCCAGCCGTCGGACGCCGAGCTCGATGGCGTTGGCGCCGACCCTGTGCTGCAATCCCTTGATCGAAACGGCGCTCTCGGACTCCGAGCCCTCGTAGGTGGCGACGAACACGACGGGAATCGAGGCGAGGGTGGTGCCGAGGCGCGCCAGCAGATCGAGCGAGGAGCGATCACACCACTGGAGGTCGTCGATCAGGCAGGCGAGGGGGCTCTGCTGCGTGATCGCGCGGCAGAGCGCGATGAACTGATCGAACAGCGCGTTGCGGCCGGCCGACGGTGCGGCACCGGGGAGCCAGGCGGGCGCGGTCTTGCGGAGAACGGCCCCGATCGCCGGATCGTCGGCCAGGGCGGCGAGCTGTACCGCCATGTCGCGAAAGGGCCCGTAGGGGCGCAAGGTGGACCGGCCGTCGACGCAGCGCGCGAGGAGCACTACGGCGCCCTGCTCCTCGGATCTGATCCGATCGAGGAAGGCCTCCGCCAGCGCCGTCTTACCGACCCCGGTCTCTCCCGTCAGGACGACGAGTCGACCGCGTCCGCCTTTCTCGGCTCGCGTGTCTTGAAACACCCGGTCGAGCTGGACCATCTCGGTCCGACGCGCGACCAGGCGTTTGCGTTCTCCGTTCTTGCTGCCTGCCATCGGTTACCTGCAGATCGATCCGACGCGATGCCCGCGCAAGTCATCGCCTCCCCGTGGGTCGGGGCCCAAGTAGCCGGATGGTCATCGGGAGTGCGAACGCGAGCCGGCGGAGTCGAATCGCTGGCGAGCGTCGCCGAGCCCGGGGGAGTGGCGGTCGGGTCCGGAGCCCAACCATCAGAAGGTACTTCAACGATGTTACGCTCTCAAGATGGGCCGGGGGCCTTCCGCACGCTCAGCCGTCCGACATCTCGAGGATCCGGGACCAGAGGCGCTCCGGAACGGGCATGACGGAGAGTCGTGGCAGCCGGACCAGTTCCCAATCGTCCAACTCGTCGGCGGCTTTGACCTCGGCCAGCGTGACCGGTCGGGCCAACCGGCGGACCGGACTGACCTCGAAGACGACGATCTTCTCGTCGTCGGCGTCGGGGTCGGGATAGGGGTCGCTCTCGATTCGTGCCACGCCGACGATCGCCCGCTCCTTGCCGGTGTGATAAAAGAACGCCCCGTCGCCGGCCTGCACCTGGCGCATGTTGCGCAGGGCGACGGCGTTCCGTACCCCATCCCACACGGCGCGGCCCTCGCGCTCGAGGTCGTCGAACGAGTACTCGTCGGGCTCGCTCTTGAGCAGCCACTTCGCTCCCACTACTCGGCCTCCGCCTGCAAATCGGTGCCGCGCACGGCTTCCCGGCGCTCGACACCGATGACGCCTTTGACCTTGCGAACCGCGCGGATCACCTTCGTCAGGTGCGACAGGTCCTCGATCTCGACCACGAACTCGCCGTGCATGCCGCCCTCGACCGCCTCGGTCTCTGCGCTCTGGATGTTCGTGCCCGTGTTGCTGATCGCCGAAGCGATATCAGACAGGAGCCCACGGCGATCGGTTCCCTCGATGGTGAGGCGAACGAGATAAAGCTGGGCGCTGTCGCGCTGCCAATCGATCTCGATTCTCCGCTCCGGATGTTCGCCGAACTTCAGGACGTTCGGGCAGTCGACCCGGTGGATCGAGATCCCGCGGCCCCGCGTGATGTAACCGATCACCCGGTCGCCGGGTACCGGCTGACAGCACTGGGAATAGCGAACCATCACGTTGTCGATGCCCTGGATCCGGACGCCCTTGGGGCCGCGCCGGACCTGCTCCACCAGCCGGGTGAGCGGCGACCCCTTTTGCGTCTCCTCGGTCTCGTCGTCGGGCCACAACTGGTTGAAGATCTGGCTCAGACCGACATCGCCGCGCCCCAGCGCCGCGTACAGCGCCTCCGCGCTATGGTAACCGACCGTGCTCCCGGCTTCCAGCAGCTCGTCCTCCGAGGCCTTTCGACGGCGCTTGCGGAGCTCGCGCGCCAGAAACTCCTTGCCGATCTTGACCGCGGTCTTCTGCTCCTCCTGCCGGATCCACTGCCGGATCTTGTTCCGGGCCCGGGCGGTGCGGACGAAGTTCAGCCAGTCGGGCGATGGCTTCTGCTTGGGGTTCGTGATGATCTCGACGGTGTCACCGCTGGCCAGCTCGCGGGTCAGGGGCGCTATGCGACCGTTCACCCGGGCACCGGCGCATCGATTGCCGACCTCGGTGTGGACGGCGAACGCGAAATCGATCGGAGTGGCCCCCTTAGGCAGCTGTTTGACGTCGCCGGCGGGCGTGAAGACGAAGATCTCGTCCTGATAAAGATCGATGCGCAGGAACTCCATGAACTCCTCGGGCTCCCGCGTTTCCTGCTGCCACTCCAGGACCTGCCGGAACCAGGTCAGCTTATCGTCCATCTCGTCCGGCGCCCCCTGGTATCCCTCTTTGTAGCGCCAGTGCGCCGCGATCCCGTACTCGGCGGTCTCGTGCATCTCGTGGGTGCGGATCTGGATCTCGTACAGCCGGCCACCGGGACCGAAGATGGTGGTGTGCAGCGACCGGTACATGTTGGACTTGGGGGTGGCGATATAGTCGTGAAACCGCTCGGTGAGGGGGGTCCAGCGGTTGTGTATGACGCCGAGCGCGTGGTAACAGTCCTTGATACTCTCGGTGATGACGCGGATCGCCATCAGGTCGTAGATCTCCTCGTAGGGCTTGCCCCGCTTCTCGATCTTCTTGTGGATCGACCACAGGTGCTTCGGGCGTCCCATCACCTCGCAGCCGATGCCTGCGTTCTTCAGCTCCTCCTCCAACGGTTCGGCGAGGGCTCGGATCCAACCTTCCCGTTCCTTGCGTCGTTCCCTCACGGCTCGCGCCAACCGCTTGTAGGCCTGCGGGTGGAGGGCCTTGAACGCCAGATCCTCGAGTTCCCAGCGGATCCGGGCCATCCCGAGCCGGTGCGCCAGCGGCGCATAGATGTTGCGCGTTTCCCGGGCGATGCGGCGTCGCTTGCCGGCCGGCAACGCTTCCAGCGTCCGCATGTTGTGAAGCCGGTCCGCCAGCTTCACGATAATGACCCGAGCGTCCCGGGCCATCGACAGCAGGAGTTTGCGGAAGTTCTCGGCCTGCGCCTCGGAGCGAGAGCTGAATTCCACACGACCCAACTTGGTGAGGCCGTCGACGATCGTGGCGATCTCGTCGCCGAACTCCTCCTTCACATCGTCCACGCCGACATCGGTGTCCTCGACCACGTCATGGAGGAGGGCGGCGCAGACCGACTGGGTATCCAGGTAGAGATCGGCCAGGATCTTGCCCACCTCGACGCAGTGGTTGATGTAGTCCTCACCCGACTTGCGCTTCTGGCCCTGGTGCGCCTGCTGGCTGTAGGCGAAGGCGCGGCCCAGCAGATCGAGATCGAGCCGCTCTACCTCCTCGCCGAGAGCGTCGAGGAAGTCGTCGGGCAACGCCCGCCGGTCGCCGTCGCCGGACGGCGCCCGCGCCGCCCCGGGGCGCTCGATGGTCTTTGCTGCCCGTTCCGAAGCCATAAGACGTAATACTCGATCGCGGTGATGGGCGACCCGACCGGTGGGGACGCCCCGCTTTCCACTCCTACACGCGAGGCGTGGAGTCGGTTTCCCGCCGAAAATCCTGCCCTTCTAGAATCGCTAGAATCAAGCCCGTTCGCAAGTTACGGGCGGTCAGGGGGATCGGCGGCCAACAGTCCCATATCGAGAAAGCTGGCGAACCGGCCGTTCCCCACCACCACGTGGTCGCGGACCGGGATCCCCAGCAGGCGGCCGGCGTCGACGAGCTGGCGGGTGATCTCCCGATCGGCGGGGGACGGCGTGGGATCGCCGCTGGGGTGATTGTGGACGAGGATCACCCCCGCAGCGGCCTCGGCCAGCGCCGGAGCGAAGACCTCGCGAGGGTGAACGACCGAGGCGTCGAGTATGCCGCGGGTCACCATGACGTCGCGGAGCACCGCGTTCTGGGTGCTGAGGAGAAGCACGTGGAACTCCTCCTGTCGAAGGTCGCGGAGGCGCAGCTCGAACCTCCGATAGACGTCCCGGGGCGTGGTCACCCGATCGTCCTCGTGGCGCACCTCCTCCGCCGCGCGGCGGCCGAGCTCCAGCGCCGCCTGCACCGCCGTCGCCCGGGCCGCACCGATCCCGGGAACCGCCATGAGCTGCGAGCCCGGTGCGCTGCCCAGGCGGCGTAGCGATCGGCCGAACCGCTCGTACAGGTTCTCGGCGATCTCCAGGGCGTTCCGGCCCCCGGCGCCGCTCGAGGTCAGGATGGCGAGGAGCTCTGCGGTGCGCAGGGCGGCGGGCCCCAGCGAGCGGAGGCGTTCCCGGGGCCGTTCCCACGACGGCCACTCCTTCATGGTCGGCGGTCTGTCGCCGTTCGAGCTCATGCGCGACTCCACGGATCGGGTTGACCCGCCCAATATCGCGCGAGCTATCAACAGATCGTCATGATCCGGGGAGATGTTCCCATCAACGCCCCGGTCGCCCGTGGCACTTCTTGTACTTCTTCCCCGAGCCGCAGGGGCAAGGGTCGTTGCGACCGATCTTCTCGCCGGTCTCTATCGGCTTGGACGGCCCCACTTCGCCGCGATTGGTCACGACCGGCTGGGCCGGCTGCCGCGGGCCGCCGACCGCCGCCTCCGGCGCCACCACGCCACCCGCCCCCGCGTCGGTGGGACCGGCGCGGGCCGCGGGCGACACGCCGGTGGCCAGGAGGGTGTCCCGCACCGCGCCCGGCGCCACGCCATCGTCGGTGGTGTCCAGGGTCGGCCCGCTCATCCGGGTGACCTGCGGCGCCCGCAGCGGCTGCGGCGGCATCATCTGGGCCTTGAAGACACGGTCGGTGAGCGTCGCCCGCAGGTCCCCCATCAGGTCGACGAACATGTCGTAGGCCTCCTTCTTGTACTCGATCAGCGGATCCTTCTGGCCCCAGGCGCGGAAGTAGATGCCGGCCTTGAGCTGATCGAGGTCGTAGAGGTGGTCCTTCCACTTCTCATCGACCGTGTAGAGGAAGATGTAAGAGAGGAGGCGTTCGGCCTCGTCGCCGAACTCGCCCAGCTTCTTGTCGAAGGTCTCCCGCGCCCTTTCCAGGACGTAGTCGACCACCGCTTCGCGATCCTCCCATTTCTCGACCATCTCCAGCGAGTTCTCGTCGGGCAGCTCCGGGCAGTGGAGGAAGAACTCGATCAGCAGCTGGTTCTTCAGACCCGCCAGGTCCCACGACTCTTCGGATCCGGCCACGTACTCGTCGACGCGGCGGAGCATCGTGGCCTCGATCATGTCGAGGACCTCGCCCTTCAGGTCCTCACCGCCCTCGAGGGCGAAGAGCCGCAGGTCGTAGATGACCTCCCGCTGCTGGTTCATGACGTCGTCGTACTCCAGCAGCCGCTTGCGGGCCTCGAAGTTCTGCATCTCGACCCGCTTCTGCGCCCGCTCGATCGCCTTGGTCACCAGCGGGTGCGTGATGACCTCGCCCTCCTCCGCACCCAGCGTGTCCATGATCTTCGCGATCCGCTCCGCCATGAACAGCCGCATCAGATCGTCTTCGAGGGAAAGGAAGAAGCGCGATCCGCCCGGATCGCCCTGGCGGCCGGAGCGACCGCGCAACTGGCGGTCGATGCGTCGCGAGTCGTGCCGCTCGGTGCCCAGGATGACCAGCCCGCACGGCGGGTCGACGGTGCAGCCGAGCACCTCCGCCAGGTCCTCGCTGATGTCCGGCTCCTCGTGGAACTTGCCGATCGACGGCTGCTGGGCCGGTATGGCGCAGACCCGGCACTTCACCACGCCGCCCTTCAGCTTGATGTCGGTGCCGCGGCCCGCCATGTTCGTGGCGATCGTCACCGCGCCGGGCTGTCCCGCCTCGGCCACGATCTCGGCTTCGCGCTCGTGGTACTTCGCGTTCAGAACGTTGTGCTTGATGCCGCGGCGACGCAGCATGCGGGACACCGTCTCGGAGGTGTCCACGCTCGTCGTGCCTACCAGGATGGGCAGACCCTTCTGATGCATCCGTTCGATCTCGTCGAGCAAGGCCGTGTACTTCTCGCGCTTGGTCTTGAACACCACGTCGTCCTGGTCGACGCGGCGCACCGGCCGGTTGGTCGGGATCACCACCACCTCGAGCCCGTAGATCTCGTGGAACTCGGCCTCCTCGGTCTCGGCGGTGCCCGTCATGCCGGCCAGCTTGTCGTACATGCGGAAGTAGTTCTGGATCGTGATGGTGGCGAGCGTCTGCGTCTCGCCGCGCACCGTCACCGCCTCCTTCGCCTCCACCGCCTGGTGCAGGCCGTCGCTCCAGCGCCGCCCGGGCATCTTCCGGCCGGTGAACTCGTCGACGATGATGACCTGGCCGTTCTCGACCACGTAGTCGGAATCGCGCTCGAACAGCGTGTACGCCTTGAGCAGCTGGTGGATGATGTGGATCTTCTCCGACTTCTCCGCGTAGTCGCGCTCGCGCGCCTGGATCCGCGCCCGCTTCTCGTCCGGCGACAGCGACTCGTCGCGCTCGATCTCCGCGAACACCTCGGAAAGGTCCGGGACCACGAACGCTTCGTGGTCGTTCGGCGAGAGAACGTCGAGGCCCTGGTCGGTGAGGTGGACCTGGTGGCCCTTCTCATCCATCGAGAACAGCAGCTCCTCCTCCAGCTGGTGGAGCCGCTTCTCTCGCATGTAGTCGGCCTCGACCCGCTGCATGGTCCTGCGGACACCCGGCTCCTGCAGAAGCTTCATCAGCTTCTTGTTCTTGGGCATGCCGCGGCTGGCCAGCAGGGCTTTCTCGCCCACCTCGTAGCTTACCTGGTCCTCGTCGTACGCATCCTTGAGGGTCTCTTCGGCTTCGGCCAGCAACTGGTTGACGATGCGCGACTGTTTCTTGTGCAGGCCGGCGACCTGGCCATTGAATTCCTTGTAGCGCTTGTTCTCCTCGCGACCGACGGGTCCGCTGATGATGAGCGGCGTTCGCGCCTCGTCGATCAGCACCGAGTCGACCTCGTCGATGATCGCGTAGTTGTGCTGGCGCTGGACGCGGTCCTCGAGGCGATGGACCATGTTGTCGCGCAGGTAGTCGAACCCGAACTCGTTGTTGGTACCGTAGGTGATGTCGCACTCGTAAACGGCGCGCCGCTCGGGGGTGCCCGGATCGGTGGTATCGATGCAGCCGACGGTCAGCCCCAGGTACTCGAAGACCGTGCCCATCCACTCCGAGTCACGCCGGGCCAGATAATCGTTCACGGTGACCAGGTGAGCGCCGCGTCCCGACAACGCGTTGAGGTAGAGCGGCATGGTCGCGACGAGCGTTTTCCCTTCGCCGGTGGCCATCTCGGCGATCTTGCCCTGGTGAAGCACGATGCCGCCGATCAGCTGCACATCGTAGGGCACCATGTCCCATTTCATCTCGTGACCGCGGACCTCGATGGGCTCGCCGAGCAGGCGCCGGCAGGCCTCACGCACGGTGGCGTAGGCTTCGGGCAGCAGCTCGTCGAGGAGGGCCTGGGTCATCTCCTCCAGTTCCTCCTCGAGCTCGGCGATGCGCAGGGTCATCCCCTCCCGCTCGCCGGCATCGGCCGTGTGCCGCTTGGTTTCCTTGAGCTCCTCGATCTCGGTCTCGAGGGCGCGGGTACGATCGCGGATGATCGATCTGAACTTCTCCGTCTGCCCCTTGATCTCCTCTTCGCTCAGATCCGCGAGACGCTCTTCGTGATCCAGGATCTCGTCCACGATGGGCTGGAGCTTGCGGACATCGCGTTCGAACTTGGTGCCGAGGGCAGCGGTGACTATCTGCTTGATCATGTGCTCAACTTCCAGTGCGCTCCGCCGGGGAGCGCCGATACAGTGAATGCTCTTCTATGATCTCGTACACCGGCTGCGGAACCAGGTACCGGTAAGGTCGACCCGAGCGGATCCGTTCGCGGACCTCGGTGGACGAGATGTCGACGTTCGTGACCTCCACGCGCCGAAATTCGGTCTCGATGCCGGTGTCCTCCTCATCGGGATCGACGCCGGCCCGCGAGAGGACCGTGACCGTGGCCAGGCGGGTGATCTCCTGCACGCGATGCCAGCGGTCGAACTCGGCCAGGATGTCGGAGCCGACGAGCAGAAAGAGCTCGGCCTCGGGGTTCTCCCGCGTCAGCTCGTGCAGGGTATCAACGGTGTACGACGGGCCCGTGCGCTGCAGCTCCCGGTCATCGACGTGAAACCGCTCGCTGCCCGCCGTGGCCGCCTCGATCATCCAGAGGCGCAGACGCGACGGGGCTTCGACCCGATCGCCCTTGAGCGGATGCGTACCGGCCGGTACGAAGAGGACCCGGTCGAGACCGAGAGCCGCGGCGGCGTCATCCGCCACGATCAGGTGACCCACGTGCGGTGGATCGAAGGTACCGCCAAAGATGCCAAGCCTCATCCCGATATCAACGCCCGGAGGACCGGTCTACCCGGCTGGTGACGCCGTGGAGCCGGACTCGACCAGGCGGCGCGCCTCGGGCGTGTTGGGATACTCGCGCAACAGCCGCTGGCGGGTCTCCTCCGCCTCCTGGGTGTACCCCAGCCGGGTGTACGCGTCGTACAGCATCGCCAGCGCCGCCGGTTCGATCCCGGCCCCCCGGTACGTGCCGAGCAGGTGCTCGAGATAGACGATCGCCGAGTCATAGGCCCGCCGCTTGAAGTAATATTCCGCGTTCAGGTAGACTTTACGCGCCAGCTTGTCGGTGAGTTCCGTCACCAGCGAGTCGGCCTCGTCGGCGAACGGGCTGCCGGGATAGAGAAGACTCACCGACCGGCATTCATCGATGGCCTCCTGTGTGTATTCCTGATCGAGCTCGGGGCGCGGAGACAGCTCGGCGTAAGCCAGACAGGCCCGGTAGCGCGAGTCGTCCGCCAGCGGGCCGGCGGGTCGGTTCTGGGCGAGCCGCAGGAACTCGTTCGCGGCCGTCAGATATTGATCCTGATTGAAATAAGAATCGGCGATCAGGAACTGGGCGCTGTCCGCATTCTGATTGCCCGGATCCTGGAAGAGGAAGCGCTGGAGGGCGTCGATGGCGCGCTGCCAGTCGCCGCGATCGTGAGCCTCCCGACCCATGGCGTAGAGCTGCTCGGGGGAAGCGTCCTGCGGCAGCTCCTTCGGGCAGCCGGCGAGGGTCGCGGCCAGAGCAACGGGCAGGAGGGCCAGCCGTGGCGGCCTCATCCACCCACCTCCCCTGCTTCCCCTTCTTCTTCCTCCTCCGGCCGGTAACGGATACTGCGGATGCGGTCTTCGGCGGCCCGGACCAGCCGACCCGTGCGGGTCGGGTTCAGGTCCAGCACGTTTTGGAACGAGTTCACCGCCTCGTCGAACTCGCCGAGAGCGAACAGTATCTCGCCGCGATCGAACCAGGCGTCGTCGAGCAGGGCCTGCGGCGACCCCAGGGCGATCACCAGGTCGAGCTTCTCCAGCGCCTCGGACGGGCGCCCGGCCAGTCGGTCCGCCTGCGCCAATTCGTAGGCGCACTGGCCGGCGTGCCAGCGTGCGTCGTTCCGCTGCTCACGGCCCGGTCGCGTGCGGATGAACGCCCGGTAATGGACCAGCGCCTGTTCGCACTCGCCGAGCTCGTAATAGACGCCCGCGAGCTCGTAGAGAACGGCTGGCTCGACGGAGTCGGGCGTCGCGGCCAGTACCGACAGGTAGAAAGGCAGCGCTTCGGCGTGCTCGCGCAGCTCGTAGTGGTAACGGGCGAAAGGCAGCGCCAGATCTTCGGGAACGTTCCCCGGCTGGATCGCCTCGACCTGTTGAAGCGCCCGGGACATGCGTGCCCGGTCGCGCTGCTGGAGAGCCCGCTCGGCGAGGCCGAGGAAATCGGCGACCGCCTGGTCGGCGTACGCGGAATCGATGGCGAGCAGCCGGGAGTAGTAGTCCGAGGCCTCGTCGAGGCGGTCGAGGTGCGCGTAGCCGTGAGCCAGGCGCAGCAGAACGTCAGCCTGCTCGCCACGCTGGCGCAGCGCGACCTGGTACTCGGCGATGGCCTCCTGCGGTCGATCGGCCCCCAGCAGCCGGTCACCCGCCAGCAGATGGTCCCGGACGTCCCCGCGACAGGCTGCCACCGCGGACGCGACCAACAGAGGGACTGCGATGAGATGAACCGGGAGTCTCAGCCGCCACTCTCCTCGCCGGCGGCCGGTGAACGGGGCATGTTGAGGAACGCTCGGGCCTTGGGGTGGTCGGGGTTCCGCTGCAGACAGGCTCGCCATTCGGCGGCCGCCTTTTCGTGCTGACCCGCACGGTAGAAGACCAGGCCCAGATTCACACGCGCTTCCACGTAATCCGAGTTCTCGGCCAGCACGCCGTCCAGCTCCCGGCGCGCCGCGTTCAGGTCGCCACTTTCCATCAGCGCGCGGGCCAGTTTGGTCCGAATATCGAGGAAATCCGCCCTCAGCTGGGCGGCGCTTCGATACTGGTCGATCGCCTGGGGGTAAGACCCGAGATCGGCGTAGAGATCGCCGAGCTCCATGTGCATGTTGGCGAGGCGCGCCGAGACCGAGCGGGAGAATGGCCGGCCGGCGGAATGATCGCAGTCCCACGCGAGTCGGAACGCTTCGCGCGCCTCGTCGTAGCGGCCCAGATCGTTCAGGGTGATCGCGCGATTGAGATGGGCCTCGACATAAGCGGGATTGAGGGAGAGGGCGCGATCGAACTCCTCGAGCGCCGCCTCCGGCTGCCCCGCCAGACCCAACGCCAGACCGAGGAGGTGCCGGACATCGGCATACCCGGGCTCGCGCTCGGCGGCTTCCCTCAGGGCCGAGATGGCGCCGACGTAGTCGTTCTGCGCCAGGCACTCCTTACCCTTCGTGATGAGCTGGTCCGTGTTCATTGGGGGAAAAACCTAGGCTTTCTCACTTCCTTCGGCAAGCGATGCGTGACGCTGGCGGCGCCGGAACAGTCGGCGCCACAGGCCGTACTTCAGAATGCACCGAAAGGCCGAAACACCGTCTTTCCAGTTGATCTTCTTCCCTTCGGCATAAGTGCGTCCGCTGTACGAGATACCCACCTCGTAGATCCGCCAGCCGCCCAGCGCCAGCTTGGCGGTGATCTCGGGCTCCAGACCAAAACGGTTCTCCTCGATCTCGAGGCTCTCCAGCACCTCGCGGCGAAACATCTTGTAGCACGTCTCCATGTCGGTGAGGTTCAGGTTCGTGACCATGTTGGAGAGCAGCGTCAGAATCTTGTTCCCCACGTAGTGCCAGAAGTAGAGCACCCGGTGCGGCCCCATTCCGCTGAACCGCGACCCGTAGACGGCGTCCGCCTTGCCCTGCACTATCGGCTCCAGCAGCCTGGAGTACTCTTCCGGGTCGTATTCCAGGTCCGCGTCCTGGATGATCGCCGCTTCTCCGGTCGCCTTGGCCAAACCCGCCCGAATCGCCGCCCCTTTCCCCTGGTTCTTCGGCTGCAGCACCAGCTGGTCGATCTGTCCCGTCCCGCTCAGCTTGTCCAGGACGTCGCGGGTGCCGTCGGTGGAGAAATCGTCCACGCAGATGATCTCCACGTCGACCTCGACGTCGCGCACGCGACGAACGACCTCCTCGATGGTATCGCGCTCGTTGTAGACCGGAATCAGGACCGACAGCCTCACCTCACCCCTGACCTTCGTCCTCGTCGGCCAGGACATCCGGCCGGGATGAGAAGTAGTCGATCGTCTGGAGCAGTCCGTCGCGAAGCTCGACGGTGGGCTCCCAGCCGAGAAGTTCGCGGGCCTGCGATATGTCCGGCTGACGTACTCTGGGATCGTCCACTGGAAGCGGCCGGCGCTCGATACCGGCCTTCAAGCCGGTGAGCTCGATCATGACATCGGCGAGCTGCTTGATGGTGAACTCGTTGGGGTTCCCGACGTTGACCGGCTGGGTCTCCTCGGAATTGAACAGCCTGTAGATGCCTTCGATCAGGTCGTCGACGAAGCAGAAGGAACGGGTCTGCGAGCCGTCGCCGTAGACGGTGAGCGGCTCGCCGCGCAGCGCCTGCACGATGAAGTTGGAGACGACGCGCCCGTCGCGGGCGCGCATGCGCGGCCCGTAGGTGTTGAAGATGCGGACGATCCGTGTGTCGACCCCGTGATAGCGATGGTAGGCCATCGTCATGGCCTCGGCGAAACGCTTCGCTTCGTCGTAGACGCCCCGCGGGCCCACCGGGTTCACGTTGCCCCAGTACGTCTCGGGCTGCGGGTGGACGGCGGGGTCGCCGTAGACCTCGGAGGTCGAGGCGAGGAGGAAGCGGGCGCTCTTCGCCTTGGCGAGGCCCAGCGCCTTGTGGGTGCCCAGCGAGCCGACCTTCAGCGTCTGAATCGGCAGCTGCAAATAATCGACGGGGCTGGCCGGGGACGCGAAGTGGAGCACGCCATCGAGCTCGCCGGCCACGTAGATGAATTCGGTGACGTCGTACTGATAGAAGGTGAATCGGTCGCTCCTCAGCAGGTGGGTGATGTTGTCGGCGGAGCCGGTGATCAGATTGTCGAGGCCCACGACCTCGTGCCCTTCGGCGAGGAAGCGTTCCGACAGATGCGACCCCAGAAAGCCAGCGGCTCCGGTAATCAGGACCCTCACGTCACAGCCTCCCGTCCCAGTGGATAGTAGGTGAACCCCATATCCCGCATCTTCTTGATATCGTACAGGTTACGGGCGTCAAACACGACCGGGGAGCTCATCAGCTTGCGGATCCGCTCGAAGTTGGGGCGCCGGTACTCGAGCCAATCGGTCATCACGACGAGGGCGTCGGCCTCCTCCACCGCCGCGTAGTCCCGATCGCAATAGACGATCCGGTCGCCGAAGATGCGTCGAGCGGTGCCCATCGCCGCCGGGTCGTGCCCGCGCACCGTCGCGCCGCGCTCCAGCAGGCCCTCGACCAGAACGATCGACGGCGACTCACGCATGTCGTCGGTGCCCGGCTTGAAGGCGAGCCCCCAGACGCCGATGGTCTTCCCCTGCAGTCCTTCGGGGGCGAAATGTCGCTCGAGCTTCTCCAGGTACAGCCGCTTCTGCAGCCGGTTTACCTCCTCGACCGCCTTCAGGATTCGGAACTCGTATCCATACTCTTCCGCGGTGCGGAGCAGCGCCTTCACGTCCTTGGGGAAGCAGGATCCGCCGTAGCCCGGGCCGGGGAAGAGGAAAGTCGGCCCGATCCGCGTGTCGGAGCCCACGCCGCGCCGCACCAGGGAGACATCGGCGCCGAACAGCTCGCACATGCGGGCCACCTCGTTCATGAAGCTGATCCGCGTGGCCAGCATGCCGTTGGCGACATACTTGGTCAGTTCGGCGCTGACGATGTCCATGAAGATGATGGGGTTTCCCGTCCGCACGAACGGCTCGTAGAGCCCGGCCAGCACGTCGCGCGCCTTCTCCGAGTCGACACCGAGCACCACGCGGTCGGGACGCATGAAGTCATCGATCGCGGCGCCCTCTTTCAGGAACTCCGGGTTCGAGCAGACGTGCACCGGGTGATCGGTGCGGCCCTCGATGGTTTCGCGCACGCGTCGCGCGGTGCCCACCGGCACCGTGCTCTTCGTGACCACGATCTTCTCTCCGTTCATGCTGTCGCCGATCACCGCGGCGACATCGAGGACGTGGCGCAGATCGGCGGAACCGTCCTCGTCGGGCGGCGTGCCGACGGCAATGAAGATGATCTCGGAGTCCCGGGTGACCTCGGGGATGTCGGTGGTGAAGCGCAGGCGGCCGTCGGCGACGTTTCGCTCTACCAACGGCTCGAGACCGGGCTCGTAGATCGGGACCTGGCCCGCCCGCAAGGCGTCGATCTTGCCCTCGTCCACATCGCCGCACACCACTTCGTTGCCCGTCTCGGCCAGGCAAGCGCCGGCGACGAGGCCGACGTAACCCGTGCCTATCACACCTATATGCATCGTGGATCTCGTTTCGGTTCAGCGCCGCCTGAAACCATCGCGCCGGTCCACCCATCGTCAGTCAGCGGAGCGGACAAGGGAAGGCTACCTATTATATCCGAACCCCGTTCACGACCGCAACGCCGTCGAGCCCGGTCGCCGGTACCGGAGCAGGCTCCCCTTCAGCCAGCGCAGACCGGCCAGCTTCCCCAGCCAGCGGCGCGCGCCGTCTTCGGGCGCCGCCCTCGCCGCCCTCGCCGTCCTCCCCCGGTGCCCCAGGACCCAGCGTACGAAGTCGAGCTTCCGCTTCCAGCCGCGGCGCAGGACCAGCTCCATGAGCAGCGAGCTGGGCAGGAACCGTGCCCCGGGCGCCACGTGGCCCAGGCGAAGACCTGTCGGCACTCCGAGCCGGGCCGGGCGGCTTCTGAGCTCCCAGGCCATCTCGAGGCCGAACAGCTCGGCCGCCAGGGTCGTCGCGTGACGCAGGTGCCGGTCCCGGCCGGTCTCCCGCGCCGTCGCCGCCGCCCAATCCACCGCCTCCGACCCGGCGGCGTGCATGAGCACGGCCAGATCGAGATACACCGAGATCGTCCGCAGGCTGCTGAGGATCGCGTGAGCGGAGGCCAGATACAGCTCGGCCGCCGGCGGCAGAACCCGCCAGCGGATCTGGCCCAGGCCCGTCCGGCCCAGGGTCGCTTCGCGGCCGCCGATCCGGGCCGTCTCACCGTCGGGCTCGATTCGAATCTCGTGCCAGCGCGGGTGCAGGTCGACCGCCACCTGTAGCCCACCGTCCGCCGCGCGCGCGTATGTCACCGCGTACCGGGTCGCCGGCCTGCCGCCGCTGCTCCAGCGCCGAAAGCCGCATTCGTTCAGGCACGCCTCGGCGGCTGACAGCGCATCGGACGGCACGAGCAGATCGATGTCCGCCGCCTCGCGCACTGCAGCCACCGGATAATGTCGCGCCAGCGCCGGGCCCTTGATGATCGCCGCGGGAACCCCCCGCCCCTCAATCCTCGGCCCCAGGTCATCCAGCGCCTCGAGCTGCGCCGCGTAGCGCTCCTCGTTCGCCAGACGGTCCGCGGCCAGAGCGGCCCAACCCGAGCGGGGTAGCTCCACCCCCAGGTGGGACGCCGCCTCGCTCAGCACCGGACCGAGCCGTTCCGTCCGGGCGGCGGCGATCGCCCGCAGCCACGCGTCGTCGCCCCTCTCTTCGGGCTGCGGTCCGCCGAAATAGCGCGCCCGTACCACCTGCAGCGCCGGCTCCAGCCACCGGGGTCCCCCTACCGTCTCAGGCGCCATCCTGCGCTGCGCTCTGCCACTCCAGCAGATCGGAGAGGGAGCGGCGGATGTCGATGGTCGGCGCCCAGCCGGTGTCGCCGGCCAGCCTGGCGTAGCTGCCCACCATCTCCTCGATGTCCGCGCGTCTCAGCCTGGTCGGGTCCGTCTCGATCTCCACCTCGACCCCCGCCAGCTCGGCCAGGGTCTCCAGCAACTCGCGGATGGCATAGGCCCGGCCGGAGCAAACGTTGTAGACTCGGCCGACCTGGCCACGTTCGGTCAGGTCCACGTAGGCCCGCACCACGTCGCGGACATCGGTGAAGTCACGCCGTACATCGACGTCGCCGGCCTGGATCCGGCCGGCGCCACCGGCCGCACGGATCTCCGCGACCTGCTCCGCCAGCTGGGCCGCGACGAAAGACGGGCGCTGGCCCGGGCCGGTGTGGTTGAAACTGCGGGTGGCGATGACCGAGAGGCCGTGGGCTCGGAAGAACTGGAGGCCCAACATCTCCTGCGCCGCCTTGGATACGGCGTAAGGGCTGAGCGGCTCCAGCGGATGATCCTCTTCCAGCGGTCGATATCGCGCGGCCGCGGCACCGTACACCTGGCTGGAGCCGCTGATCAGGACAGCCGGATCGTAGCCGGTGGCGGCGCGTCGGCGGGCGAGCTCCTCGAGGACGTAGAGCGTCCCGATGACGTTAACGCGCAACGGCGCGACCGGGTCGTCCAGCGACTCGGCGACGGACGCGAGCCCCGCGAGGTGGAACACGCGGTCCGCCTCCACGGCGTCCACCACCCTCGACACGCTCTCTCGTTCCTCCAGCTCCAGCGTGATCCAGGTGGCCCGGGCGGCCGTGCTTTCCGACAGCGTGGTCAGCTGGGGCGGCTCGATCCGAACCGCGCCGACGACCTCGTCACCGCGCTCCAGCAACTCCGCTACGAGATGCTGCCCGACGAACCCATCGGCCCCGGTCACCAGGCTGACGGTCACGGACTGCCGCTGCCGGAGCGCAGGCGGTCGAGATCGGCATCGACCATCATCTCGACCAGACCGGTGAAATCGACGGTGGGCTCCCAACCCAGTCGCTGGCGGGCTCGCGACGCGTCGGCGACCAGGTTCTCGACATCGGCCGGGCGCAGCAGGCTCTCGTCCTGAACCACGTGATCCTGCGGGTCGAGACCGACCCGCTCGAACGCGACCTCGACCAGGTCGCGCACGCTATGCTGCACTCCGGTTCCCACCACATAGTCGTCCGGCTCGTCCTGCTGCAGCATCTGCCACATCGCGCGAACGTAATCGCCGGCGAACCCCCAATCGCGCTTCGCCTCCAGGTTGCCCAGACGCAGCTCGCTGGCCAGCCCCAGCTTTATCTTCGCGACGCTGTGGGTCACCTTGCGGGTCACGAACTCGAGACCGCGGCGCGGCGACTCGTGATTGAACAGGATGCCGCTGACCGCGAACAGGCCGTAGCTCTCCCGGTAGTTCACCGTGATGCAGTGGCCGTAGACCTTGGCCACGCCGTACGGCGAGCGCGGGTAGAAGGGCGTGGTCTCCGACTGCGGGCTGGGCGCCGCACCGAACATCTCGGAGCTGGACGCCTGATAGAACCGCGCGTCCGGCTTCACGCGCCGGATCGCCTCCAGCATCCGCATCACGCCCAGCGCCGTCGCCTCGCCCGTGAGCACCGGCTGGTTCCACGAGGTGGGGACGAACGACTGTGCGGCAAGGTTGTAGACCTCGTCAGGGTCCACGTCAGCGACGGCGGTGAGTAGGGAGTTCTGGTCGAGCAGGTCACCCTGGATGAAGGTGATCCGGTCCTGTATGTGCTCGATCCGCTGGAAATGGAGCGTGGAGGAGCGTCTGTACAGGCCAAAGACCTCGTAGCCCTGCTCGAGCAGGAACTCGGCCAGATAGGAGCCGTCCTGGCCGGTGATCCCGGTGATCAGCGCGCGTTTGGCCATTTCATCCCTCTCGTTCCGCCCAAGCCACGAGGCGGCGCGGCGCTAGGCCGGGCGTTGCAGCACGTTGCGCGTATCGAGCACCGGCCGGCCCGAACGCCGGATCAGGTCGTAGTCGATGTCGGTGTGGTCGGTGACGATGACGACGACGTCAGCCCCGGCCAGCCGCTTCTCGTCGAGTGGCATCGACTCGATGTCCTGTCCCTCGTGGCGCAGGTTCGGCACCATGGGGTCGTGGTAGATGACCTCGGCACCCTTCTCGGCCAGCAGACGAATGATGTCCAGCGCCGGCGATTCCCGCGTATCGTTCGTGTCCGGCTTGTACGCCGCGCCGACTACCACGACCCGGGACCCTCTCACCGGCCTGCCGTGATCGTTGAGCAGATCGGCGACCTTTTCGGACACGTAGCGCGGCATCTCGGCGTTGATCTCGCTCGCCAGCTCGATCAGCCGGGTCTTGTAGTCCAGCGTCTTCATCTTCCAGGACAGGTAGTGCGGGTCGACGGGAATGCAGTGCCCGCCGAGGCCGGGGCCGGGCGTGAACTTCATGAAGCCGAAGGGCTTCGTCGCCGCGGCCTCGATGACCTCCCATACGTCCACGTCCAGCTTGTCGCAGACGATGGCCATCTCGTTGGCCAGCGCGATGTTCACGGAGCGGAAGGTGTTCTCCAGCAGCTTGGTGAGCTCCGCGGCTTCGGTGCTGGATACGAGGATGACCTGCTCGATGATCGTGGAGTAGAGCCGGTTCGCGCATTCGGCGCAATCGGCGGTGATGCCGCCAACCACTTTCGGCGTGTTGTGGATCTTGTAGACCGGGTTGCCCGGATCGACGCGCTCCGGACTGAAGGCCAGGAAGAAGTCCTTGCCCACCTCGAGCCGGGTCCCGGCCAGGGCCGGCAGAAGCAGCTCGCGGGTCGTACCCGGATAGGTGGTCGACTCGAGGACGACCAGCTGGCCGGCCCGAACCGTCCGCTGCAGTGAGTTGGCCGCCGTCATGATGAACGAGACGTCGGGGTCGCCGGTCTTGTTGAGGGGTGTGGGCACGCAGATGCAGATGGCGTCCGCCTCCGCCAGCCGATCGTAGTCGAGGGTGGCCTCGAGGCGACCGGCCTCGACGGCGGCTGCCAGTTGCTCTTCGGGGACGTCGCCGACGTACGAGTTACCGGCGTTCACGGCCTCCACCTTATCCCGGGCCACCTCGAAGCCCAGAATTGAGAAGCCGGCTTCGGCGAACTCGACCGCCAGCGGCAGCCCCACGTATCCCAGGCCCACCACGCCGACCCTGGCCTGTCGCGACTCGATCTGCTCGATCAACACGCGTGCCTGCTC
Source organism: Candidatus Kutchimonas denitrificans (assembly GCA_011774835.1). Classification (GTDB taxonomy): domain Bacteria; phylum Gemmatimonadota; class Gemmatimonadetes; order Palauibacterales; family KS3-K002; genus Kutchimonas; species Kutchimonas denitrificans. Next base: position 19,139 of record JAACAK010000017.1, on the reverse strand, counting down.
GTTCACTCCTCTCCTCCTAGCATCCGGGCCAAGCGGTCGGCGAAGTAGGTGATGATGAGGTCGGCGCCGGCCCGGCGTATGGCCGTCACCGCCTCGAGGACGACCCGATCCTCATCGATCCAACCTCGCTCCGCCGCCGCCTTGATCATGCTGTACTCGCCGGATACGTGGTAGGCGGCGACCGGGTACCCCGTGTCCTGTTTGACTCTGTAGATCACGTCGAGGTACGGCAGAGCCGGCTTGACCATGACGATGTCGGCCCCTTCCTCGACGTCGAGCCGTGCCTCGCGCACCCCCTCGTCGGCGTTCGCTGGATCCATCTGGTAGGCCTTCCGGTCGCCGAACTGCGGCGCCGAGTCGGCGGCCTCGCGGAAAGGCCCGTAGAAAGCCGAAGCGTACTTCACCGCGTAAGACATGATCGGCACCTGGGTGAAGCCGCTCTCATCCAGCGTCCCTCGGATGGCTCCCACGCGGCCGTCCATCATGTCGCTGGGGGCAACCATGTCGGCGCCGGCCTCCACGTGTGACAGAGCGCTGCGCGCCAGGAGCTCGAGGGTCGGATCGTTGTCGACGACCCCCTCGGGGGTCAGCACCCCGCAGTGGCCGTGGTCGGTGTACTCGCAGAGGCAGACGTCGGTCACTACCAGCAGCTCGTCCGTTCGCTCTTTTATCGCGCCGACGGCACGCTGCACGATCCCGTCCGCGGCATAGGCGCCGCTGCCCCGGGCGTCCTTCGATTCCGGTATGCCAAACAGCAGAACGGCCCCGACCCCCAGCGACTCGAGCCGGGCCGCCTCTTCGGCCGCCGCGCTCACCGACAGCTGCTCGACTCCAGGCATCGCCGAGACGGGATGACGTCCGTCCTCGTAGGTGACGAAGATGGGAGCGATCAGGTCGACCGGCTCGACCGAGGTCTCGCGCACCATGGCGCGAAGACGCGCGGATCGGCGCAGCCGGCGCGGGCGAACGGTCGGGAAACGGGCCATCACGAGCTCTCCTCTTGTTCCCTGCCGTAATAGCGGGCAATCGCCTGCAACAGACCGGGTACGGTATACTCCAGCGCCTCCACATCGACCTGCAGACCGGCGTCGCGGGCGGCGCTGGCGGTAATCGGCCCGATGACGGCGACCCGAGCCGACCCCAGGTCGGGGCCGGCGGTGTCGACATAGCTGCGGACGGTGGACGCGGCGGTGAACGTCACCATGTCGACCTCGTCGCGTTCGATCGCCCCTCGCAGGGCTTCGATCCCCTCGGCGTCGGGGGCCGACTCGTACGCCACGACCTCATCGACGCGGGCACCCGCCGCGCGCAGCCGCTCGGGCAGCACCTTCCGAGCCCCGGCCGCCCGCGGTAACAGGATCCGGGCATCGGCCAGCTCGGCTCGACTCTGAAGGGCCTCGGCGACCGCTTCCGCCACATATTCCTCCGGCACGATCTCGGCCTCGACGCCGCGCTCCGCCAGGGCATCGGCCGTCGCCGGTCCGATGGCCGCGACTCGCGCCTCGTCGGGCAGGCGGGCGATGTCGGCCGCCTCCAGCCCGGCCCAGAAACGCTCCACCCCATTGGCACTGGTGAAGACCAGCCAATCGTAGGCCGGCAGATCCGCCACGGCCTGGCGGAGCGGGGCGGGATCCGAGGGCTCGACGATCCGGATCGTCGGGTAGCTGAGCGCCCGAGCGCCCAGCTGGCGAAGCCCTTCGAGCAGGCTTTCCGCCTGCCCTTGCGGACGCGTCACGGCGATCCTCAGCCCCCCGAGCGGTCGATCCCGGGCCATTCGATGCGGCTCCCCGATTCGAGTGCGTGCGGCCGCGCCAGACGGCGCGTCCCGTGCCGCGCAAGATACGGGCCGCCAATCTCCCCGCAACCAGCCTCGAGCGCCCTCGGGCCGATCCGGGGGCGTTATTGCCCGACCCCGGCCGACGGCGCATATTTTAAGCTTCGATGCGATTTGGAGCGTTCCGGGTGGCCACGCCTCATGGGCTGGACTCGCAGGTGAAAGGAGCTTTCTACGTATGGCTAGCTTCGTGAGCGCGAACCTCTCTCACGAGTTGAGCGAGAACTTCGTGACGTTCAAGCTGACCACGGTGATCCGCTTCGAGCCCAAGGAAGTCGGCCACCGCTGGCTCCTCCAGTACCAGTTCATGGAGGAGGACCCGATGGCCGACGACAAGCTGTCACCGCTCCGTCCTGCGGAGTCGGTGGGCGACGTCAACCCGGGCCTCAAGCGGCACTACATCATACCCTCCAAGGAAGAGGTCGAGCTCTCTTATACGGAGGAGTTCTCCAAGCATCTGGTGGACACCGAGGTGGGCAAGGAGGAGGTGTACGCCAAGGTGGATGTTCTGCCGCTGGAGGCGCCCGAGGGGTTCGTCGCCGGCCGGACGCGGACGAACATCACCGTGGTGGATGTTTAGTGGGACTTCGGGAATTGGGGATTCCGGCTGCCGAAGTCGGAGATCGGGATTCTGATTTCAGCGGTCGGGATTCCGATTTAGGGAAGTTCGAACTCTTTGAGAATTGTTGAGGGAGATTCGGGGATCCGGGGGTTCGGGGATTTGGGGAGGGATCAAGTGGGTTTGGAAGGCTGCCGGCGATCCCGCCGTGTTTCTCCGAATCACCGAATGCCGCAATCCCCGAATCCGTTTCGGCGACTCGAGTTCTCTCAGCCTTCCCCAACCTTTGTTCCCGGCCTGGTAGAGCCTGGAATCTAGACTCCCACCCTCACGGGGCCTTGACGATGCGCCCCGACTTGATACAGCGGCTGCAGACGCGAACGCGTTTGACCGTGCCGTCGTCGACGACCCGAACGCGTTGCAAGTTCGGCATCCAGCGCCTTTTCGTCTTGTTGTTGGCGTGGCTGACGTTGTGCCCCACCGAGGGGTTCTTGCCACACACGTAGCATACTCGTGACATCTTGGTCGTGTCCTGCCTTAATCGAGTCGTTTCTTGCGTCTTTGGCCCGTCTTCAGCCGTCAGGAGCCCGTCGTGTCCGCCCCGGTCTCCTCGCCCGGGAAGATGAAATCCAGCGAGTCGACCAGAAAGAAGGTCGAGTGTCCCGACACCCGCTCCCGGTTCTCTCTGTCGAACAGGCCGCGCTGAGCGTAGACGTCGAGGATCGAGTCGTTCAGCGCGTAAACCTGTCCCGCGACGGTCAGGTTGTCGCCACCGACCACCGTCACGCCCTCCTCGATCAGCGAGCGTTCCAGGATCAGCGGGTAATCGTCCAGACCCGGCATATCGGCCGCCAGCGTCGCCCGGCCGAGGCGATCGGTGATGTGGACCGGCCGGAGCAGGATCCGCTGGCGCGAGAAGCGTGACGGATCCTGGACGAAGGCCGTGTCCGGGATCTGGGGCAGTTCGCCCGCCGCCGTATCCGCGACGGCCAGGCCCGATTCTATCGAGCTCGACTCCCAGTAGAGCCAGTACATGAATCCGGCGACCAGAACGGTAGCTGCCACCGCCCACGGCCACGTGTACTTCCAGAGCAGGTTCGCCATGTTGGCTATGTCTCCGGAGAAGTCGGTTCGTCGCTACTCGACCAGCTGGACGATGGCGATCTCCGCACCATCTCCCTGTCGCTCCCCGAGTTTCAAGACGCTCGTATAGCCTCCGTCACGCTCGGCGTAGCGCGGGCCGAGGGTGTCGAAGAGCTTCTTGAGCGCCTCTTTGTCGTGGATCGCCCGGGCGGCCTGTCGACGCGCATGCAGATCCCCGCGGCGCGCCAGCGTGATCAGCCGCTCCGCGAACGGACGCAGCTCTTTCGCCTTCGCTTGCGTGGTCTTGATCCGCTCGTGCCGGAACAGGCTCGTCGCCATGTTGGACAGCATCGCCTTCTTGTGGCTGGCCGTCCGGCTCAGCTGGCGTCCCTTCCGTCTATGCCTCACGGTGCTCGTCTCGTTCCGCTACTCGTTTTCGTCGCCGTTACTCTCTTTGACCGTGTAGAGCTCGCCGCCTTCGCCCTCCTCGATCTTCATACCGAAGTGAAGTCCGTGGGTGGCGAGCAGATCCTCTACCTCCTGAAGCGACTTGCGACCGAAGTTCTCGATCCCGAGGATCTCGTCCTCGCTGCGCCGCGCGATGTCGCCCAGGGTCCGGATGTTGCCCTTCTCCAGCGTGTGCCGCGACCGTACCGATATGTCGAACTCCTCCAGGGGCCGGTTGACCACGTCCTTCACCTTCTCGCTCAACGGAACCAGCTGGACTTCCGGCGCCTCCTGCTCTCCGTTGCCGCTGGCGAAACGGCGCAGGTACTCCAGGTGCCTGGCCATCAGCTCCGCCGCGTAGGCCACCGCCTCCTCGGGCCGCATCGCCCCATCGGTCTCCACCGACAGGGTGAGCCGATCGAAGTCGGTGCGCTGACCCACCCGGGTCTCCTCGACATTGAAGTTCGCCCGCAGCACCGGGCTGTAGATCGAGTCGATCAGGATGAGGTCCACCGGGTCGTCCTTCCGACGCTGATGCTGATCGGCCAGAACGAAGCCCCGGCCCCGATTGATCAACAGCTCGAGGCGCAGCGGCTTGTCCTCCGGCAGGGCTTCTTGCAGGGTGAACAGATGCTGGTCCCGGTTGACGATGTCGATCTTCGGGTTCGGCTCGATGTCACGCGCCGTCACCGGCCCGGCCTCGTGGACCGCCAGCTCCAGCTTTCCCTCCTCGTCCTCGGCGACCATGCGCAGGACCAGGCTCTTCACCTGCTGGATGATCTCGTGCACATCCTCGACTACGCCGGGAATCGTCTGGTGCTCGTGTACGACGCCGCTTGCCCGGAACGCCCAGACGGCGGAGCCGGGAAGCGATGACAGAAGGATCCGCCGCGTCGCGTTACCGAGCGTATGGCCATAGCCCCTTTCGAGGGGCTGGACCAGAAACTCGGCGCGTCGACCGTCCTCGGACACCTCTGTGACTTCCACGCGCTCGGGTAGTACCCAGCCGCTCAAATCAATCTGCACTTTATCGGCCTCCTTGATGCGGCCCAACACCGCGTGGCGCCCCCGACGGCCGGTGGACGCCTCCAGTCTCATGCTCGGTCTGGTTCTAGTGATGCAACCGCTGCTCTTATTTCGAATACAGTTCGACGATCAGCTGCTCCTGCACGGCGAGCGGCACGTCCGCCCGCGTCGGCTTCTCCACCATGCGACCGGTCAGCTTCTTGTGGTCGACGGAGATCCAGCCGAGCGTCCCGTCGCCGGCGCTCGATTCCACCGCCTCCTTGACCAGCGGCAGGTCGCGGCTGGAGGACTTGACGGAGATCTCCATCCCCGGCTTCACCTCGAAGCTCGGGATGTTGACGATCGCGCCTTCCACCTCGATATGTCGGTGCCGCACCAGCTGACGCGCCGATTTGCGAGACGGCGCGAAGCCGAGCCGATAGACCATGTTGTCGAGCCGGGTCTCCAGCGCGACGATCAGGTTGTCACCGGTGATGCCCCCTCCCCGGGACGACGTCTGGAAGAGCTTGCGGAACTGCTCCTCCTGTAGCCCGTAGATTCGGCGCACCTTCTGTTTCTCGCGCAATTGCACGGCGTAGTCGGACATGCGCCGCCGCCGCATCCGGGACATCCCGTGCTGGCCCGGCGGGTAGTTGCGCCGCTCGATGGCGCACTTCTCCGTGTGGCATCTCTTGCCCTTGAGGAAGAGCTTCTGGCCCTCCCTCCGACACAACTTGCAGACTGGTCCTGTGTATCTTGCCATTTACTTTCCGTCTAGCGCTCCCTGCAGTGGCACTGAGTCAAACCCGTCGTTTCTTGGGCGGCCGGCAGCCGTTGTGCGGGATCGGGGTGACATCCCGGATCGAGCGGATCTGCAGGCCGGTGGCCTGCAGCGCCTGGATCGCGGACTCGCGGCCCGAGCCGGGTCCCTGCACCCGCACGTGAACCCGCTTCATCCCGAGGCCCACCGCCTCGCGGGCGGCGTTCTCGGCGGCCACCGTCGCGGCGAACGGAGTGGACTTTTTGGAGCCCTTGAACCCCGATTTGCCCGGGGTGCTCCAGACCAGCGTGTTGCCTTCCATGTCGGTGATGGTGACGATCGTGTTGTTGAACGTCGCCTTGATGTAGGCGATTCCCTCGACGCCCACATCCTTCTTCTTCTTCGGTCCCGCCTGCTTCTTCTTCTTCGGAGGCATCAGCTCGATCGCTCGCTGCGTTACCGTTCTCGATTATTTACGCGGGGCCTTCTTCTTGCCCGCCACGGTCCGCCGCGGGCCCTTCCGGGTCCGCGCGTTGGTGTGCGTCCGCTGCCCACGCACCGGCAGTCCCTTGCGATGCCGGATCCCACGGTAGCTCCCGATGTCCATCAGCCGCTTGATGTTCATCGATACTTCCGTGCGCAACGCACCTTCCACCTTGTAATCGTTCTCGATCACCCTCCGGACCTTGTTGAGGTCTTCGTCCGAGAGCTCGTGGACCCGCGTCTCGTCGTTTACACCGGTCTTCTCCAGGATCTCCCGGGCGCTCGTCTGCCCGATCCCGAAGATGTATGTCAGGGCGACCTCGAGCCGCTTGTTGTTCGGCAAATCGACGCCAGCTATACGTACCATCATGCTACCCCTGCCGCTGCTTGTGTCTGGGGTTGCGCTTGCAGATGACCCGGACGACCCCGCGCCGCCGAACCAGCTTGCAGTGCTCGCAGATCCGCTTAACGCTCGATCTTACTTTCACTTGCCTGCTCTCTTCCGAACGTTTTGGTGCAGCCAATTATAATATCCAGCCGCACTCGAATATCAATGGGGATCGCCCCCGACGGCGCCCCGCCCCGGAAGCCCCGTTCCCCTAAGTGCTTGCCAATCCGTCACTTGTACCGATAGGTGATCCGGCCCCGCGTCAGGTCGTACGGCGACAGCTCCACCTGCACCTTGTCGCCCGGCAGGATCCGGATGTAGTGCATCCGGATCTTGCCGGAGATGTGGGCCGTGATCTCGTGGCCGTTCTCCAGCTCCACCCGGAACATCGCGTTGGGCAGTGCCTCGACCACGGTGCCGGTCATCTGAATCGATTCTTCTTTTGCCAACCTGGCCGAACCTTACCTCATCCTGCTTTGGACGGCACCACCGTCAAGATGCGGGGGCCCTCCCTGGTGATCGCGACCGTGTGCTCGAAGTGGGCTGAGACCTGCCCATCGGCGGTCACCACCGTCCAATCGTCGGCGAGCGTGCGAATCTCGCGGCCGCCCAAGTTGAACATCGGTTCGATGGCGAGGACCAGCCCGGGCTGCAGCTTCAACCCCTCACCGGCACGACCATAGTTCGGCACCTGCGGCTCCTCGTGGGGCCGGGCGCCGATCCCGTGACCCACCAGTTCACGAACGACGCTGTAGCCGGCCTCGGCGCCCGCCGCCTCGATGGCGGCGCTGATGTCCCCCAGTCGACCGCCGGGACGGGCTGACTCCACCCCCCGGGTCAGCGCCTCGCGGGTCACCGTCAGCAGCCGGCCCACCGGTGGCGCCACCGTGCCGACCGGCAAGGTCACAGCGCCGTCGCCGTAGTAGCCCTCGTAGCAGACCCCGACGTCGACGCTCACGATGTCGCCGTCCTCGAGGATCCTGTCGCGCGACGGGATTCCGTGAACCACCTCGTGGTTGACGCTCGTGCAGAGGGTGGCCGGAAAGCCGTACAGCCCTTTGAAGGCCGGAGTAGCATCATCGTAGCTACGGATCAACCCCTCCGCCCACTCGTCCAGAGCGCCCGTGCTGACACCGGGCCGCACCCGATCTTCGAGCTGGTCGAGCACATCGGCCACGATCTCGGATGCCCGGGCGATGAGCTCGATCTCTTCGTCGGTCTTGAGCGTGATCACCGGCAATCCACCAGCTCTATCAGCTCTCCGAACACTTCCTCCACGTCGCCAACGCCGTCTACCTTGCTCACCGGTGGGCCGTCGCCGGCGTACCAGTCGAGGAGCGGTTCGGTCTGCTCGTGGTAGACGTGGAGCCGCTTCCGCACGGTCTCTTCCTGGTCGTCGTCTCGGGTCTCGAGCTCGCCGCCGCAGCGGTCGCAGACACCGGCGTTCTGCGGTGGATCGAAGTGCACGTTGTAGACCGTTCCGCAAACGGTGCAAACGCGGCGGCCCGCGAGGCGGCGCACCAGCTCCTCCTCCGGGACGTCGAGGTAGAGCACGGCGTCCAGCTCGATCCCCCGCGCCTCCAGCGTGGCCTGCAGCCCTTCGGCCTGGGCTACGGTGCGGGGAAAGCCATCCAGGATGAAGCCGGCGGCGGCTTCGGGACGCTGAAGGACGTCGCGCACCAGGTCGATCACGATCTCGTCCGGCACCAGCTCGCCGGCGTCCATGAAGCGCTGGGCCTCGCGGCCCAGCGGCGTCTGTTCGCGCACTGCTTCCCGCAGGATGTCGCCGGTGGCATACCTAGGCAGATCACAGCGTTCAGCGAGCAGGTCGCCCTGCGTTCCCTTTCCCGCGCCCGGCGGGCCCAGCAACACGATCTTCATAGGCTGAATTCCGTGGTTGGGGCTCGCACCAGCACGGGGTCACATGTACCTCTGTCGGCCGCGGTATTTGACCCGGCCCTTCTTCATGAATCCTTCGTAGTGGCGGAGCAACAGATGCTGCTGCATCTGTTGGACCGTATCGAGGGCCACACCGACGACGATCAGCAACGCGGTACCGCCGAAGAAGAACAGCTGGATGTCGAACCAGGCGAAGATCATGAACGGAACCAGCGCGATCGCGGCCAGGAATATCGATCCCGGAAGCGTGATTCGGTTGAGCACGTACTCGATATACTCGGCGGTGCGGCCGCCCGGTTTGACGCCCGGAATGAACGCGCCCTGCTTGTTCAAGTTCTCCGCGATGTCCACCGGATTGAAGATGATCGCGGTGTAGAAGTAGGTGAAGAAGACGATCAGGATCGCGTAGCTGACATAGTACAGCGAGTTGCCCGGCTGGAAGAGGTTCGATATCTCAGCGAGGATCGGGACGTTCGAGAACGACGCGATCGTGCCGGGCACGACGATGATCGACTGGGCGAAGATGATCGGCATCACGCCGGCGGAGTTGACCCGCAGCGGGATGAACGACTTCTGCCCTTCCCGGATGCGGCCGCGGCCCACCACCTTTCGCGGTATCTGAACGGGTATCTTCCGCGCCGCCATCGTCACCGCCACGGTACCGGCGATCACGCCCAGCATGACCAGCAGGAGCAGGACCAGCTTGAAGGCGCTGATCGTGCCGACCTGAACCGCTTCGAACGTCCGGCCGACGGCGTTGGGGAACCCCTCGATGATGCCGAAGAAGATCAGCAGCGACATGCCGTTGCCGATCCCGCGCTCGGTGATCTGCTCGCCCAGCCACATGATGAACACGCCGCCCGCGGTCAGCGCCAGGACGGTGATCAGGCGAAAAGCCCAACCGGGCGCCGGTACGATGGTCGAGTTGGGGCCGCTCTGACTCTCGAGGAAGATCGCGTATCCGTAGCCCTGCATGGCGCAGAGCAGCACGGTGGTGTATCGGGTCCACTGGTTCAGCCGCTTGCGTCCCTCTTCCCCCTCCTTCTGCATCTTCTCGATGGTGGGGAAGACGGCACCCAGCAGCTGGAACATGATCGAGGCGGAGATATAGGGCATGATGCCCAGCGCGAAGATGGTCGCGCGCTGCAGGCCACCGCCCACGAACATGTCGTAGAGACCGAACAGCGTGCCCTGGAGGGACGTGGCGAGGTCGCGGAGCGCCACCACGTCGACGCCGGGCACGGTGATGTGGGCGCCGAAGCGATAGATCGCCAGGCAGAGGAGGGTGAAGAGGAGCTTCTGCTTGAGCTCGGGCGCGCGGAGAAGGCTCTGGACGGGATTCGCCATCAGTCGGCCTCGTTAGTGGCGCCGCCCGCACCTTCGATCTTCTCGCGCGCCGTCCGGCTGAACGCGTGGGCCGTCACCTGGAGAGCGCGATCGAGCTCGCCCTCGCCGAGGATCTTCACCGGGCGCCGCAACGACCCGATCAACCCGGCCTGCTTCAGCGCCTCCGGCGTCACTTCGTCGCCCTCGACCCGACCGAGATCGCGGACGTTCACGACCTGGTACTCGGTTCGCTTGTAGGGCCGGAACCCGCGTTTCGGCAGCCGCCGCTGCAGCGGCATCTGGCCGCCCTCGAACCAGGGCTTGAGCGAGCCGCCGGCGCGGGCCTTCTGGCCCTTGTGGCCCCGTCCGGCCGTCTTGCCGACGCCCGAGCCCGGGCCACGGCCGACTCGCTTGGCCGATTTCTTGGATCCCTTGGGACGTTTCAACGACTCCAGGTGCGTCATCTGTCCATGACCTGCTTGTTTGACATGACTACGATTTCTCTCTCTCGGCCTTGTCGGCCACCGGCTCCACTTCCACCAGGTGCTTCACCTGGAAGATCATCCCGCGGACGGCCGGGTTGTCCGGCTTGATCACGCTGCGCTGGTGCTTGAGCCCCAGCGCCTTGAGGGTGCCGCGGATCTTCCGCGGCGACCCGAGACCGCTCCGGACCTGGCGGATCCTGAGCTTAGCCACGCGGTCCTCCCGCCAGCTCCTCGACCGGCACACCGCGCTCCCAGGCCGCCCGCTCGGGCGTCACCAGACGCGTCAACCCGTCCATGGTGGCGCGGACCATGTTGATCGGGTTGTTGGAGCCGAGGCTCTTGGTCAGGATGTCCTGGACGCCGGCGCAGTCGAGCACCGCGCGCACCGGTCCCCCGGCCGTAACGCCGGTCCCCGGGCCCGCCGGTCGCAGGAGCACCCGACCCGCGCCGTGGTGTCCGACGATGGTGTGGGGTATGGTCCCGTGGCGGACGAGGGGGATGTCGACCATGTCGCGCCGCGCCTGCTCGAACCCCTTACGGATGGCTTCGGCGACCTGATTCGCCTTGCCGAGCGCGACGCCGACGCGCCCCTGCTGGTCACCCGCCGCGACGAGCGCGGTGAAGGAGAACCGCCGGCCACCCTTGACGACCTTGGCGACGCGGTTGATGTAGATGACGTTCTCTACGAACTCGGTCTCCCGCGTGCGCTTCTCGCGCCGCTCGCGCTTCTCTCGCTGATTCGCCACTAGATCTTCAACCCTCCTTCGCGTGCGCCCTCGGCGAACGCCTTCACGCGACCATGATAGACATAACCTCCGCGATCGAAGACCACGGATTCGATCCCCTTCTCCTTCGCCCGCTCGGCCATCAGCTGACCCGCGATCCTGCTCTGCGTCTGCTTGCGACGGTCGTCTTCGAGCCGCGACTCGATTTCCTTCGAGCGCGTCGAGACGCCCGTGATGCAGACGCCGCGGTCGTCGTCGACCAGCTGCGCCTCCATGTGGCGCAGCGAGCGCCGCACCACCAGGCGCGGGCGGGCCACCGTGCCGCGAACGCGCTTCAGGATCCGCGCGTGACGCCGCTGACGCTCCAGTCGGCGACGGTGCGCCTTTCCCTTCGGTTTCTTTCGCCTCAGCTGAACTTGAGACATGATATTTCGCTCTTACTCGCTCTCGCCTATAGGGCCGTCTTGCCCGCCTTGCGGCGGATCTGTTCACCCAGATACTTGATCCCCTTGCCCTTGTAGGGCTCCGGCGGACGCAGGGCCCGGATCTCCGCTGCCGCCTGTCCGACCTTTTCCTTGTCCGTACCAGACACCGCGACCACCGTCGGCGACTCCGTCGTCAGGTTGACGCCTTCCGGCGGCTCGTAGGTGATCGGGTGCGAGTAGCCGACGTGGAAGCGGAGCGCTTTGCCCGCCGACTCGGCCCGGTAGCCCACCCCGACGATCTCCAGCTTCTTTTCGAAGCCCTCGGTGACCCCGGTCACCATGTTCACGAGCAGGGCGCCGGTCAGCCCGTGCAGCGACCTGTGGTCGCGCCGGTCGCTCGGCCGGTTGACCTTCAGCTCGCCGTCCTCATGGACGATCTCCATCGCCGGGTGGAACTCTCGCTCCAGCTGGCCTTTCGGCCCTTTCACCGTGACCCGCGAACCCTTGACGGTCACGGTCACGCCGTCGGGGACACGGATCACCTGATTGCCAATGCGGGACATCTGTCTTCGCTCTCTGCTCAGTTCACGACCGCGATGAGCTCGCCCCCGACACCGGCGGCGCGAGCCTCACGATCGGTCAGGATGCCTCGACTGGTCGAGAGGATCGCGATTCCCAAGCCGCCCCGCACGTTGGGGATGCTCGACTTGTCCACGTAGTTCCGCCGCCCGGGGCGCGACACGCGCCGCATCTCCCGGATCGCCGGCCGGCCGTCCGGGGCGTACTTCAGATACAGCCGCAAACGGGAGTGCGGACCGGCATCGATGACCTTGACGCTCTCGATGAAGTGGGTGTCCACCAGCTTGCGGGCGATCTCCATCTTCATCCGCGAGAGCGGCACGTCGACACGTCGGTGTCCCGCGCTCAGTGCGTTGCGGACCCGCGTGAGCAGATCCGCGATCGGGTCGTTCATCGTCATATCGTTATATCACTCGACCGTTCAGCTACCAGCTGGCCTTCCGCACGCCTGGCAACTCACCGTTCAACGCCATGCTGCGGAAACAGATGCGACACAGGCCGAACTTGCGAAGGTACCCCCGGGCGCGACCGCAGCGTCGACAGCGATTATACGCTCGCACGGAGAATTTCCGCTTCTTTCTCTGTTGTTTCTCGATCAGAGCTTTACGAGCCATCTTTCTCTACCGTCCGTTCTCTTCACTCAGACGACGACCGGCTCGACGCCGCGGAAGGGCATGCCCATCTCGCGGAGCAGAGCCAGCGCCTCGTCATCCTGGTCCGTGGTGGTCACGAAGGTGACGTCCATCCCGTGGATCTTCTGGATCCGGTCGTAATCGACCTCGGGGAAGATCACCTGTTCCTTGACCCCCACGGTGTAGTTGCCGCGGCCATCGAACGAGCTCTGGGGCAGGCCACGAAAGTCGCGGATCCGGGGCACCGCCACGTTGATGAAGCGGTCCAGGAACTCGTACATTTGGGCGCCCCGCAGCGTCACGCTGGCGCCGACGGGCATCCCCTGGCGCAGTCCGAAATTCGAGATCGCCTGGCGAGCCCGGTTCACGATCGGCTTCTGTCCGCTGATCGCGGCGAGCGCCTCGACCACCGAGTCGAGCATCTTCGGCTCGCGCGACGCTTCTCCGACGCCGACGTTGACCACGATCTTCTCCAGCCTCGGGATCTCGTGGACGTTCTCAAGCCCGAACTCCTCGGCGAGCTTCGGTCGGACCGTCTTATCGTAGTGCTCGTGCAGTCTCGGTTTCATCGCTCTACTTCACTTCTGCCACTGGGATCGGCGTTTCACAGCGGACGCACAGTCGCTCCAGCGTGCCGTCCGGGTCGTGCCGCTTGCGGGCCCGAGCGGGCTCGTCGCAGTGCGGGCATACGAGCATGACGTTCGAGGCATGGATCGGCGCCTCGAAAGTGACGATCCCGCCCTCCGGGTTCGCCTGCGAGGGGCGCTGGTGCCGTGTGCGCATATTGATCCCCTCGACGACGACCCGGTTCTCATTCGGGATCACTCGCAAAACGCGGCCGCGCGAGCCCCGGTAGTTGCCCGCGATGACGGCGACCTGATCTCCCCTACGAACGTGCATATCCGAAATCCACCTGGCTAAACGACTTCCGGGGCGAGCGAGACGATCTTCATGAACTGCTTCTCCCGCAGCTCGCGGCCGACGGGCCCGAAGATTCGGGTCGCCCGGGGCTCACCCAGCTCGTTGATCAACACCGCGGCGTTGTCGTCGAAGCGGATGTACGAACCATCCCTGCGGCGCTGCTCCCGCGCCGTGCGAACGACGACCGCTCTCGTCACCTCACCCTTCTTCACCGTGCTGGTCGGTAGCGCGTCCTTGATGGTCACGACGATGATGTCGCCCATGCGCGCGTACCGCCGCTTGCTGCCGCCGAGGACACGGATGCACAGCGCCTCCTTGGCACCCGAGTTGTCTGTGATCCGCACTCTCGACTCTTGCTGAATCATGTTCCGAACCGTCTATAGGTAATGGCGCGATAGCCCTATTCCGCTTTCCTCAAGATCTCAACCAGTCGCCACCGCTTGGTCTTCGACAGCGGGCGCGTCTCGGCGATCAGCACCACGTCGCCCTTCCGTGCCGCGTTCTCCTCGTCGTGGGCGTAGTACTTCTTGTGTCGCGTCACCTGCTTGCCGTACAGCGGATGTGCGAATCGCCGCTCGACGCTGACGACGATGGTCTTGTCCATGCCGTCGCTCACGACCGAACCGCTGCGGGTCTTGCGCTGCGCTCGAGACATGCGTGCTCAGCTCTCCTTCGCTTCGCGAGCCCGTTCGCGCTCGCCTTTTATCGTCTTCAGCCGGGCGATGTCGCGCCGCAGCAGGCGGACCCTGGCCGGGTTCTCCAGCTCCTCGTAAGCGCCTCTCATCCGCAGGTCGAAGAGCTCATCCTTGAGTTCCTCGATCGCCTGGTTGATGTCGGCGTCTGCCATGTCCCTGATCTCTTCCGGGCGCATCAGAGTCCTCCGCTCTCGCGGCTGATGAAACGAGTCCGTACCGGGAGCTTGGCCGAAGCCAGCTCCATGGCCCGGCGCGCCACCTCCTCCGGCACACCCTCGAGCTCGAACATCACCCGGCCGGGCTTGACCACGGCGACCCAACCCTCGGGACTGCCCTTACCCTTCCCCATGCGGGTTTCCGCCGGCTTCTTGGTGATCGGCTTGTCCGGGAAGATGCGGATCCACACCTTGCCGCCGCGCTTGATGTGACGGGTCATCGCCACGCGCGCCGCCTCGATCTGCCGCGAGGTGATCCAGGCGCGATCCAGCGTCTGGAGGCCGTACTGACCGAACGCCACCGAGTTGCCCCGGTTGGCGTGGCCGCGCATCCGGCCTTTTTGCTGCTTGCGCCACTTTACTCGTTTTGGAGCCAGCATCGTTTTACCTGTCTATCCGCTCACGTACCCCGGCCGCCGGCCGTGTACGTTTGTCCTTTGCGTTCCTCGACGACCTCGCCCTTGTAGACCCACACCTTCACACCGATGGGACCGAACGTGGTCTTGGCCGTCGAATGGGCGAAATCCACGTCAGCGCGCAGCGTGTGGAGCGGCACGCGCCCTTCGTGGTACCCCTCGGTGCGGGCGATCTCGGCGCCGCCCAGCCGGCCGGCGCACTGGATCTTGATCCCCCCGGCTCCCATGCGCATGGCCTGCTGGACGGCGCGCTTCATCGCGCGCCGGAAGGCGATGCGCTGCATCAGCTGGAAGGCCACGTTGTCGGCGATGAGCTGGGCGTCCAGCTCGGGCCGCTTGATCTCCTCCACGTTGATCGCCACCTCGGTCTTGGTCAGTACGGCGAGCTCATCGCGCAGTTTGTCCACTTCGGCGCCGCGCTTGCCGATCACGACGCCCGGGCGACCGGTGTTGATCGTGACGACGATCTTGCCCGGCTTGCGCTCGATCTCGACCGACGAGATCGCCGCGTGCCCCAGGCGCGCCTTGAGGTAGTTGCGGATCTGCTCGTCCTGCTCGATGAGGTCCGCCAGATTGCCCTGGGCATACCAGCGTGACTTCCACGGCTTGATGATGCCGAGACGGAATCCGAGCGGGTGTGTTTTCTGACCCATGCCTATTCCTTCCGATCCACGATCACGGTGACGTGGCTGGTGCGCCGGCGGATCGGGCTCGCCCGACCCATGGCGCGCGCGCGCCAGCGCCTGTAGGTCGGCCCCTCGTCGACGAAGGCCCGCTTGATATAGAGGTCGTCGACATCGAGGCGCTCGCCCTGGTCTTCGGCGGCGTAGAGCGCGTTCGCCACCGCCGAGCGCAGCGTCTTCTCGAAGCTGCGCGCCGCCCGCTTGTTGCTAAACTGCAGTATCGCGTACGCGTCGTTGACGGTCTGGCCACGGATCTGATCCGCAACGAGCCGCATCTTCCGCGGCGACTGCCGAACGAACCGCGCTATAGCCTTCGCTTCCATCCTCACTCAACCTTCGCGCGCTTATCAACGAGCTTGCCACTGTGTCCCCGGAACAGGCGCGTGGGGGCGAACTCGCCCAGTTTGTGGCCCACCATGTTCTCGGTGACGTACACCGGGATGAACTTGTTCCCGTTATGGACGGCCAGCGTGTGGCCCACGAACTCGGGCGTGATGGTCGATCGACGCGACCACGTCTTGATGACCTTCTTGTCGCCGCTCTCGTTCATCCGGGCGACCTTCATCATCAGGTGGTCGTCGACGAATGGACCCTTCTTGACGCTTCTAGCCATGACCCTTCAGCCCCCAACCGTTCTCCGTTACTTGGTCGCCTTGCCGCGCCGACGCCGACGCACGATCAGTTTGTCCGACTTCTTGTGCGGGTCACGCGTCTTACGCCCCTCCGGCCGGCCCCAGGGGCTGACCGGCGGCCGACCGCCGGAGGCCTTACCCTCGCCGCCACCCAGCGGGTGATCCACGGGGTTCATGGCAACGCCTCGCACCTTCGGGCGACGGCCAGCCCAGCGGGCGCGCCCGGCTTTGCCCCAGGAGATGTTCTCGTGCTCCACGTTGCCCACCTGGCCGATCGTGGCCAGACATTCACCCTCGACCATCCGGACCTCGGTCGAGGGCAGCTTCAGGGTGACGTGTTTCCCTTCCTTGGCCACGACCTGGGCGGCGCTGCCGGCCGAACGGACGATCTTGCCGCCGCGGCCGGGCGACAGCTCGATGTTGTGCACCGAGGTGCCCAGGGGGATCTCCCGCAGCGGAACGGCGTTACCCAGGCGGATCTCGCTGCCAGGACCGGCCGACACCCGGTCGCCGACGTTCAGCCCTCGGGGCTGCAGGATGTAGCGCTTTTCGCCGTCGGCGTAGTGGATCAGGGCGATATTCGCCGAGCGGTTCGGATCGTACTCGATGGCCGCGACCTTACCAGGCACGCCGAACTTGTCTCGCCGGAAGTCGATCCGNNTGGTTCCGGCCGCCGCTCTTCTTGACCGGCTCGAGAAGTGACTTCTCGGGCCGCGAGCGCGTGATCTCCTCGCCATCGACGATCGAGCGAAAGCGTGTTCCCGCACTGTTCGGCTTGAACTTCTTAATGGCCATCGTCAGAGCCCTTCGAAGACTTCTATCGTTTCACCCTCGGCAAGCTGCACCATCGCCTTCTTCCAATTGGGACGCTTGCCCACGTGCACGCCGCGGCGGCGCCATTTGCCCCGCTGCCGCGACG
This sequence comes from Candidatus Kutchimonas denitrificans, assembly GCA_011774835.1. Classification (GTDB taxonomy): domain Bacteria; phylum Gemmatimonadota; class Gemmatimonadetes; order Palauibacterales; family KS3-K002; genus Kutchimonas; species Kutchimonas denitrificans. The sequence continues at coordinate 2,028 of JAACAK010000017.1, read as the reverse complement.
TGCGGACCTTCAGCACGTGCACGTTGAACAGCGCCTCCACCGCCTGCTTGATCTCGACTTTGCCCGCGTCCCTCAGCACCTCGAAGGTGTACCGGTTCTCTTCGGCCTGTCCGGCGGTCGACTTCTCGGTGATGATCGGGCGAACGATCACTTCGCGGGGATCACGCATCGCTCGCCTCCTTGGCCGCGCCGCCCGTCGACAGGGCGCTCTCTTCTATGATCACGGTGTCGGCCCAGATCACGTCGTAGGCGGACTCATCGCCGTAGCGCAGTACCCTGACCCGCGGGATGTTCCGGGCCGACAGGTACAGGTTGCGGCGCAGGTCCCCGGTCAGGATCAAGATCTTCTCGTCGGCGACGCCGATCTTCTCGAACAGCTTCACCAGCTTCCGAGTCTTCGGCTCCTCGAGCTCGAGGTTCTCGACCACGATCACGCGATCGTCCGCCGCCCGGGCGTTCAGGGCGGAGTGCCGGGCCAGGCGTCGGACCTTCTTCGACAAATCCTGCCGATACGATCGGGGGCGTGGGGGAAAGATCACGCCGCCGCCGCGCCAGATGGGCGATCGGATGCTCCCCACCCGGGCGCGTCCGGTGCCTTTCTGTCGCCACGGCTTGCGGCCGCCGCCGCGGACCTCGGGCCGGCTCTTGGCCTTTGCCGTGCCGCGCCGCTGGTTGGCGAGGTAGGCCTTGACCGCGGCCTGTATCGCCTGCTCGTTGACGACGCCATCGAACAGCTCCGCCGGCAGCGGGGTCGTGTCGCCCGCCGCTCCGTCGGCCTTGTAGTACCGTGCCGTGATCTCTGCCGCCATCTTCTCCAGCTCTCTGCCTGTCGCCTCTATTGCTTGCCGACGAAAACCCAGCTGTTGCGGGCTCCCGGGATCGCACCTTTCACGAACATCAGGTTCCGTTCCGGATCGACCTTCACGACCGTGAGGTTGCGCACCGTCTTGCGCTCGTTCCCCATCCGGCCCGCCATGCGCCGACCCTTGATCACCCGGGACGGGTCGGTGCCCGGACCGATCGAGCCCGGCAGCCGGATCTCCGGGTGGCCGTGGCTCTCGGGGTAGCCGGCGAAGCCATGGCGCTTGATCACGCCCTGAAACCCGCGGCCCTTCGTGATGCCGGTGACCTTGACCCGGTCGCCCTCGGCGAAGAGCTCCACGGTGAGGAGCTGGCCCACCCGGAGGCCCTTATCGACGTCGGGCGTCTCCTCGGGCGCCGATTCGTCTGCGGCCTCGGGCTCGACGGTGGCGGTGGCGGGCGCCGGCGCCTTCGCCGGGGTATGGGGATCTTCGGCCAGCGCATCCTCGGGCCCGAGCCGGAACTCGCGGGTGATGGCCGGCACATGGTCCAGCCCGGCCTTCGCCGCGTGTCCGCTCTGCGGCCGATTGCTGCGCTTCTCGCTCTTGCTGCCGAAGCCCAGCTGGACGGCCCGATAGCCGTCGCGCTCATCCGTTCGCACCTGGACGATCGGACAGGGCCCGGCCTCGATGACCGTCACCGGCACGACGGAGCCATCGTCGTTGAACAGCTGGGTCATGCCGATCTTCTTGCCTATCAGCCCGAGCATCCTAGTCCACCTTTATTTCCACATCGACGCCGGCCGGCAGGTCGAGCTTTGTCAGAGCGTCGACCGTCTGAGGGCGCGACTCGATGATGTCGATCAGCCGCTTGTGCGTCTTCAGCTCGAACTGCTCGCGGGACTTCTTGTCCACGTGCGGGCTGCGCAGCACCGTCCAGCGCTGGCGACGCGTCGGCAGCGGGATCGGCCCCCGCACCGTCGCACCGGTCTTCTGCGCCGTGCGCACGATGTCGGCCGCCGTCTGGTCGATCACCGCGTGATCGAACGCCTTGAGCCTGATTCTGATATTCCCTGACATCCTCGGTCCCGCGCGTTGGTGCGTTAGTGCGTTGGTGCGTTGGTGGTCCGTCCACTAACGCACTAACGAACTAACGCACGAGGCTCCTATTCCAGTACCTTGGTGACCACCCCGGCGCCCACGGTGCGGCCGCCCTCGCGGATCGCGA
>JAACAK010000084.1 GCA_011774835.1 Candidatus Kutchimonas denitrificans | reverse complement strand
GCCCGCCGTCCTGTTTGCTTGCGGTTTCCTGCCCCGCGGTCAGCCCGGAGACATGCCCCGCAGCCGCTCGGACCGGCGGCGCAGGATCTCGACCGTGGCCAGCAGGACGATCGAGATCGTGACCAGGATCGTCGCGACCGCCAGGATCGTCGGGCTGATCTGCTCGCGCAGGCCGGTGAACATCTGCCAGGGCAGCGTCTTCTGCTGCGAGCTGCCGACGAAGAGCACCACCACCACCTCGTCGAACGAGGTGATGAAGGCGAACAGCGCGCCCGAGATCACGCCCGGCAGGATCAGCGGCATCTGCACCTTGAAGAAGGTGCGCACCGGATCCGCCCCCAGCTTGGCCGAGGCCCGCGTCAGCGACCGGTCGAAGCCCACCAGCGTCGCCGTCACCGTGATGATGACGAAGGGGATGCCCAGCGCCGCATGCGCCAGCACGACGCCCCAATAGGTGCCCTGCAGCCCGATCCGGCTGTAGAAGAAGTACATGCCGGCCGCCGAGATGATCAGCGGCACGATCATCGGCGAGATCAGGATCGCCATGATGACCTGCCGCCCCGGCACATGCGGCTGGGACAGCCCGATCGCCGCCAGCGTCCCTAGGCTGACCGACAGCAGCGTCGCCACGGGGGCGATCAACAGCGAGTTCCTCAAGGCCTGCTGCCAGTCGGGATTGGTGAAGAAATCCTCGTAATGCTTCAGCGAATACCCTTCGGGGCTCAACGCCAGCATCTCTGGCGTGAAGGTGAAGAAGTCCTCGGCGTTGAAGCTGAGCGGGATGATCACCAGGATCGGCGCGATCAGGAAGAAGAAGATCAGCCCGCAGATCACCCGGAAGCCGTAGTACCAGACCCGCTGGCCGGTGGTCGCATAAATCGGTACACCCATGGCTCAGCCCCCCAGCTTCACGTTGTCGATGCCGACGATCTTGTCATAGGCCCAGTAGAGGATCAGCACCGCGACCAGCAGGATCGAGCCCAGCGCCGCCGCGAGCCCCCAGTTGAGCGAGGTCGAGATGTGGTAGGCGATCCGGTTCGAGATGAAGACGCCGGTGGTGCCGCCGACCAGCTCGGGCGTGATGTAGTAGCCGATCGCCAGGATGAAGACGAGGATCGAGCCCGCCCCGATGCCCGGCACCGAGTGCGGGAAATAGACCCGCCAGAACGCCGTCCAGTTGGTCGCGCCCAGGCTCTTCGCCGCGCGCAGGTAGCTGGGCGGGATCGTCTTCATCACCGAATAGAGCGGCAGGATCATGAACGGCAGCAGGATGTGCGTCA
>JAACAK010000128.1 GCA_011774835.1 Candidatus Kutchimonas denitrificans | reverse complement strand
CCAGCGGCGGCTCGCCCGCCAGCAGCTCGTAGCCCAGCACCCCCAGCGCATAGATGTCGGCCCGATGGTCGATCTGCGGATCGGCCACCGCCTGCTCCGGTGACATGTAGGTCGGGGTGCCCAGTGAGATCCCCTGCGTCGTCAGCGTGTCGTGCCCCGCATAGGTCACCGCCTTCGCCACGCCGAAATCCATCACCAGCGCGTGGCGCCCCGATAGCATCACGTTCCCCGGCTTGATGTCGCGGTGAATCACCCCGTTGCTGTGGGCGTGGGCCAGCGCGTCGGCCGCGTCGCGCAGGATGCGCACAGCCTCGCTCACCGGGAGCCGTTTCTCCCGTGACAGGCGGCTGCGCAGCGACTCGCCCTCGACCTGGGGCATCACGTAGTACAGTAGGTCACCCGCCTCGCCGGAGTCGATCAGCATGAGGATGTGAGGATGCTGGAGCTTCGCGGCGATCCCGATCTCGCGCAGGAAGCGTTCGTGGCCCAGCTCCGTCGCCAGCTCGGAGCGCAGCACCTTCACCGCGACTTTGCGATGGTGCTTGGTGTCTTCGGCGAGAAAGACGGTGGCCATGCCGCCGGCGCCCAGCTCGCGCTCCACCTCGTAGCGAGGCGCCAGGGCATCGCGCACAGTTTCGAGCAGCGCGGGCATGCTCACTCCTGGGGCCAGAGAGTGAGAGAGCGTTCAGCTGGCCAGAAAAGAATGGCACCTCCAAGATGTCGCACCCTCCACCGGAGAGCAACGACTTTGTTGCCCGGCACCCCACAGAAACTGCACCGCACACTGAATATCTGGCGCGCGTGATCCCATCGGGCTATTAACAGTCCCGTCTCACCCACTCGGGAGATCCGACATGCAGCTCGTCACCCTCGACTGGTTCGTTGTCGCCCTCTACGGTGCCGTCGCCCTGACCGTGGGCATCGTGTTCGCCCGGCGCGCTGGCAAGGGCACCCACGAGTTTTTCCTCTCGGGCCGCAGGGCGCCCTGGTGGCTGCTGGGCACCTCGATGGTGGCGACGACCTTCTCCACCGACACGCCGAACCTGGTCACCGACATGGTGCGCACCGGCGGCGTGAGCCAGAACTGGGTGTGGTGGGCCTTCCTGATCACCGGGATGTGCACGGTCTTCTTCTACGCGAAGCTGTGGCGCCGCTCGGGGGTGTTCACCGACATCGGGTTCTACGAGCTGCGCTATTCGGGAAGGATCGCCGCTTTCCTGCGCGGGTTCCGGGCGCTCTACCTGGGCGTCTTCTTCAACGTGATGATCATGGCGACCGTCACGCTGGCGGCGATCAAGATCGCCGGCGTCCTGCTGGGCGTGGACAAGTACACGACCGTGCTGATCGCCGGGACGGTGACGGTGATCTACTCGGCGACGTCGGGGCTGTGGGGCGTGGTCGTCACCGACCTCTTGCTGTTCGGCATCGCCATGGTGGGAGCGGTGGCCGCCGCCTATTACGCGCTGTCGCTGCCGGAGGTGGGCGGTCTGGCGGGTCTGGTGACGCATCCGGCGCTGAGCGAGAAGCTGGCGCTGCTGCCCGACTTCACCGATTGGCGGGTAGCGGTGCCGATCTTCATCGTCCCGATCGCCGTGCAGTGGTGGAGCACCTGGTACCCCGGGGCGGAGCCCGGCGGTGGCGGTTACGTGGCGCAGCGGATGCTGGCGGCGCGGAGCGAGAACGAGGCGATGCGCGCGACGCTGTGGTTCAACGTCGCGCACTACGCGCTGCGGCCGTGGCCGTGGATCCTGGTGGCGCTGGCCTCGCTGATCGTTTACCCCAGCCTCGATTCGATTACAGCGCGCTTCCCGAATCTCGACCCGTCGATCGTGCGCCACGATCTGGCCTATCCGGCGATGCTCGTGTTTCTGCCGCACGGGCTGCTGGGACTCGTGGTCGCCTCGCTGGCGGCGGCCTACATGTCGACGATCAGCACGCACCTGAACTGGGGCGCGTCGTACGTGGTCGACGATTTCTATCGCCGGTTCGTGGCGCCGGAGCGTGACGAGGGTCACTACGTCCGGGTGGCGCGCGTCTCGACGGTCGCCCTCATCGTCCTGGCGGCCCTGGTGTCGCTCTGGCTGGAGAACGCGCTGCAGGCGTTCCAGATCCTGCTGCAGATCGGCGCCGGCACGGGGCTCATCTTCCTGCTGCGCTGGTTCTGGTGGCGGGTCAGCGCTTGGAGCGAGCTTTCCGGAATGGCGATCTCGTTCCTGGTGGCGTTCTACTTCGAGATCGTGCACCCGGCCCTGGGCTTCCCGGCCCTGCACCCATCGCTGAAGCTGGTGCTCGGGGTTGCGGTCACGACGGCGGTCTGGTTACTCGTCACGTACATGACACCGCCCACCGATCGGGTGACGCTGCAGAACTTCTACGACCGGATCCGTCCGTTCAACATGGGCTGGCGTGCGGCGGTGAGGGTCGTGCCGAGCGCGGGCGGCAGCCTGAGCGCCGCGCTGCTCTGCTGGTTCCTGGGCTGTATCGTCGTCTACGCGGCGCTCTTCGGTACGGGCTATCTGCTGTATGGCCAGCCCCTGTTCGGGGGCTTCGGCGTGGCGGTCGCCGTCGTCGCCGCGATCGGACTGTTCGGTACTTTGCCGAGAGTGGGCTTCGAGTAATCCGGCCGGTGCAACGGGATGAGGAATCCGTTCAGGCGAAAGAGCTGGTTCGCCCGCCTACGTCAGCGGTTCGCGGCCGCCGTCGCGGCCGCATGGAACTGGATCGTCTCGCTGGCCGTTGCGGTCTGGGAGTGGATCGTCGCGGTCGCCTCCGCCATCTGGGCCTGGATCATCAGGGCCTACCTGTACGTTTCCGGCGGATTGAAGAGACGCGCTACGGTCGCTCGCCTGCGGGCGGGCGACATCATCCTGGCCAGCCCGCGCACGCTGCGGCTGTCGCCGGTGGCGCTGCTCTATCGGTTGATCCTGCGTGCCCGCTACGTCCACAGCATGCTGTATCTGGGTGACCGGAAGATCATCCATACGACCATGCGGGCCGGTGTCACGGTCGGAAACCTGCCGCGGAAGATCTACCGGAAGGATCGCTACACCATCCTACGCGCTCCGCAACTAGGGCCGGCGCAAAGGGATCGTGTGGTGGCCGAAGCGATGAAATTCGAGGACACGAAGCTGGACCGGGCCGGACTCGTATCGAACGTTCCCGCCCGGCTGCTGGGTTTGAAGAAGCCGCTGCTGAGGTTCGAGCGCGACCGGCTCTGGTGCAGCAAGCTGATCTACCACGCCTATAGCGCCGCCGGCATCGATCTGGTGCCCGGCGAGAACATCGAAACCATCACGTCCGAGGACCTGAGCCGAAGCCCGCGGCTGGAGAGGGTGCAGGGAACGGCTTAGACCCGCCGACCGAGGGAGCTGTATGGTGCGACCGATATCCCGTCACATCGCCTTATTGCTTCTCGCGCCGCTTGCCAGCGGCGGCTGCGATCGCTCGCCCGACTCTTCGGAGTCGGGAGCGACGCGTGTCGAGGTGGATACAGTCGACGGGGTGGTACACGTGATGAACGACGGCCAGCCGCCGCAGTGGCGACTCGAGCACCTGCTCTCGCTGGGGTCTGAAGGGACGCTGGGGGAGCCGCGTCCGGACGAGTTCGGCCTCATAACCAGCATAACGATCGGTCCGCAGAACCGATTGTACGTGGCGGATTCCTACTACTCGGAGGTCAGGGTCTTCGACCTGGCGGGGGAGTTCCTGTTCGACTTCGGTCGCGAGGGCGGCGGACCCGGAGAGTTTCTCGCTCTCTACTCGCTGGCCTGGATGGGCGACACGCTGCTCGCCCTCGATTTCGGCAACGGCCGGATCGGGGAGCTGGATGCCAGCGGTCGCTGGCTGGGTCAGAGGAGGGTTCCGGGACGGATCACGGGTTCGCCGGGGCAGCTTCGCCTCTACCGTGTGGCGCGGGACGAGGTCTACGCGTGGTCGCTGGAGGTTGTGGATGGAGAAATCGAGCGGGTCTTCAACCGGCACATCCCGGCCGGGGCCGAAGGCCAGCTGGCTGCGGTGAGGCTCGAGTCGGGACCGCCCGGCGCTATCAGGTGCGACACCCCCGACGGCGGCTTCACCGTCTTCGATATCCCGTTCACCCCCAGGCTGATCCAGCGGCCGGCGCGGGACCAGAGCCTGGCCGTGGCCTGGACCGAGGACTACCGGATCGCGTTCCTCCGCTCGGAATCCGATACGGTGCGGGTGGTCGAGCGGGCGGCCGAGCCGGTGCCCGTCGGCGAGGCCGAGTGGGAGGCCGGGCTGGAGGAGTACCGGGCGTTCCGGGACGAGCGGGAGGGCGAGGCGTGCCGACCGCGGTCGATCTCGAAACCGGAGCGCAAGCCACCCATCGCCGACTTCTACCTCGATTGGACCGGGCGCCTCTGGGTCGAAGCGGTCACCGCCGACGGCACGGTCTGGGAGCTCTTCGATTCCGACGGGCGGCTGATCGGCCGCCTGCCGGCGGTGCCCCGCTCCGAAAGGGTCGCACCGTACTTCGGTCGTGAGCATCACGCCGTTGTGGTGCGGGACAGCCTGGACGTACAGTCGGTGGAGGTCTACCGGTTCGGTGACCCTGGCGAGTGAGGGTCAAGTGCAGCGCCGCCGAACTACCGGCCCCGCGGCCCGTTCACGCCAGACTCCAATGAAAGGAGGCATCATGTCCCGTATCCCCGCTGCCGTCGTTTTGAC
>JAACAK010000064.1 GCA_011774835.1 Candidatus Kutchimonas denitrificans | reverse complement strand
GGCCGGCTGGTGATGTGGACATCGAACATGAACCGCAGCGGCCGGATGGATGTGTTCATAGCCGTGGTGCCCACAAGGTAGGTAATGCCGAGACCGTGGCCCCCCTCTGTGCCGCTCCACTTCTTCATCCTTGGGTGGAGCGGCACGGTGGGGTTCCTTGACCTGACGGCCCCGCTTTCCGGAGGCTCCACAGTGTAGTCACCCCGCTACGTCGCGTACAGGAATCAACTGCACACGAGCTCTGTGCCGCCAAGCAACGCCGCAAGCCTCGATCGCACCACCTTGCGGCCGCAAGTGATGGCGAGTCAGCTTAAGACGCTCGTCGGCCTTGGTGGACGAACCTAGGGTCAGATCAGAGCGCTGGCACGGAAATTGACACCCCACCGCGATAACGCGACGCACCAAGACAGTCTCACCACAACACCGTTGTCAGGCTGTGCAGGTAACCAGCATCTCCACCGAGGCCGACTGGGAAGCTCTAAGGGAGGAGTGGAATGCACTGGTCGAGCGCTCTGACAGCTCGACCATCTTCCTCACTTGGGAGTGGCTACGTCCGTGGTGGCGTAACTTCTCACCACTATTCGTAGACAGAGCCCTTCATGTGCTTGTCGCACGTGAGGAAGGCAGGGTTGTCGGCATCGCACCGCTCTACCGCTCGCGGGTATCCGCTCGCGGGCTCGGATCGCTTCACCGTATTGGATTCATCGGCGACAACTCGGGCGATTCCGAGTATCTCGATTTCATCATCGAGCGGGGGCAAGAGGCACGCGTACTTCCTGCATTTTTTGACCGCCTGCAACAGGACAGGTGGGATCTGCTCGAATTGCGTCTGTTGCCCAAGAGATCGCCGAACTTCCCGTTGTTGGAGCGGCTGGCGTCCGATCGTGGCTACCTCGTCTCTTCTACAGCTCACCCGTGCTCCTCCGTGCCTTTGCCTGAGACATGGGAGTTGTACCTCAAGTCGATCAAGAGGAAATTCGCAAGCCACATGCGCGCATTGCTACGGAAACTGCCGGTCGAGGAAGATGGGCAGGTTACCGCCTGTACGGATCCGTCGGCACTTGAGCAAGACCTCACCGGCCTGTTCAACCTGCATGAGAAACGCTGGCGGGCAGCCGGCTACCCCGGCACGTTCAGTTCAGCGGAGCGCCGGCGCTTCTACCGAGAGATGGCAGGGGCGTTCTTGAAGTGCGGTTGGCTACGGTTCTACTGTTTGCGCTTAGCTGGCAAGCCCGTGTCCTACCTTTTCTGCTTCCAATACCAGCAGCGGGTATTCGCCTTGCAGCATGCGTTCGATATCGAATACGGTAACCGCAGTTTCGGAAGCGTCGTCTTTGCACATGCCATCAAGGAGGCTATCGAGAGCGGGGCAAGCGATGTCGATTTCCTTCGCGGCGAGAGCTGGTACAAGCAACGGTGGGGTGCCGTGACCAAGTACGCCGTCCACCTCACACTCGCGCGACCGGGTCTGCGCACAAGATGGTACGTCTGGATGCCACCCTTCCTCGGGTGGGTCAGGGATCGCGCCCGCTCGATTACCCCTGACGCTCTTCTCGGCCTGAAGCGGCGGATCCAAGAGCGACTGCGAAGAACTCACCTCGGCGAGCAGGCCGGTCTTGACGGAGAAGGCTGATATCGAAGTCCTGCTTCGTGAGCTGAGTCGCCCACCTAAAGCAGTGGTACACTCGTGGCAGAGCGGGTCAGGCCCAACTCTGGTTTGCAAGCCAGTGGCGCATACGCTTTCGGAAAAACTTTCGGCGCCACAGACGAATGCCGCTAATCCGTCCCACGCGCTCCTCCGATCGGGTCAAATAGCTGAGGCGCATGAACATGCCCCAACGTTGCCAGAACGGAGGGAGCTCTGCGTGGCCACAGGCGGCGGCGAGAAAAGCCGCTTGGCACACGCGCACCCGCCGTTTGCTGTACCATGGGTTGAGCTTGAGCGCTTCCAGGTAAGCCCAGAAGAACGCGGCTTCCTCCAGGGGATGCCCGCTGCCCACCTCGGAGAGGTCCAGAACGTATAGCCCTTCGTCGGTGAGTATCATGTTGTATGGCGAGAAGTCTGGATGGTGGAGTACGCAGCCGGTAGAGTCGAGTTCCTTGATTGCCTGCGAAAAATAACGTTCTATACGACTGAGTTCGGGCTCGAGAGTCGAGCCGATATCCTGAGTTCGCTGTACGGCCGCCCCGAACCGCTGCCGCAGGCAACTCTTCATATCGCTGGTCGCCGGATTGATCCGATCACCCAGGCGAGCGAGGGCGTGAACGGCTTGCAGCCATTGGCCGATCATGGCACAGAGCGCTCGCGCCTCATCCAGTCCTTTGCGTCCTCTGCGGAGGCGTGGCGTTCTGCGAAGCCGCCTAGCGAGCAGGCGGTCCGCTGTTTCGCCGACAATCTCGCGCGTGATGAGAATTCCCCGTTTCGCTGAATGTGCTACCGGGTGAGGGACGTGCAGATGTGGGAAGGATAAGAGGTGCTCCCCTAGCTTCTGCAGACACAAGTGCTCGTGTTCAGCCGGGCGCGAATCGCTTGGGGCGGCGCGGTACTCCTTAACTACGACTCCGGGCGCTGTAGATGTCCTATCTCGAAAGACGCGCACCACAGAGTTCGGGGACTCTATGACTTGCCATGGAGTGAGGCTCTTGAGCCCTCCTAAGCTGGGTCCCCGACCCTGACCCGTGACTTGCTCCAATACTCTGGAGGCTAGCTTGCTCTCGCGATCTTCCATCGAACCACGGTGAGTATCCAACAGTGCTGTACGTTTCTCCCACTCGATGCGTGGCGGCTATGGACCTGCCGACTCGGTGCCGCGTGGCGTTCGAGACCAGCGCGCGTATTGCTTCCCGCGAATGAACTGCACGGCGCCTGCCACGAGCGCCAGATTCAAGGCGACGAAGGCGTACGGCGCGGCGAGACCCTGAGGGACGCGCCTGCCAGCCCGTTCGAGCAGCCAGCCCGTGAGGGCGACGGCCAGCAGCACCATACCGACAATCGCCACTCCCCGGTAGAAGGGGGCGTCCATCTGGGTGAGGGCGATGAGAAAGGCTGAGACGAGTAGAATCGGAGCGACCCAGCGAGCGACCTTGTGCGACCAGTACGTGAAGGCGGTCCAGCCGGCACTCGGTCGGAGGAGGTCGCGAGTCCAGCTGAGGGCCTGGAGGTTCCCGGCCCCGATACGTGTGCGGCGCTTGAACTCGTGGGAAATCGTTGGCGCCGTCTCTTCCGTGGCCACGGCCGTGGAGTCATAGACTATCCGGTAGCCGCGCTTGCGAATCAACATGGGCAACACGAAGTCATCGGTGATGGTGTTCTCCGCTATCGGCTCGTAAGCGTCTCGTCGAAAGGCATAGATGCCGCCGTTTGCCCCGAGCACTGCCCCCACCCGGTTCTCCCATTGCTTTAGCCGCGTCTCCAGCGTCCAGTACATACTCTCGTTCCGGGAACCTTCGACTGCGGGGATCAGCTCCATGTGTCCGCACACGCAGCCGACTTCCGGATCTGAGAACCAGCGTGTTAATCGTTCGAGGGCCTCGGGCTCGAAGAACGTGTTCGCGTCTGAGAGAGCGACTATGTCGGTCTGGGCCCGTGTTACCAGATCGTGGAGCACTGACGCTTTGCCACGGCGAGTCTCGAAATCAATGATCTCGACGTGGGCATGTCCCTGGCTGGCATTGCGGGCCAGTGGAACGGTATCGTCTTGCGAGCCATCGCTGGCGATCACGATCCTGACGCGATCCGTGGGATACTTGAGACAGAGCAGGTTCTTGACTTTGTCGACGATGACGGCTGCCTCGTTGTACACTGAAGTTATCACCGTAACCGGCGGCAGCTCCACCGCCGGCGGTGGCGGCGCTGGTCCATCCCGGTTGCGTGTTAGGGCATACAGCAGGAGCGGGTACACCAGGTAGGGATATGCGACTAACGCCAGCGCCACTATGAAGAGTGCTTCGAGGATCATGTTGCTGACCGTGTCGGTTCGGCGGACACGACGGACCTGCAGATCTCGGCAAAAGCATCCGCAACCGCCCGCCAAGAGTAACGCTCGCTCACCAATTTTCGGCCAGCCTCTCCTAGTCGCCGTCGCTGCTCCGGGTCGTCCAGTATTGTGAGAACGGCGCTGGCGAAGTCGGTGGCTTCCGATGCGACTAGCGCGTGGCGCCCGTTGGCCACGGGCAGCCCCTCGGCTCCCACGGTCGTGGTGACCACGGCCTTCTGGCAGGCGAGAGCCTCGAAGATCTTGAGCCGGGTTCCGCCTCCGACGCGCAGCGGTACCACCACGGCGGCCGCCCGCCAGAGATGCTGCCTCACGTCGGGAACATCGGGCCAGAGTACAATCCCTGGCGTACGCTTCGTCAGCCGCCTAATCGTTCGTGAGGGCCGACGTCCTACGAGGTGAAGCCGGGCGCTCGGCCTGTTATTGCGGATGATCGGCCATACTTCGCACAGTAACCAGCGGACCCCATCGATGTTGGGCAGCCAGTCCAGCGATCCAACGAATACCACATCCCGCTCCGGCCCACCCGCCTGAGGCCGGAAGTACTCGGTATCTACCCCCGTTGGTATCGATGTGACATTCTGCAAGCCGAACCACTTGCGCATCAGCCGGGCATCTTCGATCGACACCGTTACCACGTGATCGAACCCTTGCGCTAGCCGGGCCTCCCAGCGCCTCATCCTCTCCGCCTGTGACCGGAAATAAGGGCGCGCGATTCCCCGAGCGTGCTTCCACATTCGATCCCAGATAAGAGATTCGACGTTGTGTTGGAACAGCAGTCGGGGGGTTCCACGCACGGCACTGAAATGGAGGGCGGGGAAAAGAAAATCGCACACCGCGATATCGAAGGATTCCCTTTGGGTAAGACCATGTAGAGCGTCCTCGAGCTGCGGGACTCGGTACCTCTCGAGGGGAAGCGGAAGATCGGAGCGCAGATTGGCGAGGGCCTGCACATAGAACTGCCACTGGGTTCGGCGAGGAGCTCCGCGCCACGGTACTTGAATGAGCCGGAGGCAGTACTCCTCTGCGCGCCGGCGGCTCGTGGCCTCCGTGGCCGAGTCGAGTGCGACGTAGGTTACTTCGTGCTCTCGACTCAGTTGGCGGAGCATGTTGTAGGTGCGTATCACGCCACCGCTGTTTAGCGGGTGGAGGAGGTTGGTTTTTACCCAAAGAATCTTCATCGCTGTCGATTATCCCATAGTCGCCGCGCATATACACACGAGCCTGGGAATAATGGTGATCGCGCCTCACCGACGTCGGGTGTCGCTCGTTTGCCATGCTTACCGCGAGCCCCGCAAAGCGCCCTCAAGAAGCCGTCACGACTTGCGGGTAATGCTGCGCCCATACCTCCAAAGTGATGATGGCCCACAGGCGCTCGGTATGGTCCACCTGTCCCCTCAAGTGCTGATCGGCAAGCCGCCGTATATACTCCTGTTTGAATAAGGGCGCCGAGAGCCGATCGGGGCTCAAGGCGAAATCTTCGATCCAGCCGCGCTGCGATCCGGCGAGCCAGCGCCCTACCGGTGTGGGAAACCCCATCTTGGGTCGCTGGAGGATCTCGCTCGGAAGTCTGTCTTCCATCGCCTGACGGAGGACCCATTTGGTCTTGCCACTTTTGATCTTCGCTTGCTCGGGCAATCGAAATGCCAGGTCGATGAGTCTGTTGTCCAGGAAAGGGACGCGGCTCTCGATCGACGCCGCCATCGACATTTGGTCCTGCTTCATCAGCAGCTCGTGCAGATAACTCAGCGTGTCGACGTAGAGTAATCGGGTGAGGAGCGGGGCGGCCGCCGATTCCATCCAGAGCTTCCGCTGCCCGCCGAACAGGTCGGCGTTGCCGTTACCCGCGACTGCCCATAGTTCTGGGCTCAGCAAGTGCGGCAAGTCGGAGGCGGTGTAAACACCAAAGTTGTCGAAGTATAGCTGCTCGGGATCGACCGGGCGCGCGAGGAACGTGCGTTCCAAACGGCGAAACGTTCGGTTCGTCTGCGGGAGCGCGCGAACCACCTGTCGAATCCAGCGCCGCAAGTGAGCTGGGAGCCGTTCGTATTTATCACCGAGTCGGAAGTTCCAGATCGTCCGCAGGTACTTTCCGTAACCGGCAAAGAGCTCATCGCTGCCCTCGCCGGTCAGGACGACTTTGACCGACCCGCGCGCGAGGGCGGCGACGAAGTAGAGTGATATGCTGGAGGGAAAGGCGATCGGCTCGTCCTCATGCCACACGAGCTTGGGCAGCGCTTCGAAGAACTGTGTGTCCGATACGACGACCTCGTGGTGGGCGGAACCGATGTGGCGCGCTACGCTGCGGGCGTAGCTCAATTCCGACTCGCTACCACCCTCGTAGCCGACCGAGAACGTACTCAGACGTTGACCGATCAAATCGCGCATGTATACGGCAACGGCACTCGAATCGATGCCGCCACTGAGGAACATCCCGAGAGGTACGTCGCTCATGAGATGCGATCGTACTGAGTCCTTGAACTCGGCTTCAAAAGCTTCTTGGCTGTCAGACAGGTTGAGTTTTCGGTTCGCGTCTTCGTTGACAAGGTCGGCAAGGGACCAATAGCGCCGCTCCGACACACCCCCGGCTTGCCAGGTGAGATAATGACCAGGGAGCAGCCGGTGAATATTCCGAAACAGGGTTGTACGACCGGTGGTATAACGGTGAACGAGGTACTCCGGGAGTGCTGCGTGGTTGAGAGCCGGGCGTACGTAGGGCGTTGCCAGAAGCGCTTTGATTTCCGAGGCCCAGACGATGTCTCCGTGGGGCGAGATCCAGTAGTAAAGAGGCTTGATACCGAGACGGTCGCGGGCGAGTAGCAGTCGACGCGAGCGGGCATCCCAAAGAGCGAACGCGAACATGCCGCGCAGGTCGCCGAAGCACGCCGGGCCCCGTTCTTCATAAAGGTGGATGACAGTCTCGTTGTCGGATCGCGTGCGGTAGCGGTGACCGCGCTTGGTGAGCTCGTCATGAAGCTCCGGGTGATTGTAAATCTCCCCGTTAGCACTGATCCAAATCGTCTCATCCTCGTTGGACAGGGGCTGGTGACCACCCTCGACGTCCACGATGCTGAGCCGACGATGTCCGAGGCCCACACATCCATCGAGATGGATACCGCAGTCGTCGGGCCCGCGATGCACGAGCGTGGACATCATGGCCTCGAGGTGCGATCGATCGACGCTTCGCTGCCGTTCGGAGTACGCGATCCCGCAGATCCCGCACATTTAGCGGTTGCTCCGTTGAGCATAAAGGTAGATACCGTTGAGGCCGAGCAATCGTCCCAGCAGCCTCCGACGCCCGACGTGCTGAATCCGAGCGACTCTTCGCTCGATGGCGATCTTGCGGCGTGCGTCGACCAACGGCCCGGGCGCAGGCAATCGCAGCCAGCGCGCCGCTCGTCCCGGCACAGAGCGTGCGAGTACTGTGCGAAACCCATTCTCGAGCAGTAGGACCAGCAATTCCTCGAACGTCCATTCTTTTAGATGCAAGCCCGTTGCTTCGGGAGTGAAGCCGCGTGAAATATCGTGCGGTCCGGTGATTCGGTTAGGAGTGTCGAACCCGAACCAACCGTCGCTTCTCAGAACGCGTGCGACCTCGGCCATATGGTCTGGCACATCGTCCGGGTGAAAGTGTTCGAGCACTTGCGAGCAAAACACGAAATCGAAACTTCCGTTTCGGTATGGGATCGCCGACGCCGCCGCCTGTGTGAACTGAACGTTGGCCGGCAATGAGGAGGCTGCGGATAGGAGCGGGTCACGGGCGACGTCGATTCCGGCGAGGCGCTTGCCTGGATAGTCCAGCGCGAGCTCTGCCAAAAAGTCGCAACTGCCGGCCCCGATTTCGAGTACCGAGCCGGCGCTGGATATCCATCGCCCGTAGGCGAAACGTAGCTCGGCGACGCGCCTTCGCCGTTCTTCGAGGGACCGGGTCAAGTCCGGGTGCCAGTGTACCCGTCGATACAGGTCGGCGTAGACGGCCCGTACCGTCTGGGTACGAAATTCCTTGGGAGCGGACCGCAGTCGATGAGCCAGGTCCCTCTCGATCCGATACGCCTCTTGAATCCGGTCCATCTTCAAATAGAGAACTCGTCCGTCGCTATCGGCACCGGTCGCTCGTCTTTGATGAGCCAGTTGCCGCCATTCTCGCTGGCGAGAAGCTCCTTGCTGTGGACGGTCAACTCGCGGCCCCGTGCCAGCAGAGCCTGACCTGTCTGCTCGGAATGCCATAACACGGCTGCGTCGGTGCGGAGGCAGTCCGTGGCTAAACTGTCCCGGCCGAACGCCTGAAGAATGATCCGATCACCTGTCGAAGCGTCGCGGCAGGCACGGCCCCTCCGGCCGTTGTTGCCGGGCTCGTCCGCAGCGGCTTCCACTTCCGCGTCGCCTGCAAGGCTCGCAACCGGTCCGCCGTCCCGGCAGCGGATCAATGTGACGAAGTCGGCGGGCAAGGTAGCACGAGCTGATACCCTGAACTGCGTGGCCATGTCGAGCCGGCCGTAGCGCGGTGAGACAGTAATCGGTAGTGCCTCGGCACGAAGTCGCTTGCTGAGCCGAGGTGGCAGCACGCCGATCGAGCCCTGCGGTGCTTCGACGGCCGTGCCGCTGATGACTACGTCGGGAGGCGTGGCGGCGAGCACGAACTGGAGAAAAAGAGTGTAGTCGCCGACGCCCTCGAAGACATCCCAGAGTAGCCAACCGTGACGCTTCCAGTAGACGACGCGCCGGCGGTGGCAAACTCGGCCACGGTCCTGCGCATAGCCGTCGTGGACCGCCTCGGCAAGGTCGAACTCGCTCGAAGTCAGCCAAGCCACCAGCTTCGCATTCGCTGCCGTCTTCCAGGCAAAGGTCTCAGCCGGCTGGGCTTGGGGACGGTTTTCGATCCAGGCGGTGCTATGAGCCGAGGTCGCGCGCAGTCGTTCACGTGTCAGCGCGTCGGAATAGCTGCCGGTGCCCGGGTCGACGACGAAGGGAGTGCCGCGAGAAGCGACCGCGATGCTCAGCGCGTCGGCATGAGAGTGTCCGTAGCGGCAACGGGCTGCGCCGTGGGGACCGGCATCGAAAAGAAGGTAGGAGGCCGATCGCTGCCAACTGTCGCGCATACCGCAGTAACCTGCGACTTTCAGACGCTGTGATGTGGATGGCGGGACCTCGCACTCCAACTCCAGGTAATCGCGCAAAGCATCGGCACCCAGTAGCCAGGCAACCTCTGGGGGAAAAGGTCCCACAACGCACTTGAGGTCTGGTCGCCGCAAAAGCACGGCTGCCGCGGCCAGCAGCGGGCGCGCGTCGAGCGGGTCGTCTGTACTCAGTCGGAATAGTTGCCCCCCATCCTCGTCGCCGACGTTGACCAGGATTCCATCGGGCTGCACGAGTGGGAGAAGCGCGTCGACGGCGCGTGAGAGCTGCCGACGCATTTCGCCGATTGGCTCGTATCCGTATGCCGCCGTAGCGATAAGCTTCGCGAGCAAGAACTCCACGGTGTAACGGTGATAGCAGGCGCTTTGTTCATAATGAAAGCCGTCCGATAACAGCTGTCGCTCGAATTCGGCTGTCAGGATTTGCCTGCCAAGCCTTTTGAACCTTGGTGCCTTGTCCAGCTCGGGAAAGAGTAAGCCGATCAAATAGAGAGCCAGCCCTTCGCCCAGGAGATGTGTATTAGGAGCGAAATAGTATGAAACGAATCGTGAGATGTGAATCGCGTGGGAATCGATACTCCGAAGCCATCTCTCGCACAGTTGGCGACTGAAACAGGAGTCGGAACTAAACACGGGCCAGACATAGATCCAGGCTATCGCACGGAAAGAAACCTCCAGACTGCTTGCCCAGTTGACACCTATACCGAACGGATTCGCCTCGAGCCACGCATCGAGCAACTCAGCCGCGCGCGCCGCGTACCGGCTGTCGCCCGTTAACGCGAATGCCTGCGCAAGCGTGATGAGAAACGCGTGGCGGTTGAGCTCCCAGACGATCTTGTGGTCGCCAACGGCTTCGAAGTCGAGCGGGCGAATTCGGCTGAAATGCTGTACGGGAGTCTGTCGCTGGTGCACAGGATCGAGATGCCAGTTGACCGGTTCGCCGAAGTGTAAGAGACCGAATCCCAACGTCTCGAAGCGTCCTTGGCAAATGGCGTCGGCCCGCTCAACCAGTGAGTCCGCCGCCGCCGGATCCAGATCGCGAGCCACTCGGGCAGTCTCGCCGAAGTCGAGTAGCGCAGGCGTCAATGTCCGTTTCGAACCCGGGACCGTTAGTCGTCCCGACCCCCGACCTGCGAAGTTCAGGCGGCCGGCAGTCTTCCAGGCTGCTTGCCGTAAACGCGTCAGCAGCTCACCTGGCGTGGTTCTGGCTGCCCGCCAGACAAGCTCAATTGCTGTGTAACGCATGGATGGGCGTCGGGATATCTACGCAGGGAATCATGAGCCGATCGAGTCTCTCACGATTCCGGGAGCGTGAGTGAGTCTCTGCATGGACCGTGCGGCCAGCCGCGGCTTCGCAAAACGGTGCGTACGACCGCGCGTGGCAAACACCGCTGCAGGTAGCGGCGCCGCAGCGACTTTGTACGCACTGCGTGTGAGCAGGATCAGGATGGCCAGCAAGAAATAGAAATACCAGATCATGTGAAACGAATTGAACAGATTGGTGACGAGAAAGGCGGAAAGTCCTGCCATAGCGGCACGTATCTCCGCAGCCCACATGCTGTTGCCGAGGCCTGCGCTCCGCAGGCGGCGGATGGCTTGGAACCCCAGGCGGTAGCTCGCCACCAGGAAGCCGATGAAACCCGTCAACCCGAGTAAACCCATTTCGGCGCTTACCCTGACAAACGAGTTGTGGGCGTCGCGCCAAAGCCGCCCGCCCTTCCAGGCTGGTGCGTCTTGATAATGCCTGTGCGCCTCCTCGAACGCTCCCGCCCCGACGCCGAGGATTGGCCTATCCGCTACTACTCTCAGCGCTGCCTTCCAGATCGTGACTCTGCTCTTCCAGTTTCCCACAGCATCCTCCTGCGTCTCCGTGAGTTCGTCGGAGGAATAACCCGGAATCATGGTGACCATGCGCTCGCGCCAGTCGGCCGGACCGAAGGTCAGCACCGCGATGAGGACCAATAAGCTCACGCCGGCAGCCCGCAGCTTGTGAGTTGCCGCCACCACAAGGGAGATCAGCAGCGCAACCATTGCCAGGGTTCCGGAGCGAGAGTTCGAGTACTGGATGGCGATTACGAACAACAATACAACGCCGCCGGAAGCCAACTTGATCGGCCACCGTTTCGCGTGTCGCATCCAGACCCACGGGAAAGGCAGGAACATCGCGAGAATTGCGGCAAGCGCGTTCGCATTGCCAAATACGCCGAACCAATCGGCCCGTCCCGATACCTTGACCGTACCGCTGAGATAGTCGGTGATCGATCCGCGCGCCGGGTAGAGCGCAAGCATGACAATCGTCAATAGCAAGAGCACCCGCAGCCGCTTGTCGGAGGTCGTAGCGTTGAGTGTGAGCAGGAATATGAGGTAGAGCTTGCCCAGTTCGCGCACTTCTTCGATCGAACGGCCGAGCCAGATCGATATCCCGAGTGAGAGGAGGGCAACCCCTCCAAAAAACAGCATCCAGATACCGATGCTGCCACCGATGTCCGGAGCTTTGCCCTGCAACACACGATCAACGATAACGGCCGCAATACCAAGCGCGGCCACCGCCTCGGTGCCAGGGAATTGATAGGTGGTGGCCCACACGACCCAGCAGATGAGACCCACGAACGCCAGCATACCGGGCACCGTCGAACGATCGGATTCATTTCCGTGTCGCCGTCTTCGTAAGCTGCTATGGCGCACCGTTGCAGGAGCTTCTGAGATGACCCGAGACATCCTCTTGACGGTATGCGGGGTTTTAGGTTGGCTGGACGCGCTCGGCCTTCCCACGGCAGCCGAGCCTGCGAGCGTGTAAAAACAGCAAAGGAGCAACTTCTATACCTTACGCCAAGGCTCGATCTGGCGCGATTCGGGGGCCGAATTCAGCCCTGCGGCAGGGGGTGTTGCAGCGACCCAACACTGCCGGGTTGCCGGCTTGCGAGAGCCCCGCTGAGGATGCGGGATCGGGTCAGACCGGCTGACTCCTCGGGGTGCCCGTCCGACGGACGGGCGGGCGCGATCCACGCCGCCCCAAGTCGATGTGGTGCGAGGGCCATATGGGCGACGCGAGTTTTCGAGATCGATGCATCTAAGTCTAATTGAAACAGGGACTTACAGTATCCGTCCGGCCAAGCATGCGGCGTGCAACGGGACGTCGCTCGAACGAATGTTGCATCTGTCAAGTCGTCGAGATCAACGGACGTGGAAGTGCCAGTGGCGCGGATAGAGCTATTCGTAGACAACTTCGAGCGGGGTGGAACTCAAGCACAACTGGTTCATCTCGCGAACGGCCTTGCTAAGAATCCGGCGTTTGATGTGTCGGTTGGCTGTCTTTCGCGCCGGGGTCCACTGCTCTCGGCGCTCGAGATCGCTCCGGAACGCATCACCGAGTATCCGACCAACAGATTCTATAACCCCCGGGGCCTTTGGCAGATCTCGCGATTGGCCCGTCATGTCATGGCTGAGGGGCTCGATCTGATCCACGCCTTGGATTTCTACGCCAACATCATGTGTAGCGCAGCCGCCGGCCTGAACCCGCGGACCAAGCTGGTTGTCAGTCGGCGATACGAGGTTCTGACGGATCGACGCCTGCATCGCATCGGTGAGTGGTGGTCTTATCGTCTGGCCGATGCCGTGGTGATGAACTCGGAGCACATAATGCGCGCGGTAGCCAGTCGGGGGCTGGTCTCCCGCTCTAAGGTCAAGCTTATCCCGAATGGTATCGACCTTGCCCGATTCGAAAGCGGCCCGCCACCGGTGGACGGCAGCCAAGGCGGCGGCGAGTCGTTTCGCGTGGGCGTAGTGGCACGTCTCTGTGCCGACAAGGGACTCGATGTGTTGCTGGCCGCCGCTGCCAGGCTGGTCGAGACCTGGCAGCAGCTGGAGTTCGTGTTGGTCGGCGAGGGAGAGCAGCGGGAAGAGCTGGAGACGGAGATTCGTCGGCGCGGTCTCGGGGGATCAGTGAGGTTGGCGGGTGCACAGGCGGATGTTCGCCCTTGGATCGCGAGCTTCGACATCGCCGTGTTGCCGTCTTACCGAGAGGGTCTCCCCAACGCGTTGCTCGAGTATCTGGCGATGGGGCGGCCGGTTGTCGCCACACGGGTGGGTGGTGTTTCGAGGGTGCTGAAGGGCGGATCGGTCGGTGTGCTGGTTCCCCCGGGAGATCCGCAGAGTTTAGCGGCGGCTATCGATGGGCTTCTGCGCGACGCGGCGCGCCGGGCCGAGTTGGCGCAAGCCGCACGGGCGCGTGCGCAAGACTATGGCTTGGAGAGAATGCTCGAGGCAACAATCACCATGTACGAATCGCTGCTCAGCGGATCGTCGGCGCCAGGAGACTGAGCGTGTGTGGCATCTGCGGACGGCTTGAACTCGAACCTGGCCGACCGGCTGCCGCCGAGCCGGTTGGCCGGATGGCTGCGCGCCTGGCTCACCGAGGACCGGATGACGCGACGCTCTGGCATGAAGGCCCGGTGGCACTCGGCCATCGGAGGCTAAGCATCATCGATATCGAGGGAGGTCGCCAGCCGATCAGCAATGAGGCCGACACCGTATGCATCGTGTTCAACGGTGAGATATATAACTTCTTAGAGTTGAGCAAAGAGTTGCGCGCCAAGGGGCATCGTTTCCGCACGCGCAGCGATACCGAGGTGATCGTACATGCATATGAGGAGTGGGGAGCCGATCTGCTGCCACGGCTCGAGGGTATGTTCGCCTTCGGGCTTTGGGATCGGACGCGTCAGAGGCTGTTTCTCGCTCGCGATCGTCTCGGGATCAAGCCGTTGTTCTTCTATCACGCGCCCGCGCAGTTTCTGGCGTTCGCGTCCGAGGTCAAGGCTCTGTGGCATGATCCGGACGTGCCGATCGAGCTGGACACGACGGCCATAGACCAATACTTGAGCTTGCAGTACGTACCGGCACCTCGCACGGGACTCGTCGGCATCCAGAAGCTTCCGCCGGCACATGGTATGGTTGTCGAGCTGGGCAAGGGTATACGCCAGTGGGAGTATTGGGATCCGTCCGACGTAGCCGTCCGCGAGTCGCGAAGGGAAGCGGCTGACTCGGTGCGCCGCGTCCTTGGGGAAGCTGTCAAGTCTCACCTGGTGAGCGACGTCCCAGTGGGGAGCTTCCTGTCAGGCGGCCTTGACTCGAGTGTTGTCACGGCGCTCATGGCAGAGGCGCAGGCGGCACCGGTACGCGCCATAACCGTAGGATTTCGCGAGGCCGGGTTTGACGAACGACCGTACGCTCGCTCGCTGGTCGAGAGATACGGGTGTCTCCATCACGAGCGTCTGCTCGAAACGGATGCTGCGGCCACGTTCGAGCGGGTCGTGGATCAGCTCGACGAGCCGTTCGCCGACTGGTCGACGCTGCCCACGTTCCAAGTCTCCGAGGCCGCCCGCGAACAGGTGAAGGTGGTGCTCTCTGGGGATGGCGGCGACGAACTTTTCGGAGGCTATGCCCGTCATCGGGTACACAGGTTGGAGAACCTGGTGCGTCACCTGAGCGACCGACTACCCGGGACGCTGATTAGAGGGCTGGTCGGGCTCTATCCGCGCTGGTTGCCGGGGCGAGCCTCTGTGAGGCTGCTCGCTCATGAGCGGACTACGGCCCTGGCGCTCAAGCACGCTCATGGGTTCTTTGACAGTGACGAATCGAGAGTCGCGATCTACGGGCCGGCCCTGCGTGATATGGGCTCACCAGATGAGAGAATCGAGCGATTGACGGAGCCGTTCGAACGCTATCATCAAAGGGCAAGTAGGCTCGACCCGTTGAACGCGGCTTTGTATGTCGAGCTCAAGACATACCTGGTCGATGATATTCTGACCAAGGTCGACCGCATGAGCATGTCGCATTCACTGGAGGTACGACCGCCTTTCCTGGATCACCGCGTGGTGGAGCTCGCTCTCTCCTTACCCGGATCGTGGAAGATCGGTTGGCTCCAGAGCAAGCTCATCTATCGGGAAGCTTTTCGGCCGCTGCTCCCCGAGAAGCTGTGGCAGCGGTCGAAGCAAGGGTTCGACATTCCTGCCGCTGAGTGGCTGCGAACGAAACTGAAGGAACGGGCCGAGGATCTCCTGTTCGGTGAAACGACAAGGCGGAGGGGGCTTGTCAACCTCGAGGAGGCCAATCGGTTATGGTCGGCGCACCAGCGAGGGGATCGGGATTACCAGCACAGGTTGTGGGCCTTGATGATGCTAGAGGCTTGGTCGCGCGTCGTAGACCGCCGCCGGGAAGGGGTGCGCCTCGACGGGTCGGTGGCGAATCGTGTGCGCCGGGCTTAGATCGGTGCTCCGGATCGTAGTATAAAGGGGCATGCCATGTGTGGTATCGCTGGAATTTGTACAGCGCGTCCCGTCCCGGCTGAAAAGCTGGCTGCCCGCTTGGAGCGCATGTCCGGGCGTTTGGTTCACCGTGGACCAGATGAGAAGGGCGAGTTCGTTGCGCCGACCGTCGCACTGGGTTCCCGACGCTTGAAGATTATCGATCTTGCTACTGGGCGTATGCCCATCAGCAATGAATGCGGTAGTGTCCAGGTCGTGTACAACGGGGAGATCTACAACTATCGCAAACTGCGGGAGAGCTTGAGAAGCGAGGGCCATACTCTCGAGACCATGACAGATACCGAAGTCCTGGCCCACCTGTATGAAGATCATGGCGCTGAGCTCGTGCACCAACTAAGTGGCATGTTCGCTTTCGCGATATGGGACACGGAAACCGAAACGCTCACGCTGGCCCTTGATCGGCTGGGAATCAAGCCGCTGTACTACCGGGTTGATGACGGCACACTCTCGTTCGCCTCGGAGCTCAAGGCGCTGGTCGCCGATGCATCGGTGGAGCCGGAAATCGATGTGGAGGCGCTGGTCGAGTACCTGGCGCTTGGCTACATCCGAGCGCCCCGGACGATCTATCAGGGGTATTGGAAGCTGCCGCCGGCGTCACTTCTGCAGTTCCGCCGCGGTGCGTTGAGAGTTTGGCCGTACTGGCAGTTTCCCAACAACCAGGAAGCCGGCGCCGCGAGTGAGGAGGAGGCGGTCGATGAATTGGAACGCCTGTTGAGGGATGCCGTGGCCGAGCGACTCGTGGCGGACGTTTCTGTCGGAGCTTTCCTGAGTGGCGGCGTCGATTCAAGCCTCGTGGTCGCGTTAGCCGCGCAGGAGACGAGTGGGCGGCTGAAGACTTTCTCGGTCGGATTCGAAGGCAACAACGAGCTCGAGTATGCGCGCCGGGTGGCCGAGACCTACGACACGGAACACTACGAGCTGGTGCTGGATCCAGCGAGTTGCACGATCGCTGAAGAACTGCTCGACTGCTTCGATGAGCCTTTCGGTGACTCGTCCGCGGTACCCACTTACTTCGTCAGCAAGCTCGCCCGCGAGCACGTTACCGTGGCGCTATCCGGCGACGGAGGCGACGAGCTGTTCGCGGGCTACGACCAGTATGCGCATGACGCGCGATGGGCGTGGGTGGATTCGGTGCCGAAAGGTATCCGCAGTCTGCTGTTCGGCCTGCCGACGAAACTTCTGCCGTTCGGAGCGTACGGTTGGAATCTTATGAGGGCGCTGGCGGCCACACGGGAGGGGCGTTTCAACCTCTACCGTCAGCAAGAACTGGATCCCAAACATGGAGGTTTGTTGAGGCCTGATCTCTGCGAGCGGTTCGCGTCGCGGGATGGTCTGTTCGCCAGCGAGTTTCTCGATGCCGCAGCTCTGCCCTTTGCGGCGCGTCTGCTCTACGTCGACGCGGTGACCTATCTACCGGGCGACATCCTCACGAAGGTCGACCGCATGAGCATGGCTCACTCTCTCGAGGCACGCGTCCCCATCCTCGATCATCACCTGGTTGAGTATGCGGCGTCGCTTCCCGTGGAGTGGAAGCTGAGAGGCGGGGAGCGCAAGTGGATATTCAAGCGCCTCGCCCGTAAACACCTACCGGGCGCCGTTCTGGATCGGCCGAAGAGAGGATTCAGTCTTCCGATCGGTGACTGGCTGCAAAACGAATTGGCGGATCGGCTCGACGTGCTCGAGGGCGCCGAGTCTCTATCGGCTCGGTTCCTCCATCGCCCGGCCGTACGACGACTCGTTGCGGAGCATCGGCGCGGGAGACGCGATCACAATGATGTCCTCTGGCGCTTGTTGATGCTGGAAGGATGGCTCAGGCGTAGCGAAGGACTCGACCCGGGCAAGCCCGTCGAAGCCACACGTACGGCGGCCGATCGGAGAGCGTGAGACAAGCTGGAATGAGACGCAGGCGCCCTCCCTGCGACGCTGGGGTTGGACTGTTCAGTCCGCCTTGACGTTCATCAGCAGTGCCGTTTCTTCAGCGATCGATCCCGTTTCACCAGCCGATCCGGGCCCAATCCGCTCACGCAACTCGTCGAGGCGCCCGAGTGCATCCAGGAGTACATGAGCCAGATCCTCGGCATCATTTGGTGCGAAAGGAATGACAGATTCAGGATGGTTGGGGTTTGTCACGGCGACCGTCGGGATGCCGAGCGCCAAAGCTTCTCGCACGGACGAGGAATTTCCATCCTTCACATACGCGCGCACGAATATATCCGAGCTCCTGATCGCGGCCAGGCATGTCTGGTGTGGCAGCTCGAACGCTAGAAAGAAGTGATCTTGCAGCGCCGCCTCAGCGATCATGCGCGTGTAAGTTTCTTCGAGTCGCTCCCGTCCGCCCCCGATCACGATGCTGCCGATGCGCTTGTGTGTCTTACTTAGTGTCTGCATCGCGCGGACTAATGTCTTCAATTCATGGTAAGGTTCATCGGTTTCAAGACGAGCAGCCGTGACGGTCGAGAGGATGGGGCTGCGGCTTTGCAAAAACTCGCGGATCTCCTTCGGCAGTGCGCCGATCTCGGAGATCTGACCGTCGAAGAAAGACTGAATGGGATGGATCGGTGTCCGTGTCGAACAGAGCTTGGCAAGAACTCGTCTAACGCTGTCGTTGTTGCAAATGACAAAGGCCGCGACCCGTAACGGCAGCCGCAGCACTCGGGTCCATACGGGATGTCCGGAGTTGAGGTACTTCTGTCGCGCGCCGCCTATAAAGCCAATGCTGTACGTCGTCCCGAACGTGTGCGCAAGTGCCGCCGCGATGGCTGCGAGAACGATGGCTTTGTGGGATTCGACGTTGAACAGGTGGTGGATGTGAAAGCCGCGGCGTGCGAATCGCGTTATCGCAGATGCGAACCCGAGGCCAGAGCGAACCGGGGTCACATCGGCGATCGCCTCGCGACGTTTCTCACCGATGTTCAAAACCTCGCATATGGCGCCCTTTGTCTGCAGCTGTTTGCGCAGGTGCATCATATGAACGCCTGGTCCGCCGAAAGGCGGCGGGTATGGACCCACGAGCAGAACCGCTGCGCCGGGCCCTCGCTCGGATGATGTCTGCGTCCGAGATTCTGTCCTGGGCTTCATAGCTTCTTGGGTTTGCGTGCCACTGCAATGAAAGCCGGCGCCAGCCACAATTGAAGACCTAGAGCCGCGATCAAGCTGAACCAAGCTCGCCCCCACCGGCCACCGCTTGCTACCCGTTCAAGTCGACTTCGCGCAGGCCGACGTGTGCGTTCGACGGCTGCGAGTACAGCGCGCCGGTCGTCCCCTTTCGCGATTTCGCGCGGAAAATGGTAGCCGAACAGGGGAATGTGAATCTCGACTCGGTCGAACCCTGCTGTCTCGAGGAGTCGGCGAAGCCCGCGGTGACCGTGAAGGCATTCATGGACCTTGTCGCCAAAAACCCAACCTGGCAGTGTCCAGGCCAGGCGGCTCGGAAGCAGCATGGCGAACGGTAATCTTTGGTGCGGCGAGCGAGCGAGGAACTTGGGAAACCAGCGGTTCTCGATGCCAACGAATACGTATCCGCCTGGAGACAGCGACCGGTGTACTTGCTCGAGGGTCTCGAGCTGCGCGTCTTTGGGAGGTGCCTCGGGCCGTGCGAAGCCCATCCACTCCAGGAGACCGCTCAGCAGGATCACATCGAAAGCGTTGCGCCGAAACGGCAGCTGGATCGCGTCACCCTGAACGAAGGCTGGGATGCGTCCTTTCTCAGGTAACTCTCGCTTCGTTGCCTCTAGTACGTTGGTCAGCTGGCTATCGAGACCAACGGCGTACCCTCCCTCGTCTGCGAGCATCAGGGTCAGGCCTCCCGTTGCGCATCCGAGGTCCAGAATAGTCTTGTCACCAAGGTTGCCGACGATCTTGGACATGAAGGCAGCCACGCGTTTCCCCCGTTCGATACCGTCGAGCCAGACTTGCTGTGGGAGCTCAGCGTTCGCGGTCTCTTCCAGTTCGTAAGTCGTGTGTCGCTCCACGTCGTAACTCAGCGATTATGGCAGCGGTATACCCGCAGCTCGTTGTACTTGTAGTCCAACCGAGGCTTGAAGAACGATTCGCTCAACGAACAATGATCGCGCACCCAATCTCGCGCACCGCCTAGATCGATGTCGGTGAACCCACCCCGATGCCTGATCGCGGCCACGATCCAGATCTCACCGTCGTCCGATATCCGGCGGGCTCGGTCTGCGGCATCGACCAAGCTGGCCGCGGCCCGTTCAAACTGCTGGACGGTGTGCTCGGCAAGATAGTATGTGAGTACCCGAGGCTGGTCGGACAGTAACAGGTCGTCTTTAGGGGCATTGCGGCGCAGGTAATCGGCAGCGCTGCGAAAGTCGAGTCGTGATCCATCTCGGTAGTGTGAGATTATGTGGGGCCCACCGGCGGCGACGATCGCCAGCGCGCTGGCAGCGACGACAATTCTAATCCCCATGACCCGGGGTCCGACGCTCGTCAGGCGGTCGAGAAAATAGGCACAGGCTAAGAGGACCAAGGGCGTGGTGGAGAACAGGTATGACGTTGAGACCGGTACAGCCAGGGACAAGACGCATAGAACGACCAGTGGCAGTGTTACGGAAATAGCGATCAGCCAGGCCAACGCTCTCTCACCGTCGCGCCACATCCAGGCGGTGCCCGCAGCGCCGAACAGCAGCACGATCGGTGAAAGCCAATCAATATAGCTGAGTGGCAGTGAAACGGCGTTGTGCCCCCAATCCTGAGCCAGGTTGTTCCAGCCTATCAACTGTGGGAGGAGGCGATAGAGCACGATCCCGACGATCACCGCACCGATGAGACCGGTAGCCACCAATGTCCAACGACTGGTCGAGCGTCGGAGCTGGAGCCGAGGGACAACAGTCAGTGCAAGCCATACCCCAAACGCGGCGAGCAGAAGGCCGACAGAAGCGTGAGCCAGTATGGCCGCCGCCGCCGCGGCTAGCCCGGCCACCACTAAGCGGGGTTTGCGATCCCGGAAGCCCAGGTAGAGCAGTAGGGGGAAGCAGGCCGATAGCAGGAATACGAGGCTGTAGTAACGCGCGTATTGAGACCAGTACAGGTGCCATGGGCTGAAGGCGACCAGAAACGCGGCGAACAGTCCGACCGTTGCTCCTAGCGTCCGCCGCCCGAGCCAGTACATCGCGGGAACCGCCAGGATGCCGAAGACGACTGGCAGGAACCTGAGACCGAACTCGTCCAGGTCGATCAGAGGAGCAATCAGATAATGGTTGAAGAAGAAGAGCAGTGGCTTGGCACTGTTGAAGAGGCCTGGAAACGCAAGCGAGTCGCGCAGAGTATTGATCTCGTCGCCCTCGATGTTCCAGTAAGTCAATCGATACAACCGCAGGGCCGCAGCCATGCCGCAAAGAGTCAGCAGGATAACTGCGACGCGCACTCGTTCTGGCGGCAGCCTGTTAGCCATGTAGGAATACGCAGTTCGCGGAAGGGTAGCCACCATCCTCGCCCTCTCAGATATTCGGCACGCGGTTGCGCGCCCATTTTCCAAGCGCCGGCGCTCACTGTCGCAGGGCTCGCGGCACCGGGAATAACGAGCGGGCTGTTCGTGCTATCAGATTCTTCTCATCCACCGTCAGTATTTTACCGAACCACGCGACCACGAAGTAGGCGAGCCAGAAGGCGGCCCCACAGACGAAGAAGCGCAGCAAAGGCGCATCGAAGAGCGCCGCTGACGGGTAGACGACTGCGGCGGCCAACGCGGTTCCCGCGCTGATGCGCGCGATCGCCTGCCAAGGTATCATATCTCTCAGCGGCACCTCCAACATCTGCGCGGCCCGCACCAGCCCGAGTAGCTTCATGGTGAAAACACCTCCGATCAGGCCGAGTGCCGCCCCTTTCACTCCTAGCTGCCGCGTGAGTATCGGCACCAGCACGACGCAGGCCGCGAGAGCGACCACGTTGGCAAAGAATATAAAGCGCGTCTGCGCCCGCGCCCTGAGGACACAATGATCGTTGAACATAGTGAGCAGAATCATCAGCACGTAGATACGGAATATCGGTGTTGCTTCCAGGTATTCCGCAGTGAAAACGCCCTCGATCAACGGCCTCGCGAGCAGCCAAAGAATCACGACGAGCGGAATGACCACAGTGGCTTGCTTGCCGATCAGCTTCAGCCAGAGCGTGCGTGCTGACGCCAGATCCCGGACGGCCAAGAATTCCGTCATTCTCACGAGAGCAACTTCGAACAGGGACCTGAAAAAGATCTGGACGGGAGCTATCTGGGTGCAGCCGACGGCATAGATGGCGAATACCGCCGGCGAGAAGACCGTAGCGACGTAGAAGGAGTGGAAGGTGAACAAGGCGCGATCCAGTAGGCCGGCGCCAGCGAAAGGGAAGCTGTAGTGGATCTGGCTTTTGAACCCAACCAAGCGCAAGCCTGACTGAAGGCGACCCCGGTATTGCCACCCAACCCAGAGGACGAACATAGCGAAGCGGATGGTCGCGAAGACCGCGGCGCCGGCGGCGACCCAGAACAGATCCGCTGTCAGAATGGCCGGCAGCAGCAGAGCAATCGCTCTCACTGCGTCTGAGCCCGCGAACAGCAAGGCACCGAGTTTCGCCTGCTTCTCGATGATGACGAGGTACTCGAGTAGACTTCCGAGAAGTTCCAGGATGATATATGCGGCCAGGAACGGGGTTAGCTCGGTGAGCAGCGGCGAGTTGAGCCATGCCGCCACGTAGTTGCGCAGGAGCCAAAGCGCGCCGGCGGCGGCGAGAGCGAGGGTTGCCGAGACCAACACCGTCTGCAGCAAGTAATTGGCCGCCCGCCTTCGATCGATGGGGATGAAATAGAAAAGACTTGCTGCCGTTCCCACGTCGAGAATCGCGACCAGCGTTCCGGCCACCAGGAAAAACTGCTTGTAAGTGCCGAAGTCGGCCTGCGTCAGCAAGCGGATGAGAACGACCGGGATCGCGAAAGAGAGTATGAACCCCAGCGACCGCCCCAGCATGAGCAGCACAGACTGTCTTGTCAGTGAGATCGTCCGTCCTGCGAGTGCCAAACCGTCCCTTTCGCCCGAGGGCTGCCGGTCACGTCTCAGTCGACGGGCCGCTCGCAAACGAGCGGCTTCTGCCCCTTCGCTCTCCGCTGGAATCGTGCAGAGTTGCGTTCGTCACCGCTGCAAAGCCCCTGCCAGGGCGTTGCTCACAGCGGGGATGCCAGCGGTGGAAGCGCCACGGCCCCAAAGGTTCGGTACGCTGGCACGCTGGGAAGGTCGTCGGCTGGCACGCGTGCCGGCCGGGCGTCCGCGAATCGGCATCCGGTAGCCCGGGCACACTCGCGACCCCCGTCGGAGTAGCACGAATGCAACAGTAGAGGGCGCCGCTCTTGGCTGACCCTCCCAGCTCCGGTTGGCGCGCAAGGCGCTGCATCACTCCCTGGCCCCGGCAGCGAGACACGTCGATAGCACGCGCGTCTTTCGTCAGTTAGCCGGAAGCGCAGCGTCGACCGCAGGGAGGATCACGCCTACGACATCCCTGGCGAGCTTCCATGCGGCCTCTTCACCATTAACTATGGGGACTACAACGCGAACCAGCGCCTCGTCGCTCCTGCGTCTCAAGGCTGAATCACGCAGCAGGTGCCACTTCACCCGGTACTCGTTGGCTTCGACTCGGCCACGACCTTGGTACCAGTAGAGCACCAACGCTCGCTGGTCTTCCCGCTGAACGATGTAGCGGTTCACGGCGACGTTTCCGCCAGGGCCGACGATCTTCTCCGTGCGGGACGCCAGCGCTTGCCAACCGGTGCCGGGGAGGCAGTTCTTGGGAGAGTGGATGGTGTGGCCCAGGCTCTGCTGCGCGTAGTAGGCGACGTACAAAGAGAAGGTGTCATTTCGGTCACTCGAAGCGTCGCGATAGCTGAGCATCACGTAGTCGGTCATGCCCGCCGCCAGCGCTTGCTCTTCGCTCAAGCGCTGTTCGCTACCCGTGAATCCGTTGATCGTTCGAGGTAGCGAGTTATCGAGAGGCTCCCTCAAGGGCAGCTCCCGTTGCAAGTCGATTCCCAACGTGAACACGCTCACCACACCCATCAAGGTGGCGGGCGTCCAGGCGAGCAGTCGCTTCTTCATGGTCCGACCTTTGCCCGCCAGAGGCTCTCCAGCCGGCGCAGCCCCCAGGCGACCAGGGCTAGCAGCGCCAACGCCACCAAGAACAGGACCCACCCTTCGCTGTAATGCATCAGCCCATCTCCCAGCTCGGGGTTCACGAAGTGCACCAGGAACCCGGTGAGAAATATTCGGACGGCGTTCAAGGCAACGGCCACGGGTATGGAGACCGCGATCAACACCACGCGTGCCCATATCGTGGTGAGCCAGAGGCCGCCCACGAGCAGCCCCAGGGCGGTGAGGGCGGTGAGCGACCGCAGCCCGCTGCAGGCTTCGGTTACGAACAGCGATCGTCCCGGCAGCAGTATGACGTTTCCCGCCAGCGCAACCGGTACGTGCCGCCAATCCAGCAGGGCGGTGCCGAGCTCTGAAGCCTGTAACTGTAGGGGCAGTGCGAGGGTGTTGAGGATCACTTCCGGGATCGGCACCGACAGGATCAGCAGTCCGGCGGGGAGCCACCAGTGTAACACCTGACGGAGGCCGAAGTAAAAGACGACCAGCGCGGCGGCTGCTGCGAAGATCGACATTCGCAGGGTGAATGGCTCGGCAGCCAGGCTCGAAAGATAGCGAATCCCGATCGCTCCGCTCAGCAGGACCAGCCCCAGCCGGGCTTGCGGTCGCGCACCGGCGATCATCCCGCGGCGCCAGGCCAGCCCGATGGCGAGCGGTCCCAGCAGCAGCCCATGGCTCGCTTCCGGTACTTGCCACCAGTCGCGAACCAGGGTGAAGATGGGTTCCCCAAAGAGTACCAGGAACGCGAGGGCGGTGGCGAGCTGCGCGAAGTCGGGTCGGGAGATCCGTGCTTCGGTGCTTTGTGAGAGGCGCGTGCGCCGCGACGCGGCTGGACTTTTGCGGCTGACATCGCGCTGCCACTGCAGTTGGGAATCGATTCCCGGCCGGTTGCCGTCGATCACGCTAAATGGAGTCGTCCACCGGCGGGATCTCCGCCTCGAAGTAGAAACGGGTCCCCCATCCGGACCGGGTTTCCACTTGGAGCTCGGAGCCCATGGCCGCCACCAGCTTCTGGCAGATTACCAGCCCCAGGCCGGTGCCCGAAAAGTAGTATCCCGGCCGGCCCGGCTCGCGGCGGAAGGGCTGGAAGAGCTTGAGCAGGGCGTTCGCCGGGATGCCCGGACCGGTGTCGCGCACCGAGAATTCGAGCCGAAGCGGGCCCCGGGGCTCAGCGGCGACCTCCACGAAGCCATTGCTGGTGAACTTCAGAGCGTTGGCCGTCAGGTTGAGTAGCACGCGGCTAAGGGCCAGCACGTGGCCCAGCCGCTGATCGTTCGCGGGCGGTCGCAGGCGGATCTCCAGCCGCTTCTCCTCGGCCATCGGCTGCACGATATCGTGTACAGACTGGAACACCTCGCTCACCGACATCGGGGCGGGCTCCTCGCAGAGCGGATCGCCGCCGTGTGCCAGCTCCATCACATCGCTCGCCGTCGTGCTGAGGGCGAGGGCCGCGCTGTAGATCAAGCCCAGCTGGCGTCGCTGGGTCTCGTTCACGTCACCGCTATGGCCGCGCCGCAGCGTCTCGGCCAGCGTCAGGATCGAGGTGAGTGGCGAGCGGAGATCGTGGGCCACCTCGGAGATCAGCTCCAAGCTATCGATCCCGGCGGCATTGGGGACGGTATTCGCCGAGCTGCGCGAGCCCAGCGCCTTGCGGATATCCTCCAGCGTCTTGAGCACGCGTATCGAACGGCGTCGCGATTTCTGCTCGTTCTCCCGCACCCAGTGACGAACCAGCTCGCCGCGCAGGTCCTCCAGCAGCTTCTGGCGCAGCGGGGAGGCCTTCAGCACGGCCAGTCGGCTCTCGTCTCCGTTCAGCGCCGCGTGTGCCGCCGAGCTGAGCACGGCCAGCTCGGACGCCAGCCTGCTTTCGGCGACCCCGCGGGTGCCGCCCGCGACCCAGTTGGCCAGCACCCGGTTACTGGCCTCCTCGATCTCGGGGAAGGGGACGAAGTCAGCCAGGTCGTCGTGCCGGGTCGGCAGGCGGCCGCGGATATCCACTACCGAGCGGCTCGAGTCTCGGGAAGCTGAGTGGCCGCTCACTATTCGCCTCCCAACAGGGTCGAGCGCTGGACGCCGTGCTTCTCCATCAGCCGGTAGATGGTCGTGCGATCGATGGCGGCGATCCGCGCGGCCTTCGACATGTTGCCGTCGGCCCGGTTCACCACCCATTGCAGGTAGCGGCGCTCGAACTCGGCCAGAATCCGGTCCCTGGCGTCGTGGTACGGCTCGTCCAGGACGTCGAAGGCGTAGGGTACGCTCGCCTGAACCTGCTTGTATCCGTCAACGGAAGGGATATCGTCGGGCTCGATGTCGGCGCCGGGCTCGAGGAAGACGACGGCGTGCTCGATGGCGTTCTGCAGCTCGCGGACGTTGCCGGGCCAGGGGCGCGACTGGAGTGCTCGGATCGTCGTCGGCTTGAGGCTGGGCAAGGGAGCGCCGCGCTCCCGGTGCTTCTTCCAATAATGCACCAGAAAGTGCTTGGCCAGGATCGGGATATCCTCGGGCCGCTCCCGAAGGGCGGAGACCCGGATCGGCACCACGCGCAGCCGGTAGTACAGGTCCTGCCTCAAGTCGCCGGCCTCCACCGCCTGCTCGGGGTCCCGGTTGGTGGCCGCCATGAAGCGGACGTTCACCACCGCGTCGACCTTCGTGCTGCCGATGCGCCGCACGGCCCCGTCTTGGATGACGCGGAGCAGCTTGGCCTGGATCGCCTGGGACATCTCGGTAATTTCGTCCAGGAACATGGTGCCGCCGTTGGCCACTTCCAGCAGGCCCGGCTTGTCGCGGACGGCGCCGGTGAACGAGCCCTTGACGTGCCCGAACATCTCGGACTCGAGCAGCGTTTCGGGCAGCGCCGCGCAGTTGAGCGGTACGAGCGGCTTGCTGGCGCGCCGGCTGTGATGATGGATGTACTGGGCGATGAGCTCCTTGCCGGTGCCGCTCTCGCCGGTGATGAGGACCGACGCGTCGGTGGCGGCGACCTTGTGCGCCACGTCGATCACCTTGCGGAACGCCGGGGACATCCCCAGCACGGTGATCGTTTCGCTGTGTCCGTGCTCGTGGTTCAGGTCGACCTGGAACTTGTCGGTCCGGCGCGTGCCCAGGGCCGCGTGGGCCGCGCGTCCGATCAGCACCTGCAGCTGGGTGGCCGAGAACGGCTTGGGCAGGTAGTCCCAGGCGCCGGCCCGCAGCGCCTCGACGCTCGAGTCTACGGTCGGTTTCCCCGTGATCATCACGGCGACCATGTCCGGGTTCGTCTTCAACCCGGTACGCAGCAGATCCATCCCCTCGACCTCGGTCATGTAGAGATCGATGAGGGCGATGTCGAACCGCCGGCGCTTCAGCAGGTCCTGAGCCTCGCCGCCGCGGCCGGAGACGGTGACGTCGTAGCCCTCCATTTCCAGGATGCTCGAACAGCTCTCGCGCAATGTATGGTCGTCGTCGACGATCAAGATGCGCAGGCTGGATCTGAGCTCGGGATCGAGGGAGGAGAGATCTGTTTTCGCGTCGCCCTTATCGTGAGCGACCGATGTTGGGCGGGAGCCTCTCGGCTGACCGGACAGGGTACCAGTGGGCACGGGGGAGCCTCCGTTGTTTACGCCACGCAACGCCGCGGCCGGTAGGCGGGGTCTTTGGTCTGGCTATACCGGCGTTTGGGCGTTATGCAGGTATCAGGCCCGGCGGGAGGAGCCCCCACGAATTTTCGTGGGACGCATAGGATAGGAAAAGGTCGAGGATCTGTCAATACTGATTGTCCATTCCGTTCCACACCCGGAGCCCCCGGTCGTGGGAGGGATGCCACGCTTGCTCCTGTGTTGCCACGATCTGTTGCGGTAGCGCTACAGGGGATTCGAGCGACCGGCCTCTTTGGTAGCCGGGGCGCGCACCTCGACTTGCGTCTGGCGGGGCTGGCTCGACTTGGCCGACCGTACTGGCGGCATCGGGATTGCTGAAATAGGATAGCCCTAGTCCCGTAATGTCCCGCGGGTCGTCCGTGTCGGTGGCC
Organism: Candidatus Kutchimonas denitrificans; assembly: GCA_011774835.1. Classification (GTDB taxonomy): domain Bacteria; phylum Gemmatimonadota; class Gemmatimonadetes; order Palauibacterales; family KS3-K002; genus Kutchimonas; species Kutchimonas denitrificans. The sequence continues at coordinate 38,171 of JAACAK010000064.1, read as the reverse complement.
CGCATACTGTGAGGATGCGCGTTCTGTGATGTCGAACAACCTTCCAAGCCCGGGGCCGTTCGACGGGCGTCAGCCGCTGCCCGAAGTCCAGAGAACCGACCACGTGAACGGCCACGAGTTCGACCCGTTCGGTGGCGGGGGCGAGCTCAATTGGCGGCGTTACATCGCAGTGCTCTTCCGCTACAAGTGGCTGGTCCTGGCGTCCCTGGTGCTGGGCGTTGCCGCTGGCGTGGGGCTCAGCCGTTTCGTTCCCACGCTGTACCAGGCTGAGGCGACGATCTGGGTCGAGGGCGGTGCCGGCGGTGAAGCCGGCGCCGGGCCCATCCGCCCGTCGCAGCTGCTGCGCGCCCAGGCGTGGATCGACCTGCTGAAGTCGTACCTGGTGCTGGACCACGTGGTCCGCGAGCAGCGGCTCTACATCTCGGTGGAGGCGCCCGACGGCGGCAAGCTCGGCACGTCCCTCGACACCAAGGAGCGGTTCACGCCGGGCGAATACAAGCTGATGGTGGAGGAGGACGGGCGCACATTCCAGCTCCGGCAGGACGATGTCGTCCTGCAGCGAGGCGCTCTGGGTGACTCCATCGGGCCCGAGCTGGGCCTGGCTTGGGTGATCGCCCCGGAAGAGGTGGAACCAGGCCAGGAGATCCGGGTCACGATCGGCAACCCCCGGGACGTGGCGACGGCACTGGCCGAGCGGCTGCGGATCGAGATGGAACGCAACGGTACGTTCCTGAGGCTGAGCCTGCAGGATCGCAATCCGAAGCGGGTGGCGGCGGTGCTCAACGCCCTTTCCGAGCGCTACGTGTCGGTGGCGGCGGAGTTGAAAAGCGAGCGGGTCCGCGAGCTGACGAAGATCCTGGACGAGCAGCTCGACTTCGCGCTACACAACCTGCAGGAGGCCGAGGCCGATCTGGAGGGGTTCCGCGTCGCCACCATAACGCTCCCCTCGGAGCCGGCGAGCCCGGTGAACCCGGGCCTCGAGTCGACCCGCGACCCGGCGATGGGCAGCTTCTTCGACCTGAAGATCCGGCGGGAGCAGCTGCGCCAGGACCGGGAGGCGATCGAGCGGGTTCTGGCCATGGCGCCGGACTCCAGTCTCGTTGTCGAGGCGCTGGAGGTGATCCCGCCGGTCCGCGAGGCGTCGGAGCTGACCGGCGCGTTGGAGGAGCTGACCGCCAAGCGCGCCGACCTCCGGGCCCTGCGCCAGCGGTACACCGACGCCTATCGTCCGGTACGCGCGCTGGCGGATGAGGTCGAGGTGTTGGAGCAGCAGACGGTCCCGCGGCTGGCGCGAGCGCTGGTCCGCGAGCTGGAGGCGCGGGAGGCCGAGCTGGACCGCCAGATCGCTTCGGCCTCCGGCGAGCTGCAGGGAATCCCGCCCCGAGCGATCGAAGAAGCGCGCCTGGAACGGCGGGTGGAGACCGCGGAAGCGCTGTACGTCAACCTGCAAAAGCGGTACGAGGAGGCGCGGCTGGCCGCGGCCAGCACGATCCCGGACGTCCGCATCCTCGATGCCGCGGTGATGCCGCGCGAGCCGGTGAGCGACACCCGGCGCCTGCGCTTCATCTTCCTCGTCGTGGTTGCTGTGTCTGGCGTCGGTCTGGCGGGCGCGATCGTGCTCGATCGGATCGATCCCCGCTTCCGCTACCCCGAGCAGGTGAGCGAGGAGCTGGGCGTCCCGATCCTGGGAGCGGTCCCGTTTGTCCGCGAGCGCCGGGGCCAGATGAGCAAGGCGGATGCCGACCAGGTGGTCGAGGCGTTCCGCAACATCCGGCTGGCGCTGAGCCACGCTTACGGGGCGGCAGGTCCGGTGGTCGCCACCATCACCAGCCCCGGCTCGCGGGATGGCAAGTCCTTCGTTTCGTCGAACCTGGCCCTATCGTTCGCCGATCTGGGCCGCCGCGCTCTCCTCATCGACGCGGACACGCGGCGCGGCGCCCTCCACCGGCGCCTGAGCGGCGTACGCCGCCCGGGGCTGACCGACTACCTGAGTGGGAGCGCTCCCCGGGGCAAGATCATCCAGCAGGCCGTTCACGGGTCCGTCGACCTCATCTCCTCGGGGACCCGCTTTCGAAATGGTCCCGAGCTGCTCCAGTCCGAGCGCATGACGGGGCTGCTGGCACGCCTCCGCGCCGACTACGACGTCATCCTGATCGACAGCCCGCCATTGGGGGCCGGCATCGATCCGTTCGTGGTGGGAACGGCTACAGGCAACCTGTTGCTGGTCCTGCGTACGGGCGAGAGCAACCGGGCCCTGCTGCACGCCAAGCTGGAGATGCTCGACGTCCTGCCCATCCGCCTGCTGGGCGCCGTGCTCAACGCCGTCAGCTCGGAGGGCATCGGCCGCTACTATTCGTACTACCAGTACTACTCGTACATGCCGGGCTACGAGGCCTACGACGAGGACCCAACTGCGGCGGGACGGCTGATCGGCGGTTCGGACCCGGCCGGTACAGATCCTGAAGCTGAGGTGTTTCCGGAGCGAGAGTACCCGACAGATCGGGACGAGATCGAGAGCGAGGCCCCCAGACCGGCGGATCGAAATGGCCCGGAACAGGAGGCTCAGGGTCCGCCGGATCGAGACGCGCCGGCCCGGCCGGAGGCCGATCCGTTGCCTCGGAAGGGCGGAGCTGGAGGTGTCGCGTCCGGGAGTCACGGGACGGCCACCCCCGGCGGCGCGGCACATGGGCGGGCCAGCCCCTCGACGAAGCCCCGGGGCGCTGGCGCGGCGAGCCCGCAAGCCGGCTCAAACCTTCGCCCTGGAACGGAGTCTCCCCGGAACACAACGGCGCGATCGCGGACCGACATCGTGGCCGGCGGTGGGGCCGCACCTCGACCGGCGCGTGACGCGGCGCCGAAGCGTCAGTCCCATGTGCACCGGCAGCATCAGCGACGCAACCAGACCCGGCAGTGGCGATAGAGGCTTGGTTTCAGGCGTGGGATCGAGGGGGGGCGGGCCGCTAGCCCGAAAACCTAGTCTTTCGGCTGCAGCGCTCGCGCCGTATCGCGATCGCCGGAGAAGCGGCGGATGGCGATCCCGTTTCCGGCCTGCTGCGATTGCCGCAGCGCGGCCGTGGCGCCGGCCAGCAGAGCAGCCGGTTGAATCCCGGCGACCCGGAAGTCCGACACCGCGTCGTAGCCGACCGCCAGCGTCAGCTCCTCGACGGCGCCCGGTCCCGCCTCGGCCGCTTCCTTCAAACGCTCCGCGACCATTAGCGCCCTCGCGCTGTCGGTTGAAGCCGCCAGCACCACGAAGTCGCCCAGGCGCATCCGGCCGATCGCATCCGAAACGCGACCCGACTTGCGCAGGATTTCAGCCAGGTGCTTGACCGCGTCCCAGAGCGGTGCGTTGTCCTTACTGAGCGTCGAATCGCCGCGTGGATCGAAGTTCGGCGCCAGCGCGATACAGGCGAGGGCCCGACCGTGGCGATACGCATCGGAGCCCAGCTCCCGGGCCCGGCGCATCAGGCCCCGTAGGTTGTAGAGGCCGCTAATCGGGTCGATCATACCTTCCTCGGCCACCCGATCGAAATTCAACTTGGCCCGGACGTACGAGTCCAGCCGCAGCAGCAGCTCCTCGCTGTCGAACGGCAACGGCAGGTAGTCCCATGCGCCGGCAGCCAGCGCCTTCAGCCTCTCTGACCGCGAACCGTTGCCCGAGCTGGTCATCAATATCGGTGTGCTGGCGCTGAAGCAGGGATCGCCCCGCAGGGCCTGGCAAACTTCTGTTCCCGTCATGTCCGGTAGATCCCGGTCGACGAGAACCAGGTCGGCTCCAGTGCTTAGAGCCTGCTCCAGCGTCTTGCGACCCGTGTAGGTGATCAACACGGCGTAGCCGCTGGCGGTCAGGATGCTCTTGATCGAACGACTGGACCACTCGTGATCATTGGCGATGATCGCCACCGGCGGACGGGACGCCGATTCGTTCATCTGCTCATCCTGCTCATCCCGGTTTCCAGTCACCGTATGCTGGGTCACGGCCTAGCTCCTCTGCGAGGCGCACGGGTGGCCCGAGTGCAAGTTGCGTGCGCATTGGCCGTGCCTCGAGGTAGTACGTTTCCCAGCGATCTGAAAGGATTCATTAACTTACTCCCGGACCTTGCAGCGCGGCAAGCCGGCGACACCTTACCGTGGTTCTCCCGTTGGACGGCTTCCTGTCGCGGTCACCCCGTGCGGACCATCCCTGCCACGGGGTGTCGCGTGGCCACAACGTCCGCGGGGGCGGGGCGGCGGTCCGGGCGGCGGCCTCGCGAGGGAACCCGTTGCGCTAAATGCGTTTAGCGCTCAGGATAACGATTCTCGGTCTGCGGGTCTTGATATTGAAGCGGGTTCCGTGAACGAACCGCTGACGCTTCCCCTGCTGAAAGGGCAGGCACGGCACAGGGACGGCCGGATGAAACGCTTGTTCACCATTCTGATCGCGCTCGCTTTGTTCAGTCCGGGTCACCGGCTGATGGCGCAGTCGATCGCTTGGGATACGGATCACGTTCAGGCCTCGCGCCAGGAGCTGCAGGGGATGCTGCAGAGGTTCCTGGGCGCGGTCCAGTCCCGGGCCTACAGCGAGCGCCTCAGAAGCGAGGCGCGGGCGGCGAGCGAGCGGATCACGGCGCGCCTCGAGGAAGGCGACTTCCGGGTGGGCGACCGTGTTCTGATCGACGTCGAGGGTCAGGAGGAGCTCTCGGACACGTTCATCGTGTCCGCCGATCGATCGCTGGAGATTCCGGTCGTCGGAACGGTCGCCTTGGGGGGCGTGCTTCGTTCCGAGATCGAATCGCAGCTGATCCGTGAGATCGGGCTGTTCATCCGCGACCCGGTGGTCCATGCCCGCGCCCTGGTACGGGTGGCGATATTCGGCGAAATTGCCCGCCCGGGCTTTCATCTGCTGCCGCCGGAAACGCCGATCACCGAGGCGTTGATGTCGGTGGGTGGGCCGACGAATGATGCCGACCTGGACAAGGTGCACATCAGACGGGGCGGCGACAGGATGGTCCTGACTGCGGAGGAGGCTCGTGTCGCCATCCAGACCGGTCGCACCCTGGACGAGTTGGGCCTGCGCGCCGGCGATGAGATCGTGGTCCCCAAGCGGTCGGCCTTCGCCCCGGGCGAGATTGGCCGGACCCTGCTGATCGTCACGACCACGATTACGGGTCTCCTGTTCGGCCTTGCTCAGATCTAGAGTCGAAAATGGCCTGCTTCCTCGTCACCGGCGCCGCCGGGTTCATCGCTTCAAAGGTGTCCGAACAGCTCCTCGATGCCGGCCACAAGGTGATCGGCGTCGACGACCTGAACGACGCTTACGACGTCCGCCTGAAGGAATGGCGGCTGAGCTGGCTCGAGGGTCGAGCCGAGTTCAGCTTCGTCAGGCTGGACATCCGGGACGGCGGCGCCCTGAGCGATCTGTTTCAATCCCACTTCGGAAACCAGAAGCCGAAATGTCACGGGGTGCTGAACCTGGCGGCCCGGGCCGGTGTGCGGCAGTCGGTGGAGGACCCGTGGATCTACCAGGAGACGAATCTGATCGGCGCCCTCAACCTGCTGGAGCTGTGCCGCGAATACGAGGTGCCGAAGTTCGTGCTGGCGTCCACGTCGAGCCTGTACGGCGCCCGCAATCCGCGCCCCTTCCGCGAGGACGCCCACACCGATGGCCCGCTCTCGCCGTACGCGGCATCGAAGAAGGCGGCCGAATCGATCTGCTACACGTACCATTACCTGTACGATCTCGACGTCACGATCCTCCGCTACTTCACCGTCTACGGACCGGCGGGCCGGCCCGACATGAGCCTCTTCCGCTTCACCCAGTGGATCCACGAGGAGCGGCCGGTCACCGTCTTCGGGGACGGGACCCAGGAGCGCGACTTCAGCTACGTCGACGATATCGCCCGGGGCACGGTCGCAGCGCTGCAGCCGATGGGGTTCGAGGTGATTAATCTGGGCTCCGACCAACCGGTCGTGCTGAACGACGCCATCGCCGTGGTGGAGAAGCTGGCCGGCAAGAAGGCGAAGATCGAGCGGCAGCCGCGCCACCCGGCCGACGTCCAGGCGACTTGGGCCGACATCTCGAAAGCGCGTCAGGTGCTGGGTTGGGAGCCGAAGGTGAGCTTCGAGGAAGGGGTCGAGCAGCTCGTCGCCTGGTACCAGGAGAACCGTGAATGGGCCCGGGAGGTGAAGACCCAGTGAGACAGTGAGTCAGTTGGGTTAGTCACCGCCTTTCCCGTCCGATCTCGTTCTCGCTCTCGTTATGGTAAGAGAGGCCACCGGCTCCATCCCACAGGTGTTGTTGCGCGGCCGCATCACGCGTGGCTTCCCGGACGCGGCTTGGGTTCAGAAAACACCCGTTTCAACGAGGAACGCCGCCGATTCGCCACCGGATCTGCCCACGGCCGGGCGCGGAACTGCGGCATCTTAATTGCTCTATCCAGCCGCAGCACATGCGTTGGCCCGCCACCACGTGAACTTCGAGGGGTTTGGCCGACTACCGTCCGATGAATACCGACCGAAACAGGTCGTCTGAGCTTCCCGCCGCTCCTGACCCAGATCCAGACGGGCAACGGTCGTTCGCCAACGGTGAGCCCGCGCCGACCACGTACCGCTCCGCCCCGCAGCTGCTGGAGGAGGACGTCGAACACGGTTGCAACCGTCCCGTCGTCTGGCGGTACCGCCGCCTGATCCTGTCGGCGGCGGTCATCGGGACGGCCGCAGGTTTTGCAGCGGGGCACTTCGCGTACCCGGGAGAGGCCGCTGCGACTCCCTGGATCTCGGTGGCCGCTTTGCCGTTGGCTGCACTGGGCTTCGCCGTCGGCCTGGGGCTGTCGGTTCTCGGCGCGTTCCTGCTGAATCGGAACGGGCGCAGGCTCAAGGACCCGGCACAGGTCCGCGAGCAGCTGGGGCTTCCGCTCCTCGGTACCGTCCCTCAGCTAACGGCTGCCGCCACGGCGGTGGGTGGCAGTAGCAGTCCAGAAGTCCTCGAGGCGTTCCGGGTCATCCACCGCAACCTGATGCACGTCTACGGAAAGACGGAACCGGTCGTCGCGGTGGTGACCAGCCCGTCACGCGGGGAAGGGAAATCGGTCGCCTGCGCTCATCTGGCCCGCGCGTGCGCCTGCCTGGGACGTCGGACGCTGGTGATCGATGCGGACGTCGGGCAGGGGAACCTCCATCGCCTGTTCGGCGAAGCGCGACGGCCGGGACTCACCGACTGCCTCGGGGGTGCAGCGACCCGGGCGCAGGCGATCCATTCGACGGCCCGCCGAGGCCTCGACCTCATCGGCTGGGGCTCACACGATGCCGACGCGCGGCAGCTGCTGAGCTCGAGCGCGATGGGAGATCTGCTGGCCGAGATACGGCGGTCCTACGACATCATCCTGATCGACACAGCGCCCCTCGACGACGGCCGCGAGTCGCTGGCGCTGGCCGCGAATACTGGCAACCTGGTGTTCGTGCTGAGAGCCGGCGTGTCCGACGGCGAGTCCGCCGAGTCGATGCTCGACCTGCTCGACAGGCTGCCGGTTCGGGTCTTGGGCGCCGTGTTCAACGACGTGCCGCGGCGCTATGGAACCGGGGAGGAACGCCTGGTCAGTGCCTGGCAGCGTGCGGAAGAATGCGATCGCCCTCCCGATCTGGACGAGACGAGTGTCGGAGCGCTGTTATCACGCGAGGTCTACCAGCCCAGCGGCGACTCGCAGGCGCGAGCGGCCGTGCCGGCCGAGGAATCGGCGACAGAACCGGTGGAGCCGGCGCCGCCCGACGAGCCCGAAGAAAGGGTGGAGCGGGCCGGGGGGTCCCCCGATCATACATGCGCCTTCGAGAGAGATGCCGTGCGGCAGCCGGACGGCGATGTCTGGTACGATCCGGATTGGGAGGTGCGCGTCGATTCAGCGATCCCGGCCGAGTCGGAGGGCGCGAACGGTGGCAACGGCAGCAACAGCGGCAGCGGGAACGGATCGCTGGCGGCAGAACGATGTCAGGTCGAAGACCGGCAGGACGGCAGCGGAAAGGGGAACCGGGATGGAAACGGGAACGGCCCCGAGCCGGTGCCGAACCCTATCAACGGCTCCGGGGACCAGCTGGAAAGCCACGCCGCGCTCCAGCTCGAACGGTTCCGGGCCCACCAGCGTCGCAATCACCAACGCCACTGGCGCTGAGAACTACAGCAGAATCACTGACCCACTGACCTACTGACCGACCGACCCACTCAGCACCTTCCGCTCCGGCACGTCGCGCGGCGACTCCGAATCCTCCTCCTGCTCATCCGGCATGGCCGGCTCGCCCGCCGACAGCGTCTTCCCGGTGAACCACTTCTTCACCACCGCCTCCCAGTTGTCGGCGACGATGTCGGTGAGGGTCTTCTCGGTGTTGGCCCGGGTCGAGATGTAGCACTGCTCGCACGTGTTGTGGCGCGTGAACTGCTCCAGCATGTCGCGCTGGTTCTTGAACTTCGCCCATACCATCGCGCACGGGACCAGTATGCCGTCCGGGTTGATCACCAGGAAGCGCCGGCCCGCCTGGCAGCCGGGGATGCTGTGATCGGTGAAGAACTGGTAGTACTTCCACAGCACGCGCTCCGACGAGTAGACCGGCCAGCCCGCTTTCTTCATGTCGATCAGCGTCTGGAAAACGTCGCGGACCTCGTCCAGCTTCTCCTGCCGCGGGATCCCCTCCTCGTCGTTGATGCGCAGCGGCGTGTAGACCGAGAAGTTGATCTTGGTGTTCCACTTCTTGGCCAGCTTCACCATGTCGGGCACGGCCTGGTAGTTCCAGGCGGTGATGCAGACGTTGAGCGACAGGTCGTCGTTGCCCAGGGCGGTGATCTCGGGGATCGTCCGGTCCATCTTCTCGAACAGGCCGGGGATGCGGCGGAACTCGCTGTGCCGCTCGTCGGGGTAATCGAGGGAGATGGAGAACTGGTGGATGCCGGCCTCCCGCAGCTTCCAGTACTTGTCGAAGCTGAGCGCGGCGGCGTTGGAGACCAGGACCATGAACGGCAGATCGCCGGGGTTCGCCATCGCCCGGGCGATCTCCACCACGTCGCTCCGGGCCAGCGGCTCGCCGCCCGAGAGGTGCGAGACGACGGGGCTCAGCTCGCGGCAGATCGCGGCGTAGTCCTCGGGCTCCAGCCGCTGCTCGTCCTTCACCGGACCGCCCCAGTTGCAGTGCCAGCAGTTGGCCGTGCAGTAGTGGGTGATCTCGAACGAGACAGTGATCGGCTTCTCCGCGAATTTGTTGCGGAGCCCGCGGGCGAGCATCTTTAGAGCCATCTTGCCGCTTACGTTCATATTGCTTCCAGGTTGGTGTTGTCGTTTTTGACGACGGTTGTGTTAGTGCGTTAGTGCGTTAGTACGTTGGTGCGTTAGTGATAACAGCGAGGTCGCTACCCCACTAACTCACTAACTCACTAACTCACTAACTCACTCTCACTCCTCCGGTCCCGACACCCGATAAACCTCGCCTTTCCGGGCACGGCGCTCCTTGATCCTCGCCCACAGCTCGGGGATCCCCCGGATCGCGTAGGTGACAAAGATAGCGAGAACCATTCCGATTAACACCCACGCCGGGATCTCGAAGATCGCGCCGGCCCAGGCCAGTAGCCAGTAGCGGGGGAAGCGGGCCAGGACCAGCGCCGTCACGTACTTCCACAGCGGGTAGTGGATCGAGAAGACCAGCAGCTTGAACGGCCAGAACGGGATCGGCGTGAAGCCGGTGACCAGCAGCGTGGCGAACGGCCAGCGCATGAAGAAGTCCCGCATCTTCGTGTAGAAGCGGTTATGCTTGTACGACGTGAGCTTGCTGTAGTTGAGAACCGGAACGAAGACGCGATGGTCGAGCCAGCCGGCGACGATCGTGCCCCCGGTAGCGGCCAGCGCCGTGATCCACAGGTTGGCGAACGTGCCGTAGAGGATCAGGATCGGCTCGTGGGGGAAGACCGAGATGGCGGTGTTGGCGGGGATCGAGTAGAAGAACAGGTACAGGTAGCTGCCCCGCTGCTCGAGATCCAGCGACATGAGGACGAACGTGACGAGCCCGATCAGGATCATCGTCCCGCCCAGCCACCAGACCTGGGCGGGCAGGCGCTCGTACTCCTTGACGGCGAACGGCGTATCGGGGACTACGGTCGAATCGTTCACTAACCTCGGAAGTCAGCCGTAGGCGGCCGGCGAGCCGGTCGCTGAACCGCTGTAACGGGCGAGCGATATCTTCGCGGATTTTCCGTTACCCACTATCGCGGCTCATGCGTTATATTAGAAGAACCTCGTGAAGCTGTAGAGATTCTCGTGCAGCCCGCTCGCTGGCGCTCGAAAGGCGGCAAGGTACGTAAGGCCGTGCCGCCGGTGCAAGGAGGGCGCCCGGCCGAGTGTCCTAACTTCATTCTTGCCAAATAGATCCGGGACGGGAGACCAACATGGAATGTTCGATCTGTGGCGCCTACATCGAAGTAGACGCCCGTAACTGCGCCGGATGCGGCGCACCCGCCGACGACCGCGCCGCCTCCGGCGAGAGATCGGAATGCGCGCTCTGCGAGGAGATCCTCTGGTCGCTGGCGGAGAAATGCGTCCACTGCGGCGGCAAGGGCTACCCAGCTCTGCGCCCCCGCCTGGGCGACAAGAGCCTGGGCGCGCCAGAGAGCGAGGTCAACGCCTGACGCGCCGCTGTTAAGTAATCCCTGTCACAAGCTACAGCCTCCCCCGCTGTGTTAGTGAGTTAGTGCGTTAGTACGTTAGTACGTTAGTGCGTTGGTGGGTCGTGCATTGCGCACGATCGCCTGCGTATTCGACCGTGTATGTCACTCACGCACTAACTCACTAACGCACCAACGCACTCTACCCCAGCCCTTCCCCGATCGCCTGCACCACGTACGCCTGCTGTTCGTCGGTGAGTTCCGGGAAGATGGGCAGGGCCAGCGAGTGGCGGGCCAGCGCCTCGGCGACGGGGAAATCGCCTTTCTTGTAGCCCAGCTCCTTGAAGCACTCCTGGAGGTGGAGCGGGATCGGGTAGTAGATCTCGGTGCCGATCCCCTTCTCGGTGAGGTGGTTGCGGAGCGCGTCGCGCTCGGGGACCCGGATCACGAACTGGTTGTAGACGTGGCCGGGGACGTCCTCGGGGAGCCGGACCCGGTCGGTGAGGCCCGCCTCGGCGAACAGGGCGCGGTAGCGCTCGGCGTTGGCCCGGCGCTTCTTCGACCAGCGGTCCAGGTGCGGGAGCTTGACCCGGAGCACCGCCGCCTGCAGCGCGTCCAGCCGGAAGTTGCCGCCCACCACCTTGTGATGGTACTTGGGCGCGCCGCCCTGCATCCGGATCACCCGGAGCATCCCGGCCTGCACGTCGTCGTCGGTGACGGTCATGCCGCCGTCGCCGAAGCCGCCCAGGTTCTTGGTGGGGAAGAACGAGAAGCAGCCCATGTTGCCCAGCGCGCCGGCCATGCGGCCGTCGGCGTCCCGGGCGCTCAGCGCCTGGGCGGCGTCCTCGATCACCGTGATCCCGTGCTTCCGCGCCGCTTCGGTGAGCGGGTACATCTCGGCCATCCGGCCGTACAGATGGACGGGGATGATGGCCCGGGTGCGGGGCGTGATCATATCGGCCGCGGCCCGGGCGTCCATGTTGAACGACTCGGGCTCGATGTCGACGAAGACGGGGCGCGCGCCGGTCCGCACGATCACCGCCGCGCTGGCGAAGAAGCTGTACGCCGTCGTGATCACCTCGTCGCCGGGCCCCACCCCGATCGCCATCAGCGCGGCCAGCAGCGCGTCGGTCCCCGATGACATCCCGACCGCATGCCGGACGCCGCAGTAATCGGCCACCTCGGCCTCGAACGCCTCGACCTCGGGCCCGAGGATGAAGCGTTGCGAGTCGCAGACGCGGTCGATGGCGGCGCGGATCTCGTTCCGCAGCGTTGCGTACTGCGCGGTAAGGTCGAGTAGGGGGACTTTGGTCAACGTTCGATCACTTCGCTGGGTAATTCTACGTTAGTAACGTTAGTGCTTTGGTATGTTGGTACGTTAGTGCGTTGGGAGGCCGCGCCGTAGCCAGCCACTAACGCACCAACGCACTAACGTACTAACGCACCGCCTTAGTCAGTGCCTCCGCGCCCGGCCCCGTATAAACGATCTCACCGCCCAGGACCGTCATCTCCACCCGCGTGTCCAGGATCCGCTCCGGGGCGATCGCCATGATGTCCTGGGACAGGACGACCAGGTCGGCGAGCTTCCCCTCGGTGAGCGAGCCCTTGAGGTCCTCTTCGAAGGCGGCGTAGGCGCCCCAGATCGTCATCGATTTCAGCGCTTCCTCCCGGGTCATCTTCTGCTCCGGGAACCAGCCGCCGGCGGGCCACCCCTCCTCGTCGGAGCGAGTGATCGACGCCAGGAAGGTGCGGAACGGGTTCACGCTCTCGACGGGGAAGTCGGTCCCGGCGGGGATGACCACGCCGGTCTCGAGGAGCGAGCGCCAGGCGTAGGCGCCGCGGGAGCGGGTCCAGCCCAGCCGGTCGATCGCCCAGTACATGTCGCTCATCTGGTGGGTCTGCTGCATCGACGGCAGCACATCCAGCTCGGCGAAGCGGGGGATGTCCTGCCAGTGGATGACCTGGGCGTGCTCGACCCGGAAGCGATGGTCGGCGACCGGCACCTGCGCCAGCGCCTCCTCGAACGCGTCCAGCACGATCCGGTTGCCCCGGTCGCCGATGGCGTGGACGTTCACCTGGAAGCCGCGCTCCAGCGCCTCGGCCGCCACCGCTTCGATCCGCTCCGGGTTCTCGGTCACCAGGCCCCGGTGGTCCGGCTCGTCGCTGTACGGCTCGAGGAGCGCGGCGCCCCGTGAGCCCAGCGCGCCGTCGGCGACCATCTTGATCGAGCGGACCGTGATGTGGTCCTCGTACAGACCGACCTCGGGGCCCCGCTCGAAGTAATGATCGAGGGTGCCCTGGCTGCTCGACATCATGATGTAGTTCCGCAGCCGAAACTCGCCATTTTCGGCCATTTCTTTGTACAACTCGATCGTGCCGAGCCCGACGCCGGCGTCGTGGATGCTGGTGACGCCCCAGCTAAGCAGCTCGTTCACCGCCGCCAGCGTCGCCTGTCGCCGCTCTTCTTTGTTCGGCGCCGGGACGTGCGAGTAGATGAGACTCTCGGCGGCGTCGACGAACACGCCGGTCGCCTCGCCCGTCTCCGGGTCGCGGACGATCCGGCCGCCCTCGGGGTCCGGCGTCTCGTTCGTGATCCCGGCGATCTCCATCGCCTTCGCGTTGGCGAGCAGCGCGTGGCCGTCGACCCGGCCGAGGACGACCGGATGGTCGGGCACCGCCTCGGAGAGCGCGCGATGGTGGGGGAAGCGGGTGTCCGACCAGTCGTTCTGGTCCCAGCCGCGGCCCTGGATCCAGGTGCCGGCGGGAACGCTGGCTGCCCGCTCCTCGACCATGTCGATGATCTCGTCCAGCGAGCGCGTGCCCACCAGGTCCAGGACCCGCAGGCTGTTGCCCAGCCCCGCCAGGTGGCCGTGCGAGTCGATGAACCCTGGGTAGACCGCCCGGCCGGCCAGGTCGATCACCCGGGTGTCCCGGCCCCGGTAGGTCAGCGCGCCCCGCTCGCTGCCGACGAAGACGATCCGGTCCCCCCGGATCGCCACCGCCTCGGCGGTCGGCCGGTTCACGTCCACGGTGTGGACCACCGCGTCGGTCAGGATGAGGTCGGCGGGCGCCGGCGGCGCCTGGGCGAAGGCGTTCGCGGCGGCGATGAGCACGAACGGCGCCGCGATCGCCGCGGCGCGACGACGGGGGCGAGCTGGGATCGAGATCGGCATGGACATGAACATCGGGCTCGTTCCTCCTACGGCTGGCTCTGGCTGGGGCGAGGGAGCATCGTAGGGTGCGGGAGGGGCGGAGTCAATTGTGGCGGGTTGGTGGGTTGGTGGGTTGGTGCGTTAGTGCGTTAGTAGGAGTGGAGGATTCTCGACGGGTTGACTTCACCCGATAACTCACGCACCCACTAACGCACTAATCGACCGACCGAACCTTCGGCTTGCTGGCGGGAGTCAACGAGCGCCTTCCATCCCTCAAAACGAAGACCCGGGTTCCACGGTTCCATCGTGCGGGAGATTTAACGGTTGGCGGGGTAAAGGCTACTCACCCTCAGGGGGCATCCTGTTCACCAGTGGCACGAAAGGTCCAGTCATGAAGCGTATGATCGGCGCAGCGCCAGGGCTGCTCGTACTGGCGCTAAGCGCGGGGAGCTGTGACGAAGGCGGTATCCAGGTCCCCGAGATCACGGAACTGCCCCGCGACCTGGCCGCCGGCGAGGAGCAGCTGATCGAGGCGGACAATCGGTTCGGGCTGAAGCTGTTCCGCCAGGTGACCGCCGGCGAGGAGGCGGGCGCCAACGTCTTCATCTCGCCGCTCAGCGTCGCGATGGCGCTGGGGATGACGTACAACGGCGCCGCCGGCACGACGCGGCAGGCGATGCAGGAGGCGCTGGAGCTGCAGGGGCTCAGCCTGCAGGAGGTGAACGAGTCGTACCGCAGCCTGATCGACCTGCTGGCCGAGCTGGACCCGTCGGTCCAGTGGACGCTGGCCAACTCGATCTGGCATCGCGACGAGTTCACGCCCAAGCCGAACTTCATCGACCTGAACGTCCAGTACTTCGACGCCGAGGTGGCGGCGCTGGACTTCACCGACCCGGCCGCGCCGGCGACGATCAACGCCTGGGTCGACGACAAGACGAACGGTCGGATCAGTGAGATCGTAGGCGAGATCCCGGCCGAGATCGTCATGTTCCTGATCAACGCGGTCTACTTCAAGGGGAACTGGACGGCGCAGTTCGATCCCGACCTGACCGCGCCGGCCGACTTCCATCTGGCCGACGGCAGCACAGTGCAGGTCCCGATGATGACCCACGGCGCCGCGGTGCCGATCCGCATCAATTACGGCGAAGGCGTGCTGATCGCCGACCTGCCGTACGGCGGCAAGGCGTACGCCATGACGATCGTGTTGCCGGACCCGGACCGCGACCTGGACGCGCTGATCGCGTCGCTGGACGCGGAGACCTGGAACGGCTGGGTCGACGGGCTGGGCGCTCAGGAGATGCATGTCTTCCTGCCGAAGTTCACCCTCGAGTACGAGGTGAATCTGAACGACGCGCTCAAGGCGCTGGGGATGGGCATCGCGTTCGACCCGAACGACGCGGACTTTTCGGGCATCGCCGACGCCCCGCTCTATATCAGCCGGGTCAAGCACAAGACGTTCGTGGATGTGAACGAGGAGGGGACCGAGGCGGCGGCGGTGACCTCGGTGGAGGTCGGGATCGTCAGCGTGCCGCCGGAGCTCCGGGTCGATCGGCCGTTTTTGTTTGCTATTCGGGAGCGGTTTTCGGGCACGGTGTTGTTCCTGGGCGTGGTTAGGAACCCGAGTTGAGTGGTGCGTTAGTGCGTTAGTACGTTGGTGCGTTAGTGGGGTGCCGTGGACGACCTCGTGATGGCGCACCGCCGCCCCGCTCGCGGGTACCTCATCCACTAACGTACTAACGCACTAGCTTATTCTCCCCAGTTGCCTGAAACCGGTGCCTGCCCCACCCCGTATCTCAAAGCAACGTCATTATTTCCCTAAAACAGTGGAGATCTCCATGCGTAAGCTGCTGTTGGGAGCGGCGTTCCTCCCGCTCATTGCCCTTGTGGCCGCCACCGGAATCCGGGGCGACAGGACGTCGGATCGCGAGGAGGTGGAGGCCGCGGTGGAGAATTACTTCGCCGGGATGATGGAGGCGAACCCGGACTACCTGCGGGAGGCCTTCCATCCCGACTCCCGGCTGATCGGGGTCGACCAGGACGGCGACGTGATGATCATCCCGTTCGAGCGCTGGGCCAGCTCGTGGGAAGGTCGCGAGCCGCGGGACGCGTCGAGCCACACGAACAGGATCGTCAATATCGACGTCCAGGGGATGGCCGCGTCGGTGAAGACCGAACTGACGTGGCCCGGGGTCCACTACGTCGACTACCTGTCGCTCCTCCGGATCAACGGCGAGTGGCAGATCGTCAACAAGATCTGGACGGAGGAGAGACGGTAGGGGGGGTGCGTCAGTGCGTTGGTGCATTAGTGCGTTAGTGGGGGATCTTGAGGATTTGTTGATACGCTTGGATAGCTTCCCTCTAACGCACCAACGTACCAGCGCACCAACGTACTATCGTACTAACGCCCTCATTCCTTTGTCACGTTTGGCCAGGCACTTCAGCGATCTCGAGGTCTACAGGAAATCCCTTGCCCTTGCTGATGCGATATTCGAGGTCACAAAGGGCTTCCCACGCCATGAGGCTTATAGGCTCACCGACCAACTGGTGCGAGCGTCCCGATCGATTGGAGCACAGATCGCCGAATCGTGGAGCAAGCGCCGTTATCGCCGCCACTTCATCAGCAAGTTGGCGGCCGCCCTTGGCGAACAGATGGAAACGTGGCATTGGATCGGTGTGGCCTGAAGCTGTGGTTACCTGAACGATGAGACGGCACAGGAGCTGCAGGAGCACAGCGAAGAGATCGGTAAATTGCTCAATTCGATGATGCGCAAGTCACAACACTTCTGTAGCCCTTAATATCTTCGCGGCGCCCAACCACTAACGCACTAACGCACTGCGTCCTTCCCCTCCCAACCCCCCGACTCCGAAACCATTTGCCATCCACCGGCGAGCACGGCATTATCTAAGTGCCCGTTTCCCAACGAAGAGCGGTTCTTTGCGCTGGCTAACCTTCACCAGAAGGAGGAGTCATGGGCAAAATCAATCTCGGACGGGTGGTTCTGGGTGGCCTGCTTGCCGGTGTGGTGCTCAACGTCCTGGAGTTCATCAACGGGCTCATTCTGCGCGATCGTTGGATGGCGGCGCGGGAAGCTCTGGGCCTGGGGCCGGAAGGCACCGGGATGATGATCGCGTGGGTCATCTGGGGCTTCCTGCTGGGGATCGCGATGGTCTGGCTCTACGCGGCCATACGACCGCGGTTCGGGCCGGGCCCGAAGACGGCGGTCTGGGCGGGGCTCACCGCCTGGTTCCTGATCGGGTTGCTCGGGTTCGGCACGACCGCGATCGGTGGGATGTTCCCCACGGGTCTGGTGGTGATCTCGCTGATCTGGGGGCTGTTCGAGCTTCCGATCGCGACGGTGGTCGGTGCCTGGCCGTACCAGGAGGGCGGAGCGGCGCCATCGGCCGGAGCCGAGCCGTCGGCGCCTCCGGCGATGTGAGATTAGTGCGTTAGTGCGTTAGTGCGTTGGTGATCGGCGCCGCCACCAGGTTATCCAACAGCAGCCACGAATCCACTAACGCACTAACGCACCAACGCACTAACTCACGCCCGCGTCTGCTTCAGGGCCTCGACGAAACGCGGTACTGTTTCGAGCAGATTCCCCACGACCGGATAGACCTTCGGCTGTTCGCGGCGCTGGTTCAGCGTCATGAGCGGCGCCTGCGGGTCGAGGTTGAAGGCGAAGATCACCGCCCGGTCGCCCACCCAATCGATGTGCTGCGGCGCGCCCGATACGCCGAGGGCGATCATGATCCGCGGGTTGACCCGGACGCCGGTCTGACCGATCTGGCGGTCCTCGGGCAGCCAGCTCATGTCCATGGTGACCTTGCGGGTGGCGCCGATCAATACATGAGGCGCGCCCATCTCCAGCAGCGCCTGGCGGAGCGGCTCGACCACGGTCTCCAGGTTGTCCACCGAGCCGAGGCCGGCGCCCACGTCGATGATGAACTCGGCGTTCTCCAGCGTGACCACGCCCAGCGCTTCCTTCGCCTCGGCCAGCGCCTCGGCCAGGGCGTCGGTCCGGGGGTCGTACTCCAGCTCCAGGGCGACCCGGGCCACGTCGAGCTCGGCCGAAGCGCCGTTCCCGCCCTCGGCGTTCACCTCGGGCTCGAACCAGAGGATCCGCACGCCGTCACCGGCCAGCGGCAGCCGGCGCCGGGCCCGGAGCTTCCGCTCGTACGCCGGGTGGACGAACTCGACCCGATCGCCCTCGCCCAGCTCGATCCGGCTGACCCCGGCCACCTCCTCGGCCCGGACGTTCGCGTCGCGGAGCGACTCGGCCAGCATCGGCATGGCGTCGGCCAGCCAGGGCGTGGAGAGCAGGTAATCGGGCCGGGAGCGGGCGCCGGGGCCCACCAGCTTCTCCAGCGCCTCGGCGTAGGCCCGCGGCGCGCCGCTGGCCAGTGCGTCGTGCTCGGCGAAGACGATCCGGGTGAACGCCGCGGTGGCCCGCAGCCGGCCGGCGATGGCGCGGCGCCGCTCGTCGGTCAGCTTCTCGCTCAGCACCAGGCCGCTCAGCGGCAGCCTCGCCCGGGCGGCCAGCGCCTGCGCCGCGTCCAGCGGTGCCCGGGCGCTCCGGGCCAGGTCGTCGTCCTGCAGCTCGGCGATGAACACGACCCCGGTCCACTCCAGCGCGTCGGCGTCCGTCTTGCGCACGTCGCCGTCGTACGGCTCGGCCTCCGCCGCGACGGCGCCGGCGCCGTCGCCCAGGTCGCCCACCTCCACCAGCACCTCGGCGGCCCGTTCCGGATCGATCCGCTCCTCCTCCTCGGTCTCCTCGCCGCCGGCCTGCGCCGCCACCGTCGACAGCTCTTCCTGCGAGCGCTCGGCGTCGGTGGGGAAGGGGATCACCTCCAGCGGCGCCCTCAGCGCCCGGACGAATCCACGGGTCTCGAACTCCGGATCCGGCTCGTCCTCGGACCCGACGATCGAGCCGACGGCGGGCAGGCCGATCGCCACCGTGTTGCCGGCGAACCGCTGGCTCCGCATCACGGCGTGGCCGTCGGCGACCCAGACGTCGCTGGCGTCCGGGACCCAGCCGGCGTCCAGCTCCCGGGCCAGCCGCAGCCCCAGCCGACCCGCGCCGGGCCCGTCGCCGGACACGCCGGCCAGCAGCAGGTGGAAGTCGAGCCCGACGCGGCGGAACGCGTCCGCGATCGCCTCGGCGACGGCGTGCTCCTCGTACTCGACACCGCCCGTGTCCAGCAGGATCGCCCGGTCGGCGCCGGCGGCGAGGCCGGCGCGGAGGTCGTCCTCGGCGGCGAGCGGCGCGGCGCAGATGAGCGTCACGTGGACCCGGTCGGGCGCCGCCGCCTTCAGCTCCAGGGCGGCCCGCAGGGCGCGCCGGTCGCCGCTGCCCAGGCCGTAGACGTGCTCGGCCAGGTCGCCGTCGGCGAGCCGGGGCCGCGGCGCCAGGCGCGGCGCCCGCTGCAGCGCCACGGCGATCTTCAGCTCGCGATCGATTGGCGTCCGCTCGATCGCACGGCGCTCGCCGTCCTCCTCGGCCGCCTCGCTCTCGTCCAGCAGCGTCTCCGCCAGCTTCAGCTCGGTCGGCCGACCGCCGTTCTGCAGGATGCCCAGGTCACGGTCGAACCCGGAGACCTCGCGATCGAACGCGCGGCGCGCCCGGGCGATGAACCCGCGGGCCGCCCGCTCGCTCCACTTGCGGTGCAGCTCGTCGCCGTCGGCGTTCAGGTTGCGGGCGATCCAGTGGGCCCGGCGCACCGTGGCATCGACCATCTTGAGCAGGGTGACCATGCGGGCCAGGCGGAAGAAGATCGGCTGCAGCAGCGCCCGCTGCCAGGCGGCGCTCTTGTAGGTGGCCCGGACGTCCTTCACCCGGGCGCGGACGTCCTCGTGCATGGCGCGGAGCCCCTCCACCTCGACGGCGTACGGCGAGCCCTCGGCGCTCACGTCGGGCTCCTCCGCCTTCTCGATCTGCGGGCCCATCATGTCGATCAGGTCCTTGAGGAGCAGGAACTGCTGGATCTCGTTGGTCCCCTCGTAGATCGTCATGACGCGGGCGTCGCGCCGGTCCTTCTCGATGCGGTAGCGGCGCGTCAGGCCTTCGACCCCGTAGAGCGCCTCCAGGTGATGGAGCGTGCGATGCAGCCCGTCGGTCCCGAACAGCTTGCCGATGGACGACTCGACCCGGGGCTTGTCGCTGGTGTCGTCGTCGTAGATGCCGATGAGGTCGTAGGAGATCGCCTCGATGGCGAACATCTCCTCCATCGCCAGCCCCAGCCGGTAGCGCGCCCAGCCGGCGGCGCCCCGGGGTATCTTCTCCAGGTAGTCGGCGGCGTCGCCGATCGCCTGCTCGATCCCGGCGGACGACGAGATGCAGAGCCCGGCCCGGCCCACGTTCAGCGTCTCCAGCGCGTTCTCCTGGCCGCGCCCCTCGATCCCGATCATGCACTCCCGGGGGATGCGCACGTTGGTCAGCGTGATCTCGTTGGTGGGCGAGCCGCGCTGGCCCGTCTTCTCCTCGTCCTTGCCGACGAAGAAGCCTTCGGTCAGCGCGTCGACCATGAACCCGGTGACGCCCGTTGGGGTGCGGGCGTAGATCGCCTCGACGCCGGCGATGTGGCCGTTGGTGATCCACATCTTGGCGCCGTTCAGCACGAAGAACTCGTAGCGCTCCTCGCCGTCGTCCTCGCGGACCTGCGCCATGTCGTGGATGTCGACGCGCCGGTCGCCGATCATGAAGTAGCGGTACTTCTCGGTGTCCGTCTCGTGCTCGTAGACGTACTCCTGCGACAGGACCTCGGCCGGGTCGGCGTCGTCGCTGTAGCGGTAGAAGATCCTGCGGCCGTCGAACTGGAACCGGTCCATCTCGGCCAGGTTGCGGCGCTCTTCCTGGTTCTCCTCGTCCAGGTAGAAGTACTTCACGCCGTCCTCGTCGGTGTGGACGCGGCGCGAGTCGAGTCGCGCCTCGGTCCGGACCCGGGCGGTGTCGGACCCGGCGCTGGGCTCGGTGAGGGCGAAGGCGGAGATCATACGGGCGGCGATGAGCCGCAGGTAGAACTCGTGAGCGGCGCGGCGGCGCGGCAGCTCGGCCTGCTGCGCGGCGACCCGATCGCGCCAGCCGTCCATCGCGGCCAGCGCCTTCTCCAGCCCCTTCTTGAAGCCGGCCAGGTCTTTCTTCATCCCGGCGGCGCCGGCCTTGCCCCAGGCGGAGGCGAATTTACCGAACACGGCCTTCTTGAGGATCCGGCTCTTCCCGATGGAGCCGCGGACGAGCTTGTCGATCTCGATGTACTTGTCCTTGAGCGCATCGAGATCCGGGGCCGCCATCATCTCGATCAGCTTCTCGATCTCGGTCCGGATCGCGTCGACGTCGTCGGCCTTCTCCATGGCGCCCTCCAGCTCGCGCTGGGCGCCGTCGACGTCCTCGAGCCCCAGCAGCATGGGCGTGGTCCCGATGCTGGTGTTGGCCTGGATGGTCAGCGTGTGGCTGACATCGCCGTGCCGCTTCGACAGCTGGCACAGGTTGTAGTAGTCGGCCTTCGAGCGGCCCTGGCCGCCGTACTCCTCCGGTATGACCACCCGGAAGTAGCCCTGCTCCAGCGTCCAGTCGATGTCGTCCCGGGTGATGTAGTGGAGCCGCTCGATCTGGCGCTCGAACGACGGGTCGTAGCGGTCGTCGCCGAACCGGGACGAGATGTCGTGCATGTACTCCCGGTAGTGGTCGGCGATCGTCTCGTCGGCCCACTGGAGCTCGGGGAAGTAGCGGGTCTCGTCGACCACGAACGGCTCGACCAGGAACTCGCCGGAGCGATGGTTCCGCTCGGCGTCGATGATGTCGCGTTTGTAATCGAAGCCGAGGCCCTGGCTGGCGATGGGCACGTCGGGGTAGTCGGCGAGCTGGAAGGCGTAGCCGCCCAGGTCGACCCGGTCGAGGGCGTGGTCCAGCTCGTCGTCGATCCCGATCAGCCGCTCCTCGATCACGTCGGCCCACAGCTGCGCCGCCTCGACGTAGCGCTGGGTCGGCAGCGCGCCCTCCCAGCGCCGGTGGGCACGAAGCAGCAGGCGGGCCCAGACCAGCAGCCGGGTCGCCAGGCCGCCCACGATGTCGTGGACCGCCTCGTCCCCCTTCGCGCCGTTGCCGCTGTTCAGGGCGCGGGTCATGGCGGCGCGGAGCCGGCGCTCCGCCTCGCGCAGCCGCCGGACCTCGAAGTCGAGGACGGGTCGCTGTTCCGGCGCGTCGAGCGCGGCGGCGACGTGGGGCGCGAGCCCGGCGATGATGCCGTCTTCACGGCCGGCCAGCTGGACGCCGATCTCGACGTTCAGCTCGGCGTTGGGCCGGATGTAGTGGGGGAAGACCGCGCTGTCGCGGTACATCTTGGAGAAGATGTCTTCCTCCGAGAACGCCGAGCCGCCGATCACCTGGCCGGCCCGGTAGGTGACGCTGGGCATGTCGGGGCCGTAGAGGTCGGTGACCGCGACCTTGGCGGCGGCGGCCTCCAGTCCGGCGTCGCCGCTCCAGTCGACGTCCCGGAGCAGCGTCTCGATGGCCAGCCGCGACGCCTCGATGTGGCTCAGGTGGGCGCGGACCGCGCCGAACTTGCCGACCCCGTCCCGGCCGTCGAGGTCCTGGAACATGTCCGGGAACTGGATGCGGCCGACCGCGTGGTCCACGGCCCGCTCGGTCAGCACGTCGCTGGAGCCGAGGGCGAGCGCCGCCGCGTCCCGGGCCCGCAGGGCGAAGATCGTCCGCTCGTCGCTCTCCTCCCACTCGCCCGACCAGACCGGCTTCGCGCCGTCCAGCGTCAGCTCGGCGGGCCGGGCGCCGGCCAGCCCGATGGCCGGGGTCGCTTCCACCCTGACCTTCCTGCCGGGCTCGAACAGCCCGATCCGGCCGCCGCCCCGGGCGACGAACCGCTCGGCCAGCCCGGCGAAGGCGAACGGCAGCCGGCCGGTCCAGCGGCCGTCGCCGGGCTCCGCCTCGGCCTCCAGGGCGACGCCCGCGAAGCGCTTTGCCTCGACTAGCTCGTCGACCGCCTTGCCCGAGGCGCCGGCGCGGAGCAGCGCTTCGGCCGCCGCCAGGTGNNGATGTCCTCACGCTCCAGGTGCGACCAGCCGTCGAAGCCGCCGTCCGCCGCGCCGTCGCCCAGAACGGCCCGGGCCGCCGCCGCCAGCAGCTCCCGTTCGCCGTCCTCGAAGTCGCCGGCCTCCTCCAGCCGGCGGATCGCGCTGCGGTCGAAGACGTCGGCCAGATGATCGCGGAGCGCGGCCCGGGCTGCGGTCCGGGCCGGCCCGTCCTGCTCCTGCGCCTGCAGCTCGGCCACCGGGTCGGAGTACTCGGCCGGGATCAGGCAGGCGTCGGCGATCCGGTCGACGATCTCGCGCAGTCCCGCCAGGTAATGGTCGCGCAGCTGTCGGGCGTCCGCCACACCCATGAAGAAGCGGTGGCCGCCGGCGTGCTCCCGGATCCGCCGGGTCAGCCGGGTCAGATCCTTTTGGAGCTGCAGCAGCTCGACGTGGGCGTCGGTGAGCTCGTGCTCGAGCAGCCAGTCCTCGATCGATTCGGCCAGCGCCGCCGACGCCGCCTCCTCCGCCAGCACGGCGAAGTAGTCCAGCGCCGCGTCGTACCAGGCCACCTGACCCGGCTCGAGGACACGGGGCCCGTGCCAGACGTCGTTCGTGAGCCGGTCGCAGTACGCGCCGGCCCGGTCGATCGCCCGGCGCGCCGCGGTCACGTCGTTCGCCAGTTCCGCCGGCGCCTGCGGCTCCGCCCCGACCTCCGGCCAGTCCTCGCTCAGCGTCGCGGTCCAGTAGCTGGCCGCCACATCGGTCGGCTCGGCCAGCTCCCGCTCGGCCAGCACGCGGCGCAGCGCGCCGTCGGCCTCGGTGTAGACCTCGTAGATCAGGCGATGCTTGCCGAAGCGCGACCAGTCGACGTGGCCGGGCTCGATCCGCCAGCAGCTCTCGCACTTCACGCAGTTCTCGAAGTTCACCGCCACCGACGCGTGCAGCGTCCGGTCGACGTTCACCTGGTAGACCGCCGCCGGACAGACGCTCCAGAGCGACGACTTCGACGGATCCTCCAGCGCGCCGGGCTTCTCCGGCGGAAAGAACACCTTGATGTGCGAGCCCGCCTCGGCGCCGTAGCTGATCTCGCTCAGCTTCGCGTCGTGGGTCTTCCGCGCCGCGCCGGCCGACAGGTCGGTGAGCTCGCGCCAGCGCGTCAGCCAGCGGCCGTAGAACGACGCCTGCAGCTCCTCCAGCGTCGGCTTCTTGCGGGCGTAGCGGATGGCGTCGCTCAGTCGCTGGACCAGCCGGGTCAGGACGAGCAGAGTTCCGCCGACGATGCCGGTGACGATCTCCCAGAGGGAGAAGCGGCGCGAGACGATGCCGACGCAGCGGTCCAGCTTGCGGGCGATGGGCACGCCGTCGTTGGCGTAAAGGACGTGGGCCGCGTTCGCCAGCGCCGACCGGTAGCGGGCGTAGGCCCACCGCTTGTACCAGGGCAGCTGGCCCGGCTCCTCGTCCTTCACCCAGAAGCTGGCCTTCAGCTCGCCGCGACCCTTGCCGTAGACGAACGGGACGAACGCCAGGATCGTGTTGGGGATCGAGAGCAGCAGGGCGAGGGGCGCGTGCTTCAGCATGTAGCGCCCGATGTGGAGCGCCTTCGAGCCGCCGCGCAGGTCGTTCAATGTCTTCAGCCAGCGGCCCTTCATCGTCTCGCCGACCAGCCGGACCGACTCCCACAGCTTGCGGAGGGTTCCGAGATCCGGACGGGTGAGGACGTAGGCGCCGCCGTTCAGCAGGTCGATCTGACGACCGAACAGCGCCTGGCTGTGCTCGATGAAGGCGGGCCAGTCCCGGAGGTGCTCGACGTCTTTATAATAGTGCGTCTGTTTCAGAGGCTCGACGTAGAGTTCCTCCAGCCGCTCGCGCAGCGGGTGCTCCTGGCCCTTTCGCAGCTCGAGGACGGCGTCGGCGAAGAGGCTGCCCATCGCGGTGGCGGGGCCGGTGAAGTTCGGGTAGGGAAAATCGACGCCGATCCCGGTGGCGGCGCCGCCGATGGCCACGCCGTGGTCGACCAGCTGCGGCAGCTCCTTCAGGCCGCCGCCCCGTATGATCTTGGCGCCGTAGGACGTGGACGTACCGCCTTCCAGGAGCCGGGCGACCGGCGGCAGCCCCTTGTACCACTCCATCAGCGTGTTGTAGTCGCCGCCGAACTCCGCCAGGTTCTCCAGCGGCATCACCAGGCCGATGGAAACGCTCGACCGGTTGGTATAGATGAAGCTCGCCATGTTGAGCCGGACCGGCCGTCCGTCCAGCGCGCCGTTCCGCAGCAGCACCTCGTAGCAGCAGGCTTCGCCGGGCCCGACGCCGAACCGCTCCTGGATCGTCTCGGGGTCCAGCTCGATCACTTCCTTGACGCCCTGCAGGAACGCCGGCTGGCCGGCCTTCTTCGATCGCACGGCGTCCCGCTCGAACCCCTCCTTGCTCACCAGGTGCGACGCGTCGCCCTCGGCCAGGAAGACGATCTCGCCGTAGATCGAGCCCCGGTCGGTGTGCACGCCAACGACCACATCGCCGTGGCGGATGAGCCCGTCGACGGTCGTCTCGTTCAGGAAGGTCACGCCGCGGCGCCGGGCCAGCTCGGCCAGGTAGCGGTCGTAGACGGGGCGGAGGACGGTATAGCAGTGCTCGAACGTGCCGGGGTCGCGATACTCGACGCCGGCCAGCGTCGGCCCGTTGGTGGCGAAGAAGCCGCGCTTCACCACGCGGCGCTCGTACGGCGCCCGCTCCAGCTCATCGGGGCCCAGCACCGCCGGGTCGGCCAGCCCCTCGGCGAAGTAGACGGCGCCGGACCAGTTCTCGGCGCCGGGGTAGACCGCCGCCTCCACGACCAGGACGTCCAGGTCCTCCCGTGCCAGCTTCAGCGCGGCGGTGATCCCGGCCGGGCCGCCGCCGACGATGATCGCATCCCAAAGCTCGTTGCTCATGGCGAACTCGCGTTCTGGAGACACTTCACCACCCTCCCTCGGTCTCGGGGAGCGTGGGTTGGGTCGAGGCTAGGGCAGATTCCTGGTGGGTCGCGCCAGGCGCGCACCGCGATCTTCCAATCTTAGGGGAAGAGCTGCGATCGGCTAGGGTCGAGTTCCGGCGCTCCGATCCCTGGCCCCGCGCCGGGGCCGCGCGGGCCGCGCCCGCCGCTGGCGCGACGGGCGCGGTTTCCCACGTCCCTTCCTCCGACCGGGAACGGCTCTAGAACA
Organism: Candidatus Kutchimonas denitrificans; assembly: GCA_011774835.1. Classification (GTDB taxonomy): domain Bacteria; phylum Gemmatimonadota; class Gemmatimonadetes; order Palauibacterales; family KS3-K002; genus Kutchimonas; species Kutchimonas denitrificans. The sequence goes on along the minus strand of JAACAK010000064.1, from coordinate 12,182 downwards.
GCGTCCGCTTGAGCTCCCGGCCGCAGACCGAGCAGTTCCCCTTCTGGACCCGGCGACCCTCCTCGCTCCACGACATCGACGTGTCCACCATCTCCCGCTGCATGCCGCAGGTGGGGCAGAAAGCGCGGGGCCGCGCGGTTCCGGCACGCTCCTCCGGTTCACCGGGCCGGGCGTGGGTCGGGGTCGCCGGCCGGGCGGTGGACGGCGGAGGCGGCGGTGGTGGGGGCGGTGGCGCGCCGGCGGGCTTCGGTGCCGGACGCTCCGGCGGCTCGATGGGCCGTGGTCGCGGCTCCGGCCGCTCGGCGGGCCTGGGGGCCGGCGGCGGCTCGGCGGCGGGTTTTGCCGCGGGTCGCTCGGCCGGCTTCTTCTTGGCCGGGGCCTTGCGCTTGGGCGCGGTCTTGCGCGCCGGCCGCTTGGCCGGGGCCGCCTTGCGGGCGGTCTTCCTGGCCGGCCGGGCCTTGCGAGCGGCCTTCTTGGCCGGGGTCGTCCTCCGGGCCGATTTCTTGGCCGGCGTCGACTTCCGGGCCGATTTCTTGGCTGGAGTCGAGCCCCTGGCCGACTTCTTGGCGGGCGTCGACTTGCGAGCCGACTTCTTCACTGGCATTGCGGACCTCCTGATCGGGCTGGTCTCTGGGGTTCGCTATTCTCAGTATACTCCTAACGTTTCACCCCTGGACACCGGAAGGCAAGGAGGGCCCCGATGACGCCTCGAGCCGTTCGGGACGTGAGCGAATTGAAAATGGAAAATTGGATGTGACCATTTAAACTTCCCCTTGGCAATTGAATGTTGAATCTTGAACATTCAACTCCCAATGCAAAGTTTCAATGATCACATTCAATTTTCCATTTTCAAGTAACTTCTGACGCGCTGCTCACTCGCTGGGCACCCTCCTCACCGCGTCGTTGATCACCCCCAGCTCTTCGGCCAGGGCCCGGGCCGAATCGGCCAGCTGGTTGTGCATCGCGACGATCTCCCGGCATGCCGCCCAGTTCACCTGCAGCGTCTCGCCCGCTTCCTCCCGGGCCGGGATCGCCTCGTTGTACGCGTTGAACGCGTCGATGTAGGCGTCGTAGCTGTCCGCCGGGACACCCCGCGGATCCAGCTCCTCGTACCCCTCGATCACCGCGCGCAGCGAGTCGAACTTTTCGTCGGTGGAACGGAGCGCCGACTCCTCCAGACGCAGCGCTTCGAGGCACGAGTCGGCGGCGGCGCGCTGGACTCGCAGCTCGCGGCGCAGGGCGCGGAGCCGCTGTTCCGGCGATACGGGACGCACCAGATCGACGACGACGATCGCGACGAGCATGATCGCGGCGACCGTGAACGAGATCTTGAGCGGCCGGGATAGGAGTGGCATGGGCGGTAATTAGGGCAGGGGTCCGGTGGGAATGCAAGTCTGTCAGTCGGTCAGTGACCTGCGGTGACTCCTTCTCCTTATCATGATCGTTATCGTTCTCGTTCTCGTGATCGTACCGTTCCGTGGGTAGCCATCACGATTACGAGCACGATCACGATAATGATAAAGATAAGGAGTGGATGGGACCCTTGACCGACGGCGGACTTGCGTCACACTTACGGACCCAACGTTCCAGTGACCGACTCGAATACGTCCGCGAGGAAGATGGTCCGAGGAGATGAGCTGGCCGCGCTGAACGACCGCGTAACGCACTGCCGCCGCTGCCCGCGCCTGGTCGCCTGGCGCGAGAAGGTGGCCCGGGAGAAGCGCGCCGCCTACGCCGACTGGGACTACTGGGGCCGGCCGGTCCCCGGGTTCGGCGACCCGCGGGCCTGGCTGCTCGTGGTCGGGCTGGCGCCCGCCGCCCACGGCGCCAACCGCACCGGCCGCATGTTCACCGGCGACCGCTCGGGCGATTTCCTCTACGCGGCCCTGCACCGCGCCGGCCTGGCCAACCAGCCGAGCTCGACGGCCCGGGACGACGGGCTGCGCCTGGCCGGCGCCTACATCACCGCGGCGCTGCGTTGCGCGCCGCCGGCGAACCAGCCGACCGCGGCGGAACGCGCCAACTGTCGCGAGTACCTGGAAGCCGAGCTCGACCTGCTGCTCCCCGCCGTCCGGGTCATCCTGGCGCTGGGCGGCTACGCGTTCGCTCACGTGCTCCGGATCCTCCGGGATCGCGGTGTCGTGGTGCCGAAGCCGGCCCCGAAGTTCGGGCACGGCGTGACGGTCGAGCTCGACGGCGCTCCCCACCTGATCGCGTGCTACCATCCCAGCCAGCAGAACACGTTCACCGGCAAGCTGACGCCGGAGATGCTGGACGCGGTCGTGACGGAAGCGCGGGAATTGGCGAGCGGGTGAGTCGAGACTTGGGGGATTCTATTCGGTGATTCGGTGAGGCGGGAGCGCTGCTCCCGCGCGCGGTCGGCGGGAATGCGCTTCGCCGAACCTGTCGTCGCCAGCTGGCGGAGTTCACCACTCGATCCGCCTGCTCAATCGCCGTCGCTCGCGCCTCCCACGCTGACGATTCGCTCGCCCTCTATGACCTGACCCGACATCTCGTCCGTCAGAATGACTCGCAACCGATGGCGACCCTCGGGTAATCGTCCCAGAACGACCCAGTCTATCGCGCGATCTCTGTCTTCCAAACCTATTTCGCGTACCCAACTGACGTCCGGCACATCGCTTCCCGTTGCACCTAGAAAGTCGGCGACTCCGCGTATGATGCGAACCGGTAAGCTTCGCTCCTCAGCGTCCACGACACTCAGCGTGACTCGATACCGCGCCAAGCCGTCTACGACTGCGAGACCGTAGACCTCCCAATACAATCCCACGGGTTCGCCCGCCTCGAAGCGCAGGTCGGCGCTACCAGCGATTCTCAGGTCGGCACGCGTCTCGGCCGGTTCGCCGATCGCGGTAATGTCACGCGCGATCAGGATATCACTGATGCTCAGAGTGTCGGGTGGGAATCTCTTGCCAGCCAGCCTGCCCCTGGCTCGGGCGATCGAATTGGCGCTGCGGTCGCACGCCTCGATCGAATAGTCGTAGCTGGCGGATGGCAGGGTCTGAGATAGACGGTAGACCCGTGAGCCATACCTCGTGGGCACTCGGCGTTTCCACGCATGAGTGTTCGAATACGTCGAATCGATGAAAAAGGAACCTATCTCGATCCAACGGTTCCCCGGCCGCGCAAGGTCCTTTATCGGGAACGCAGCAAAGATCTCGAGCTCCACATCGGAGGGATCCAGGCCTTTGAAGCGTGAAATCTGATGGGGGATTTCCAGAGTCTCGTCAAACGGCTCGAAGTGCGTCGGCAAACGCTCCCGTACCTGGTCCTCATACGCATCGCTATAGGAACCGGGCAAGAAGCGCATGTTCGAGAAGGCCAGGTCCCGAGAAAAGACCAGGCTGGGTCGATCGGGCAGGTAGTTCCAGAAGATCCAACGGCCGCCTCCAGACAAGCTTTGCCTGGCCTGGGCCTCGATACGTCGGCATTCTTTAAGTTCGGCCTGGCTGTAGTAAGCGAGCTGCTGGATACACCCGAGCAGCTCAAAGGCCTGCATCATTTGCAAGGCGTCGGTTTCTTTGCTCCTGTCCCTCGCTATTGACCAGACCTCACGCGGCGGCCCGTAGCGCACGTAAACGCGACCCGCATCGGTTCGAGATCCCCGCGGCTTGCCACTTTCCGGCGTGAATTTCAGATCGGCATAGGTCACGCGCGCCAGGTGCCCGACCCACCGTTCGTTCACATCGGTCAGATAGAGCGGATCGAACTTCAGCCAGACAGCTCGCGTCAGCTCGTCGACCTGATTCGCGAACGTCAAGTCGGCTACCGCGCTGTCGCGGGCGCTCAGGAGACCTCGCGGATCGATCAGTGCCAACCGTTCTTCTGGAGACAGCGAGTCCAGCCCGCGACTGAACGCCGCCTCAGCGTCCTCGATTGCTCCCTTATGGTACAGACCCAGGCCGAGCAGCAACTGCGCGAGCGGCACGTTCGGGTTCGCGGCCGCCCCGGGCCGGGCATACCGTACGTACTCATTCCAGTCGCCGCGGTCTGCCAGTGCCAGCAACAACTTGCTCAGAGCCGGCACATGCGTCGGGTCCAGGTCGACGGCCGTCCGGTACGATTCCATCATTCGCTGTCGATCAGCTGCAGTGAGGTTCTCCAACGAAGGACTGTTGGCGAGCTTCTGGTTGAATTGGGCCGGGCGAGTGAAATTGCGACAGAAGTAACCGAGCGCCGAACAGCTCGGCGAAGCTACCGATAGGTCCGCCGGGGCGACGATCATATCTTCGAAATCTCGAACTCGCGACGCAGCGCAAAGCCCCAGCAGGAAGTGGAGGTCTGCCTTCTCTTGGGACGACAGGCTCGAGAAAGCCGGACTCGCCATCGCCTCCTCGGCCAAGGCAGCAGCGGCCGATGGCGTTTGCTGTTTCAGGCGTACGAAGGCCAGGGCGCTCAAAGCCCGCGGCGATTTCGGATCCAGACGCCAGGCACGAAGCGCGTACTCCTCGGCGCGCTTGCGCTCGGAGAAGTCGACCGGGACTGGAGAGGCTCTCGCCGCGTGCAACCACGCAAGCTCGCTAACGATTCTCGCATCGCTCGGTAGCGCCTCGATCGCCTCTTCGAGAATGGAGATGGCGGCGGCTGTGTCTGCCGCATCGACACTCGCCCGGCTCAAGCGGAGAGCCTCCGCTGCGTTCAACCCTTGCGGGTGCTGCGGGGCGTCAACAAACAGCAACACGGCGATCAGCGATGTCAGCGTCCAGAGCATAGTAGCGACCTCACGCGATTCTAATAGTAGTTGTAAATCTGCTGGGGGCATTACATGCCTCTAACATGAACCTCCCCACATCTCCTTGCTACATCGTGCGCTGTCGCATATCCTGACCAGATCTGATTACCCGATGGCAGGCAGCCGGCATTCCCATGGGCCACAACAATCTAACCATTCCTCAGTGGCGTCACTTGGGGTAGGTGTCTGGGCTGCAGCAGCACCCGCCTGGACTGCCCTCGCATGGATCCTCAGAACAGATTTGCTCAGTACCCACGACATACGTATAGAATTTCGGACCACCCTCGGGGATTGAGCACGACCCGTCCCCCGCGATTTCACCTACGTCCGCTAGTCCTGCCACCAGGACCAGGGTTACGGACAGAAACAAACCCAAAATCCGTCTTTTCATGTGTCACCTCCAACATCAGCAGATGGGTGCAAGCCGGCTGCCAGTATCTCAAGAACTACTTCTGAAGGTCGGAGCAGCGGCGTTTTGGCACTCAGGGCCTCTCGCCAAAGCACAACTCGGCCCTCGTTTGTGACTAGGATCTCTGCAGGGCTGCGACTAACTCCAAGCGCCCTCATAAGGGTGGAGTCCGGGTCGGCCACTATGTCTGCTGTCACCTTCCATTGATCGAGATGCCGTTCAAGTGGCGGTACTGCGCGTGGGCCCACGGCCACTGTAACCAGCCGAACAGCACTGCCTTCGTCTATTCGGCTGATTCGATGCCAGACGTCCGCCAAAGGTGTGCACGCGAATCGGTCTTCCGCAGTCATCACAATCAGGAGCGAAACACCAGCGTAACCATTCTCCCCAACACGCTCCCCCAATGGCATTGGAACAACACTCGCAATCATCGAATCCAAACCAGCACGCACGGCTTCTCTTCTACGAACCTCACTCTCGTACACTCGGAACTTGACCTCCCGTATGCCTGCTGCTAGGGCAAGAGCAACAAGCAATAAGAATCCGACCGATCCCAGCGGTCTCTCTTTGTTTGGCATCACTCGAACATTGAGGGCGCTAAACGCCGGACCGATACGCGATACGGGACAACCGTCTCGTCAACAAAGATGAGACTCTCCTTCGACACATCGATTAGGCGCAATTCGGAGAAGATCTGTTCAGCCAAGGGAACGCCAGTCGCTGTGTAGACATCGTATAGCCAATGCCATTCCATTGCATCGACAGACCAATCGCGATAAACGACGACAAGGTACAGTTCGTCGACAACGTGAATGTCAACTGGAGCTGTGTGGCGTCGAACCCACTGACGCAAGCGGTAAGCACCCTCACCCGCAAGATTCTCCAGTTCTGGTTCGCTTAGGTGCGTGCGGCCGATCACAAATTCTTGGAGAAGTCGGCCGTCGAGATCCAATTTCTGAATGACGTTGCTGAGACTGTGGCCCACGAAGACAAATTCGTTAACATGCACCGCGAACGGTTGCGAGACGGATATTGCACCTGGGAAGGCTCGCAAGAATCGGCCTTCCTCGAAGGAGCCGTTCACCAGTTCACCGCTTCCCGTGTATCTGGTCAGAGTTGGATAGTTCGCGGTGGGCGCGCCACGGCCGACTGCCACGAACTCGTCTCCGTCGAGAAAGATGAACTTCAGTATGTATTGTGACTGTTGAACGGGTATCGTCTTCCGGAATCGTCCCGAGACATCAAAGACATGGACGAGTCGCGCCCCGCTATCTGCGATCCACACCTCTCGGCAGCGAACACCAACTCCTAGTGGCCTGACAAACTCTCCCGGGCCGCGACCAGGCCTTCCGTACGTCGCAACGAGTCGGCCAGTTCTGTCGTAGCTCTTCGCATCGCGAGAATGTCCGTCGCTGACAAACAACGTGTCACCCTTCAGTGTGCCGCTCGAAATGTGAACAAGGAATGTCTCCGGTTGGTCTTCAAGTGTGTAGCTTCGTGTCTCTGCGAAGACCTTGTCGAAAGGAGGCGATACGAACTGTGGATCCGGACCTCGCACATCTTGGAAGAGGCGAACTTCAGCAGAATCCCCGCAAGCGGTAATTGCAAGAAGGACGATCGACGGGACAATTAGGATAGTCTCGCGCTGCCGTGATTGAGCTGAGGCTAAAGCGCGTCGACACTCTTGACTTACCCTAGGCACTTGACCTCTCTGCGCCCCCAGCTGGATACGTCGATCCGACGAGCTGACTACTGCTTGGCAATGCGCTGTTTATGCCTCGCCGAGCGCGGCAGTGAAGACGCGCGCTCCGAGTCGCAATCTAGATGCAGACCGATTATCGCAGTACGGTCATTGTTCGCAGACGGCGCGGCGAATCTGTGCCGCTGCTAAGGCGAATCTTGGCAATGTCGAGATGTGCGGGCTTTGGGAGGCTGCCCCTCGGGAGTGATTCGCAAGTGGTGCAGTCATCGAGCGGCAGTGCTTCTTGTCCCCCCCTCTTGGTGGGTTATTATTCAACATGGTGCGTTATCAGGCTTTTATTGTGAGCGATGATTTGGCCTGGTCAGAGAGGACAGCTCGAGCTTGCGCCGAAATCGGGATGATCCCTGAGCACCTCTCCTGGTCCGAGGCGTCCACGGTTGAGAGCCCCCCGGCAGTTCTCACTCCAGACGTTGATCCCGCTCAGGTTGGTGAACTTCTGATTCTAGAACGTTGGGCGAGAAGAGTCTGGTGTCCCATCTGCATAGTGTCGCTGCGGGCGATGAAAGGGGCGTCGGAGTGCCAGAGTCGACTACAGGCAGTCGGTTATCGGAACTTCGTGTATACGGCTAGCGATGCTCCCGACTTCGCGGAATTCCAGTCGCAGGCCCGACGTCTCCTTGAGGAGCGGTGTTGGCTCGTTCCGTTAGCGGCGCGAGCGCTCGGGTGTTCACACCCAGCTGTGGTAGAAGCTCTGTCGCTGGCGGTAGTTATCGCGCCGGAAGCGCAGACGGTAGATCGTTGGGCGAGGGAAATGGGTCTGAGAAGTCGGCGCCCGCTGGAGGAGTTGTTTGCGGCGTGCCACGTCCGCAACCCTGCACGAGTCTTTCAGTGGTTGAGACTCGCTCGGGTGGTGGATTTCGCGGCCCATCAACCTAAGAGGCCGACACGTGATGAGCTTGCGACGAGGTTCGGCTTTGGCAGCGGTGACTACCTCGGCAAGCGAGCAAAGGCTATCACGGGCCGTGCTCTGGGGCCGCTACTGTCACTTCGAATAGACTCGTTCTTCGAGTTAATGGCGATGCGCCTGTCGCTTGAACCCTAGTCGATGTGGTCTGGGGTGTGTTCCGCGAGTCGCCAATCTCCTGACTGTGCCGTTCCTGCACCCGGTGGGTTCACAACCGCGCCTCGCCCGAAGACCCGTGGTTCGTCTCTGGCCCTCAAGGTTCGTGTGCAGGGCCTGCCCTGAGCCACGCGGCGCAAGTCGCCCATCGTCGCTGAACGGGATTGCGCTGTCCACCGGGTATGCCACCATATTCTTAGATAGACATGAACACCGAATCGAACGGACCGACCGAAGGCGGCCGCAAGCTGCCTGTGCCGCACTGGCTGATCGTCACCGCGGGCGCTGTAACTTTTCTCATCGTCGGGGGTGCCGTCGCTCTCAAGCTCGCGTTCCCGCCCGAGAAGCTGCGGGCGCTCGTCGTCCCCCGCATCGAGGAAGAGGTCGGTCGCGAGGTCGAGCTGGCCTCGGTACGGCTCAAGGTCTTCCCGCGCATCGCCGTTCGGCTCGACGAGCTCGCCGTCGCCAACGCGCCCGGCTTCGGCCCGGAGCCGACCTTCGAGCTGGAAGCGCTGGAGCTCGACTTGCGGATCTGGCCGCTGATCCTGCGCCGCGAGCTGGAGCTGGGCGAGGTCCGGATCGTCCGGCCGCTGATCCGCTACCAGGTGCGGGCCGACGGGACCAGCAACTTCGAGGGGCTGGGCCCGGCCGATACGAGCGATGCCCCGCCGGCCGGTGGGGAAGGACAGGCGACCGACGATCCGGCGGCCGCGGCGGCGGGCGCGTTCTTCGTCTCCGACCTGCGACTCATCGACGGCACCGTGCTCTACTCGAACGCCCGGGACGCGCGGCATGCCCGCATGGCCCTCGAGGCGCAGGCGGCCGTCGAGCGGTCCGCCACGGGGCCGGGTACGATGGAAGGCCGCGGCACGATCGACGTGCGCTCGATCACCGCCCTCGCACCCGCCTTAGGCGAGGACAGCGTGGCGCTGCCCGATCTGAGGATCGAGTACGACGTCTTCGCCGACCTGGGGGGCGGGGGCGACAGCCTGATCGTCCACAGCCTGCTGCTCGATGTCGGCGAGTTCCCGCTTTCGGGGGCGGGCAGCGTCCGGCAGCTGAGCGGCGACCGCACGATCGATTTCGCCATCGAATCGAGCGACGTCGACATCGGCCGCCTGCTCGCCAGCCTGCCGCCCGCCCTCGCCGCCCGGCTCGGCGCCGTCGAGGCGGCGGGCACCGCGAAGCTGGCGGTGACCGCGTCGGGCGCGGCCGCGGCGGAGGACGGGCCGCGGATCGAGGGGACGCTGACGGTCGACGACGTCGAGGCGACTCACGCCGAGCACGGTCAGTTGCTCAGCGGCGGCGCCGGCCGGCTGACCTTCACCCGAACGACGCTGGCGATCCCCGAGTTCGATGCGCAGCTGTGGGGCCGGCCCTTCAGCCTGCAGCTCGCGGTCAGCGATTTCGAGACGATGGTCGCCCGGGGGAAGGTGAGCGGCGCCCTCGACCTGGCGCGCGCCGCGGCGCTGCGCGACGCCCCGGTCCCCGTCAACGGCACCGCCGCGTACGACATCGAGTTCGCCGGCCCGATCAGAGACATCGCCCGGCTGCGCCTCACCGGCCCGATCGCGCTCGATCGGGTCAGCTACCAGAGCGAGGCCCTGACCGTGCCCGCCGTCGTGTCGGAGGCGACGTTGCGACTCACCGGCGACGGGCTGTCCGCCGAGGGAATCCCCGTGCGCATGGGCGGTAGTGACCTGACGATCTCGCTCAGCGCGCCGGGCCTGCTGGCCTACGCCCTGAGCGAGGACGAGTCGGCCGCGCGACCCGAGGTCGAGTTCGGCATCACGTCGGAAAAGCTCAACCTGGGCGAGCTGTTGCCCGAGACCGAGGAGGTCGGGTACGGTGGCCTGGTCGCGGCGCGACTGGCCGGAAAACGGGTGGACGGCCGCGAGCCCGGCGAGCTCGCCCGGGAGAAGTATCCGCTGCCACCGCTTCCGCCGGTGAACGCCCGGGGCCGGGTGCGGATCGCCCAGCTGATCAACCCGCCCACCCGGATCAACAATCTGTCGTTCAACGTGCGGGCCCGTGACGGTGTGATCGAGCTGCTCAACCTGGAAGGCCGGGCGTACGGCGGCCGGATCACCGGGAGCGCCTCACTCGATGCGAGTGGTGGCCTGCCGCCGTTCCCGCTCGAGTACGACCTGAACCTGCAGGACGCGAACGCCGGCGGTGTCGTGCAGCGCTGGACCCGGCTGGGCGCGCCGATCAGCGGTCAGCTCGACTTCGCGTTGAAGGGCAGCGGCGCCATCGACGAAACGATGCTGCCGGCCCCGCAGGCGCTGGCGGCGACCGGGAACGCGCGCTTCCTGGAAGGCGCGTTCAACCAGGAGTTCCCGATCACCCGGGCGCTGGTGAACCGTTTCAACATGGACCCGAACCGACTTGACTTTCAGAACTTCGGCGGCGCGTTTGAGATCCGCGGCGGTAACTTCGTCCTAGACACGTGGCAGCTGGCCGGCGGCGACGTGAGCGCCAGCATCGGCGGCGTCGCCGGCCTGGGCGGAGCCCTCGACCTGCAGGTCCAGTTGAAGCTGCCCATGGCGACGCTGCGCGAGGCGGGCCTGGCGCAGGGCGCCGGCCTGGGCGAGGTGCTGAACCAGCTGGCCGGCAGCGACGAGGCCATCGACCTGTCGATCGGGGTCGGCGGGGACATGTCGGACCCACAGCTGCGGCTCGACACCGAGGCGCTGCAGCAGGAGCTGGCCCGGCGGATGCAGGGACAAGGGCGCGGCCTGCTTGAAAGGCTTCTCAGGCCGCCGCCGGATACGGGTGGGGTACTGAAAAAGTGGTGAATGTTTGATGTTCGATGTCTAATTTTCAACGCGGATTTTCAATGTTTACACTCAATTATCACTTTACAATCGATTGGCAAGTTGAAAATTGAATGTGAACATTGAGAAGTCACGTTGAAAATTAGACATCGGAGATCGAAGATTCCCTTCCACCCCCCTCCGCTTGCTCCCTCTCTCAGACCTCGCCATCTTCCCCGCCATATGGGCCCCTCCATCTGGTCTCGGATGCGTGACTCGCACGTCCTCCGCGCGCTGGTCGTCTACGCCGGCGCCGCCTGGGCCATCCTCGAAGCCACCGATTTCTTCGTCGACAAGTTCGGGCTCCCCGGCTGGTTCCTGACCGTCGTCCTGGTCCTGCTGGGCGCCGGCCTGGTCTCCATGGTGACCACCGCGGTCGTTCAGTCGCAGCCGGCGGCCCAGAAGCGGGACGTCGCGGGACCGACCCCGTGGGAGGTCGACCTGGTCGATCTGAAGGAATCGGTCTCCCGCGGTCGGGTGCCGACGCTGACCTGGGGCCGCTGGGCGCTGGGCGGCGCCGTCGTATTCTCGCTCCTCTTCGGCTTCGCCGGTCTCTATGTGCTGGTCACCCAGCGAACGCCGCCGCCGCTGGTGAGCGAGGCCGACGCCGGGCCCGCCATCGCCGTCTTGCCGTTCCGCGTCGTCGGCGCCGACGCCGAGCTGTGGCGCGAAGGGATGGTCGACCTCTTCTACAGCAATCTGGACGGCGTCGCCGGGCTGCGGGCCATCGACCCCAGCGTCGTGGTCAGCCGCTGGCGCGCGGCGGCGGGCGAAGCTGCCGACGCGGGCGCGGCCGACCAGGCGCTGGCCGTGGCCCGCGGGATCGGCGCCAGCTACGCCTTGCTGGGCAACATGGTCGGCTCGGCGAACGCGGTGCGGCTCACCGCCGAGGTGCACGACCTGCGAACCGGCGCCACCCAGCGGGCGCAGGTGGAGGGGACGCCCGACCGCGTCATGTCGCTGGTCGACGAGCTGTGCATGGAGCTTTTGCGCGGCGGTCTGGCCGGCGAGGCCGAGGGGATCCCGCAGCTCGACCTGAGCCGGATCACCACCTCGTCGCTCCCGGCGCTGGTCGCCTACCTCGAGGGCGAGCAGCTGTACCGTCGCTCGCGCTTCCGCGAGTCGATCCCGCACTACCAGGCCGCAGTGGAAGAGGACTCGACCTTCGCCCTCGCCCTCTACCGGATCTCGAGGGCGTACGGCTGGGTCGATCCGTACTCGGAGGTGACGGCCGAGTACTCGCGCCGCGCCAACCGGTTCACCGATCGACTGCCGGCGCGTGAAAGGCAATTGATGCGCAGCGACCTGGCGTTGGAAAGCTTCCGGCTCGAGGCGGTGGAGCTGCTCGAGGAGCTTTCCAGCCGCTATCCCGACGACCCGGAGAT